>CAYXIH010000053.1:0-7364 GCA_964465155.1 uncultured Sphaerochaeta sp.
ATATGAATCACTATATATGGCCCCAAAAGGAAAAAAACGACTCGTATTCGAGCGTACATCCTCGGATAATATAAAATGGGGGACTTTCCTTACAGGTGCAAAAAAGACAATCAAGGAACTTACACGTGATAATTGTTCGTTGATTTCTGCAGGCGCACAAGCAAAGCATCCCATTTTCCTCCATATCTACAAACACTTCGCCTCACGCTTTGGAGGGATGATTGATTGCTCCAGGAAAAGGCTGAATGTTGCTCTTGGACTACGTTTGCATTCTCATCCGGAGTTTAAGAATAAAATGGTAAGTTTGCTCAGTTCTGCGGATTTTGGCAAAATCACCAGCATCCATACAGAAGAACATGATTTCTCTGAAAAAGAAATACAATACCTTTCCTCCAAATTTCCAGAGCTCAAAGACATGCCTGAAAAAAAATTATCATACATTGATATACAACTCACACATACATATGACCAGAAGTACAACCTACCTTTTACCATGGAATCAGCTGGCACACAGAAACTCATGGAGCTAGCTATCCCCTTTTTTGACATGACGCGAAAGCCATTGCTTGCGCTTATTGATGAAATAGAGTCCTCAATCCATCAAGAAGTATTGGAGTTTCTATTACAGTTGTTCCTCGAGTCTTCTTCTGAATCACAACTCATTTTCACCACACACAACCAAGATTTGCTTGAATCGGAATTGCTCAGGGACGATGAAGTATGGTTTTGCACAAAGACCGACAAAGGAAACAGCGAATACCATGCAATTAGTGATTACACAGGTATCAGAAATGAAACCTCTCGCAAAAAGTTATATCAAGCTGGCAAATTTGGAGCTTTGCCAATCATTGACATTGCAATGCTGAGGAGACTCTTCGATGCCAAGGAAAACTCATAGAGTATCGGCCAAGAGAACATGCCATACGATTTCAGATGGTCCCATTACAAAAGGACTGACCACTGAGGTCAGGTGAACCACATATCATTGCAACCTCATGCATAGTGTCGGATGCAATGACCGGATTCAGATCCCAGGCTCTACCCGTGGATCCTCTGGTGCCTGCGGTATTCCTCTGCGATGATGGCAATGCCACGCCTGACGATGTCTTGGGGAGCACTATAGTTCAGGCGCAGGCATGAACTTTGGTGCGGATGAGGATACGGACTCCCCTCAGCTTGGCCGGGATACCCAAAGAAGGAATACTCACCAGGCACGGTGACCACACCACGATCCTTGAGTATCTTGTAGAATTCACAAGTACTCATGTCCAAGTCAGGAAGGTATAGCCAGCAGAAGATAGCACCTTCAATGCGATGGTACATGTAGTTGGTTCCCGTGAACTCCAAGTCGATCCATTGGCGTACCTGCTGGGCGCGTTGCCTGTAGAACGGCATCACCTCCTGCGTGGCAAGTCTGACCATCTCACCGCTTGCGATCAGGTTTCCTGCAAGGACCTGCCCCATGGAACCTGGGGTCAATGCAGCAATGGCATTGATATTTGACAAGGCGGTGACTATCTCCTCCCGTGCAACCACAATACCAGTGCGCAACGCTGGCAGCCCAATCTTCGACAAGCTCATGGACAACACCACATCCTCATTCCAAAAGGGTGTGGCATCATCGGTGAATACGATATCAGGAAACGGAAGTCCGTATGCATTGTCCAGCAACAACGGTATCCCATGCCCATGGGCAAGCGATACCAGATGAGCCAGCTCGGTGTCGGTAATGACATTCCCAGAAGGATTGGTAGGTCGGGAGACACACATGGCGGCTACCTCCGGATGGCTATCCAGATACGCCGTCACTGCAGGGAAATCAATGGAATACTTGAACTCATGCTCACTCAAGTTGGTGCAGATCGAGGGGATGCCCACGCACATGCCCTTCTCGACACCTTGGTCGGCATACCCGACATACTCTGGCATCAAGGGGAACAAGATGGTATGCAGCTGCCCGTCACGGGTCCCTCCAAAGAGATTGAACAGCGAGAACATGGCACTCTGTGAACCATTGGTGATCGCGACATTCGCCGCGGTCACCGGCCATCCATAGGTATCCGACAGGAACTTGGCAACTGCCTGCACGAACACCATGCGCCCTTGGGGGGCATCATAGCGGGCAATGGCCACCTCAAAGGCATCCCCGTCTGCAAGGAGGGCTTCCATCTGCTGCCGGTATGCCTGCTCTACGGCGGCAATCCGGGCTGGATTGCCACCGCCCAGCGGCAGTGGCTCTATCCCCTGGGGAAGGGGCTTGCCCAGGTCATCCATCAGCTGGAGGATCCCTGAGCGGGTATTGAGCTTGGTTCCAAAATCGGAGAAGTGCTTGTCCATCATGCAATCCTAGCGGAAGAGGAAGAACAGGAGGATCCCAAGGACCACAACTGAAACCACGACCAACGCCAAGATCACATTGTTCTTGTGGCGCTTGTCCTTGATCACATCCGCGACAGTCTTGGCAGGGACGACCAACGCCTCCTGCTCCTTGCGCTTCTGCTCCAAGGCAGCCTGGCGCTCCTGTCGTGCCTGCAGCGCCTCAGCCTTGCGCTGGGCCTCCACCTCGGCTTTCTGACGCTTGTCCACGCACTGGCTGCAGAGGATCAGGCCATTGCTCTCCAATATCGGACGGTCGTAGTAACTCATCCCGCAATCGGGACACACATACAACCGCTTGAGGGCACCAGTCTCATCGAACTTGCACACCATCATGCGCCGCTGGGCCGCCACAGGTTCCTCTTGGGGCTTCCTGTGCAACAGCCGTGCGAAGAAGCCCTGCTTCACAGGAGCCTGTGGAGCTTTCTCTGCTACAATCGGGTCATTGGTGGCAGCGACACTGACGATACGTTCGCTGAGCCCACGGTCCTGGGTGATCAGGAGCATCGACTTGGTCTGCCCTTGGGCAGTAAAGACATTCACCAGGTGGTCGTCCGCGATACCAACAGAGCCTGTATCGGGAATCCGGACCAGCCCCTTGCGTGCAAGGGCGCGGATCAGTTCGGGACGGATGGTGGCGCGGATGCGCACATCACGGTCCTTCTCGGGATTGTCCTTCAGCCCGTGCAGCTCCTCCATGGTCTTCTCCAAGATCAGGAGCTTCTTCTTGCGGCGCTTGAGCACCGGGACGGCATTGGCAAGGAAGCGGAGGAACCAGTCCTCCTGGATGATAGGTGCAGTATCGACGAACACCTCGTCGAATCCACGCAGCTGTTCATCAAGGAGCAGCTCTGCTTCCTCCCCGATGGCGGCATACTGCTCATACCGGCACAGCCGGCATGAGAGGATCTCTCGGTACAGCGACATCTGTGTTCCCGTCGGGTCTTGGTCGAGGTTCAGTCCGCAGCCGCGGATGTACTCCTCTACCTTTGCCTTGGGGATATTGAATTCTCCGGACAAAGTCCCCACGACATCGTCATAGACGACAAGGGGCCCTGTCGGTGCCTTGGGCATGCGCCTTCGGCTGGTATATTGTGCAGCCGGCTTCCTGCCGGTCTGACGGGTTCTCATGTACGGAATCTCCTTCATGGGTACAGGATGCACCTTTCCCATTGCCTACCAACAACATACAAGGTGGCAGGCCATGGGTCAAGCAAGCATGGTACCCGGCCATGCGGACGCACAGTCCACATAGCCCAACAGGTCATTCAGGCATGGAAGATCACTTCTTGTTCTTGATCAGTTCTATTGCCTGCTCCAAGGTCAGTGTCCTGACCGATTCCTCGGACTTCTTCATTGCCACGGGCAGGGCAATGTTGTCCTTGCCATGCTTGAGGTAGTACCCGTAGCGGCCATCGAAGACACCCACGTCCTGGCCTTCATACTGTCCGAGCTCGATCATCGCCTTGGCGGAAGCGGCGGAACGCCCCTTCCCCCTTCCCGGCTTGGGAGCGGCGAGGAGGGCGAGCGCCGCTTCGAGGGTGATCGAGAAAATCTGGTCTTCCGAGGAGAGGGACCGGAAATTGCCGTCGCATCCGACGTAGGGTCCGAACTTTCCTCTGTTGGCAACCACTTCCTGCCCGTTCTCGGGATTGGTCCCGATGACACGGGGAAGCTGGAAATAGGGCAAGATCTCAGAGAGGGGGACTTCCGACCCCACCTTCCCCTTGGGAACGCTCGCACGCTTGGGCTTGGGGTTCGCATCACTCTTCTCACCCAGCTGCCAATAGTCGCCGAAGCGACCGCTCATCAAATAGACAGGAAGCCCACTAGCCAAGTCGGTACCAACCGACACCGGTCCCTGCGGACCTTCCTTGCCCTTCTCCACCAATGCCGCGATGTCGGCGTCGGTGACGGTGCCGGGGAACCAAGTATCGGGGATGGAGATGATCACATCCTTACCGTCCTGCTTGCCACCCAGCACATATGGCCCATAGGGACCAACCATGATCGTGTGTTCACTGGAAATCTGGGGGAGCACCACCTTCTTTGCCTCAACAGGCTTGATGCTCGCCGACCGCTCCTTCACCTGGCTCTGCAGACCATCCTCACCTTCATAGAAGCCCTTGAGGAACTGCAGTTCATCGGTATTGCCATCTGCAATCTTGTCCAGGCCATTCTCCATGTTCGACGTAAACCCAAAGTCGACCATGTCGCTGAAGTTGTTCTCCAGCAGCTGGACTACCCCAAAGCCGGTGAACGTCGGAATCATGGCAGTCCCGTCCTTGACCACATACGACCGCTCGAACAACTTGTCGATGATCGTTGCATAGGTGGACGGACGCCCGATCCCCTGCTTCTCCAGCTCCTGCACCAACGTTGCCTCGGTAAAGCGGGCGGGGGGTTTCGTCTCATGCATCACCGGCATGACACCATCCAACGCCAGGGACTGGCCTACCTCCAGGTGGGGAAGCAGCAGCTCCTTGTCATCCAACGCAGCCTCGGGATCATCGACACCCTCTACATAGACACGGATGAACCCCGGGAACACGATCGTGCTGCCCGTGGCACCAAAACGTGCCTGCGTGGAATCGGCTGTGGTCGCAAGGATCTTCACCGACGTGGAGCTCTTCTTGGCGTCTGCCATCTGGCATGCCAGCGTCCGCTTCCAGATCATCTCGTACAGGGCAAGCTCCTTGCCGTGCAGCCCCGTCTTGTCGGGATGGACAAACTCCTCTCCCGCGGGGCGGATCGCCTCATGCGCTTCCTGCGCGGAGGCAGACTTTGCAGTGAACTGCCTGCTCTGTGGGGAGAGGTACTCCTGTCCATACAGTTGCTCGACGCTCCTGCGCGCAGCATGGATGCCCTCCTGGCTGAGCGTAGGTGAGTCGGTACGCATGTAGGTGATGAACCCATTCTCGTAGAGCTTCTGTGCCGTCTTCATCGTATCCTTGGCACTGAGGCGCAGCTTGCGGTTGCCTTCCTGCTGCAACGTGCTGGTGATGAACGGCGGTGACGGCCGGCTGGTGACCGGCTTCTCCTTCACATCCTCCACGACCCATGATGCACCCTCAAGCTTGTGCACCAGGTCCCCTGCCTGACGTTCGTCCAGCAGCAGGAGGTTCTTGGACTGCTTTGCAATGCCCGTGGTGGCATCGAAGTCCTTGCTTCCGGCGACACGCTTGTCACCCACGCTCTCCAGCTTCGCCTCGAACCACGAATGGGCGATCGTATCCTGGGGACTCAGCTTTGCCTTTGCATCCCAGTAGGTGCTCTTCTGGAACACAATCCTCTGGCGTTCCCGGTCCACGATCATCCGCAGCCCAGGGGACTGTACCCTTCCGGCGGAGAGATTCTTGTTGGAGAGCTTCTTCCACAACAGCGGTGACAGGGTGTACCCATAGAGCCGGTCGAGGATACGCCGTGCCTCCTGGGCACGGACCAGGTCCATGTCCAGCTCCCTGCCATGGTCCATGGCCGAGAGGATTGCCTTGCGGGTGATCTCATGGAACACCATCCTGCTGTAGGGGACCGTCGGATGGAGGACCTCCAGCAAATGCCAGGAAATACTCTCCCCCTCACGGTCTTCATCAGTTGCCAGCATCAGGTAGGTTGCCTTCTTGAGCTCAGCCTTGATGGTCTTGATCAGCTTCTCCTTGCCGGTGGCAATGACATACTTGGGCTTGTACCCATCCGCCACGTCAATGGACAAGTCTCCTGCAGGAAGGTCACGGATGTGCCCGTTGCATGCGATGACGGTACAATTGGCGGGAAGGAACTTTTTGATCGTCTTTGCCTTGGTAGGTGATTCGACGATGATCAATATCTGAGCTGAAGCATCTGATTCCATGCGGTCTCTCCATCTTTGGCGCTGTTTATTCAGCAGCCTAGGTCTACAAGTTATACGGACAGCATTTCATTTTGTCAACGGAAGGGCAGAGACGCCCTCTTTTCAGACTTCAACCAGGGTATATGGCTTGTCGGGATCCTCGGGGTTGGGGAACAACCCGATAGCGGCCATGCCACTGCCGATGTTGAGGAACTTAATCACCCGTTTCCCCTGTGCGTCGATCTCAAACGAATAGGTGGAAGTGGTGGTAACCTCGAATCCCAGCGCCTTGGAGATGATCTTGGTGGTGTACTCATCCGGTGCCACTGTGATCGACTGCAGCTTCCAGGACTTGGGCTTCATGGTAGTCTTGTTGAACTTCTCTGCATTGAGCCGGTAGGCCGTGGCGACATCGCTTGAGTCCTTGTAGCTGACCCAATCATAGGAAGTGACATCCAGCGGAAACATGGGGAACACCTTGCGCAGCACGGGATCTCCCACCGACGCAAAGTCGGTGTAGATCTCATAGTACATGGGAATCCCTGCCACGGCAGGTCCGGGCTTCACGGTCAATACAATCTCGCGCACCTTGCCGTCATTGTCCTTGTCGGTGGGGTTCGTCCACTTGTAGACACCACTCCAGGTTCCACTGGTTGCCGTCAGGGCGCCGGAGGCGAGGGTATTCCCGTCCGCGGTGCGCGCAGCGGCGACTATCCGATACGCGGTCATGGAATAGATGGGGGACTCATTGCCACCCAGCGTCCAGGTCAGGTCGCCGTTGGTGAGAGCTTGCATCTTGGAGGCTTCCAGGCGCTGGACAAAGGTCTCCTTGCCAGCGGGTCCCTGATAGAAATCGTACCACCAGGTTCCCTCAACGGGGGGAAACTCCACTGTGATGGAATTGGGCTGGGGGGTTCCCGAGAGCCGCATCTCCACCGAGGCTGCATACAAGGCTGCGGCACACATCCACAGCAGGACGATCGCCGGGAGGGTACGACAAATCGGCACGCTCACCAACCACACAGCATGGCGGAATGTTGCCGGTACCCTATTCAAATGACGTCCTAATGCATCCAATGCTCAGCCCTCCTCAGTTCAGGCTCATTGAATATACAACCTCACAGGGATTTGTTCAATATTTTACAAATACCTGTGAGGT
>CAYXIH010000053.1:7464-15797 GCA_964465155.1 uncultured Sphaerochaeta sp.
TTGAATATACAACCTCACAGGGATTTGTTCAATATTTTACAAATACCTGTGAGGTGTCAAACATCAAAAAGCCATCCGGAAGTTGAACGAAAGCGAGCCACCAGCTTCGAACCGGAATACCCGGGTGGCGACACTGAAGCTATACGTCCCTGCATCGGTGATACCAGTCACGCCAACCGAAGCAAACTGGTCCTTGTAGCCAAAGAGCATCCGCACCGAGTCACTGAAGACAATATCCAATTCTACCTTGAGGATATTGTCCACATAGAACGGCCGCTGGGGGTAGTAGTTGTTCCAGATGAACTGGCTGACCACATCACTGGCCTCCACGTTGAGCACGTAGTCATGCCCACCCCACCCATTGAACGAATACTGGCAACCCAATGCAATGTCCGGAGGGGTAAAATAGACATTCGAATCATTGTAGAAGGTTGGGAATGTCCCATTGGCAATCCCAGCCAGCTCCGTCAGCGGGGTATACACATAATGCTGCAGCGTGGGGATGTTGCGCAGCGCGACACCCATGGTGAACTGGTCGTTGATCTTGAAGTTCATGCCGAAGTCCAAGGCAAAGCCGGCGCCGAACTCCATGTCGGAGCTGAAGAGGGTGACAAAGTCATTCTCAAACCGGGCATTGAGGAAGTTGGCATTGGAGATCGCTGTACGGACCATCACCTCCGGCCTGATGGCAAACCCGAAGGAGAACACCTCGCTGGTCTGCCATGCATACCCTACGGGGAACGCCAGGGAGACATCCAGCGCCCCACCGTAGGAACTGAGCAACGAACTTCCCGAGGAGAAGTTCACGGCAAAGCTCACAGCCCAGCCAAAGCCATCGTTGACCCGGCTGGTCCCCATTGCCATCCCAACATCCAAGCCACCGCCCAACCATGAGCGGGGATTGTCCACCACCGACCCAAAGAAGTCAGACTGGTTCATGAACGCCAAGATAGCCTGCCCCCACCGTGCATTGCCGTAGTCCGAGGCAAGGAACTTGCCTGCGAAATACTGCTTGATCTGATTCACGGCGTAGTTATCGATCGTTGCACCCGATGCCACGGGGAAGTTGGCATCCAGGGTGTACAGCTGGGAGATCAGCTCAGGGGACGACGACCAGAAGGCAATGGAGCTTGCAGTGCTCATCGAGCCCACCGTGGAGGAGAGCTTGGAGGCAAGGCGCCGTACCTGTGCCCCTGGGTTGGCCAGGAACGACAGCGTCTGGATATCGGAGTTGAACCACGTATCCAGCGAGTAATGGACCGTCTCATCCTTGACAGTCAGCCCAGCTGGGTTGGCATAGAAGGAGGTATAGCCAGAAGCCCCCGCAACCAGGGAATTGCCCTGCAGCAGGCTGGTGGATGGGGCAAGGGAAATAGAATAGGTCGGCACCCAAGCCGCACTCAGCATCATGGCGGGCAACACCAATACCAGGACGAACGTTGTCAGTAGCTTCTTCATCATACACCCTCCTGCACGAGCTTCAGGGCATATGTATAGCTATCCTCTCCCAATGCAGTATTGGGGGAAGGATTCTTGTACAGCCCAAGATTGACGAATCCCGCCTTGGTACCCGTTCCTTTGTTTGAGAACAGCAGGTACTGCTGTCCATCTATCATCTTGTACGTGAAGCTGGTGGTGGTCTCCAGCGTCATCCCCATGGCAATGGTGTTCATCACCACCACATAGGAGTTCTGCAGCATTGCATCTGCAGTCGGTGCAGTGCCCACCTTCCACTTGCTGGGAGTCATGCTGGTCGTGTTCCACTTCTGCTCATTCCAGCGGTACGCCTTCTCATAGGACTGGGTATCCGAACTATAGGGGATGTAGCCCGTGGGTGCGGTCGTATCAGAATAGGGGTCAATCAACGGCATGATCCTGTAGTTGCTGACATAGTCGCTGTCACTGGCTGCAACAAACGCATAGTACGGATAGACCGACTTGGAAGGACCATAGTCGGCATTCTTTGACACCTTGACCGCAAAATTGGAACGCTTGCCGCTCGTTACATCCGGATTGTCCCAGCGGTAGGTACCAGCCCAAGAAGCGGTCTTGCAAGCAAAGCTGCCTAAGTACTGAATCCCATCGGGCATTGTTACAGTCATGTCGAAGGTATAGTCCGTATCTGCCACCAACGGATTCTCATTGCCTCCGATAGTGATCGACTTGCGCGTCCCCTCCACCACCAGGTCATCGGAAGACAACGAGGCGCTGGACAGCTTCATGTCATAGCTGGCATCTACATACCCATCTTCCCAGCTGAACGTCAGGCTATTGGGAGTTGCGGTACAGGCAAATGCAATCGCCGTCTGGGCCTGCACCAATGGAGCAAGGACAGAACGTTCGGTGCCAGTATCCAGTATATTGCAGGCACTGTAGTAGTAGGTCTTGCCACTGGACAATCCCAGGTTGTCTACAAGCGTCACGGTACTGGAAGTACTTGCAGCCATTGCCTTGGACCCCACTGCCTGATAGGCTCCATTGGGACTGTCCTTGCGCAGGAGCACGCAATGGTAGGCACCACCGATGGAAGAGCCATTGGTGGTCACCTCCAACGACACAGTGCTGGTGGTAAAGGCGGAAACCACAACAGTGGGAACCCCAGTCAAAGTCGTTGCGATTCCACTGGTATCACGGATCAGCTCGAGCCTGGTGCATGTCACGGGAACCAAGGCGTCCGTCTCTCCCCCAATGGCTACAAAGACATTGATGAAGTAGTTGGTGCCAGCATTCAGGTTGGTGAACGTATAGGAAGTATTAGCTGTGATATTCGTCAGCACCTTGTAGGAAGAAGAGGTATCCACTCCCCCCGCTGTGGGAATCGGTGCACAATACAACACATACGTGGTGATCCCAGACACAGGCGTCACCTCAACGGTAGCCGTAGTATCGGTGAAACTGGAGATGAATGCATTGGGAGCAATCTCGGGAGGAACCTCATACGGATCCTTGGTCGTGAACGTCACTGCAGCAGATGCCACCGACGTTGCGCTGCTGGATTTTGCAACGACAGCCAGCGCATACTTAGTCAGCCCCTCCAACTCCTTTACCGCATAGGTGAAATAGCCGTTGGAGTATGAACCCGCATCAATGAGGTTCTGCACCGTGCGGGTGATGGTCTTGACCGGTGTCCCCGTGGCAGTGGACCCGGCATATACCTCCACCTGGTAACTGGTGGCACCCAACACCGCCTGCCATTCGATGGTTGCGGCGGTGGCACCATAACGCGAGAGCGTCACTACGGGTGTTGAAATAGTGGTGTCGGGAACCTTCTGGCTCACCGGCCCCAAGGGATCGCACCCGCTCAATACCGCTATTGCGGCGCAGATGCAGAACGTCCAAAGCAGACGTGTTCGTTTCATAAGCTACTCCTACCATACAAGAGTATTGAGATGTATGGCTCTATCGGCAAAGGTAGCAATAAAGTGAACAGTGGGCAATCCACTTGTCGAGTATTGCCCGTACGGCTACTATGAGGTCATGAATATAGAACTCATAGCATGCGCAATAGAAGAGTCGACACTCTCCTTCCCCATGGGGGCGCTCTGCATCAAGGCCGCCATCAACAACGACCCGCTCCTCAGTGAGACGGGCAACTGCGAACTCTTTGCATATACCCTCCACGATGATCCTGCTGCCGCCGCAGCCGATTGCGCCACCCGCGAGAGCGATGTCGTGGGACTCTCGGTATACCTATGGAACCGCCAGTGGATGGATACTTTTGCCAAGACACTGCACAACCTGTCACCCAAGACCATCCTCTTTGCAGGGGGAACGGAGGTGACTGCGAACTCCCACTCCATGGCCAACGGTCCATTCAATTTCCTGGTATTGGGAGAGGGAGAGCAGAGCGTGGTGCGCAGCCTCCACCAGATACTCGCCAACGAACCAATAGAGGGACCGGGTGTCCAGACACCCGAACACCCAGACACAAGCGCATCATTTCCACAGGACCTCGGCACCCTCCCCTCCCCATTCCTCAGCGGAGCGGTAGACCTCTCGGAGATCCCCTGCGACGGGGTGCTGTGGGAGATGACACGGGGATGCCCATTCCACTGTGCATTCTGCTTCGAGTCCAAGGGAGAACGCTCGGTACGCCAGTTCCCATTCGAGCGGATAGAGAAAGAACTGAAGTGGCTGGTAGACCACGACGTCTGCAACGTCTTTGTCCTGGACCCGACGTTCAACATGGACAAACAGCGCACCGTCAAGATCCTCACCTTCTTGGTCAAGCATGCACCCCAGCAGATGCACTTCACCTTTGAACTGCGGGCAGAGCTCCTGGATGCACAGACCGCCGACTTGTTTGCCCAACTATACTGCTCCCTGCAGATTGGCCTGCAGAGCAGGCACCCACAGGTGTTGGAGGCGATCAACAGGAGATTCGACCCAGAAGTATTTGCACAGAAGGTCAAGCTCCTGGACGAGCGGGGCATTGCCTACGGCCTGGATTTGATCATTGGGCTTCCCAACGACTCCTACGACCTGTTCCGCCAGAGCCTGGACTACGCGATATCGCTGCGGCCCAGCAACATAGACATCTTCCCCCTGGCTCTCTTGCCAGGGACAGTGGTTGCAGCCCAAGCCGGGCAATTGGGCATCAAGCATATGGAGGAGAGCCCCTACCTGGTCATATCCACCCCAACCTACAGCGAGGCGGACCTGGCAAAGGCAATGCGCCTGAAGGAGGCATGCGACTTGTTCTATACCAAGGGACAGGCAAGCATGTGGATCCACACAGCCTGCAGTGGGCTGGGGATCACCAGCACCAACTTGCTGGACCTCTTCTCCTCATGGATCGAGTTCCGCACAAGCAAATATCCAGACACACCGGAGCAAGACATCTACGTGCTGCAGGAGGAGTTCCTCAGGACCGTCTATACAAAGACCGGCCATGCGGACCTCTTTGCCGCATTGCGTTCCTACATGGAGCTGCACCAGGGATTCTGCTACCTCCATGACACGGGAGAGGCACCGGTAGTGCACCTGGACTATACCCCAGACGAACTCTCGCTGCTGGATACCCATTCCCTGGCCCAGTTCGTCAAACGGCACAAACCCATCCCAGGGGGGACCGACTTGGCCATCTTTGAGGATGAGGAGGGACAAACACTCTTTGTCCCTGCAAGCGAGGAGTAGCCAATTCTTATTGCCCGATACAGGCGATTCGTATATTGTAGTGTCATAAAGGAAGATACAGCCAATGCGTTTTCATTCTGATAGATCATCTGGCGCCATGCGTGCAATCATAGCTGGCGCAGCAATCATAGGCACGCTCCTGCTCTCAGGGTGCGTGGTCACCGAGAACCTTGCACTGCAGTCCACCACCGGTGGCACGAGCACCACCGACTTGGTGGTCCTGCAGTTCTTCTCAGAGGTGCTGGAGGACATGTCGGCCTTTGCACCCGCAAGCGACGAAACGATCACAGACGCAGCGGTGCGGGACTTCACCAACAACCTTGCCTCCGCCAACAACACCAGCGACGTCACCTATGAGATCATCCCCATGGAGACCGACAGCGCTTATACCATCGACTTTGGCTTCAAGAACCTCCAGCAGTTGTTCACCGACCTCAGCGGTGGCAACAGCCAGTCCATCCTCACAGTCAAGCAAGCGGCAAACCGCACCACGCTGGACTTCTTCCTGGACATCAACAACTATCCGCAGCTGACCAAGATCATCCCCTTCCTCGCCGACCCCAACTTCGAAGTCTGGGGACCTCTGTACAACACAGGTGAGACAGCCGACAACTACCTGGAGATGATGAGCTTCATCCTCAGTGAAGACGGCCCACCAGCAATCGAGAACTCCATGATCACCCTGCGGTTCACCACCCCGTCCAAGATCCTCAGCAACACCAACGGTAAGGTAGTCAACGCAACCACGTTCGAGTACTCCTTCCCCCTGATAGACTTCCTGCTGCTGCACAAGCCACTCAAGTTCTCAGTCAGCTGGTAGCATACCAACATACAAACAAAAACAAAAAAATTGGGCTTGCCAACTTTAACAATGGCAAGCCCTTTTTTTGAGTATCTATTTTTATACGTTGAACCGGAAGTGCATGATGTCGCCATCCTTGACGACATACTCCTTACCTTCCAGCCGAAGCTTGCCAGCCTCACGGACCTTCTGCTCAGTCCCATAGGTGAACAAGTCAGCACAGTTGTAGACCTCTGCCTTGATGAACCCCTTCTCGAAGTCAGTGTGGATGACACCAGCGGTCTGTGGTGCCTTGTCACCAGCATGGAACGTCCATGCACGGTCCTCATCCGAACCAGCGGTGAAGAAGGTGCGCAGTCCCAGTGTCTCATAGGCACAACGGATCAGCTGGTTGAGACCAGACTCCTTCAGGCCTACGGCCTCAAGGAACTCCTGCTTCTCCTCCTCCGTCTCCAAGTCGGAGATCTCAGACTCAATCTTGCCACAGATGACAACTACCTCGGAACCTTCCGCTTCGGCGATGGCGCGCACTGCCGCGACATAGTGGTTCTCCTCGACAATTCCCTGCTCATCCACATTGCATACGTAGATGACCGGCTTGAGGGTAATGAGGTGCAGGTCATAGATGGCCTGCAGCTCATCCTCTTCCAAGTTGAGGGAACGGGCAGGTTTGCCATCCTCCAGAGCAGCCTTCAGCTTCTCAAGGATCGGCAATACAAACGCATTCTCCTTGGCGGCATCCTTGCTCAGGCGGTTGAGCTTGCTCTGCTTCTGGTAGCGCTTGTCCACCGTCTCCAAGTCAGCAAGGGCCAGCTCGATGTTGATCGTCTCGATGTCCGAAGCTGGATCGATGCGGTTGTTGACGTGGATGATGTCCCCATCATCGAAGCAACGCACCACATGGGCCAGCACGCCAACCTCACGGATGGAGGCAAGGAACCGGTTGCCCAGTCCTTCGCCCTTGGAGGCGCCAGCCACCAAGCCGGCGATGTCCACGAACTCAACGGTTGCCGGAACCACCTTGGCGGTGGGGATCAGCTGTACGATCTTGTCCAGGCGTGGGTCTGGGACGCATACCATCCCCACGTTCGGATCGATCGTGCAGAACGGATAGTTCGCTGCCTCGGCGGGAGCCGAGGTCAGTGCCGAGAAGATGGTGGACTTGCCAACATTGGGAAGTCCGACGATACCACAATTCAAACCCATATATGCACCTCGTATGGCCAATTGGCCTATCTTTGTTTACATTTGAGACATACACTCTGTCACGAAACTACACTATAGCATATACTTCACGTGAAAGGAAACCGACACGGCTTCCCCAGTCAAAGGAACATATGGACACAGAACACAAGTCGGCGCGCAAGGCGCTGCATGATACTCAGGCACAGCGCCCATTGGCGCTTCCCATCGTCATCAGGACACAGGACGAACCCATGCCCAAGGCCCATGCGCGCCTTGAGGAGCTGGTCTCCCTGATCCATACCATGGAGAACGACACCACCGAAGGGATGATCATCACCCTGAGGGAAGAGAGTCCCGCTACCCTCGTCGGAAGCGGCAAGGTGGAGGAACTGAAGATCCTCTGCAATGAACAGGATATCGACACCGTCATCTTCGACCACGACCTCAACCCACGTGTCCAGAGAAACCTCGAGAAGGAACTGGACCTGTGCGTCATTGACCGACAGGAGGTAATCCTCCAGATCTTCGCCAACCGCGCCCAGACACGCGAGGCAGTGCTCCAGGTTGCACTGGCACGCCAGCAGTACTCACTGCCACGCCTGTCACGCAGGTGGACCAACCTCTCCCAGCAGCGCGGTGGCGTCAAGGGAAGCAAGGGTGAAGGTGAAACACAGCTGGAGCTTGACCGGCGCGTAGCACTGCGAAAGATTGAATCGATCAAGGATGAGCTTCAGAAGGTACAGGAACAGCGCAACATACAGAGAAAGAGCCGCAGCGAGGGGATCATCCCCACTGGTGCAATCGTTGGATACACCAACAGCGGCAAGTCATCCCTGCTCAAGCTGCTGACCAACTCCGATGTCCTGGTGGAAGACAAGCTCTTTGCCACCTTGGACCCCACCACCCGCAAGGTAAAGCTCAACAGTGGCTATGAGGTACTGCTTACCGATACCGTAGGCTTTGTCTCCGACTTGCCCCATGACCTGGTGGATGCATTCCGCTCCACGCTGGAAGAGACCACCCTTGCAGACTTCCTGATCATTGTCTGCGATGCCTCGCATCCAGACATGCTCAACTGCTACGAGACAACCCTGCAGGTCCTCCACAGCCTGGGCAACGAACACAAGCCCACGATCGTGATGATCAACAAGATGGACACCCCACTGGAACCCTTTGCAATTGCACGCCTAGCCTCCATGGCTGACCATGT
>CAYXIH010000054.1:0-2251 GCA_964465155.1 uncultured Sphaerochaeta sp.
TCAAGTGTTAAATATTTCCGAAATTGGTGAAATATCTACGAGCGTGTTCGTTAACGCGGGTATTATAACGGTGGCAATCGTACCAACGCCCAAGGTACTTTCGAACGACAAACCATACCCAGGACCATAGTTGAGCCGGATGCGCTGCTGTACGTTGTACAAGCCGAAGCTGGTGCTCTTGGTGTCCGTCGGATGTTCAATGCTCTGCCGAAGCGCCTGCAATTGCTCCTCGGTCATCCCAATTCCATCGTCAGCAACCTGGAAGACCAGGAGGTCACCCTTCCTCCTCCCGGTGACCGTAATCGTCCCTTTCCCACGCTTGAGCTTGATACCATGGTACAAGGCATTCTCTATCAGGGGCTGGAGGGTCAGCTTGAGCATCGGATAGGACAGTATCTCCTCGTCGAAGTCGATGGAATATGAAAGGATATCCTGATAGCGGATGTGCTGTATCTCCAGGTAGCTGGTGATATGGCGCTGTACATCACGGCCGGTGACCTGGTCGCGCCCTGCCGACAATGTGGTCCTGAAGAAGTCGGAGAGGTACATGATCATCTTCACCGCATCCTTGGGCATATTGCTTTCCACCAGAGCCATGATCGTGTCCAGCGTATTGTAGAGGAAGTGGGGATTGATCTGGGCCTGGTAGAGCTTCAGCTCGTAGGCACGCAGGTCCTGCTGCTCGCGCTTGGTCTGCTCCAACAGGTGCTGTATCTCACGGGTCATGTGGTTGAAGCTCTGTGCCAGCACATAGAGCTCCACGTCATAGCCACTGGAGTCGATGACGGGGGAGAAATCACCTTTTGCGATCGTCTGGGCCGCATGGCGCAGTTCCTTGATGGGCTTCTGCACACTGTCGAGGACCCGCTTGCTGTACCGTCCGGTGAACACCATGTAGGCACTGAACAATACGATGAACCCTATGATGAAGCTCAGCGCGTTGAGGTACAGGTGGCTGCGCAGTACATCCATGCTGGTTGCCTCATAGAAGATGTACTCCTGGATCTGCTCCTGGATCAGTTCTGAGAGGATGTAGACGTTCAGATCCAGCAAACGCATGTTCTCATCGTAGTTTCCCGGCATCTGGGCGCTCTGCTCCAGCTTGGTGCAGACAGCCTCCAGGTTGTCCAGGTACCTCAGGATGATGGCGATCTGGCGCAGGTTCTGCTGGGAGGAGAGATCCTCCAATGCAAGGAAGGAGCTACGCGCCTGCTCGATGAGGCTGTATGGGTCCACGATTTCATCGGTGGGATACTTCTTGATGAGTTTTTCTACGCTGCTTGCATTTGCAACCGAACGGTACATGGCATAGTCTATGCGTTCCTTGAACCCAACCGAGAACTTGTTGGCTTCCGTGATGTTCCTCACGATCTGGTCATAGGAGACGGTTGTGGTGAGCAGCGAGGCAAGCATCAGGAAGAAGAAGACGGCTACAGGGATCATGCTCAGGTAGGTGCCGATCCGCAGGCGCTTGATCAGGGACTTGCGTTCAGACATTTGTTGCCATCCGCTGCCGGTACTCCTTGGGGGAACAACCCACCACCTTCTTGAAGAGGAACCCGAAGTAGTGGGGATCTTGGTAGCCCACCTGCAGGGCAATCTCAGAAGCGCGCTGTGAGGTGCTGCACAGCAGCTCCCTCGCCTTCTCCATGCGCAGTTCAGTCAGATATTCAATGAATGTCTTGCCCATCTCCTGGCTGAAGACCGACGAGAAGTAGTTGGGGCTCATCCCCGCCTGCTCGGATACGACGTTCAGCGACAACCCATACTCCTGAAAGTGGAGCTGCATGAACTCACGGGCCTTTGCTATCTGGAAGGAGTACTTCTTGCTCTGCAGGTTGTCCCGTTCCTCCAGCACCACGTCCAACAACTCCTGCAGGTACGCAGCCAAGCCGGATGGAGACTCCATCACGGACGGAGCGCTTCCCAGCCTCCCGACAAGCCGTTGCTGTTCAACCGCAGTCTTGTCGGCAAAGGCCAATGCACAGAAGTAGGCGTTCATGGCGATATGGAGGCAGAATGTGGGAACCAAGCAGTTCTCATGGCCAATGGAGGCAAGGTAATCTTCAATGAAGTCCCCGATCTCATCAGAGGTTCCGGCAAAGAAGAAATCCTCCACAGGTTTCCAGCTGAGCATGGTTGGGTCATCGATACTGATTTGCTGTGCCCCCAAGGTGGAGAGCTTGAGTGTCTGGGCATCCTCGAAGTGGACGATTTGGTTCTTGGCGGAGAAGAACCGGGTGGAGAAGGC
>CAYXIH010000054.1:2351-15691 GCA_964465155.1 uncultured Sphaerochaeta sp.
CATCCTCGAAGTGGACGATTTGGTTCTTGGCGGAGAAGAACCGGGTGGAGAAGGCCTTTCCTGCCGCTTGGTAAGAGAGATATAAGTCAGAGAGCCGGTTGACCACCTTGCCGATGCCACCGAAATACTCTATCCGGTCAAAGCCTTGGCAGATGGTACGCAATGCACTGACAGCCGTCTGAGCCAGTGCATTCACCGTTGCATCATCAGGTCCCTTGAGTATGAGTGCAATACCGTCACATCCCCGTTCGAAGGGAAGGATTCTTCCATCTTCCAGGAAAAAGGACATGGCACGGGCAGTAGCACTCTGAGTCTGTGCCCAGCTTTGGGGCGTATCCTCCGTGGGCTTGATATGGCAGAACATGATGTTGTAGCACGATGCCACCAAGTCGATGCCAAGCCGGGTGGCGACATCGAGCATCTGTGTCAATGGAAGGCTCCGCTGCAGCAGCTTGGAAAGGAACTGGTTGCGCTCCAGCGCAAACTTGCTCTGCATCTCGATCAGGTAGGTCTGCCGAAGCCGCTCCTCCTCCTGCGCCTCCTCGATCTGCACCTTGATCTTCTTGACCACCTGCAGCAGCTGCTCCGAGGCAATGGGCTTGGACAGGAACTCCGTCACACCAATGCTGATGGCTTTCTTTGCATATTCAAAGTCACGGAATCCGGAGAGGATGACTATCTTGGTCTGCGGCAGCTCCTTGCGGACGATTGCAGAGAGCTCCAAGCCATCCATGAACGGCATCTTGACGTCGGTGATGAGGATGTGTGGCTTGAGCTGCTTGATCAACGGGAGGGCAAGCTCACCATCGGCGGCTTCACCGACTAGCTGGAACCCCTCTTGCTCCCAATCGATATTCTCCCTGAGGCTCTTTCGGATCAGGAGTTCATCCTCCACCAAGAAAACTGTAACCATCTGCTCAAACCACCTGCAGGGATTCTACCATGGATTTTTCCAAAGGAATATACATTCATTTCCTTACAACTGGGATACAAGTGTTGATTTTTTCCCCTATATCGAAATAGAATTATTCATACGGTTAATTTTGGGCTGTTGCCCACCATGCTTGCACGTGAAACCAGCCGTATGCTATTCAGGGAAACCACCGTCTTGCACACGGTTCCCATACCTTGGAGGGATCCATTATTCATAGTTCTATACGTCTCAAAGCCAACCGTATGCACATATTGCTACTTGTCCTGCTCATCTTGTGCCTTCCCATCTCAGTTGCTACCGCTGCAAAAGTAGTGCGTGTAGCATTTCCACAACAAGAAGGATTGACCGAGATTTCACCCAATGGGGATTTCTCTGGATATACCTATGAGTACCTGCAGAAACTGCAGGAGTTCACTGGCTGGGAGTTGGATTATGTCACCTACCCCGACATGCCTGTGAATGCCCAGCTTGCCATGGCCCTGCACCAGCTCAAGTCGGGCAACGTAGACTTGGTCGGTGGCCTGCTCAAATCTCCGGCGCTGGAGCAACAGCTATTGTTCCCAGACAATTCCTTTGGGATAGTCTCCACCACGCTGGTGACTGCCCAGGACAACCCACAGGTCAACGCAGCCACCCTTGCGATGTTTGACCCACTGGTAGTAGGACTGCGCAGCAATGCCACCGAACGGAATGAAGAAACACGCACATTCCTGGAAAAGATGGGCATCAACGCAACGTTCGTCATGTGTGATTCGCAAGAAGAGCTGCTGAAGCTACTCAAGTCAGAAGAGGTGGATGTGATCACCAACGTCAGCCTCAATGTCATGCAGGATGTCCGTACCGTTGCTTCTTTTGCACCACGACCGTTCTATATTGCCACCAGCGTGGGCAATGAAGCATTGGCTCGGGAACTTGACGAGGCCATAGAATTGCTGAATACCTGTTTCCCGAATTTCCAGGAAGCGCTGCTGCATACATACCTCGATGAGCCGACAACAGAGTTCACCCTCTCCCACTCCGAAGAGGAGTTCTTTGCGCAGCATGACGGCATCTTGGCATTGGCGATGCCCAATTCGGCTCCATACTCATTTGTCAATGAAGAGGGTGTGGCAAGTGGCATTGCAGTGGACATCCTCACCGACTATGCCCAGCAAGTTGGCATCCCACTTACCATTGAGGTACGTGATGTAGATGGGGATTTCCTCCAACAATTGGAGCAGGCTCCCTATGATGTCATCCTGGGGCTTCCCAGCAACCCAACCTATGGGAACAGTTTGGGAATCATCACCACCGACACCTACATGGAGGCGGAGAGCATCCTCTTCTTCCCACAGAACACCTCGGTCAACATCGATACCTTCTCGTCGGTAGGAGTCATCCAAGGATCTGCACTGGCTGGATTCTTCCCACCAGAATCAGTCGTCTTCTTCAATACCATGGCCGAGTGTGTACGTGCAGTCAATGCCCGTGAAGTAAGCATCGGCTGTGGGAACCGCTACCAAGTTGCATATTACAGCCAGGAGAACTACGTCTCCTTCGATACCCTCCCAATGGTGGGACAGCAACAAGGCATGGCCATGGCTGTCACAACAGCCTACGGGCTGGAGTTGTTGCCGTCCCTCAACCGGTTCCTCCGCAGCGTCTCCGACATGGCCATCTATGAGTACAGCAATGCGGCAATACAACAAATTCGCAGGAGCCCCCTGCGGTTGTTCATCCATGAGAATCAGTACAGCGCCATCTCCATAATAGTGGTGATACTCCTGATGACCGCCATTGGGTCACTCCTGCTCTGGAGAAACCAACGGAAGCTCAAGCGAGAGCATGAGAAGCTGAGGATCAGCGAAGAACGGTTCCACTTGGCATTGCAGAACACCAATATCTCGGTCTGGGAATACGACATGCGCAAGCGGTGCATCATCCAGACCGACCACTCCATGGCGTTGCATGGGTTTGACAAGGTCATTGAGAATGTTCCCGAATCGCTGGTTGCCCATGGGTACGCACACCCCGAAGACATCCACATCCTGCGTGACTTGTACAAACGTATCCATAGTGGCGACTCCCAAGCCGATGCAATCTTACGTGTACATACAGAAGGTCGGGAGGGTTGGTGGTATGAGCATGTCCATTACACCGTGCTGCACAACGAGCTTGGGCAACCTGCCTGCGCCATCGGCATCAGCGACGACGTGACCGAGAAGCAGGAACTGGCACGCACATACCTCGCCGAGACACAATATTACGAGTCAATGCTCCAAGATGTGTGTGCAGTGATGATCTATGACCTGACGGCACGCAAGCAGAATAAGCTGGAGATGCTGCAGAGCCAAGAGATCATGGTATTCACCACCGATACGCTGGAGGACTACTTCAGCCATGAGGCAGCCCATATCCTCGAGCCATACAAGATACGCAAGCTCATGCAGTCGTTGAATGCGGATGTATTGATTGCCGCTGCCAAGGCAGGCAAGCGCCATTACACATACGAATACCTTCGGATGTTCCCCGATGGTATTGCCCGTTGGGTCTTGTTCAGCATGAACATCGTCGAGGAACCGCATAGCGGCCATAGCATGATGTTCACCTACCTGCAGGATATCGACGGACAGAAGCAGCAGATGCTTGCCCTCAAGCAAGCCGCCCAACGTGACAGCCTGACCGACTTGCTCAACCACAAGGCAAGCTTAGAGCAGATCGAGGAGTTGCTTCCCCACATCAACAAGCAAGTAGTTTCGGCATGCATCATGATCGACTTGGACAACTTCAAGCATGTCAACGACACCTTGGGGCACCACTATGGTGACCAGGCACTGCTGTACATGGCCAACGTACTGAGGCAGACCCTGCGCATCAACGATGTGATCGGTCGTATCGGAGGGGATGAGTTCATCGTCTTCATCCGCGACCTCCCCAGCTTCGGAGCATTGGAGAAGAAGATGGAACACCTGTTGCACGACCTCCAATATGAGATCAGCACCGATGCCCATCCCATACACGTGACAGCCAGTCTTGGCGCGGCAGTGTATCAGGATGGCGACACCATGGAAACTCTGTACAAACGAGCCGACACCGCACTCTACCACGTCAAGGAAAACGGCAGGAACAACTACCGTATTTACAAGGATACCTCAGCATGAACAACATGACCCTCCGACAGATCCAGTCGCTGCTCCAACCTATCAACACCCATCTGATGATGATTCGCGTCTGCGACGGATTGTCGGTGGTATTCTCAAGCGACGAGCTCAAGGCAATGACCCCGGCCCTTGGTGCAAAGGAGTCACCCTTCCCGTTCATCTGCAAGGAAGATCGGCCGATGCTGGAACGTCATATCAGACAAGCTCATTTGCAATCATCACCAAAACAGATATTGCTGAACGTCATGCAGGCGGATGGAATTGACCACCTCTGGCAGGCATATGCGGTGCAGCTCACACCCGATGGTACCGATGAAGCATTGGTCATGGTGATGATGACCGATACCATCACATCCGCAGAGAGTGCCGATGCCTTTGCCGCCATCATGGAGCACTGTCCCATTGGAATTGGTGTGTTCTGTGGGGATTCCATCATCCATCCCATATATGCAAACAGCATGCTGCTGAACATGATAGGTTCCACAAAACAGGAGTTCTCTGCAAAAAGAGGACACGACATGATCGATTTCATCGACAAGCGGGATACCGAGAAGTTCCACGAGGCCCTGAGGCAGGTACAGGAACAAGACCTTCCCCAGGACCTTTCAGTTCGGATTGCCCGCAAGGACTGCGCCATACAGACACGCCTGATCAAACTCCCCAAGCATGCAGGTCCGCAAACATATGTGACGATGTGCACCGATGTCACCTCCGAGAAGCGTTCCATGCAGCGGCTGGATGAAGACTACCAGAACATTGCAACCGAAATGGAGGTGCAGCGCCTCCGGTTCGTCTTGGAACACAGCAATATCGAGACATTCGAAGTCGATATCGCCGAGAAGACAATGACCTGCTCGGCAACCACCCAACGACGATTTGGGTTCCCCACTTCCATGTTTGCCAATATGCCAGAGGGTGTGATCTCGGAGGGGACGATCCATCCAGATTCCCATGAGACCTATAGGTCCTTCTATAGCCGCATCTTCTCAGGGCAGCCCGAGACCTCATGCATCGTGCGCGCCCGGAGGGCAGATGGCTCATATGGACTGCTGAGGTTGGTATGCAAGACATTCTTCAACAAAGATGGAAGGCCCATCAGGAGCTTTGGCGTCTCACAGGACATGGATGACTCGGAACAGACCAAGCTGGCCTTTGACCAGGAAGAACAGCTGGGTGCCCTGATGGGCGACCAGTTCTTCTGTGTCGCCAAGGTCAATATCAGCCGCAACACGATAGAACGGCTGCAAGACACAACGCATCGCCAGCCAATCCTGACAGATATCCCCTACGAGCAATACCTCATGGAGAACTTCATCTCGAAGTGTGTTGCCGAGTCCCGCGACTCCCTGTTCGAAAGCCTCAGCAGGAACGCCGTGATGAAATTGTATCAATCTGGTTCTGTGTGGCAGGCCGACTCGTTCAAGGTGCTCCTCAACGATGGCAAGATCTATTGGTTGCTGCACCATGCGCACCTCTGCCTCTCCCCGTACAACGGCGACTTGTATATGTTCTCGTACCTGCGCAACCATGAACGGATCAAGAAGGCTGAGCTCATGCTGGACCAGCATCCCACATCCTTTCCCCGCAGCCCCTATTACGATGATCATACCTTCCGCTCGATGGTCCAGATTGCCAGCAACAGCGCAGTACCCACTACGGGATTCTATGGGATGGCAGTCTTTCGGTTGATCAACTGGGATAGCCTCGCAACCCGCATCCCTGCTGACGCACTGCGCAAGGTACGCGTCGCGATCTATCGGAAGATGGGGATGTTCATCGGGGACAACGCCGTCATCGGACAGCTTTCCGACACAGAGATCCTGATCTTCCGAAATGACATCAAGAGCTATGAGCAATTCGTGCAGTACATGCAGGAGCTCTCCAGCATCATGAGCAGCCCCAACTACTATACGGTTCCCTGGGAGCACCTGGCGGAGTTTACCGTTGGCATATCCTGCATTGCCCGGGCAGAGGCTTCATATGACACCCTCCTGTTCAATACCATGCAGACGCATGAGCAGGCAAACAGGCACCTGCACATGCACTTCAACAGGATCAACGACTGCATCGAGGAACGCAACAAGACCCGGTTCCTGCCCATCCGCAGCACCGAGTTAAACCGGCAACGCCCAAATGACTCCGCAGTCCCTTCTCTGGTGCAGGACTGTTCGCATGTACTTGCAGACTCGAAGGTACCCTGCAGCAAGATGCATACGGTCCTCCAGCTGCTTGGCACCTATTTCAAGGCTGACCGTGCATACATCCTGGAACTGGAGGAAACTGACAAGCTCTTCAACACCTACGAATGGTGCGGCCCATATGTAGCGTCCGAGATCGAGAACCTCCAGGATATCCCATTCTCTCAGCTTCCGACATTCCTCCATGCGCAGCAGACCAAGCAGATGTTCATCATGTATGACACGGCGAGTGCAAGCATCGGTGACTATGAGAGGAACATCCTCGTACAGCAAGACATCCAGAGCATGATCATCTTCCCCTTGATCTACGAAGGGGCAGTGTTTGGTTTCATTGGGATCGACAATCCCCAGGTGTTTGACGAGGCCTCCTTTGCCATGCATGCAGTTGCCCCGTTGATCACCACCGAGATTCTCAAGGCAAATTTCCTCAAGAAAGAGAAAGAGATACGGGAGATTGACGGGGTCAGTGGTGCAAAAGGGCGCAATGCGCTCAATGATTTCCTGAAGAACAGCTTTCCCGAGTCGCTCTCCTCTGCCGGTGCCTACATGGTAAAGATCCAATCCCTGGATGAACTCAATGAGAAACAGGGGATGGAGTTTGTGGACAAGATGCTGCGTACCATTACGATATTGCTCCAGGAAGCCTTTGGAACCCAATGTGTCTACCGGTATGGCGACAGCACCCTCCTGGCCCTCCCGCAGGACATGGGGTATGAGAAATTCCAAGAAACATGCCTGCAAACGACCAATCAGCTGCAGGAGCTGCTGCTGAGCACCATCATGGTGGGCTTTAGCTGGGATGACAAGCTGATGAACTTCAACACCCTGATTGCCAATGCAACGATCCTGATGTTCGCGGACAAACGGGAGAAGGAACGGACTGGGGACATGTTGGTCAGCAGGGACAAGAAGCAATTGGAGTCACGGTTGACCCGCGCCATCTACAATGGACAGGCATCAATCTTCCTCCAGCCCAAGGTGTCCTTGAAGGATGGGTCAATCTGTGGTGCCGAAGCCTTGATCCGAATCCGCAACGAGGAGGGGAAGATCGAGCCCCCGTTCCGGTTTATCCCGTTGCTGGAACGCCACGGACTGATCGGTCATGTTGACCGGTTTGTGCTGCGCCAGACAGTCAGCCTGCTGGCACAATGGATACAAGCTGGCAAGAAGGCAATCCCCATCTCCTTGAACTTCTCGCGCAACACCTTCATTGAACCGCAGATGATGCAGTATGTCTGTGATGTATGTGAGGAGTTTGGTGTAGACCAAAGCCTGGTCCAGATAGAGATCACCGAGACTATCGGTGACTTGGAGCGTGAGAGCATCGCTTCGGTGGCCAACAAGTTCTCAGAAAAAGGGATCAACCTTGCATTGGATGACTTTGGAGCCAAGTATTCAAATCTTTCCATCCTCAGTGTCGTACCATTCAATTGCCTGAAGCTGGACAAGGCCATGATCGACCTGCTCGTCCCCAATGACAAGATGCGCACGATCTGCCGTTCGGTGATCAAGCTCTGCCATGAAGCTGGCATTGAGACTGTGGCGGAAGGGGTGGAACAGAAGGAGCAGTACGATTTGCTCAAGAACCTCAACTGCGACAAGATCCAGGGGTATTACATCAACAAACCCCTTCCGGTCGCCGACTTCGAAGCTCTCTACATGACCTCTGAGATCGCGTAGTCGTTCCGACCACGACGATAGGAGTTCTCCAACCTGCACCAGAACTCAGCGGGTGTGCAAAGCACCCGCTCCAGGTCATGTGCCATCTGATCGGACAGTTCCAACTGGCCAACCAGGAGCGCCTGCACGTGTTCTTCCGACATCCCCATGAATATGGCAAATGTCTGGGTGCTCAGGTTGCGCAACGCAAGTTGGTCTTGGATGGTAATCCCCGGTGCTATTCCTGTCCAACTTCGTCTTCGCAGCATCCAATACTCCTAGATCCAATATGTAGGGGATTATACCAATCATGCCGTTCTGCAGGAATGTCCAACTTTGCCACAAATCGGTCCAACTTTGACAAACCTCTTGTGGCAACGAGTTGAATGAAGCAACCAGGAGAAGAGAGGAAATCTTTCATGGACTCACACCCAATCCGTTGCAATGCCTGTTTCAGCTCAGGCATTGCAATCTGGGTTTCCGTGTCTGGAGTCCTTGCGTCAACGCTTGTCTATCCGTTTCGTCCCAGGGGTAATGGCCTTCTTCGGACAGACCAATATGCACAGATGACATCCAACGCAAAGCCTGGGGTTCATGATGATCCTTCCAGACTTCCCATCAACGGTCAGCGCTTGGTGACCCCCATCTCGGCACGAGACAAGGCAGCGGTCACAACGGACGCACAGATCATGGTGGAACCGTGGATAGTTGATGGTATCTCGTTCAATCTCCTCCGTTTTGTTGATGGCATCCAATGCAATGCCGACAAGCTGGGAAGTGGACGTGAAGCCTTTCTCCGCCATGTATAGCTGCATGCCGGAAGTCAAGTCATCAATGATCCTATATCCATATTCCATGACTGCAGTGGTAATCTGCAGGCTGGTTGCTCCCAGCATCATGAACTCAACGGCATCCTTCCAGGTCTCTATGCCACCCATGCCACTGATATGGTAGGTGTTGTCATGGTTGAGCTTGCCTAGCTCCGCAATGAAACGCAGGGCAATGGGTTTCACGGCAACGCCGGAATAGCCTCCGACAGCACTCTGTCCATGAACAGCAGGGGTACTTACATAGGTGTGGAGGTTGATCCCCATGATGCTCTTGATGGTGTTGATCGCTGCAAGCCCACGGCCCCCCCCACGTATTGCAGCCAATGCCGCCGCTGTCATGGAACCGGTATTGGGCGTCAGCTTTGCAAGGACAGGTAGTGACGAGGCGCTACATACGGCTCGAGTATACAACTCCACCAAGTCCGGGTGTTCCCCCACGTCAGAGCCCATGTCGTGGGCTGTGAGATTGGGACACGAGAAATTGAGTTCCAGGACATCGGCACCCGCTTGTTCGCAAAGCATGGCAAGCTGTTTCCACTCATCGACAGTCTGTCCCATGATGGAGGCAATGATGGCTTTGTTGGGATACTTTCGCTTCAATCTCCGGAATGTCTCCAAGTTGCTCTCCACCGAGTGGTCTGAGAGTTGTTCAATGTTCTTGAACCCAATGAAGCCCCCTACTCCCTGCAACGCCGAGAAGCGTGGAGATGCTTCATGGATATCCAAGTAGGAAAGGGTCTTGAAGCAAGCGCCAGCCCACCCCATTTCAAATGCCCTTGCACACATCTCATAGTTGCTGGCTACTACGGATGAGGAGAGGATGAACGGATTGTCCAGTTCAAACCCAAACAAATCGGTTTTCAAAGATGGCAACTGGGACAGGCAAGCAAGGTTCTCAGGATCTGCTGTTGTCGAGACCTTGGAAATGATATCACGGATGGGGACCTGTCCATGTTGTGGACATGCCTCCTGACACGGTGCCGCACAATGCAGGCAAGCATCACTTCCATTGAGACTGAGGTTGACATACTCCTCATTCTCAAACCAAATGGATCGGAGCATTCCTCCGCAATCAAACGAAGGACAAGCCGCAGAACATGCTGGAGTATTGCACACCATGCAATGTATCAGATCAGAACGGTCAATGACAGGTTGGTATATCATCCTCTTTTCCCCTGTTGCTCATGATACTACCATTTGTTTCCAAGTAACAGTAATTAATTATTTCTCACGTGGGGGTGAAGACATTTTCCTGGACTCCATAAGGAGTAGCGAATGTATTCATATGAAGCGAGGAAGAAGGCTATCGAGTTGTCATCAAGTATGACAAGAGCGCTTGTGCCATCGACAGACTTTGGGGCAAGGCAATCTGCATGACATTTTCTGGGTAGAGTCACAGAGATTCGGATAGGGAGCAGATTGAGTCCAACTTCCTCAATTTCAGATAAAGATTATAAATCTTGGTAGATTTGGTTTATTTACTCTGACTTTGGTTGTGGCTGACTCAAATTGGTTCTTTCTTCCTGACTCCTAATGGTTCAATCTGCCCGACCCTAACACAACCATTGTATTAGGAATAGAGAATCCGTTAATTGGCACAACGATTCAAGAGCACCATCAAGATAAACGACTGATATCAATACAGACGTACAAGGGCAGTCAATCCTGCCGCTTACGTATCCACAGATAATAGAGATACCCTCTGCGTCTGTATCTTCATGCTCCCCTCACCGGCAAGCGTAGCATGAAGGCAACTCCAAAGAATCAACGCCCACTACTCTGTGAGTGTTTCAATTAACCTCTTTGAAATTTAGATACAGAATGCAGCATAGAGGGGAACAATCTTTTTTCTGTCCTCAAAGCCAAAGTTTTTTGCCGAGAGCTTAATCGCATAAGCGGGCTTATAAGTTTCCATATACACTTTCAAGCTCTTGGCTCTGGTGTTGTCGGCGCTTTTTACCTCAATGGGTATCAGCTGCCCTTCACGCTGAATGATGCAATCAATTTCTGCTCCACGCTCGGATTCCCAATAATAGGTGGTGTATCCGTTTATAGTGAGCTGCACATTGACATAGTTTTCCGTCATGCCACCCTTGAAATCATTAAGTTCTTCAACCATATACAGGATATCGTTTGCTGCTAAATTATTTTTGGCGCAGAGCAAACCCATGTCTGAAACATACATTTTGAACGCATCAATATCACGGTAGTTTTCAAGCGGTTTCTTGATTTGCTCTGCCCTGTAAACCTGTAACACAATGCCAGACAAACAAAGCCATTCGATAGCATTTTCAAACTCGGAAGCTCTACCGCCTTTTTTGATCAGCTTATATTGAAAACGGGTGTTTTTCTTGGAAAGCTGGACGGTAATGCTGTCATACACGAGTCTTGTTTTCTTGATTTCATTGAGGTTGTTATACTTACTCATATCATTCAGATAGCCTACAAGAATAGTGTCTTGAGTATGACGGACAAGGATATAATCCTTTGTTTCTGCAAACTGCAGCACACATTCTGGCATACCACCTATAATGAGGTACAGACGGTACAGCTGCATCGCCGCATCGTGTAGGGCGGAGGGCATTGGAGAGTTGTCGGCAAAGCATTCCTTGATTTGCTTTACCAAAGAATCTTCGCCCAGAGCCAGCATAAATTCCTCCATATCCATAGGGTAGAGTGTTTTCATATCCACCTTGCCCACAGGAAATGAAAATTTGGCTCGATTGACTGCCACACCAAGCAAACTACCTGCCACAATGATATGGTAATCTGGTGCGTCCTCACAAAAATACTTCAGACTTGTCAATGCTCTTTCGCAAAGCTGAACTTCGTCAAATACAATCAGTGTTTTTTCCTTGAATATTGTTTGCCCTGAAATATGAGAGAGAATAGGGATCAGATAATCTGGACTGATATTCTCATCAAAGGTTTCGCTCAGTTTTGGATTTGTTTCAAAATTAAAGTACGCTACATTCTCATAGTGAGTACGCCCAAATTCCAGTATGGAGTAGGTTTTGCCTACCTGTCTTGCTCCCTGCAAAATAAGGGGTTTGCGGTGTCCACTTTCTTTCCACGACTCAAAGAAGCTCATAATTTTTCTATACATAATCAGCCATCCTCTCAGGTGCTAACCATAACATAGCATATATTCGTGTATATTTTAACAAAAAAATTATGATTTTTAACATCAAACTGCACGTTTATTTTTTAAATTTCAACAAATTTCAACACCAATAGCAAAAAGTCGTCTATTATCTCGATGCACCAACAAGTTATAACAAAAGAAACCATTATTATCTTGAACCAAATTACCCAAGCCAAAAACTAATTCCAGCAGGAACTATGTAATATGAAAATGTCGACAACGCGCCTATTCGGATAAGTCGACCGCTATCCATAGTATACCGAAGCCACAATAGACGGAGAAAAGATACCGGAGGCAGAATAGAGGATAAGAAATTCCACTTTCGCTCGAGCAAACCGACGATGTTACTCAACCCAATTTTCAATCTTCAATCCTTTGACTTTTCTAAACTCTTTGATATTGTTGGTAACAACTACCAAATCGCGGGACAGGGCATGCCCTGCGATCATCATATCAAGAGGACCAATTGGGGTTCCTACCTTTTCCAAATCCGCTCTTACTTTTCCATAACTCTCGGCTGCCAAGGAATCAAAACTCAAGATTTTAATATTTGCTAACAACAATGCTAAAGCTACCCTATTCTTCTCTATTGCCTTACTCTTTTCGACACCATGTACAAGTTCTGCATATGTTACGGAAGAAATGCAAATCTCTTCAGGATCATCATGTTCCTGCAGGTTCTGAATAACTTGCTTTGGCTTATTCCAGATACAATAGATGCATATGTTAGTATCTAATATATAGTATATTGCTCTTCCCGTTCCTGAGGTGTACCTGCATTTTGTTTCTCGTCCATGAAGTCATCTGAAAACATATCAATTGCCTGCATAAATGAACCCCATTTATTTGTTTTTGGCATGAGCAAGACTATGTCTCCTATTTTGTTTACAGCTACTTCATCTGTATTGAATCTACATTCTTTTGGAAGCCTCACAGCTTGACTTCTACCATTTTCAAAAACTTTTGCAGTCATCATGATTTTCTTCTCCTTGTATGCAACATCAATACATATCATGATATATACTTATCAAGCGAAATAATATCATACCACTCACAGACATGGTTTCTCCGTTACTTGGCAGATTTGATGTACCCCCATCAAGAAAAAAACTCGTTGACTTTCAAAAACTGATTTCGGGAAGGGCTGAGCTAATTCCTTGTAAAAGATAAATTGGCTCAGATTTCTTGTACTACCAACTGTTCAACGCCAGTCCGATATGCTTCGCAAAGTGCCTAAATTCAAGGATTTCTACGAGTTCTCTCTTTGTAGCAACACTATTGTCTCTACATGGCTCGAGTAAACAGGAAGTATGTCTAGCTATAAGTCCGTTCGTAAATTTAGTCGAAGTACAAATTCTCTTATGTATGTTTGGATAAAAATATCCACATCCCAATTTTTATTATTGTTACTCTTTAACTAAATAAAATAGTGCT
>CAYXIH010000055.1:0-4846 GCA_964465155.1 uncultured Sphaerochaeta sp.
TTCCCTCCCTACAAGTCGACACCACAGATACTGCAGCAGATGCGCCAGGCTGCCCAAGCGATAGCACTGGCATTGCCGGTGCGGGGCCTGATGAACATCCAGTTCGCAGTCAAGGACGAGCAGCTCTACCTCATCGAGGTCAACCCCCGTGCATCACGCACGATCCCCTTCATAGCCAAGGCCTCTGGTGTCGACCTCATCGCGGCCGCGGTGAAGGTGTGGCAGGGAACCGACTTGGTGCAGCAGGGTCTGGTGCGGCAGCAGGGTGGTATCGGGGAGGGGCATTGCCGATGTGGATGGGCGATCAAGGAGGCAGTCTTCTCCTTTGACCGGTTCAGCAACATCGACCCTGCGCTGGGGCCTGAGATGCGCTCCACCGGTGAGGTAATCGGCATGGGACCGACGTTCGGAGAAGCCTATGCAAAGAGCCAGGCCAGCTCGGGGAACAAGCTTCCCAGCAATGGGCTGGTGGTGATATCGGTGACCAAGAAGGACCGTCCCACGATCATCCCCATAGCACGGCGGCTGGAGGAACTGGGGTTCCGGCTGGCAGCCACACGTGGAACTGCCCGTGACCTCTTCGAGGCAGGGATATTGTGTGACGTGGTGCTCAAGGTCCATGAGGGACATCCCAACATCGTGGACTACATGCAGGCCCACAAAGTCGCGCTGGTGATCAACACCCCCACCGGCTTCCATGCCCGCAGGAGCGACGACGATATCCGCACCGTCGCCATGCGCCTGAAGATACCCTACACGACCACCACCAGCGCGGCGGCTGCCGCGGTGCAGGCAATCGAGTACATCCAGGGGGGAAACCTTACGGTCCGGGAGTTGCCTCAGGCTTCGAGGTAATCCTGCAGCGCCTGGTCATAGGCATGCTTGGTGATGGCATCGAAGCAGACCATCGTCACATCCATCTGGGGATGGTCTGCGAGAAACCGCATGATCGTGGAGACGGCAACGGTCGCTGCCTGCTCCACAGGATAGCCATAGACACCGGTGCTGATCGAGGGAAAGGCAATCGTGGTGAACCCATGTTCGGCTGCCAACGAAAGCGAGTTGAAATAACAAGAGGAGAGCAACCTCCCCTCCCCATGGGAGCCACCGCGCCATACCGGGCCTGGGGTGTGGACCACATGCCCAGCGGGCAGGTCATATCCCAAGGTCATCCTCGCCTCCCCAGTGGGACAGCTGCCCACGGCAATGCATTCACGCAGCAGCCCCGGACCGGCTGCGCGGTGTATCGCCCCATCGACGCCACCACCCCCGCGCAGGGACTGGTTTGCAGCATTGACGATAACCTGGACATCCATCTTGGTGATGTCCCCTTTGATGATATGCAGTGGCATCTCACTCCTCCCTCATAGACAATACCATACTCCAGCTGTTCACTGAAGTGGCTTGGGCGGCATGGGATCGGACACGGGTCCGGTAACGGAGACCCCCGCCGAATCATTTGCAATCGCAGGATTGACGTGGGGCTTTGGCTCCTCCCCCACCGGCGGTGCTTCCATAGGAGCTTCATGGTGCTGCTCCATCTTCTCCTTCTCCTGGTCAAACTTTGCCCGGATAGAGGCACCAAGCTGGTTCTCTGCGGAATCGGTAGACTCCTGCTGGATGATCTGCTGCTGCGCCGCATCGTCAATGCCATCAATATCAACCAATTGGATGTTGTTGGTGCTGTCGATATCTGCCTGGGACCCATCGAAATACTTCATGAACATATGGAACATGAACGCAAGCACCAAGGCAATGGCGCATCCGATGAGCACAGCCAAAACAGACGTTGCGGCAAGGAGGAACGTCCCACCCTCCGATGGCCGTTGGAGGATCACCACCGCAGAAATGGAAAGAGCCAGGCGGGTGGCCGAGCCAAGGTTCTGCAGGTAGCACAAAACAGATATCACGGGAATGCTGATGCACAGGCACCCCAACGGGGAGAACGGGAGGAAGAAGCAGAGCATTGCAACCAACCCCCCGGTAATCGTTGCGCCGATGCGGGTGTATGCAAGCTTCAGGGAGTTGCGTTCATCCGGGGAGAGGACCAGCAGGCACGCCATGATGGAGCCCGACAGATGGGCGGCGGGATAGAGCAGGTAGACTGCATAGCACAGCGCCGAGCCAAAGATGCATTTGGTGATATACAGGAAGAACGGGACGTTCCAGATGTTGGAGCGAACATTGCGCATATATGCCCTGAACTTGCCGATCGTCCGCGCCATGGTGGTACCTCCGGTGTGAATATACTCATAATGCGGGCTACTGGCATTGATGGTATCCATGGGCTTGTAGACAACCACAAAACAGAATGGTACTATCATTATCGATACAGAGAGACACTCCGGCACCATGCCGGATTCCAAGAGAAGGAGGCCCTGTCCAGGGACCCGAACAATGTCAGAAGAAGCATTCATGAAACGGACTGCGACCTGTGGGTCGCTGACCAAGGCCGACGAAGGCAAGACCGTCATCCTCAATGGTTGGGTACACCGTGATAGAAACCACGGCATGCTCCATTTCATCAACCTGCGCGACCGCTATGGGATTACCCAGGTCGTAGTCGAGGATGATGCATCCGAAGAGCTGCAGAAGATTGCATCGGAGCTCAAGCTCGAGTACTGCATCGCCGTTCGCGGCGTCGTACGCGCTCGCCCAGAGTCCATGGTCAACCCCGACATGCCCACAGGCGAGATCGAGGTGAAGGCAGAGCAGATCGAGATCCTCTCCAAGTGTGCTCCGCTTCCGTTCATGATCGACGACGAGTCCGGTGCCCGCGAGGACCTGCGCCTGAAATACCGCTTCCTCGACCTGCGCTGCAACGGCATGCAGCAGCGCATGAAGCTGCGCCATGACTTTGTCAGGGCTATCCGTGAATACATGAACGCCCATGACTTCTACGACATCGAGACACCGACGCTCATCAAGCAGACTCCCGAAGGGGCACGCGACTTCCTCGTCCCCTCCCGCATCTACCCGGGCAAGTTCTATGCGCTCCCACAGAGCCCCCAGCTGTTCAAGCAGATCCTCATGGTCAGCGGTTTCGACAAGTACTACCAGATCGCCCGCTGCTATCGCGACGAGGATGCCCGCGGTGACCGCCAGCTTGAGTTCACACAGCTGGACATCGAGCTGAGCTTCACTACCCGTGACGAGATCCTCGCACTGATGGAGGAGCTGTTCAACGACGTGTTCCGCAAGGTCATGAACTACGAGCTGCCTGCCCACTTCACCCGCCTCACCTACCATGATGCAATGAACACCTATGGCTGCGACAAGCCGGACCTCCGCTTCGAGTTGCCCATCGTGGATGTCGATGCACTTGCAAAGGAGAGCACCTTCTCCAACTTCCAGGACATCCTGGCTGCCGGCGGAAGCGTCAAGGCATTGTGCGTCCCCCACACCGAGGGTGTCGATTTCTCACGCAAGTTCATCGGTGAACTTGAGGAAGCGGCCAAGGTCTATGGAGCCAAGGGGCTTGCATGGATGAAGGTCGGAGCCGAAGGGACCCTCAGTGGCGGCGTCTCCAAGTTCTTCGTCGGCCATGAGGCAGATGTTATCAAGACCATGGGTGCAAAGGAAGGGGACTTGATCCTCATGATCGCCCATGAGAAGTGGAAGAAGTGCTGTACCTCCATGGGTGCAGTCCGCTCCAAGCTGGGCAAGGACCTCAAGCTGATCCGCCCGGGCTTCGAGTTCTGCTGGATCATCGACTTCCCCCTGTTCGAGTACAACGAGGAGGAGCAGCACTGGGAGGCTGCCCACCACATGTTCTCGATGCCGCAGGTTGAATACCTGGATACCCTCGAGTCCGACCCCGGTTCGGTCAAGGGCGACCTGTACGACCTGGTCCTCAACGGCTATGAAGTTGCCTCCGGCTCAATCCGTATCCACGACGTGGAGCTGCAGAAGCGGATCTTCCGCATCTGCAACATTCCAGACGATGAGGCCGAGAAGCGCTTTGGGTTCCTGCTCAATGCCTTCCGCTATGGGCCACCACCGCATGGAGGGATTGCACCTGGCATCGACCGCATGGTCATGATCATGAGCGAGCAGACGTCCATCAAGGAGGTCATCGCGTTCCCAAAGAACACGGCGGCCGTCTCCCCGATGGATGATTCCCCGTCCTATATCGATGACCAGCTGATGAAGGACCTGCACCTCATCATCGACGCACCCAAGGAATAACAAGACCTGCTATCAGATATACGGCCATTGCACCTCATGCAATGGCCGTTTCCATGTACCCAGGGTATCTTAATATTTTCTTGCAGGACATAATTTGCTATAATCCCTGCATGTGGGGAAAAAGATGTATATTGACATCGGTGATAGCCCTCTGCTTCCTGGTGCAAGCCGGAGCATGGGACATCGCATTGGTGCAGGGTATTGGCTATAGCCAGACGGTCACCAGTACGGTACCCGTGTCCTCGTCGTTTCGCATGCTTGCACATGACGACAGGTTCTCCATCACAGCTGGCATCAGCCAACAACACCCCAACAGTGACATCACAGCCATTGCAACGGCAGGAATTGGCAACCGCGGTGCACGTGGTGATTATCCCGCTGCAATGACTCTAGCCACCCACTGGGGGATCGATTCCTACGGAGGTGGGTTGGTCAACTTCCTCATTGCATTCGGCCAGGAGTACCATTTCACATGGGAGCATGTGGGGCTGGGTCTCTCCTACCGTGGGGGCATCCAGACCGCCATTGGATACACCAAAGTCGCCGATGCCCCGATGGCACATATCAACCCAGCACTACTGTTCACCGTCAGCGGCCAGTTCTTCAACCACCTGGGGATCAGCCTGTCGGTTGGGTCGAACACCTTGTTCTGGTGGAC
>CAYXIH010000055.1:4946-13144 GCA_964465155.1 uncultured Sphaerochaeta sp.
TGACCGACAACAGCAAATACCATGAGTTCGAACTCTACAAACAATTCACGGCAGACCTCTCCTCACGGGGATTGAAGACCTACTCCTGCCTGGGAAACCATGACTTGCGCAACAACACATTCCTGCAGATGAACCTCTCTCCCACAGGCAACAGCATGTACCGCATCGAGCACAAGGGAGTCTCCTTCTACATGCTGGACACAACCCAACGTACGTTGGGAAGGACTCAGTTCTCGGCGCTGGAGGAAGCACTGAAGCAAGACGGCAATGCGAAGATTTTCTGTTCGCACATCCCAATGTACGGTTCTTCGGACCTGATCATGTTCTCATTTGCGGACAATACGGAACGCAACAAGCTCCTGGCCTTGATGCAGCGCTACAATGTCGATGCATACATCAGCGGACACTACCATATCGGGGACAAGGCCAACAGGATCAACAGCACCATGACAGAGTATGTGATGGGATCGTTCTGTGGCAGGGAACAAACCATGTTCGGAGAGCCTGCGAGGTGGTATGTCTGCCGCTTCGATGCCCCGTCAGGGACTCTTTCGATCACACGGTTTCGGATGGAGAGCCCCACTTCCCCTGTTTTGCGAACAGAAATGGAAACTTTTACCATACAATGACAGTTTGCCCTGTCCAACAACACCCCGGTATTGCTATATTCACAACAGATATATTTTTTTTGGAGGATGAGAAAATGGAAGAGCACAGAAGCGTACGGGCTGACTTTGTTCCTGGCCACTATCAGTTTACCACACCAGATGGTAGCGCATATGAGATTGGATCCACAGGACCCTATGAATACCTGTTGGGAGCACTCAGCGGATGCCTGTTCAAGACGTTCGTCTCCCTTGCCACCAAGATGCAGGTCTCATGGGAACATGTCTCCTTTGCAGTGGAAGGGATCAAGCGTGACGAGAAGGTCGCCACGCTCAAGGATGTGACGATCGCCGTGACCGCCACGGGAACCGAGGATGCCGCAAAGTTCACAAAGGCATTCGAGACTGCTACTCGCTACTGTTCGATATACCAGACGTTGTCGCATGTAGCGGAGATGCACTGGACGATAGACTTCCAGTAATCAAACATGGGGAGAGAGGGTGACATCATGCAGGGCACTACATGCAAATCGGGTTTCAGGATCGTATTATTGACGGTGCTGTTCATGGTCATCATGATGGGCACCAGCTGTGCGACAATCATCGATGACGCCGTTGCTGATGTCATCCAATCCAAGCTTGGTTATACAGATGAGGAGATCCAGCACCTGGAGGTGACACCCCAGGAAGGAGTCAAGCTCAACAAGCTCACCGCCATGATGGTCGGTGAGCTGACAAAGCTGGACTTCGGCACCAATGTTTCCAATCCGACAACGACGGCACCAAAGAGTACGTTTGCGGAGAAGGTCGACCAGAAGAAGACTGACGATGTGGTCACCGAGGCGGAGAACCAGATCTTTGCACCCGAGGAGATTGGCAAGAGCATCACGGTCAAGGTGCCGGTGGATGGTGGTGAGATCGACATGGTGATGGTATGGCCCAAAGGGTATGAGAACATGTACGACATGCCGTTGGTGATGTACACCCATGGCGGTTCGTTCTCATCCGGGTCCTACCATACATATGAGCGGATGGTCAGCATCTTTGCCAACGAGCTGGGTGCCATCGTGGCGTTCCCCGAGTATCGGCTTGCCCCGAAGTATCAGTTCCCTGTTGCCACAGAGGATGTCTTCAGCGCTTGGAAGTGGTTGTGCGACAATGCATATGCATATGACATCGACACCTCCCGCATGACGATCGCAGGGGACAGCGCTGGTGGAAACCTCACAGCAGGCCTTTCGCTGAGACTGTATGAGAACAACCTCCCCCAGCCCGACTCAGTGGTCCTGCTCTACCCCAACCTCACTTTGATGGAGAATGTCTATCCGTCACGCTACATCTTTGGTGGCATCGACGGGAAGGTCTACATCATCAGTGGTCCTGCGATGGTCGCCACGATCAAGAATTACCTGGGTGACCCGGCACGGGCTACCGAGCCGTATGCATCCCCGCTGATCATGCTCCAGGGACTGGTCGACATCCCCGGTGATGCAAACAGCCTTGCCCCCTATGCCATCAAGGCAAAGAAGCCGGTCGTGCTGGCACCGACATTGCTGGTGGTTGCACAGTGCGACCCGCTGCGCGACGAGGCAATCCTCTACGGCGTGACGCTCAACGAGCTGGGGACCGAGACACAGCTGACCGTCTATGATGGAGTCAGCCATGGTTTTCCGATGTTCGACAAGATCATGGTGGAGGCTCGCCAGGCCATGGACGAGGCAACTTCCTTCGTACGACACCATTGGGAGTGAAGACCAACGGGCAATCGCGTGCTATACTGTGGACATGATGCAGTCGGACAACGCACGGTATAGCAAGATTACCCTCTTTGAACTTTTCACATCGGCCTTGGGTGACTTGGTCCGTATGGATTCAGCCTTGTTCTCGTGGCCACGGAACAAGATTCCAGTCACCCACGCCCTTGCAACCCGGATCGAGGCCGCCATGCGCCGCAGCGCTGGACCGGCAGCCGAGCCATATCATGCAGACATGGGATTCCAACTCACGGTGGAGGGAGAGACCTACTATCCGGACATCGTGCTGCACGACCGCACCAGCAGCGGGCGCCTGATGGCGATCATCTGCAGGGACGGCTACCTCAGCGAGGGCGAGCAGGCTGCTTTGGGCGAACTGCAGGAGCATGGAGGCTTCTCGTTGGTGCTGGGCATGGCCTTTCTGCCACAAAAGCCCTACCTGCTGCTCTACCGGCCAACCGACGCTACGATGGAATACCACCACTTCTCCCGGGAAGACCTTGATACCGACATGCTGAAGATTCGGGAAGCCGACACAGACGACGATTCAGACCAGCTGACGCTGGGCATCACATCGCGCAGGAACCGCAGGCGCTGACTACTTGGGCATCTTTGCCAAGGGGTCGATGACCCGTCCCTGCCCGATCATCTTGTAGACTGCCCGCTTCTGGGCATCCTCACACCCATTCCAGGGCTTGTCGATGTTCTCGCTCTTGTATTTCTGGGTCATCCACAGCACATCGTCCGCAGTCCTCTGGAGGTTCTTCTCCATCAGGGAGACCATGGCGGCGCAGAACTCTGCGCTGGTCTTGGGATCCAAGGCATCTTGCGAACGCAACAGCAGGTCACGCAGGTGATACAGGCAGACCCCCTTGGAATTCTCCAATGCGGTGCGGAACTCAGGATCCTTGCCCCACAGATAGGCAGTGGTGAAGCAATACCGGTCGATCCGTTCCTGCATCTGGGTACAGATCAGGCACCCATGCTCGCGCTGTTCGTCCGCCTTCACATAGGCATCCACAGCCGCCGCACTCTTTCTTCCGGGCTTGGCGCTTGCAATATCCTTGAATGCAGGGGAAAACAGCTCCCTGCTCCTGGCGAGGTAGGTGTCGCACAACAACGCCAGGGCCTGTGGTTTGCCACGTTGGGCAAGCTGGGAGAAATGCTCGGGACAGAACCCGTAGTTGTTGACCCGCACCCTGGTCTCGGGGTTCATCACCGAACTGCCCAGGTAGAAGTCCACATAATGGCTCTGTGCATCCTCCATCAGGTTGCAGAGAAAGCACTCGCAGCCGCTCTTGACCCCATCCCATACGGGAATTGTCTCTAGTTCATATTTCATGGGGCTCATCATAGCATACAAATGGACGCCAGGGCACGAAGAAGCCCGGTCAGTTCTCATGACCGGGCTTGTGGATGCTCATTCGGTTGGTATTACGCCATCAGGCCCTTTGCCATCTCCACCATGTGGTCGGCGGTGAACCCGAATACACCCGCGAGGTAGCCGAGCTTTCCGACTTCGCCATACTGCTCGCCCACGCTCATGAAGTCCATGCGGATGGGGTTGGTCCTGGCCAAGTGTGCTGCGATAGCCTCGCCTACTCCACCGGCGTACCTGCCGTTCTCACAGACAAGCATCCTGCCACACTTCGAGGCAGCCTTCTCAAGCAGCTCGGTATCCAGCGGCTTGATCGTATGCAAGTCGATGAGCATGGCGTTGATCCCCTGCTCCTTGAGCTTTGCCACAGCCTGTACGGCCGTATTGACCATGAACTCACCCGTGGCCACGATCGCGACATCGCTTCCTTCCTGCAGCACGATCCCCTTGCCCAGCTCGATCTTCGTGCCAGGTGCATAGCGGTGGGTGACACCTTTGCGGGGGATACGGGTATAGGAACTCTTGCCACTGTCGTAGATCTGCATCGTCAGCTCATAGCAGCTCTGGCTGTCGGAGGGCTCAACCACGTAGATGCCAGGGACCTGGCGCATCAGGGCAATGTCCTCGAACGGCATATGGGTACCACCGTTGAGCTGTGCCGTGATGCCGGGGTCCGTGCCGATAAGCTGCACACGCTGGTGTGCATATCCTACGGAGAGGAAGAACTGGTCATATGCCCGGCGGGAGGAAAAACACCCAAAGCTATGGGCAAAGGGGACCATTCCCATCGAGGAGAGTCCAGCTGCCACTCCGACCATGTTCGCCTCGGCGATACCACAGTCAAAGAAACGGTCCGGATAGAGCTTCTTGAACGAAGTCGAGCCCAGGCAGGAAGCCAAGTCGGCATCAAGCATGACCACTTCCTTGTGTTCAGCGGCCAAGTCGTTGATGGCGGCCATCAACACATCACGCATGTTTCCAATATCAGATACGTTTCTCATGCATTGCCTCCCATCGCTGCGCGTGCCTCAAGCACCTCGATCGCCTGCTCGGCCACCGCTGAATCAAAGGCCATGCTGTGGTTGCCGGTAATTCCCTCTCCAGGAGCAAAGCCCTTGGACTTGACTGTGTCCATGATGATCATGGAGGGGCGGTCCGTGACAGCCTTTGCCATGTCGATGGCATGTGCTATCTGGTTGAAGTCGTGCCCGTTGATCTGCTGCACGTGCCAGTTGAACCCAAGCCAGCGGGTGGCGACGTTGTCCATCGACACGATCTCTGCCGTGGGGCCATCAAGCTGGAGCTTGTTGAGGTCGGTAAAGGCAATGAGGTTGCCCAGCTTCCACTGTGCGGCGGTCTCCGCAGCTTCCCAGACTTGTCCTTCCTGGCTCTCACCGTCACCAATGATGAGGTAGGTCCTGGCATCGATGTGCTGGATCTTCTGTCCCAGTGCAATACCGACGGCGGCAGAAGCGCCCTGACCAAGCGAGCCTGTGGTGAAGTCCACCCCTGGGGTCTTGTTCATGTCGCAGTGGCTGGGGAGGTTGGTGCCACCCTGGTTGAGGGTCAGCAGCCAAGATTCTGGGAAATATCCCTTTGCGGCAAGGGTGGCATAGACAGCCGGGCCTGCATGGCCCTTCGAGCAGACCAGGCGGTCCCTGTCAAGTTTCTTCGGATCAGATGGATCGATGCGCATCTCTTGGTAGTAGAGATACGTCAACAGGTCCATGATTGACATGCTGCCTCCGATATGGCCGGAACCAAGGTGGCCGATCTCACGGATGGTCATCTTCCTCAGTTCCAACGCCTGGTCCTGCAGCCTACGGAGAGTCTGGGCATCAAGCATCGTGTTACTCCTTTAACTGGCGCCACGCAATGACGCCTATGTATGTTATAGCAAATTGCTATCTACTTTCCAACACTCGCCCGGGCCATTTCTCGCAACCCTTGGCATTCTTGCTCAGGCAAATCATGCACGGTGCATCCACCACATTTCATTTGCTGGGCTATCACGGTCATCTTGGCGGCGTTCTCGAGCACTTCGATACGGTCAAAGGCCTGCACCAAGGTTTTCCCCACCGCCAGCACCCCATGGTTCTCCATCAGCAGCACGTCATGATTGGCAGCCGACGCTGCCACCGCCTCGGCCAGCGCAGGTGTCCCCATCCGCTGATAGGGCACCATGACGGGGTCGCCCAGCACATACCATGATTCGGCGATGAGGCGTGTGTCCAGCGCAAGCGACCCATCATCCCTGCGGATGGTGGTGAAGGCTGTTGCCGTGCAGGGATGGGCATGCACCACGGCTTGTACATCTGGCCTGCCTTGGAGGATGAGCCGGTGCATCTCGCTCTCGATGCTCAACTTCAGGTGCGGTGTCAGGTTCGTCCCGTCCATGCGCACCACTGCGATCAGGTCGGCTGTCAGGCAAGCCTTGTCCAGGGAAGAGGGGGTAATGCAGAACAAATCACTGTTGAGGCGCAAGCTGATGTTCCCTCCACTGGTGGTGGTGAGGCCCATGCGGTATAGCCGTGCCATGCACTGTGCAACCGCCTCCCGCTCCTGCAAGAATCCAATATCATCCATTTCAGTTCCTCCAAGGAGTACTATAGCACAACATGAGGCAACCCAACCAATCTTTGTACGCCCCTCTCATCCTTGAGAACATTACACCATTCTGCTACAATGTCGCGGTATCGAACAGAGGAGAAACACCGTCATGAGAATGTCCACGCTTTTTTCACGCACGTTGCGCGAGGCGCCCAACGGAGCCGACTGCAAGGGTTATGAGTATCTGCTTCGCGCGGGATTCATCCGCCAGATGGGAGCCGGAATCTTTTCCCTCCTACCCCTTGGTTTCCGCAGCGTCACAAAGATCCAGACGGTGATCCGCCAGGAGATGGACGGCATTGGCGCCCAGGAGATCCTCATGCCGCTGGTCAACCCCGCCGACATCTGGAAGGAGACTGGCCGCTACTACAGCATCGACAAGGAGATGAGCCGGTTCCAGGACCGCGTGGGACGCGACATGGTCCTTGCCATGACCCACGAAGAGGCTGTCACCGACATTGCCCGCGGAGAGATCGACTCCTACAAGCGCCTGCCCCAGCTGGTCTACCAGCTGCAGACCAAGTGGCGTGACGACCCACGTCCCCGCGCCGGACTGATCCGCGTGCGCGAGTTCACCATGAAGGACAGCTACAGCTTCGACCGCGATGTCGCTGGCCTGGAGAAACAGTACAAGGCACACTACAGCGCATATTTCCGCATCTACTCCCGCTGTGGACTGCCGGTAATCGCCGTTGGCTCGGACAGCGGCATGATGGGTGGAAAGGTTGCACATGAATACATGTACCTCTCACCCATCGGCGAGGATACGATCATCACCTGTGACGAATGCGGCTATACCGCAAACCGCCAGGTGGCAACGTTCAAGAAGACTCCGGCACCGGCTGAGATGCTTCCTGTCCAGGAAGTCTCCACTCCCGACGCCAAGACTATCGATGAACTGTGCGCCCTGCTGGGCATCAATGCACAGCAGACGGCCAAGGCATTGTTCATGATGGGAACCTTCATCAACGATGAGACTGGCGAGGAGCACGACAAGCTGATCGTCGGGGTCATCCGTGGAGACATGGACGTCGAAGAGAACAAACTGCAGAACGCAGTGAAGGCCAACGGCCTGCGCCCTGCCCATGTGGATGAGATCCGCGCGGCAGGGATGGTCCCAGGATATGGCTCGCCCATCGGAGCCTCCAAGGATGTCATCGTTGTGGTGGATGATTCCGTCGCCAACAGCAACAACCTGGTCGCTGGCGCGAACAAGGAAGGATACCATCTGCTGAACACCAACTTCGGCCGTGACTACACTGGCACTGTCGCCGACATCGCATCTGCAGCAGCGGGCTATCTGTGTCCCGTCTGTGGCAAGCCCCTCGCATCCAGCAAGGGTGTCGAGGTCGGCAACATCTTCCAGCTGGGAACCCGCTACAGCGAGAGCATGAACTGCTACTTCCAGGATGAGGACGGAGTGCGCAAGCCTGTGATCATGGGCTCGTATGGCATTGGCGTCGGACGCCTGCTCGCCTGTCTTGCCGAGCAGTACAATGACGACAAGGGCTTGATCCTCCCGATCACCGTCGCCCCATACCAAGTACACCTGGTGAGCTTGGTCAAGGAGAGCGAAGTGGGTGACCGCGTCTACGCCGAGCTGCAGGCTGCCGGCATCGAAGTGCTGTATGATGACCGCAAGGAGTCTGCAGGCGTCAAGTTCGCTGATGCCGACTTGATGGGACTGCCCATCCGCATGACGATCGGAAACCGCTCCCTCAAGGAGGGTAAGGTTGAGGTGAAGCTGCGCAAGGACCTGGAGAACACGATCAGCTTGGAGCTGGATGGGCTTGGCCAGGAGGTCAAGGACCTCATTGCACAGCTCGAGGGTGAGATCGCCCAGCAGATCGT
>CAYXIH010000056.1:0-12508 GCA_964465155.1 uncultured Sphaerochaeta sp.
GGATCGAATTTGATTCCCACTGCATCTCCGACACTATAGAACCCCTCCTCCACAGGGTTATGGGATTCAGCCATCACCAACTGTCCCCCGTTGGAAAGGAGGATCTCATATTCCATTGTTGCTCCCAGGTATACAGCATTGCTGACCGTACCGCTGAACAATACTCCATCCGTCGATTTTGAGAGGGAAAGCCCTTCTGGACGGATGACCACCAGCACAGGAGACCCAACTTTGACATCGGGGTTGCAAGAGGGATAGGTAGTACGCACACCTTGAGACTCTACGGTCACGGAAGAACCATCACGGGCAACGGCAGTGCCACTGAAGAAGTTGGCTCTCCCGATGAAGTCGGCTACGAACTTGTTGCGAGGACGACTATAGATTTCAAATGGGGTTCCCAACTGCTGGATTGCACCCTTGTCCATCACCATGATCCTGTCACTGACGGTCATAGCCTCATCCTGATCATGGGTGACATAGATGCTTGTAATCTTGAACTGCTGCTGGATCCGCCGAATTTCGGTACGCATCTGCACACGCAGCTTGGCATCAAGATTGGACAATGGCTCGTCGAATAGGAGAACTCTCGGGCGGTTGACAATTGCCCTGGCAAGGGCGACACGTTGTTGCTGCCCTCCAGACAGTTGGCTCGGACGGCGGTTGGCTAGCGGGGTCAGCCCCATGACATCCATGATCGTATCCACTTCCTCATTCATCTGAGCCTTCTTCATACCCTTGAGCTCCAGCCCAAACCCGATGTTCTGTCGAACATTCATATGGGGAAAAATAGCATACGACTGAAACACCATGGATGTATTGCGCTTATTGGCAGGAAGGTCGTTTACCAATTCTCCGTCAATAAAGACATCACCGGAAGTCTGATTCTCGAATCCACTGATGATACGTAGCGTCGTTGTCTTCCCACATCCGGAGGGGCCCAGGAATGTCACCATCTCACCCTCTTCTATCTCTATGTTCACATCTGCTACGGCTGTGAACTCCTTGTTCTTGTCATCTTGGTCTGTAAATACTTTTGTTACGTCCACGAGTTTTACGCTCATGCTCTTTCTCCTTCGGTTATGCCGACAACACGGAACCGGTCGTCTTGTAACGAAGCCGGAGGATTGTCTTGATCGCGAACATTGCAACAAGGATAATTGCCACCAGCACCAGGCTGAAGGCTGCCGCCGCACCAATCCTGCCACTCTCCACCTGGCTCATAATCTGTACGGTCATGAATTTCCAGCGGGCAGAGACGAGGAAGATTGCCGCACTGATGGCGGTCATGCTCCGCACGAAGGCAAACAGCAACCCGCTGAAGAAGGCAGGAACCATCAGGGGCAAGGTAATCTTACGGAAAGTCTGGTTGGCATCTGCACCCAAGTCTATGGCAGCCTCCTCAATGGAAGGATCGATTTGGTTGAGTACCGCAACCCCTCCTTGGATGCCAACAGGTATATATCGGAAGATAAAGTTCAAGAGCAAAATTGCAAGGGTACCTGTCAAGTAGAACGGCGCATGGTTGAATGCGAGGATATACCCAATACCGATTACCGTACCGGGGACCGCAAAGCTCAGCATGCTGGTGAACTCCATGTACCTGCGTCCAATGAACCGTTTTCGTACCACCAGGAAGGCTATGACCATTCCTAGGATACCGCTGATGGGTGTGGAGATCCCGGCGATGACCAGAGTATCCACCACAGATTCAAACCCCACTCTGAATACATATCTGAAATTCTCCAGAGTGAGTTCGTAGCTGTTGCCCCACGACTTTGCAAAAGCACCCCAAATGATTGAGGCATACACCATGATCACGAACAGTGCAATCAGAGAGGAGAGGACAAACAGTATCCTCCGAGCATTCTTGCTGACAACCTTGTTGGATGATTGGGTGGGTTTTCCGGTGACCGTAATATATTGCTTCTTGCTGACCCAGTATTTTTGGATCAAATAGACCGACACTGACGGGATCAAGAGAATGAAGGCAAGCGCTGCACCTTTTGCAAAGTTGCCCATCCCTGTGATCTCAAGGTATGCCTGGACGGAGAGAATGGGAAACTGGGCTCCAGCCAAGACCAGAGGATTGCCAAAATCGGCCAGCGACTCGACAAACAAGACCAACATCGATGAGGCAATGCCAGGGACTGCCAACGGTAGCGTTACTTTGAAGAATATCTTCAGACGGTTCCCACCCAAGTCCATGGCAGCATCCTCAAGGGTCGGGCTGATCGACTCCAGCACTCCCCGCATGGTGATGTATGCCACGGGAAAGAACGTAAGGACTTGAGCGAAGAGTAACCCTTTTGGACCATAGACATTGGCGTTTCGCATCCCCAGCAACGTACTGCTGATGAAACCATTTCTGCCAAAGAGCATGACGATAGCCAAAGCCCCAATAAAGGGGGGACTAATGATGGGAATCGTTGCGATGATATTGAAGAACTTCTTGCCTGGGATATCGGCACGCGTGAGGGAATAGGCAAATATGAAACCGATGAGGGTTCCCAGTACAGCCGTCGCAACCCCCATCCACAGGGAATTCCAGAGAGCCTTCATGTAGTAGCCGTTGCTGTAGGTCATCGCATCCCGGAAGTTCTTCAGTGAGAATCTTCCATCTACTTGGAAGCTGACGACAATGACACGCAGCAGCGGATATATGATGAAGAGAGTCAATGCTACGAGAATCAGGATGATGACGCACAACAGGAGGGGATCGCGGGTGATCTTCTTCATGTCCCTCATGCGGGCGGAAAACGCTGCATGCTTCATGGATGCCCCCTACAGATACAGATGATATTGCCCATGGTGCACAGTGCACCATGGGCAGAGACACAAGATGTTACTTTGCTCCAAGTACTTCGTTCACCCAGCGTTCCACCAACCTATTGTAGTTGGCAGCGTAGTAGGCAAGGTCGATGCCTACGGTATTGAGGGTGCTGAACTCGGGCATGATCGGGTCAATCTCTGCATCTTCGATGACAGGATAGAAATAGGTACCCGTGGACTTGAGGACATCCTGCCCCTTCTTGCTCACCAGCCAGTCCATGAAGATCTTTGCAGCTTCATAGTTCTTGGCTCCCTGGAGGATGGAAGCAGCGGGGAACTCGAATCCGAACCCTTCGGTGGGGAATACGATCTCCACGGGCTGTCCATTTGCCTGCATTTGGAAGAATGCGGGGGAGAACTGGATGCCAATGGCTGCATCACCGACGTTGACGCCCTTGGAAGGTCCGGTACCGGATGAGGTATAGGTCTGGATGTTCTTGTTCAACTTGGCCATGTACTCGAACGCAGCATCTTCGCCCATCATCTCAATCAAGCTATACAACATGATCTTCGCAGTTCCTGCAGATTGCGGAGTAGGAGCCTGGATCAAGCCCTTGTATTCCGGCTTGAGCAAGTCAGCCCATGAAGTAGGCATTGTGGCACCTGCCTTCTTCAGAGCAACGGTGTTGACGCCAAAGCACAGGGGGTTCATGTAGAAGCCCCTCCAATATCCATCAGCATCCTTGAACGCTGCACCAAGAGCCTCGAAAGACTCTCCCTTGTACGGCATTGTCAGTCCTGCATTCTTGGCAGTCACATGGTTGTCACTCGGAGCACCGAGCCAGACATCAGCCTGTGGCCGACCGGCCTCAGCCTGGATCCTGGTCAAGGCAGGGCCCGAGGAGAGCTGCACGAAACTCGTCTTGATCCCAGTATCCTTGGTGAATGCATCAAGAATCTTTACCGCATTGGCCTCGTCGACACTGGCGTATACGACAAGCTCCTTCGCCGCTGCGGCATCATCCTTGGAACCCTGGGCAAACACAGGGACCAGCAGAGTGGAGACGACGAGCAACACAACAAACAGTTTTTTCATACGAACCTCCATTGAAAATCTGAAGCATCCCGTGCACAGCACGGGTGCATCATTTGACATGTACGGACGTCAGTCCTCCCGGGCGTTGAGGATCCTGACACGGTCGGGTGAGAAGTCGATTGCAACCTCTGCCCCTTCCGGATACACCTTCTTGGCATGCGGGTCGTCAATCTGCACGAGCACCTCGCCAAAGGGAGTATGGATGAATGACTCCATGCTGTTGCCGAGATAGACATTCATCCTCACCCGGCCATTGATGTGCCCCTCACCATTCTCTACCAGACGCAACGACTCAGGCCTGGCCATCAACACTGCATCATCACCAACTTCGACATCGGCAGCTGCATGGCTGACGGTGACCATCTTGTCCCCGAGCAGACAGTTCCAATACTTGCCGTCATGCCCCTGGATCGTCACAGGGAAGAACGCAGCCTTGCCTACGAACCCAGCGACAAACCGGGAATCTGGGAACTCATAGATTTCAGCAGGGGCGCCAATCTGGCGGATCAGGCCATCCTTCATGACCACGACCCGGTCGGAGAGGCTCATTGCCTCAACACGGTCGTGGGTGACATATACTGCCGTGATCCCCAATTCCTTCTGGATCTTCTTGATCTCGACGCGCATCTGCTCACGCAGCAGTGCATCAAGGTTCGACAACGGTTCATCCAACAGCAAGACAGATGGGGTTACGATCAGGGACCTTGCCAAGGCAACACGCTGCTGCTGTCCACCGGACAACTTGGAAGGTGCACGGTCACCATAGTCGGCCAGGCCAACCAACGCCAGCGTCTCGTTGACCCGCTGGGCAATCTCATCAGCTGGGACTTTGCGCAGCTTGAGCCCATAGGCTACGTTGTTGAACACCGTCATGTGGGGGAACAATCCATAGCTTTGGAACATGGTGGCCGTGTCGCGCTTGTTGGGTGGCAGCATGGTCACATCCTCGTTGCCAATGAAGATCTTTCCCTCCGTGGGGAGCTCGAATCCTGCAATCATACGAAGCGTAGTGGTCTTTCCACAACCTGAGGGACCGAGCAACGTAACCAGTTCACCTGGCTCAATGATGAAGTTGGAGTCATTGACAGCAATGACATCCGCCTTGCCTTTGACATCCTTGAAACGCTTTGTGACATGGTCGAGGGTCACTGATACACTTTTCTTTTCCATATACAGACCACCTTAGCGGGAAGATATTGATTTCTGGGTGAGTTGTTCATCCTTGACCAACACCTGCATCAGCGCAAATACGCCAAGCACGATGACGATCAAGACCGTGGACAACACGGAAGCAAGTCCGAACCTGAGGTTCTCGGAGAAGTTGAAGATCAGGACCGTCAGATGGTTCCAGCGGGCCGATATCAGGAAGATGATCGCAGACACAGCAGTCATCGAGCGGACGAACGTATACGACATGCTCGAGAGGAATGCAGGGCGGATCAACGGGAGAACCACAGTCCTGAAGACCGTGGGAACGTCCGCACCCAAGTCTGCCGCGGCTTCCTCGATCGCCGGGTCAATCTGGTGCAGCGCCGTGATGCCATTCTCCAAACCAACGGGCAGCTCGCGGATGACATAGTTGATCACGATGATCGCACCAGTTCCGACGAGAAGGATCGGGGGTTTGTTGAAAGCCAGCACGTAGCTGATACCAATGAGGGTACCGGGGATGGCATACGGCGTCATGATGAGCATTTCCAAGAATCGCTTGCCAGGGAACTTCTTGCGGACGATCAGCATTGCCGCCATCATAGCCAGCAACCCAGCTATCGGCGTCGCTATCACTGCCAGTGTCACGGTGTCACGGATACTGGTCCAGCCACGCGAAAGTGCCTCGCCCCAGTTGGACAAGGTGAACGAATAGTCGATACCCCAGTTCTTGACGAAGCAACCTGCAAAGATCGTCAGGTAGAGGGCCAGGATGAATCCCAGGACCGTCCAGGAGACAACCTCGAGGATTCTTCTCACCGGAGTATTGGTCAAGTCGGTCAGCACCGTAGAAGGCTTGCCCGTGACGGTGACAAAGCTCTTGCGGGAAACCCAGAAGCGCTGCACCAGGAACGCGGTGAGAGTTGGAAGCAGCAACAGGAACGAAAGAGCAGAACCTGCACCCAGGTTGCTGCGGCCAGTGACGAGCATGTAGGCCTCGACGGAGAGGACACGGTAGTCACCTGACAACAACAAGGGGTTTGCAAAGTCGGCAAGTGAGTTGGTGAACACCAACAGCCATGCCGAAAGGATTCCGGGAAGAGCCAGCGGCAATGTCACGGTGGTGAACGTCTGCCAGCGGGTGGCAGACAAGTCCAGCGCGGCATCCTCGACGGTAGAGTCGATCTGGCGCAATACGCCACCAATGGTCAGGAATGCAATGGGGAACATGCCGATGACCTGCACCAACGTCAAGCCACCCAATCCATAGATGGAAGTGTTGAGGTGCAGCAGCTGCTTGCTGATCAAACCATTGTTGCCAAACAGCAGGATAATTGAAAGGGACAGGGAGAACGGTGGGGAGATGACAGGCATGGTTGCCAGGGTCGTCATAGTACGCTTTTGTTTGAACGATGTCCGCTCCACAAGGAATGCAAAGGCAAATCCCAGCAATGTGGAGAATGAGGCAGTCAGCACACCCAACTTCAGCGACCCCCACAAGCCGACGATATAGGAAGGTGAGAGACACTCCTTCCATGTGGCAAGGGAAAGTCTTCCGTCCTTGAGGAAGGAGAGGCGCACCGCCTCGAACAGCGGATAGGCAATAAAGATGAAGACAATGACGAACAGCCCCAGCACCATGAACCCGGTGATCGGGTCACGGTTGAACATGATCACCAGCATCACAGCAAGGAAGATGACGGCTACTGCTATCAGGAGGTTCCTCAGCAGGGACTGGAACCCGGAGACTGCATTGTCAGGTACCATGATCATCACAGCCCCAGATGCTTGGTAGCCAGTATCATCGATGATTGGGACAAAGAATATCTGTGAAGCCCGTTTCTCATAGCTCACGTCGTCAGGGTCAAGGCTATAATCTGCGACATAGGATTTGCTGAGCTTCATGGGTTCCAAGTAATAGACACTGTCAATCGCCTTGGCAAACTCAGGAGTCTTTGCAAACCCATTCCATACAGCCATCACTGAAGCTGAGCCGGTAGCCGGCTTGAAGTTTCCGGTGGAATCGTCGAAGGCGAAATACATTGCCCGGGCACCGGGGATAATCTCGCTGACGGTTGGCAGCCACTGCTCATAATCCTTGATAGCCTGCTCATCCGGAGCGGTCCGGGCAAACAGTTCGATCTCATTGTAGTTTCGTTCTTCCGCATAGCTTTGGAAGTTGGTCGACAATGTATGGTAGAGCCAGAAGTCGGCTCCGACGAATATCAAGGCTATGAGGCAGAACTGAATGATTCGTTTCTTATTGTGCATCGTTTCTGTCTCTCATTGGGGAACGGGCGAAGGAAGCGTAGGCTTCCGGTGGGGTTAGACACAACTTGCGGGGAAGCACGCTCCCCCGCAAGCATTGGCGCTCGAAAGCGACCGGTTGATTATCTCTTGTTGCCGATCTCGTTGGTCCAGCGGTCAAGCAGGCGGGTCTTGTTGACCTTGTCGCCGTCCCATGCCATGTCCTGGTTGACGGTCTTGATCTCGTCGATGGACAGTGCATCGGGATGCTTGAGGGCGCCATTGGCGACCAACACCACGTAGTAGTCGGTGAATGCCTTCTGGGCAGTGGGGCTGGAGAGGATCCAGTCATACAGCTTCTTGGCATTGACGGTGTCCTTGCCACCCTTGACCAGAGACATGGAAGCCAGCTCGTAGCCAGTTCCCTCGGAAGGAGCGGTGATGACGACAGGAGCGCCACCAGCCTTCAGCTTGACCTGGTCATGTGCGTAGCCGATAGCTACGGGGATCTCACCAGTTGCTACGCTCTTGCCAGGGGCAGAGCCGCTCTTGGTGTACTGGTCGATGTTCTTGTCCAACTGCTTCATGTAGTCCATCATGGCGTCTTCGGTGCCGAAGATGTCGAGCATGGTGGTCAGCACGTTGTAGGCAGTACCGGAGGAGTTGGGGTTAGCAACACGGATCAGGCCCTTGTACTCGGGCTTGAGCAGGTCGGCCCAGCTGGAGGGAGGTTCAATACCCAATTCCTTGGCGCGGTTGGTGTTGGTGACGAACGTCAGAGGTCCAACATAGAGCCCGATGAAGTAGTTGTCGGGGTCGCGGAACTGTGTGGGGGTGTTGCTTGCATAGCGGGAGATGTACGGAGTCGTGAGACCCTTGCTCTTTGCAGTGATGTGGTCAAGGCCTACACCACCAACCCAGATCGAAGCCTGAGGATTTGCAGACTCAGCTTCGAGACGGGCAACAGCCTCACCACCGGACAGGCGAACAAAATTCACCTTGATGCCGGTCTCTTCCTCGAAGAGCTGGAACAGCTTTGCAGCGAGGGGTTCCTCCAACGTCGTATATGCGTTGACGGTGCCACCGGAAACTGGAGCTGCGACTGCGACGGTCTCAACGACCGGAGTAGCCTCTACAGCTGGAGCCGCTGTTTCTGAGCCACCCTGGGCAAACACAGCGGGGATGACCATCATGAGGGCCATGAGGCATACGAGAATCTTTTTCATTTTTTCCTCCTGGAACATTTCAGGGCGCGTTTACATTGCAACAGTACGCACCCAGAGAGGTTTTTATGCTACTCCCCCCATACCCTGCTGTCAAGGAAAACCTTATCCAAAATGATTTGAACATGCTCGCAACTCTATATGCAATAATATTTTCTTTTCTTGCACAATTTTGATACTCCTAGTATGAATTGTGTTTCCCCGACCACCATGGAGCTGCATGTCCTCCATAAGAAAAAACCTTCCATTTATGTGTAGCATATATGGTTGTACAACAGTAGGAGCCCAATGGGCCAAGAACGCTTGGACAGGCAAGCCATACCGTCTTCCACCAGCCAACATGGGTATGGCTATCCTCACAGTCGGCAAGTCCCTCAGGAATTATAGCCCTGCGGTCCATTTCAGCAACCATTGTCCAATTCACGTTGACATACCCTGTTTTGTATGTATCTTGTCTATAGAGGCTCATGAACCACAGGAGGGGCTGTATGCCACTTGCACTGGTGTTGAACACCGATCTTTCCCATACCCATGCAGATATTGTGATCAGATGGACTCAGCGTCCAAGTGAACAAGTTGCGTGGATTGACCACTCGGTTACAGAATCGGCGACCACCATGATCTACTACCAAGCCCTCAGCACACCACAGAAGCAGACGGAAGCGTTGCAGTCTGCACTTGCAATCGCAAAAGAGATACCGGGGAAGGACATCACCTGCTACATCACCTCGGAAAACCAAACTGTCTTATTGTCAGTACTCTGCCGCTTCCTCCAATTCAATGATGCAAATATCCATGCAGTATTGGAGAGCCGCAGGCCATTGGTCCCAACAGCACTGGAAGATGATATCGCTACCTATCTCCAAGATAGGCAATACACCAGCGAGCTACCCATGGAGGCTTGCAAATGTCTGTCACTCCCACCGGAAATCGACCAACCCTTGGAAGAGACATTCTCCCAGATGCTGATGAGGCTCATCGGCGAAGGAGAACTGACAGACGTACAGTGCTACAAGCGGGCAAACGTTGACCGCAAGCTCTTTTCCAAAATCCGCAGCAATGACAACTACCAGCCCAAGAAATCCACCGCGATTGCTTTCGCCATAGCATTGAAGCTTGATATGGATGCAACAGAGGAACTGTTGCACAGTGCTGGCTTTGCACTCTCCCACAGCAGGAGGTTCGACATCATCATCGAATACTGCATCAATACCTCCAACTACGACATCTTTGCAATCAATGAGATACTCTTCTCATATGGAGAGAGATTGCTCGGAGTATAGCAATGTCGCTCAGCAGGCGACCACACTGACATGGGAATATACGAAGCTCCAGATATAAGGAGCTACAACCATGAACAGCACTATCGTCGTCAAAGGAACCGGGACTGCAAGTGCCACCCCCGATTACATCAAGATTCCCATGGAGCTGGAGACTTGCCAGTATACATATGAAAACACCATGGATTCAGCCGCATCCAGCATTTCCCGTATCCAGGAACAACTCCAAGCGCTGGGCTTTGAAAAGGATGCACTGAAGACCACATCGTTCAACATCCAAGCCGACTACGAGCATCTGAAGAACTCACAAGGAAACTACTATAAACAATTCCAAGGATTCCGATGCAGACATGACTTGCTGCTCTCCTTCGACTTTGACCCAGCCGTATTGGGAGACGTACTGAACGCCATTGCAAGCCTCAACCTCAACCTCGAGATGTCCATCACCTTCACCGTCAAAGATCCAACCGGAATCAGCGAGACCTTGCTTGCGAATGCAGCAGCAGATGCCAAGAGAAAAGCTCAGGTCCTCTGTGCAGCAACGGGAGCTCTCTTGGGCAACATCATCTCCATCGACTACAACTGGAAAGAGATCGATTTCACCGCCGACTTGAGAATCAATTATGGCGTCTCCGAGATGGGTGACACCAAATGCAAGGCACCGGAAATGAATCCCGAGGATATCAAGCTGCAAGATACCGTCACGTTCGTTTGGGAACTATTGGACAACAACAAATAACCAAGAAAAGTCGCAAATACCCAAGGTTATAAAACTTGTATGCCCATGGGGAGTGTGATAGCCTATGCGTATCATTCTATCGAAGGAGTCTATTGGTATGGAAGATACATCAATGAATCAGCAACCTATGCTTCCTTCTTCTGGGAAAGCAACGGCATCATTGGTCTGCGGCATCATCAGCCTCGGTCTCGCTTGGTTTGGATATTCTGCTATCGCAGGATTTATTCTTGCAATTATTGCCCTGGTATTCGGCAATAAGGAACGCAAGCTTCCAATTGCCAATGCGGGGGCTGCAAAGGCAGGATTCATCATGGGTATCATCGGTATCGTCATCAACTCAATCTGCTTCGTGGCATGTGTATTGTGCGTAGCGGCATTGGGAGTGGCAGGCGCATACTGTTGATCACGCAGTTTCTGAAGTTGCCGGCCTACACGCTCTATTCGGGGGCCGGCATCCTTCTTGCGTCCATCCTGTTTCTCACCCTCCCCAACTCCACCAACCGCATGGACCGTCTTGCAGCCCTTGCATTCTCATACCTGGGACTTCTCGTTGGAGGGAAGCTCCTCTATATCCTCTTGGAGTTCAAGACCATCACCACCTATCTCAGAACTAACCCTGACACTGGCAAAGCTATTGTTGATGTCCTCCAAGGTGGGTTTGTCTACTATGGTGGGATGTTCGGGATCATTGCAGGAACCTGCTATAGCGCCAAGGTCAATGGCAACAATACCACCAGCCTCCTCGACTCCCTCTTTACTGTCCTTCCACTTGCCCATGCCTTGGGGAGAATTGGTTGCTATCATGCAGGGTGTTGCCATGGAAGCCTCATGGGGCTGCCAATCCAACTTGTCGAATGCGGATGTTGCCTTGCCATATTCAGCATCCTCCTTGCCAGGAGCATCATCAGGCATGGACAACCCAATCCGTACACAGGCAACTTCCGCCTGTATCTGTGGATGTACAGCATCACCCGATTCTTCCTTGAATTCTTCAGGGACGACTCGGAGCGACACCTATGGGGAGCACTCTCAACATCCCAGATCATCTCGCTGTTGATCATCATCACGTTGGTGGTCACCTGCTTCACCAGAAAACACTTGATGGTGAAACAAGAACCCTCCTGAGCCAACCACCCAGAAGGGATTCTCCTATCCATGTTATTTCACGAATCGCATGTCCAAGACCTGGGACAACTTGCCTGTGCGCTTGTTGTAGATCAAATTAGGATTCAACATATTTCGCTCCCAACTTTGGGGAACGCTCTATGGGATTCACTTCCAAAACAACCCCATGGCCCAAACAAATTTGGTTAGCTGCATCAAAGCCAGCGGAATAGACTATGCAATCGATTTGCGTAGGAACTCTCCGACATTCAGGCAGTACTTCGAATTGAAGTTTTTACAAGGTAACAGGAAGGCCTTGCTATTGCCCCCGGGATTCGGACACATATTCTTCACATTGGAGGATGACACTTGGAATCTCCTTTCGTATGATGTCCCATTCGATTCCCGCTATAACCGGCAGATTGCCTATGATGATCCTGAAATTGCAATCAAATACCCTTGCACGCCACGGGTTCTTGCCCCCCATGACACAAATGCTCCATTGCTCAGGGATAGCGACCTCAACTTCTAGGAGCAGGTAGCCAACCCTCTAGGCTGCTTTGCGATTGGAACGCCAATAGATATTTGCTACGTCCTTGCTCAGGTTCGAGAAAACAGGGAAAAAGGGGAGAAATCACCCCGGACAAATTGGCTAATATTTCATATATAATGTTTACCACAAAGCAATTAAGTCCCACAAGAAAAACAATAAAATGGGATATCGGTTATAAATTTATATACCACAATAAAATAACATCATTTCATGGTCACTAAAAGTGATCAAAAAAATGTCTAAATTTGAAGATTTTATACAGGTTGTTGAATAGTAATTCATTAAATATCAAGAAGATATAAAAAAAGCGAGCGAAGGGAGTCGAACCCTCATCACGAGCTTGGGAAG
>CAYXIH010000057.1:0-12430 GCA_964465155.1 uncultured Sphaerochaeta sp.
CCAATTCACATGCAACAGAGAGCTTTGGAATGGTCAACTTACGTATCTTCATATAACGATTAATATTACTTCCAATATCTTGTATAGCCATATGTTGATCCCCTCTGATATGAATAACATACTATGTGAAAATAGAAAAGCAAATAAACAAATAGAATATGCAGTAAAGAAGCAGTACCTCAATCCGAAGTTTGTAGCTGGGAAAACCACAAAATCTGAATGTATGTTGTTCCCAAAGGCTCGAAGCTTGTATTGGTGCAGAGCATCTGCACCGGGGAGGGAAGTCTCTACCTCCAGGATGACCAAGGTCACCGGTCATTCCTGCAGACTGTCCCCCCACGCCAACTGCCACAGGTTGCAAAGCTCTATGGCAAGAAGGCAGATGAAGTGGTGGTGGAGTATTGATAGTGACCAAACGAACGTCAAGTATTGATGATAATAGGCTTTTGCAGGATGAGGGTTTCAAGCCCATCCATATTCTCATGTTTTATCAATCGCTCAAGGTGCTGTACAGCCAATATGCCAAGTGCCCTCCGTTCGTTTGACCATCTGTTCCAGTTTCCATATTTACCCATCCAATCATCTTCCAATACAGCTGCTCGCTGCAATGGTCCAGTGTATCGGGGGATTAGGGTAAGCCTGTCGATTAAACAAAGTGCCGAGGAATCTGTATTCTCAAATTCAGTTTGCACCGTGATGAGTTGCAGGTGTCTATCCTGAGCCTCTTTAGCCAGGGTATGATATTTATCCTGAGTGGGCTCATTTGCTTCATTTTCACTTCTGAGGAATACGATTGTTGAAATTTGGGGAGTAATCAGAGCATCCAGCATTTGTCTGATGATTGTTTGGTAATCAAAGGTTACAACATGCAGTTGGGCATTCTTGATTTCTCGTCTACCAACGAAGACCAAAGGAAAATTTCGCTTAGCCAGGGAACGGATATCGTCATCATCACGATTCAATCCAATCATGATGGCCCCGGAAGCTTGGGTAATGCGTGAGGATGAAGCCATATTGCGTTTTGAATTGAGGATAAGCAAATCAAACCCCAAATGTTCAGCCTCCTGTTGGATCCCGACAAAGAAATCATTGAATTCAGATTTTGAATCTACTGGGAACATTCGTTCATATGTAAATACTGCCATGAGGGATGAGTTGCCTTGCTTCAAGCTTCTAGCCATCTGATTTGGTACATACCCCATTTCACGTGCTTTTTGGATGATTCTTTCAGCATTTTCTTGGCTTACACGAATATTAACACCGTTTTTTCCACTCAAAACGGCTGAAACAGATGCATATGACATTGAGACAGCTTCTGAAATGTCCCTAATTGTAACTCGTTTGTAAGTCATCCGATAAACGCTTGTTCCTCTTCCAAATTATTCTGAAGTTCCGTGATATCTATCTGGGCAGGTTGGCATCCTGCGGATACTGCCATGGACGCAGCAATGCCACATGCTTGGCCCAAGGCCCCACAACATGGCGATAGTCGCAAGGACGCATGTGCTTCAAACGTACAGCTCACACATCTTCCGGCTGCCATCAGATTTGTAATCACGTTATTATACAACACTCTATAGGGGATGGTATAATACTGTCCATACGCCAGGAAGCGAGAATCAGTCTCAGCGCCGTCTGAAGAATGAATATCAATTGGATATCCAAATGCAACAATTCGATCAGGGAACACGCGGCCTTCCATGATGTCGTTTGCAGTGAGTGTGTAGGCACCGACCATCCGACGTGAACTTCTGATTCCAATATTTGGTCCGGACGAAATGAGTTTGGCATGTTCAAATCCTGGAACATTGGAAACGAGAAATGAATACAACTCCCAAACCTGACGTCTTCCTTCAGTTTCAGCGTGGCTTAAGGAAAAAGGATCTACTGGATTGTCGCCATTGACCCGAGTCATGTTCACTATCACCTCTTGGGCTGTGTTGGTCTCAAAGAACAGGACAATATCGCGGTCGAATGAAATTGAACCGTCGGCGATACCTTTCTTCATGATTGATTGGAAACCAGAACAAGACAAGCGGGAAGCGTGTTTTTCGATTCCTGCCTTCGATTCAAGGAACGGAAACAATTGAGGTTGTTCGCTCATCAGGTCCCTGATGCTTTCAATATCAACCCCTTCAAGTTTGAAGTTCATGGTCATCGGTTGATCAAGTCCATCTGATTTCCGGCCTTGGACAAATGGAACCCCTGCCATCTTCAACATGTCGCCATCACCAGTAGCATCAATATAAATTTCTGCCTTGATTTGAATGTGTTCTCCGCAGGATACGACATCGATAGAGGAAAGTTTGTCTCCTTCCAATATGCATCCAGATAGCATTGTGTGGTACAGAATGCGGGCCCCTGATTCCAGCACCATTATTTCAAGTTCTCGTTTTAGGCCTTCTGCGTCGAAAGGAGTTACGGTGTAGGTGTATCCTGTTGAGTCAATGGTATGTCCCGGAGACAATCCTTTATCGACCAACCGGGAAACCAACTCCTCAGTAAGACCCCTGATCACTTGTGTTTCTCCAGCATGGAACGTCATCATGGGGCCAGTCCCAGAGCTGGTCATGCTTCCGCCAAGACATCCAGTTTCCTCAATAAGGAGAACCTTCTCGCATTTTCTTCCTGCAGCTACAGCGGCCAATGAACCTGCGATTCCTCCACCGACTATTACAATATTCTCATATATCATTTTATTTCGTTTTCCTTATTTCATTCCTGATGTGACCATCGAATCCGATATCTTGTTTTGGAAGAAGAGATAAATAAGCATCACGGGAATTACTGACATTGTTGTTGCGGCAAGTTGTAGATGCCATTGAGGGAGACCATATGAATCATTGAAGTTTGCCAAAGCCAGCGACAGGGTAAACTTGTCTATGCTGTTGATGAAAACCAATGGTTCAAGATATGCGTTCCATATCGAGAGGAACGCCAGGATGGCAGCTGAGGCCACTACTGGGAGAGCGAGCGGGAACATGATCTTGGCGTAGATGCCAATAGAAGACAAACCATCGATCCTGGCAGCTTCTTCAAGTTCTTGGGGAACAGTAATGTAATGCTGTCGGAACATGAATGCGGAGAATGCACCTTGTGAACAAAAGATGGGGATCAGAATTATCGGGGTGAGTGTATCCAAAGCATTGAGCCCCATCATTTCAAAGAACAGAGGTATGATTGTTACTTCGATGGGCATCATCATCGCAGTGAGCAGGAGCAAGAACAGCCAGTTCTTCAAGGGAAACCTGAGTCTTGCAAAGGCATACCCGCTCAAGGAAGCTACCAAGACATTTCCAACGGTGCCAAGCACGGAGACATATATTGTATTTGCATATTGTCGTGCAAAAGGTTGTATTGTGAATACTTCGCTGTAGTTGCTCCACTTCCAGGCTCGGGGCAGCAGGGAAGGCTTTGCAAACACATCGGCAGGGAGATTGAGGGAGTTCACAATCATCCACCAGAATGGATATATGAAAACAATTGCAATGATTGCCAGCAAGATGAATCGTATGATGGTATGGATGATGGATTTAGTTTTCATAATACGACACCTTTTTTCTTGCAACCCATTGCATGAGTGTCAAGGCCAATACGATGACAAATAGGATAACCGAGATTGCGCTGGCATATCCGGTTTGGAACATTTTGAAAGCTTGGTGGTAAATGTAATACACAAGTACCATTGTTGTGCCTTCTGGTCCTCCGTCAGTCATCAGCTTGATTGAATCGAATACCCTCATCGATCCAATGATGGTCACCATTGATACCATCAGTATGGAAGGCATGAGCAACGGAAGCTTGATTTTCCTCAAAAGGGTAAAACCATGTGCCCCGTCAATTTTTGCTGCTTCAATGACATCCTTTGGCATATTCATGACAGCACCCATGAAGATCAGTACGTTCATGCCAAGATTTTTCAAGACACGGGTGACTATGACGCTGGTCATTGCCCACCCAGTTTCAAAGAGCCAATTGGGACCTTGCACACCAATCAATGAAAGCACCTGGTTGATTGGTCCCTGATCACCCAGCAAGAACTTCCAAACGATTGCCCATGCAACACCACTGGTGATTACCGGTAGGAAAATAATCGATCGGACAAAGGATGTACCCCGGACTGATGTCCCCAAATAGAGGGCAATTCCCAGCGAGAGGATGAGGTTCAACGGAACCACACCAAGTGAGAAGACGATGGTATTCCATAGTGATTTCGCAAAAAGTGGATCAGCGAATAGGTTGCGGTAGTTATCCAATCCTGCAAAAAAACTCGTTCCAAACAGAAGGTTCTTTTGCTGGAATGAATAGATAAAGATCATAACCAACGGAGCGAGGACAAAAATCCCAAACCCCAACATTTGAGGCAATATAAAGCAATAACCAGTTGTGGCCTCAAGGAAATGCTGTTTTCGTAGCGATTTCATATGTCCCCACTCCTTTTCATATTCTTGAACAGTTATTTGATATACTTTTTGTAGACGGTAGCTACTTGGTCTGCAATCGACTGGACGTCTGCATCCTTGTTCCAAAGTTTGTCCCAGACAATCTTTGATTCTACTTCAATCTGGGGATAGAGGACGTTTGAAGGAAGCACTCTTCCCGTCATGATGGAATCTCCAACAGAAGCTTGCATCTGTTCTTTGGATACCAACGGATTGCTTGTGAGGAATTCGACAGACTCAAGAACAGACTTTCTTGCAGGAGGCCATATTCCAGCCATGCGTGCGACACAGCTTTGGTTGGTCATGTAGGCAACCAGCTCACTCGCCAAAGCAGCCTGCTTGCTCTTGATGTTTGCTCCAATTGCAGCTTGGCCAAGAACCGGTACATCGCCTTCAGGACCTGCTGGCATCGGTGCCATTCCCCAGCTGAAAGATGCATCTTTCAGTTTTGAGACTCTGGATACCTGACCAACTGTCATTGCTGCATCTCCAGCAAAGAAATCTGCCTGGTTTCCAGGAGGAACAACTGAACCATCGACATAGACCATGTCATGGAAAAGTTTGATGGCTTCGACACTCTCTGGTGAATTGATCAGCACAGTACCATCATTTGTCCAAGCATCCCCATCGAATGAACGAACTATTGGAAGCAGGTTGTGCAGGATTCTGGCATCATACCCACCACCGTCTACCGTTTGATACCCATATATCCCAGTGGCATCTTTTATAGCCTTTGCGGCGTTCCGGAAGCTGTCCCATGTCCATGCATCTGCAGCAACCAGCTGTTCTGGAGTCTGCAGGGATGCTTTCTCAAAGAGGTCTTTGTTGTACAAGACAAAGAATGGAGATGTTGAGAAAGGAACGGCATAAGTCTTTCCTTGCTTTTGCCATAATGCCATGGCTCCAGTGGAGAAGTCCGACGGATTGTATTCCTTCATTGCTTCATCGAGGGGAGCCAACAAGCCGGACTCGATAAATGCAGGAGCTGCTGTCTCCAAAATCCAAAAAACATCGGGCGCACTGTTGCCCTGCAGCTCAAGTGAAAGTTTCGTTGTGTACTCTGCGAAGGGGATTGTTTCGAATTCAGGGATAATTTCGATTCCCTTCTTTGCTGCAAACTCTTCGACAAAACTCGACAACAAGGCAATCTGGTCCTTGTTGCTGGTCCAAGTGGATATTTTCATCGTAATTGGACCCGTTGGTGTAGCCGCGGCCTCTTTGCTTCCCTGAGAGAAGCAAGGAACCAGTAAGCACAATGACAAAAATGCACACAAGCAGATTCGTTTCATCAGTATTCTCTCCTTTTTTGATGATTAATCGTTTAATCATGCTAGTATGGTTTTTCAAATCCGTCAACGAACTTTTTTTATTTTTCATGTATCCAGGTGTTTCAGATAGCTGGGAAAAAATATAAATGCCTATAGTTCCATCATCTTTCTCTTGACATCTACGGTGGTACCGGTAATATACTTGGGTAAGCGTTAACGTTAACGCACACACATTGTTGATATGACTATCTGAAAAGGAGAATGGATATGGGATACAAGTTTTATTTTGCGGCAGGCTCCCAGGACCTGTATGGGGATGAATGCCTGCGCCATGTTGCAGAACATGCCAAGGCTATTGTCAATGCAATGAATGCAAGCAAGGTGTTGCCCTATGAGGTTGAGTTCCACCCGACGTTGCTGACAACCAGTGGGATCAAGCAGTTCTTCGCGGCAGCAAATGCAGATGACCAGTGCATGGGCATCATCCTCTGGATGCATACGTTCTCACCGGCAAAGAACTGGATCCTTGGGTTGCGTGAGAACAAGAAGCCAATCCTTCACTTGCATACACAGTTCAACGAGGCAATTCCGTTTGCCACCATCGACATGGACTTCATGAACGAGAACCAGAGTGCCCATGGTGACCGCGAGTTCGGCCATATCATGACCCGCATGGGGATCGCACGGGAAGTGGTGGCTGGATATTGGAAGGATCCAGCGGTACAGAAGCGCATTGCTTCTTGGATGCGCGTGGCCGTTGGTGTGGTTGAGTCCGGCCGTCTTCGCGTCTGCAGGATTGCCGACAACATGCGTTCCGTCGCTGTCACGGAAGGTGACAAGGTTGAGGCTCAGATCAAGTTTGGCTGGGAAGTAGATGCCTATCCGGTCAATGAGGCCGTTGAATATGTCAACGCAGTCTCGGAGGCGGATGCCCGCAACCTCACTGAGGACTACTACAACTCCTATGAGATCTTGTTGGAAGGAAGAGATCCCGCCGAGTTCCGCAAGCATGTGCAGGTACAGGCTGCCATGGAGATTGGCTTGGAGAGGTTCCTGCAGGACAAGGGGTATCAGGCACTGGTGACCCACTTTGGTGACTTGGGTGGCTTCAAGCAGTTGCCCGGCCTTGCAATCCAGCGGCTGATGGAGAAGGGGTATGGCTTTGGTGCAGAAGGTGACTGGAAGACTGCAGCCATGGTGCGCCTGATGAAGCTGATGACCGACAACAAGGATACCTCGTTCTTTGAGGACTACACCTACCACTTGGTACCTGGTGAACAGGGAATCCTCCAGTCCCACATGCTGGAAGTCTGCCCCACCGTTGCACAGGGCCCGATTGCCATCAAGGTATGCCCGCTTTCCATGGGAAGCAGGCAAGATCCTGCGCGCTTGGTATTCACTGCCAAGGAGGGTCCTGCAGTGGCTACCTCCCTCATTGATTTGGGCGACCGTTTCCGCCTGATCATCAATGTGGTCGATTGCAAGAAGGTACCCCAGCCTATGCCAAAGCTTCCTGTAGCAACTGCATTCTGGACACCCCAGCCCAACCTGACCACAGGTGCCGAGGCTTGGATATACGCAGGTGGTGCGCATCACACAGCTTTCAGTTATAATCTCACTGCAGACCAGATGGAAGCATGGGGTGAGGCAATGGGAATCGAGGTGGTCAGGATCGACAACGATACGACCATTCGTGGACTGAAGCAGGAGATGCGCTGCAATGACGCATACTATAGGAAGTAGGGACATGGAAACACGACACACATATGTTGCAGGGGCCGACTTTGGCTCGGATAGCGTCCGCGTGGTCATCATGGATGCCGCGGACGGGACACAGATGGGCGCTGGGGTCAGCTATTATCCGCGCTGGAAGCAGGGCTTGTATTGCGACAGCTCCAAGAACCAGTTCCGACAACACCCCAGTGACTATACCGAGAGCCTGACTGCTGCAATGCGCGGGGCTTTGGAAGAAGCTTCTGCAAGCGATGCTGATGTTCGCTCCAAGGTGGTGGCATTCTGTATCGACACCACCGGTTCTACTCCTGCGCTGACGACTGCCGATGGGCATGTCTTGGCGGAGGATCCCCGCTATCGGGACAATCCAAATGCGATGTTCGTGCTGTGGAAGGACCATACCGCCATTGCTGAGGCTGGGAAGATCAACAAGCTTGCCCACACATGGGGTGGGGAAGATTATACCCGCTATAGCGGTGGGGTGTATTCTGCCGAGTGGTTCTGGGCCAAGATGATGCATGTGCTTGCTGCCGATCCCCAGTTGCGCAGTGTCGCGGTCTCAGCCGTCGAGCATTGCGATTGGATCGTTGGCTTGCTCACCGATACCCTTGCTCCGGAGAAGATCAAGCGCTCGCGCTGTGCGGCGGGGCACAAGTGCATGTGGAACAAGAGCTGGGGTGGGTATCCCAGTGCAGAGTTCCTTGACCAGCTGGACCATAAGCTCACCTTGATCAAGGATACCTTGGGGACCGAGACCTATACTACCGATATCGTTGCAGGCAAGATGACAGATGCCTGGAAAGAGGCTTTTGGAATTACCAGCGATGTATTGGTGACCGTTGGTGCCTATGATGCCCATATCGGGGCAGTCGGTGGTGATGTCGGCAAGGGCATCATGGTCAAGTCGATCGGTACCTCCACCTGTGACGTGATCATCTCCGATGACACCACAAATCCTGTTCCTGGCATTTGTGGTGAAGTCGATGGCTCGGTCATTGCTGGCTATACTGGGTATGAAGCGGGGCAGAGTTCCTATGGCGACTTGTACGCATGGTTCCGCCGTGTGGTGATGTGGCCTCTGGAGAATGATCCGGAGCTTGACCCCAAGTGGGTAGAGGCCTTTGAGAAGCAGGTGCTGCGCCGTTTGGAGACTGCAGCGCAAGATATTCCCACCACAGTTGATTCTCCCGTGGCGTTGGACTGGATCAATGGCAGGCGCACCCCGTATGCCAACCAGGCCATGACGTGTGCGATCAGTGGAATCCACTTGGGAACTTCCGCTCCCCAGATCATGAAGACGTTGCTTGAGGCTACTGCCTTTGGGGCTCGGGCAATCTTGGAATGCTTTGAAGCTGGTGGCGTATCTGTGGACAAGATCATTGCCATTGGCGGTGTCGCAAGGAAGAGCAAGGTTGGAATGCAGATCCTTGCAGATGTCACTGGGCGTGAGATCCAGGTCACCGCAGGTGACCAGAGTCCTGCAATCGGTGCAGCGATCTTTGCAGCCGTTGCAGCTGGGTTGTATCCAGATGTCTTTGCTGCACAGCGTGCGTTGTCTGCCGGAATAGAGCGAGTGCATGTACCTAATATGGAACACAAGGCCATCTATGATGTTCTGTACCAGCGCTACCAACGCCTGGGAGCGTTTGTGGAAGGGGAGGCTGCTCACCATGCTTGAGGATTTGAAGCATCAGGTGTGGGAGGCCAATCTCCTGCTCCCCAAATATCATTTGGTTACCTTCACGTGGGGAAATGTCTCAGCGATCGATCGTGAGGCGGGGTTGTTCGTGATCAAACCCAGTGGGGTGGACTACGAGACCATGCAGCCTGAGGATATGGTCGTGATGGACTTGGATGGGCATCAGGTGGAGGGGAAACTGCATCCCTCCTCCGATACCCCCACCCATTTGGAGTTGTACAAGGCGTTCCCCTCCATTGGGGGTATTGTACATACCCATTCTTCCTGGGCTACGATCTGGTCCCAGGCGGGACGTGCGGTCCCGTGCTATGGGACGACCCATGCCGACTATTTCTATGGCGACATTCCCTGCACGCGCCGGTTGACCGATGATGAGATTGCCACCGAGTATGAACGGAACACTGGCTTGGTCATCATCGATACGTTCAAGGGACGCGACCCAGCAGCAGTACCCGGGGTGTTGTGCACCAACCATGGACCTTTCTCATGGGGGAAGGATTGCTTTGACGCAGTGCACAATGCGGTGGTATTGGAAGAATGTGCCAAGATGGCGTATCATACCGAGCAGCTGATGAATGGTGACATGCATGCTCCGCAAGTCCTGATGGACAAGCATTATTTCCGCAAGCATGGTGCACATGCCTATTATGGTCAGCATTGATATGGAGCAAGGTGCGTGAAGATATCTGAGATTGCCAAGAAGGCGGGTGTTTCTATTGGGACCGTTGACCGTGTCCTGCATAATCGTGGGCGAGTCTCCCAGGAGAACATCGACACGGTCATGCGGATCGTCAAGGAAAGCGGGTATGAACCCAACCAGTACGCCCGGAGCCTTCGGCAGAACAGGGAGTTCACCATTGGGATCTTGATCCCGCAGGTGGGCTCTGAGTTTGGATATTGGAAGTTGGTGGAGGATGGGATTACACGTGCGCAGGCACAGCTGCGCACGATGCAGGTCCGGTTTGTCTACGCCTGCTACGACCGAAGCAATCCCCAGACAATAGCGGCCTGTTGCAACGAACTCTCTGCAAATGCTGTGGATGCGGTCATCATGGCGCCATTGCTTGGCCATGAGATCGCAACCCATATGCAGGGCTTGCATGTCCCGTATGTGTTCATCGACTCCTCATATCCAGATCTTCACCCAGTTGCTGACTTCTCGCAAGATCCCGTGAAAGCAGGGCGTGTCGGGGCACGCCTGATGTCCTTGTTCCGCCCCAATGCCCGTTTGTTGTTGACCGTCCAACCGTATCAGGGGGCGTTCAATGGTCATATGCGTGCACAAGGTTTTGCACAATGGATGGCAGAACACTCCCCAGATACAGAAATCCGTCATGTCACGTTCGATTCCCATAGGCAGCTGGAGGAACATCTCAGCTCCTTCCTGGACGCAGGGTCTTTCGAACCAGATGGAATCTTCGTAGTCAATGATAGTGCCCATAGTGTCTCCGACATCATTACCCAGCGCAATGCAGACCACCATATTGCATTGATCGGGTTTGACTTGGTCGACCAAAACCGGAATGCCCTGGCAGATGGGCATATTGACGCCATCCTCTCCCAGCGTCCAGCAGACCAAGCCTACGATGCAGCTATGCTGTTGTACCGATATCTGGTCGTAGGTCAGAAGGATGTGGAAGGCACACCAGCTCCAATTGATATCTATGTCGCGGAGAACCTATAGGGGCTCTTCCAAACAACAGGCAGAGAAACTTCCACAGATGTGAACCCGTTAGTAAAGAAAAAGCCGTTTTGCTTTAATTAGGGACCTTGAAACCATCGCTAAGTAAAGTCTGCTTTACTTACTGAATTTTCTCGAGCGCGTTAGTAAAGAAAAAGCCGTTTTGCTTTAATTATATTTCATGATACACTTGATGAGTGACCACTGAATTCATTATCGTCATATGAATAGTATTGTGTTTGTTGGTATGACTGATTCTAGATTAAGTAATTTGTTTGTCATTGTTTATGGAAAGAAATGGAGAAGGGTATGAGACTGACCTCAAAACGTGCTGGTATTTTGCGGAAAACGAAAACAGGATATGAAGCCTATATCCCACGCAAATTGAATCCCGCTCCTGATATTCAATTTGACACACAAATGTGCATTGCATTGTCATTGGCGAATCGCAAATTGGGACGCCTTGAAGGAATAGTTGAAATATTACCAAACCCAGATTTATTTCTCTCAATGTATGTCAGGAAGGAGGCCGTACTGAGTTCTCAGATTGAGGGAACCCAAGCTTCTCTGATAGATGTGCTCAATGTAGAACAAGATGATTCAAATAAGAAAGATATCGAAGTTGAAGATGTTGTGAATTATGTGAAAGCTGTAAAATACGGAATATCGCGTTTGGATACTCTTCCTTTGAGTCTTAGATTGATTCGAGAAATACATGAAGTATTGCTACAAGGAGTTCGCGGTTCCGAAAGGAATCCTGGACAATTCCGTACATCTCAAAATTGGATAGGAGAAGCAGGAAGCACTCTTGCTACTGCTAGTTTTGTACCTCCACCAGTACCAGAGATGAATGATGCAATGGAAGACTTGGAGATGTATCTCCATGCGAAGGATGATCTTCCTGATTTGGTAAGAATTGCTATTGTGCATGCTCAGTTCGAAACGATACATCCCTTCCTTGACGGAAATGGTCGGATGGGTCGACTATTGATTACCTTCTTGTTATGTCAGAAAAGAATTTTGAGCAAACCGTTGTTGTATCTGAGTTATTTCTTCAAAGAACATCGTAGTGAATATTATGAACGCCTTATGAATGTGAGGTTCCACGGTGATTGGGAAGGATGGATTCTCTTCTTCCTGCGAGGGGTAGCCTCCGTTGCTGATGAGTCTGTCGAGGCTGCTCGGGCAATCATTAGTTTAAAGAATGAGTATTCTCAATTGTTGAACGAACGTATTGGAACGTCTGGCAACCATATGAAGCTATTGGATATCTTGTTTGACTATCCCATATTTTCTAGGACTTTGGTCATGGAGAAACTTGGAATTACTTCACCAACGAGTGGCAATGTAATTAAGGATTTCCTGGAGTTGGGAATTATAGTTGATCAAGATATTACCCGCAAGCGTAACAAGAAGTACCGATTTGTGAAATACTTGGAGATCTTGCAAAAAGGAACAGAAATTAGCCCTCTACAATAGGTGTGCAGATTGTTATGTATTGATACATGCTTTTATTCACTTTGCATAAGTCTTGATGCTGAGGGTTCCTAAGATTAAGATTGGATGCATGAATACTGTTGATATGACGGCTACCCAAGGCCTGATG
>CAYXIH010000058.1:0-1804 GCA_964465155.1 uncultured Sphaerochaeta sp.
GAAGCGGACGGACCCTTTCCGGACAAGACCTGCAGGCATTGGTGGTCTCGCTTTCCCATGAACACCTGTTCTCATTGGGGATGAACTGCTCCACGGGAGCACGGGAAATGCTCCCCATGATCGAGCAGCTCTCGATGCTGTCCCCATTCCGCGTCAGTGCACACCCCAATGCGGGGTTTCCCGACAAGGATGGCAACTACACCCAGACACCCTCCGACATGGCCGTGGCCTTGGAGAAAGTACTGGCAACAGGATGCCTGAACGTCGTGGGTGGCTGCTGTGGGACAACGCCACAGCATATCAAGGCGATCGCCCAAGTTGCGTCCCAAGCCAAGGTGCACCAACTTGCACAGCCTCCCCTCCAGCTCCGGCTGAGCGGGCTGGATGCCTTGGTCGTGCCACCCGTGCACGACATGCTGGTCATTGGGGAACGCAACAACGTGGCAGGCTCGAAGAAGTTTGCCAGGCTGATCCGCCAAGGCCAATGGGATGAAGCTTTGTCCATAGCCCATTCCCAAGTGGAGCAGGGGGCACAGATCCTGGATGTCTGCATGGACGCCTCCCTGATCGATGCCCCAGTTGCAATGGTGACGTTCCTCCGCTATATGGCCAGCGACCCCACTGTGGCGTCGGTTCCCGTGATGGTGGACTCCTCCGACTGGACGGTTGTTCAGGCTGCCTTGGGAGAACTGCAGGGCAGGGCGATCATCAACTCGATATCCCTCAAGGAGGGTGCACAGGCCTTCGTGGCCAAGGCCCTGGAGGTCGCAAACAGCGGATGTGTTTTCGTGGTCATGCTGTTTGACGAGCAAGGACAAGCCGATACCCTCCAGCACAAGATTGAGATCGCCCAGCGCAGCTACGACTTGCTGGTGGGAGCTGGTATCGACCCAGCCTCGATCATCATGGATCCCAATGTCCTTGCTGTAGCAACTGGCATCGACGGTCATGACGACTATGCACGCTCATTCGTCCAAGCCGTACAGTGGATCAAGGAGCATCTGGCTGGAGTGAGCACCAGCGGTGGGATCAGCAACCTCTCCTTTTCCTTCCGGGGCAATACGCTGCTACGCAAGGCGATGCACTGTGTGTTCCTCCACCATTGCGTCGAGGTGGGATTCGACATGGCGATCGTCAATCCGGCGGAGCTGTGCAGCTACGAAGACCTTCCAGACCATGTACGGACAATCATCGAAGAGGCGTTGTTTGACCCATCTGCAGAACACAGGCAGAAGCTTGTCGACCTTGCCTCATCACCAGACCTAGCCCAGCTCTCCGACGAACAGGGGAGCGTTGCACCCACCTGGAGAACCGATGATGTGCGGCAGAACATCATCCAGGCGGTGGTGCGTGGTGACGATACATTCCTGCAGCAGGACCTCCAGGTCCTCATCCCGCAGGTCCTTGGGCAACAGCTCTCACCCGTGACTATCGTGGAAGGACCCTTGATGGAGGGGATGGGGATTGTCGGCTCCTTGTTCGGGGACGGCAAGCTCTATCTTCCCCAGGTCGTGCGCAGTGCTCGTGTGATGAAGCATGCCGTCGATATCCTGCAGCCCTCCATCCAGGCAATGCAGCACAGTGCTGCATCCCATGCGGGGACAGTAGTACTAGCCACCGTCAAAGGTGATGTGCATGACATTGGCAAGAATATCGTATCGCTGGTCCTCACCTGCAACAACTTCCATGTGGTAGACCTGGGAGTCATGGTTCCTCCCCAGGCAATCCTCGATGCAGCGGTTGCACAACAAGCACAGATCATTGCACTGAGCGGGCTCATCACCCCCTCATTGCAGGAGATGGC
>CAYXIH010000058.1:1904-10900 GCA_964465155.1 uncultured Sphaerochaeta sp.
GAGACCCCATTGATCCCCTACGGCCAAGCGGTGGACGCACGTATCAAAAAGAGAGAACACATCACAGTCACAGCTCCTGAAGTGACTTCGATTCCCATGCATCTTGCAGACCTTGAACCCTTGGTCAACTGGTCGATGATTCCCGTGAGCTTGGGTATCCCCAGTGCAACAGATGAAGCATCCAATATGATCGAGCAAGCACAAACGATGCTCCGAGATGACAACTTGCGTCAATATTTGGAAGAAATTGGTGCGGTACTGGGGATATTTCCCGCCAACAGCAACGGGGAGGATATTCTCTTTGATACCCAGAATGGCCAGCAGGCCTTGCATTTCCTACGCCAGCAACAACCAGACAACTCCAGGAGCTTGTGCGACTTGGCCAATGAATCGGAACCAGACAGTATCGGACTGTTTGCCGTGACTGCAGGCTTGCAAGTGGCTGCCGGTGTACAGCTGTTGAAGAGCAATGGAGACGAGCTGGGGGCAATCTTGCTGCAGGTCCTTGCAGACCGGCTTGCGGAAGCTGCCGCCCAGCGGGTGAATGTCCTGTTCGACCAGCAGCAACAACTGGTGTTGCATGGCATGAAGTCGATCCGGCCAGCCCCTGGGTATCCCGCATGGCCAGACCACAGCGAGAAGCGTACCATATTTGATATGCTGCAGGTGCAACAGAACATTGGCGTGACCCTGACCGAAAGCTATGCAATGGATCCCCCCGCATCAATCTGCGGATGCATCCTCACGGCAACCGATCCTCGGTACTTTGCATTGGGACCCGTTGGTGCTGACCAAGTCTCATCCTATTGCAGGCGCAAGGGATGTTCTGCCTCTGACCTTGCATTGACTGTCCAAGGTATGGAATAATCGAGACACCATGAAAGTCACCGATATCATTGCCACTTCCAAGCGCCCGTTGTTCACTTTTGAACTCCTGCCACCCCTCAAGGGCCATACGCTGGACGGTATCTTCTCATCCGTTGAGAAGCTGCTTCCCTTCGAGCCTGCCTATATCAATGTCACCAACCATCAGCAGGAAGTGGTCTATGTCGAGCGCCCGGATGGCTTGGTCCAGCGAAGGACCGTGCGCAAGAGGCCTGGAACCGTAGCCTTGTCGGCAGCACTTTCATATCGGTATGACATTCCCGTGGTGCCACACCTGATCTGTGGCGGCATGAACGCAGAGGAACTGGAGAATACCCTGGTGGAACTGAACTTCCTGGGGATCGACAATGTGTTTGCCCTCCGTGGTGATCCTCCCAAGGGTGCACGGCGCTTCATTGCCTGCGAAGGTGGATGGGAGCACTCCGATTCCCTGGTCTCACAGATACACGGTCTCAACCAGGGCCGGTATCTGGATCCGGAGCTGAAGGACCCGACCTGTACCAGCTTCTGCGTGGGGGTTGCGGGATATCCTGAGAAGCATTGCGAGGCTGCAAATCTGGAGATGGACATCAAGTACCTCAAGGCAAAGGTGGATGCCGGTGCAGACTATATCGTGACGCAGATGTTCTTCATCAACGAGCACTACCACCAGTTTGTCAGGCTGTGCAGGGAAGCTGGGATCATAGTTCCCATCATCCCTGGGATCAAGCCACTTGGCAAGCGGGGGGACCTTGAGCTGTTGCCCCAGACATTCCATATCGACTTGCCCCAAGAGCTGGTAGATGCAGTGCATGCAGCGAAGGACGGCAAGGAGGTCAAGGAGGCTGGAACCTGGTGGTGTACCCAGCAGGCAAAGCAGCTGATCGCCCAAGGGGTCCCAGGGATCCATTTCTACACATTGGGAAATACTGACGCCGTGGCTACGGTGGTCAGGAACGCATATTGATCGGAGAATGGCCGTCATGGCCAAAGGGAGAGCATTGTATGGGAACAAAGAAGGCTGCCGCTACGGCAATCATCAAGACGAAGGGGTTTGATGCAACATCTATCCTTCGCATCATCATCGGGCTGTTGTTCATTATCCTGGGTATCCAGGGCTATGTCGGCAGCAAGGACGCCATGGGCGTCGGTGACCTGTACAAGGCCCTCGACTCCGAAGCCTTGTCCTATATCCTTGCCACGATCGTGCTGCTCAGCGGTGTGATCCTGCTGGTCCCGATGTTCATCCGCGGAATCTCGGAGAAGATCGTCAAGGTCGGCATGATCGCTGTCCTGATCATCTGGGTCGCCGTGATCGTATTCGCCGACTTTGTCGGGGTAAACTTCAAGAGCGTCGATTGGATGGAATGGCTGCAGATGCTGCTGTACCACTTGGTCGTCCTCTTTGGCATCATCCAGGTTTGTGGAAAGGCACTGAAGTAGACCAATCGTTGCTGTACATCCACCCTCCCACCAGCATTGGCCGGGAGGGTTCATTGTTTCAAGGAGTCAAGCATGGACCATACAGAGACACACATCTCCCAACGGACAATTCATGACTATCCACCGTGTACCCTCATCGAGGACCAGGTGGTGTTGCCCGATGGCAAGAAAGCATTGCGCACGTATGTGCGCCATCCCGGAGGAGTCGTGGTCATGGCGGTCAACGACCGCCATGAGGTAGCATTGGTTCATCAGTGGCGCCACCCGATACACCAGGAGACCTTGGAATTCCCAGCTGGCAAGCTGGACAAGGTTGAGCATGAGACGCTGGAGGATGCAGCTAGGCGTGAGCTGCGCGAGGAAACGGGACTCAGCTGTGCCACCCTGGTGCCACTTGGGCATATCTATGCTTCACCTGTGGTCACCGACGAGGTGCTCCATCTCTTCTTTGCAACCGGTTTGACAGCTGGAAGCCAAGACCTGGACGAGGACGAGTTCCTCGATGCTTCGTGGATGGACATCCAGAGGTTTGCCGAGAAGATAGCCAACGGGGAGATCCAAGACGCCAAGACCCTCTGTGCATATGCAATTGCCCATGGCAGGGGCTTGGTATGATGGAAGAAGCCTACTGGGACGATATATTCGCCTCCTTTGCACAGGCCATGGCGGATAGTGGCTCTCCCTTGCCATCGGTGTCGACCATTGCACAGGAGAGCCGCGACCCGTTCCGGGTATTGGTTGCCACCCTCATCTCGCTGCGTACCAAGGATGAGGTGACCCTGGCTGCCAGCAGGAGGCTGTTCGCATTGGCCGATACTCCCCAGAAGATGCTTGCCCTTTCACCGCAGGAGATCGAGCAGGCTATCTACCCAGCGGGGTTCTACCGTACCAAGGCCAAGAATATCCTTTCCATCTCCGAGGAGCTGGTGCGGCGATATGGGGGAAGTGTCCCCGCCGACCAGCAGTTGCTGATGCAGCTGCCGGGGGTAGGGATCAAGACGGCGAACCTGACGCTGAACTTGGGGTTCGACATCGAGGCCATCTGCGTCGACTGCCACGTGCACCAGATTGCCAACCGCATGGGATGGATCGAGACGGCCACACCAGAGCAAAGCGAGGGTGCCCTGCAATCCATCATGCCCAGGAAGTTTTGGATTCCCCTCAACGAGCTGCTGGTCAGCTACGGGCAGAGCATCTGTACTCCCGTGAGCCCCTGGTGCAGCAAATGTCCCAAGAACACCATATGCCCCAAGATAGGGGTACAAAGAACACGATAGGAATATCCACTATTTCGTAGTGGGACTCCTAGTCGAAAAGTCAGAGGTTTGATAGCCTGTATGGGCGGAGGCGAGCAGCATGATCATCGTATTGAAACAGCAGGCGACAGAGGCCCAGAAAGAGAAAATCCGGAGTTTCCTCAAGGGACAAGGATTCAAGGTCAAGGAAATCGTCGGCAAGGAAGACACCGTGTTCGGTGCCGTGGGGTCAAACAGGATTGATATCCGTGAAGTTGAGCTGCTTGAGGGCGTTGCATCTGTCATTCCCATCAGCAAACCCTACAAGCTTGCATCCCGTGAGCTGAAGAAAGAGGATACGATTGTCCAATTGGGCAATGTGAAGATCGGGGGCAACCGCATCGCCGTAATGGCAGGCCCGTGTGCCGTAGAATCCCGTGAGCAGATCATGAGCATTGCCGCCAAGGTCAGGGAGGCAGGTGCCGTCATCCTCCGCGGTGGTGCATTCAAGCCCCGCACGTCCCCCTATGCCTTCCAGGGGCTGGGAGAGGAGGGGTTGAAGTACCTGCGTGAGGCAGGGGATGCCTTCGGCATGCCCGTCACCACCGAGGTAGTGAGCACCGCGGATGTCCAGATGATGAAGCAGTACATCGACATGTACCAGATCGGGGCCCGCAACATGCAGAACTTCGAGCTGCTCAAGGCTGTAGGCCAGACGGGGATGCCCGTACTGCTCAAGCGTGGTCTCGCAGCCACGATCGAGGAGTGGCTGATGGCAGCCGAATACCTGATGGCCAGCGGCACCGACCAAGTCGTGCTGTGTGAGCGTGGTATCCGCACCTATGAGAAGGCAACCCGCAACACATTGGACTGCAGTGCCATCCCCATTGTCCAGAAGCTCTCCCACCTGCCGGTCATTGGAGACCCCAGCCATGCAACAGGGCTGCGCGACATGGTCGCACCCATGTCCCTTGCCATTATCGCCTCAGGTGCCTCTGGCTTGATGGTCGAGGTGCATGACCATCCGGAGAAGGCCCTCAGCGATGGCCCGCAGTCCCTCTATCCCCAGCAGTTTGAGAAACTGATGCGCGACATCCAGGCCCTGTGCCCGGTCGTTGGCAAATCCTTGGAGAGAATCCCCCGCATCATCCCCCAGTCGATGGGGACGGTGGTGCAGGATATCAACCATTCAGATTCCCCGGTCATTGCCTTCCAAGGTGAGCTGGGTGCCTTTAGTGAACTCGCAGTGCGCAGGACGTTCGACGAGGCTTCCGCCGTGCTTCCCTGCCGCAAGTTCTCCGATGTGTTCGAAGCCGTGATGAATGGAAGTGCCAAATATGGTGTGCTGCCTGTGGAGAACACATTGGGTGGAACCATCTATGACAATATCGACTTGATGATCAGCCATCCTGGTATCCAGGTGGTTGGAGAGCAGCAGGTGCGCATCATCCACAATCTCATAGTCCTGCCGGGTACGGATATCAGCCAGATCAAGAAGGTGTATTCCCATCCACAGGGTCTTGCCCAATGCTCCGAGTTCCTTGAGCAGCAGCTCCCAGGAGCACAGGCAGTTCCTTTCTTCGATACAGCCGGTGCCGTTGCCTTCATCAAGGAACAAGGTGATCCTTCCCTTGCCGCAATTGCAGGTGCACCAGCAGCCCGTTGCCATGGAATGGAGATCATCAGGGAGGGGATCGAGACCAATCCCAGAAACTACACTCGCTTCTATGTCATTTGCCGTGAGGAAGAGGCTGCTGCGTTCCGTAGCCGTGCCGCATTGGACCGGGCAGCGTTCGTGTTTGGCGTGGGTGACCAGCCAGGAGCTTTGTTCTCCGCCTTGGAGATTCTCTCCCGCAATGGACTGAACATGAAGAAGCTCGAGTCCCGCCCCATTCCAGGAAAGCCTTGGGAGTATTCGTTCTTCGTGGAAACGGAGCTCGGGGCCCCTGGTGCTTTTGAAGCAGCTCTTGAGCAACTGAAGCAGAACTGCACGATGGTGCGCGTCTTGGGAACATTTACCTCAGCACATTGATATAGGTTTGGGAGGGAAGCTTCCCAACAATACAATGTCCTATATTCAGAATGAATGAACAGATTCTTGTTCATATCTTGGATATAGGACATTTTTGTATCTGATTGAATCGGGAGATACATATCGCTCCCTCTTTCTGCATGAAACAATTCCTGCGGCTTTTCTGGTTGCCATTGGCAGTGTTGCTGTTGTGCGGCTGTTCCAATCCCATGAGAAGCATCACCATCAAATTTCCAGATCTCAGCGAGTGGGACAAGGCCTGCAATACCTTGTCCTGGCATACGCTGGTATGGACCGATGGCAATGGTGGGTTGGAGAAGCTGCACCTCAATGCGAACCAGCGTGTGGTCACTGTGGAGGTCCCCTGGGGCAAAACGATTGTCTTTGGAGCCTTCCCGTTGGGCTATCTGGAGCCCATGGGTGGGGTACTCTCCCATATTGCCCCCGCGGACACGATTACACTGAGCCAGCAGGACGGACATCTGTGTTCGCTGCTGCTGAACCTCTCGGTCACAGCACCCAACCTTGTCAGCAGGCTCAATGTCCCTCGGATGCTGCAGAGCATTGCAGAGTTGGCAGATGACTCACGGTATCTGGATGAGAACCGGCTTGCCCATGATATCGTCAATGGCTCGTTGTCCAACTCGTCATATGTGCTGCTCATGGGTCTGGAGGTCGAGCCAGGTGCCATTCCAGAAGGGGTATGGATCAGTAATGACCAGCGGATTCCCTCGATGTGGGTTGACCCATATGAGGATCCTCCCAAGCTGTTCTTGCCTGGTGGAATGCACCGTTTCCTCAACCGTTCCATGGGTTTGGAGATGCGGATCATGGTGGATGCACAGGAACGCAAGGCATATCGGACAATACGGCCTGCTCCTGCCATCTATATGCCCTGAACAGGGGCTGAGGTATCTTCCATATTAGTGAAATAAGCTATAGATTACGGGGTATGGAATCACTGAGGGAGCTATACAGGATCGGCTACGGTCCTTCGAGCAGTCATACGATGGGGCCGCGTCATGCGTCCACCATGTTTCTCCGCCAATACCCTGACGCGCAGCGCTATGAGGCCGACTTGTACGGCAGTCTTGCTGCGACTGGAAAGGGGCATTTGACCGACCAGGCAATCCGCAGTGTGTTCGAGGCTGTGGGTAAACCGGTCGAGATCATCTGGTACCCTGACATTGAGAAACCGTTTCATCCCAATGCAATGACGCTCCGTGCTTTTGACGGTGATGTCCAGTTGGGGGAGACCACCTATTATAGTGTCGGTGGTGGACGCGTAGTCACCGAAGGGAGCACTGATGATGCCCCTGCACAAGTCTATCCTCCCGAACTGAGCAACATGAGACAGATCCTTGCCTATTGCGAACGCGAGGGGCTGCAGATTTGGGAAGTTGCGCTGCAGTGCGAGGGTCCTTCAATCATGGCGTATATGGAGGAGATCTGGGCAGTCATGTGTCAGGCTGTTGAGAATGGCCTGAACAATGAAGGCGTCCTCCCGGGTGGACTCAAGCTTGCCCGCAAGGCTTCCCAGTGCTATGAGAAGGCACGTGATATCTCAGGCGTGCTGGACAACACTGCCATAGTCCTCAGCTATGCACTGGCAGTCTCCGAGGAGAATGCCGGAGGCGGTCAGATTGTTACGGCACCCACATGTGGAAGCTGTGGTGTCTTGCCTGCAGTACTGTACTATTTCTACAACTCCCAGAAACTGCCCAAGGCCAAGATCCTCAGAGCCCTCCTCACAGCTGGTATCATCGGCAACATCGTGAAGACCAATGGTTCGATCAGTGGTGCTGAAGTAGGGTGCCAAGGAGAGATTGGGGTAGCCTGTGCAATGGCAAGTGGGGCTGCAACCCAGTTGATGGGCGGTTCCATATACCAGATTGAGTATGCTGCAGAGATGGGCTTGGAGCACCATTTGGGTCTGACCTGTGACCCCATGATGGGGCTGGTACAGATTCCCTGCATCGAACGCAACGCCATGGCTGCGATGCGCTCGATTGACCACTGTGTATACGCCCTCTTCTCCGATGGACGTCACAAGGTATCCTTCGATTCGGTGGTGGATGTGATGATGGAGACGGGCACCGCCCTTCCGTCCCTCTACCGTGAGACTTCCAAGGGTGGTCTTGCGACGATTGGAATGTGCAACCGCTGCCCTAATTCTTGATGATATAGAAATACAAGTTGGTGCTGTACCGACCAGACAGGAGCTCCTGCTGGTTGGTACCCGTCACCTGTATATATGCCTGTCCGTTGAAGTCAAAGACATTCCGATATTGCTGGCCACTGCTGATGCTCTGGTTCTTGACTGTCTGTGGAACTATCAGCTGGACCCTGTTTCCGGTGAGTTGCGAACTATTGACTGCTCCGTTGGACAAACTCACGTTATGGGAAATACTGTTGCTGGTCGTGTTTGGCTGTAGTTCTGCACCAGTTCTCTTGAATACAAAGGAGCCGGAGGTATCATCCCATGATGTCCCGACGGGTGAGACTCCGATGACCAACGGATTGGTTCCGTAGGAAATCTGGCTATTGGAGATCTGGGTATACGTAAAGTGGATGTTTGCAATTGACGTTGACCTTGAGTTGTTTTGCAAATCAAAGGAGAACGTGTCTGCAGTGGGTTCGATTGACAAGTTGAAGTCGGTGAAACCAGAACCAGTATCCACATTCACACGATACTTGGCCTTGATTACAACGGTGTGGGTCTCATCAATGGACGCCTCGCCACCACTTGCAGGAGCTGTGACACGGACGTTGATCTTGGATGTGTAGATGCCGGATTCCAGGTTGCCTGCAACAGGATTCATTTGTACGCTCAGGAATGCATTGATGAATGACGCCGTCGATCCATAATACGTCTGTCCTGAAACTGCACCTCTCCCGGTTGCCAAGGTCGCCCTTGGGAATGTGTATTGGTAGTTTGGGAAAGCAGCCGTGACCATATTGCTTGGTACCCAATTGTTGTACGTGAAGACTCTGGTCCAGCCATTGAAAGAATATGTTCGTGAGACTGTCTGTGTCAGAAGCTGCAGGGTGAATGGATGTGTTTGGGTGGAGTTGTTTTCATGGACCAGCTGATATCCAATCGAAGGGTCGAATGGTGTAACTTGCAAAGTTATCTGTCTGTTGTAGAGCGTTGAGCCAATTTGCATCAATTCTGAACCGAAAGTCCCAACTGCAAGATCTTCATGGTAATACGGGTTCGTCGTGTTTGTGTTTGGTGCTACCCAGTAGTCGTTCTCCGATACTTCTACAGTTCCACCTGCAAAGATTGGGAACAGACTTACGAATATGAGGGCTGAAATAACACAGAATTTGGACATATGCTTCATGGTCGCTTCCTCACGTTATGGTCATGACGAACGTAATCGTCGATTCATACAGGCCCTGCTTCAAGCTCGACACAT
>CAYXIH010000058.1:11000-12060 GCA_964465155.1 uncultured Sphaerochaeta sp.
GCACTGATTTCCAAGGACAGTTGGCCTGGAGTATTGCCAATGCATTTCCATGAGCAGAGGATAAAGTCTTGGACCAAAGCAGAGTTGCCGATGGTGATCGTTGACGAATCTGTTCCATTTGCATTTGTGATTCTCAGTTCCACCAGGGGATCATTCTCGTAGCTCGAGTATTTGTAAGCAGTGATGTTCTTGCTGACCGTCTCCGACAATGCAAATAGGTTCAGGCATGCGGTACAGATAATGATGGTCATCATTATTTTTTTCATTGCACACCACCTTCGATGATGTTCACATAGATTGTGTCGGAATACGCTCCGGGAACTGCAGCAGCAATATCATTTTCCAGCATGGAGATCTTCATGGTGCAGACTTCAAATGTCCTGGTCAGGTTGCCATGTGGTACTTCGATATTCCGGGAGAATTTCTTTGATTCAGGGGGGAGTGAGCCATCGAACTTGTTGGATGCAAGATAGATGCTGTCGATGCCAAATTCCATGGTATAGCGGATGGTCGTCTGGGCATTTGCATGTGCGAGCGAATGCCATGAGAATGTAATTCCGAGGTTCTTGTTGCTTTCGTTGGTGGTCAAAAGACAGCGGGCAAACTCCTTTGGGGTTGCTGATGTAGCAAGGGCAATTGAGCTTGTCTCCTGATACCCCCCTTCAGTTTTTTGTTGGAAGACAAGGAATGTCGTAGTCTGTCCCGAAAACTGGTAGTTGAAGGAAAGAGTGGTGGGAGCTGGGTACACTGATACAGCCCATAGTGACTGGGCAACAAACAAAAAAAAGGTAACCATGAATATGTATAACAGTCGGTTGCAGTGTCTCATCAGCGTGTGTTTCTCGCAATATCCCGTTGTAAGCTTAGGACTTTAGTAGGTGTCGAAAGTTGTACGCAACGGTCGAATTATAACACAATGAAGAGAAATGAACAGTATTTACCGTAAATTTTATGAATATATAAAATTGCTTGGGATTTCCCTGTGTGAAAACTCAGAAACAGATAGAAGTGCAATTTGACTGTCATCGTATGATGCTCATGGAATGTAACAGAAAAATTA
>CAYXIH010000059.1:0-11817 GCA_964465155.1 uncultured Sphaerochaeta sp.
ATCTTTGCATGGATGTCGATTCATGGTGACCGCTCATTTTGCAAGAGGCTCTATTCTATTTGCAAATGATGAAGGAGGTAGATGAGAACGAGGAGCCGTAAGTTTGGGTTCGCATGGGCACATTATGGACTTTTTTGAAACTTGTATGCGTAATATAGGGCATAGGAAGCATTATTACTGTTCTAGCTTGATTCTGACGATGGTCTCAAAACATAAAACTTTGTGTTTGTTGGAATTGTATTGAATGAAGAAGTAAACATGCAAGTTTTTGACTTCTTGTAAGATGTAAATAAGCGCCCGGCGGGAGTCGAACCCGTTTCTTCAGCTTGGAAGGCTGAGGTAATACCATTATACGACAGGCGCATGGTTTTCAAAAGACAATTATGTATACCCAAAACATTCTAAAAGGTCAATCACCCTGAGAATCAAAACCTTTGGAAAATCCATATTGCAAAACTTGGGGACATTGCGTTGACAAACTCCAATGCTTGCCTGTTTAATAGGTCATCGCCATATTGTCTAATGACAGGTGAATAATTTAAGAGGGTAACAGCGATGGGACAGCGAGGTGAAGTTTTTTCAACCAGGCTTGTAAAGAATGACAGGACGTACTTTTTCAACGTCAAGGAAAATATCTATGGGGACATGTTCCTCAATCTTGTGGAGAGCAAGGGAACGCCGGATGCTGACAGATACATCCGCCAGTCCATTGTAGTTTATCAGGAAGACATTGGAGAATTTATCCGTGAACTGCAGAAGTCAATCGACTTCCTCAAGCAGAACGCAAAGGTGCAGACTGAGCGCTAACAATTGAATTCTTGGATATCATGGCATCCTTCGCGGGATGCCATTTTGTCATTTTGGTGCTTTGATCGCGAATGTTTTCCTGTGGATTGGACATAGCCCATAGGACAAGCAAGCCTTGCGGTGTTCCTCCGAAGGATACCCCTTGTGCTTTGCAAACCCATACAGGGGCCATTTCTCATCTGCCTTGATCATGAAAGCATCCCGGGCTGTCTTTGCAAGAATGGATGCAGCCATGATCTCATGTATCTTTGTGTCACCCTTGACGATGGACTGGCAGGGAACGGGCATGTCAGGCTCTTTGTTGCCATCAACCAGAACAATATCCACCGTTACGTGCTTCGCCACTTTGTCATACGCCCTGCGCATTGCCAGCATCGTGGCTCGCAAGATGTTGAGTTCATCTATTTCTTTGGCTGTAGCCCATGCCACCGCCCAGGCAACGGCATGCTCCATGATATATTGCCTTGCAATGGTGCGTTGACGTTCTGTCAATTGCTTGGAATCACCCAGCAATGAATAGTCAAAGTCGGCGGGGAGCACCACTGCGGCAGCACATACCGGACCGGCCAATGGACCACGGCCTGCCTCGTCTATACCACAAATGTGTTCAAGTGGCGGAATATCAAACAACTCCTGTTGTATCTCTTGCATGCCTTGCTCCTATGCCAGTTGGTAATTCAGCGGTTTGTATGCTACAATCACTACGTTGCCCCGTCAAGGTCCGCATTCTATCCTGTTACATGTGAGGTTTCAGTTGTTTCTCAAAAGCCTGGAGATATTCGGATTCAAATCATTCCCGGACAAGACACGCCTAGAGTTTGCCGACGGAATCACATGTCTGCTCGGCCCCAATGGCTGTGGCAAAAGCAATATCGTCGACAGCATCAAATGGGTATTGGGAGAACAGTCGACCAAAACACTCCGAGCTGGAAGAATGGAAGATGTCATCTTCAATGGTACTGATACCCGCAAGCCCTTGAATGTTGCCGAGGTTACCCTGGTCATTGCCAACGAGAACCGCTTCCTACCGATGGACAATGCTGAAATTGAGATCAAGAGACGAATTTTCAGAACTGGTGAGAGCGAATATTACATCAACCGCAACCGTGTCCTCCTGAAAAATGTCCGCGAGCTCTTCTTCGACACCGGCGTAGGCAAGAGCGCGTATTCCATCCTTGAACAGGGAAAGATTGACCAGATACTTTCAAGCAAGCCTGAGGACCGGCGCTACATCTTTGAGGAAGCCGCAGGAATCTCCCGGTTCAAGAGCCAGAGCCTTGAGGCAGAGAGAAAGTTGGAAAAGACGGCGGAGAACCTTGAGCAGGTTGACAACATCCTCAAGGAAGTGAAACGGACATACGATTCGCGCAAGAGCCAAGCTGCGAAGGCTGTCACCTACAAGGAACTCCAGAAGGAGAAGCTTTCCCTGGAAGTAGATGTGCAGCTGTCCACTCTCAAGACGTACCTGATGGTCAAGGACAGCAAAACGGCGGAGCTACAGAAGTCTACTGATGAGCTTGCGGTCCTGCTGGAGTCGATGAAATCGTTCGACAGCGAGATTGAAGAAGAGCAGGCTGTGATGCGCGAGCAGGCAACCCGCAGGATTGAAACAACGACCAGGTTGCAGCGTCTGGAGGAATCCAACAAGGGAAAGGCGGCTCAGCTTGAGCTGCTGACACAGCGTTTCAGGGATTTCTGCCAGAACAAGAAAGATACACAGTCGCGTGCAGAGAAGAGCAGCGAGAAGATTTCACGTGACCAAGCTGCCGTTGACCAACTGCGGGAGACTATTGAGGAAGGTGATGTCAAGATCGCACGGATGACGGATGAAGTAGAAGACTTCTCCATGAACCTTACGCAGACACAGGACCTCATCATCCGCCAAGAACAGGAAATATCCCAACGAGAAGCTGAGAACATCCGGCAAGAAGAGCTCCAGGAGGAACTCACGCAGTCCCTCAAGCAATTGACGGATGTCATTGTCGTTCAGTTGGAGCAGCAGCTCAACGATAGTGGCTATAGCGCAAAGGTCCGTTCCGAGGCAGAGAAGGCGATGCTCAACAAGATTACCAGCGTATGCCGGTCAATTGCCGAGAAACTGACCTTTACCGAACAATTGCGTGATACGGGCATCGAAGGACCACAGCTCCTTGATGAACAGGAAAGCTTGCTCCTGGCTCTGCAGGAAGACTTGGATGAGATCAAGAGCCTGTTTCAGGAATACAGCGGGACCATTCCCACCTTCATAGATGACTTTATTTCTCCCGAGGGCATCATCACCCAGAAGCACACCGTTGATGGGCAGATGGACGAGAGTAGGGCAGTGGTAAACCGCAACCGCCAGCATATCATTGTCCTGCGTGAGGACAACCGGATGCTCGGCACCCAAGTCGAGTCATACCGAGAGCATCTTGGGGAATTGCGGCTGATGCTTGCTGAACTTCAGAACAAGCGTGCTTCTGCAAAGGATTCCATTGATGCGTTGCAGCGCAACATCGCTGAGACACAATATCTGCTGGATGATGCCAACCGTGAGATAGAGTTCATCGATGACCGGATTGCGGATACGCAGGAGAGCATCCGTGCCGTCCAACGCGAGATGCGGGATATCGAGGATGAGACGCATGTCCTCAACGATGAGCTTGAGGAATTGGTTGTCCGTATCGAAGAGCAGAACAGGAGGATCGGTAGCAAGCGTGAGGAGAAGAACAATGCCTTCACGCGCCAGCAGGAGCTCCGCTCAAGCATCGACAAATGCGGGTACCAGATAGAGACGCTGCAGACTGACATCCAGAAGCTGTATGTCTCTTTCTTTGAGGAATACAACAAGAGCCTCAAGGAGTATGAGAGCCGGCTCCAGGAAGACCTGAACAACGTTCCTGCGCTGAGAAAGCGGTTGGATGAGATCAAGAAGCAGATCGACGGGATGGGATATATCAACTTCATGGCGGAGGATGAGTTTTCCGAAGTGAAGGAGCGGTATGAATTCCTGACGCGCCAGATGGATGACCTCAACAAGGCAAAGGCCGACTTGGAGACAATTGTCTCAGAGATCAAGGAACGGAGCGAGCAGATGTTCCTCCAGTCCTACAAGCAGATTTCCGAGAACTTCCAGGAGATGTTCAGGCGTCTGTTCGGCGGAGGCCGGGCAGAATTGAAGCTGGTGGATCCTCAGAACGTGCTGACCACCGGCATCGACATACTTGCCCAGCCACCCGGAAAGAAGCTGACCCACCTGGCCCTGCTTTCCGGTGGCGAACGTTCGATGACTGCCGTTGGATTGCTGTTTGCGACGTATCAGGTAAAGCCCTCCCCGTTCTGTATCCTGGATGAGATCGATGCAGCACTGGATGATCGCAATATTGGGTATTTTCTCTCTGTGCTGCAAGATTTTGCAGAGAAGAGCCAGTTCATCATCATCACGCACAACAAGCATACTGTCATGGGAAGCCAGACATTGCTTGGAGTCACCCAGCAGGAGGCGGGTGTCTCGACGACTGTCAGCTACAAGATAGGCAATGAGAAGGGTGCACCAGTGATACTCAATGATGATGATACGGCAGTGGACGTGAGCAAGGAACGGGGTCTGTTTGACTGATGTTGCCTTGACACTGATAGCGACGATGATGTATAAGTCTCTAGTTGCAATAATAATAACTCGAGTTAGGTAATGTTTGATTCAATAAGCGAAAAATTCACAGGCATCATGCGGACACTGTCCGGAAAGTCAAAGATAACTGAAAAGAACATCCAGGATGCGGTTGAGGAAATCAAGGTCGCACTGCTGGACGCCGACGTAAATCTTCGTGTGGTAAGACGTTTTATCAACGGAACCATGGAAGAGGCGATGGGCGAGAAGGTTCTGAAGTCGGTCAACCCCGGCCAACAGTTTGTCAAGATCGTCTATGACCGCATGGTCGCACTCCTGGGTGACGAAGAGCACCAGGGGCTGTTGCTCAAGGGGCCTGACACGACATCCGTCATTCTGATGATGGGCTTGCAGGGCTCTGGTAAGACAACCACAGCCTCAAAACTTGCAGCACGGCTGAAGAAGCAGGGAAGAAAACCCATGCTCGTCGCTGCGGACCTTGTCCGCCCGGCGGCCGTTACCCAGCTGCAGGTCCTCGGCGAAAAGATCAATGTTCCAGTATATGCCGAAGCAGGTGCCAAGGACCCGGTGAAAGTCGCATCCAATGCACTTGCAAAAGCAAAGCGGGAGATGTATGACACCTTGATCGTCGACACCTCTGGCCGCATGCACCTCGATGAGCAGCTGATGGATGAGATCAAGCGTGTCGCCGCAGCAGTGAAGCCGGATGAGACGCTGTTCGTCGCAGATGCAATGACCGGCCAGAACGCTGTCACGATTGCCCAGGAATTCGAACAGAAAGTTGGAATCACCGGTGTTGTGCTCAGCAAGTTCGACTCCGACACCCGTGGTGGTGCTGCACTTTCATTGCGCTCTGTTGTCGGAAAACCAATCAAGTTCATAGGTGTCGGTGAAAAGGTCGAGGACCTTGAGCCGTTCCATCCCGACCGTATTGCTTCCAGGATCCTGGGCATGGGCGACGTCGTCTCCCTTGTTGAGAAAGCACAGGAGACGATGGATGTCGAGGATGCCCGCAAGATGCAGGAGAAGATGGCGAAGAACACCTTCGACTTGCAGGACTACCTTGAGCAGCTTGAGCGGATGACCAAGATGGGTAGTGTCGACCAGATCCTCGACATGATTCCTGGTGCCAAGGGACAGGTCAGCGAAGAGGACATCGATACTGCTGAGATGAAGCGCGAGAAGGCCATCATCCAGTCAATGACGGGCTTTGAACGAAAAAATACGCTGATTATTGGTCCGACAAGGAGAAAGCGTATTGCCAAAGGTAGCGGTACTACGGTATACGATGTGAACCGGCTTTTGAAAAAGTTTGAGAAAATGCGGCTTACAATGAAGAAGTTCGCAAAAAATAAAAAATACCAGGCTGCAATGCTGAAACAGATGGGTATGTAGTTGAATTCGTGTAGGAGGAATAGTCGTGAGCGTTAGTATGAGACTGAAGCGTTTTGGAACGAAGAAAAGACCTTATTACAGGATTGTTGTAATGGATTCGCGTGCTGCGACCAACAGCAAGACCATTGATGAAGTCGGTCTGTATCGTCCCGTTGAGAAGGACAACCAGGTTACCCTGGATGTCGAAAAGGTCAAGGCATGGATCGCCAAAGGTGTCCAGCCCAGTGATACCGTCCGCCAGTTGCTGAACAAGCAGGGTGTATCCATCACCAGGACCGTCCAGGACTAAGGTCCGTAGGAGCAGTCGTGGAAAAAGATCTTGTTGAGTACATTGTGAAATCACTGGTCGACCAGCCTGATGAAGTTGCCGTCAATGTCGTGGAGGGGGAGAAATCCACCATCCTCGAACTGAAGGTTGCTTCTGACGATGTCGGCAAAGTGATCGGAAAGCAGGGACGCATCGCCAAGGCAATCAGGACCATCCTGAGTGCCTCAGCTACCAAGAGTGGCAAACGTGCTGTATTGGAGATACTAGACTGATGTCCGAGCAACTCATCGCGACTGGCCAGCTGAAGTCCTCCCATGGTATCCATGGGGAGATCAAGGTCCATTCCTACAGCGAGGAATTCGCACACCTGCAGAAGCTGGTGCACGTAGTTCTCCGTGACAAGGATGGCCACGAGCGGACGGCCGAGATCGAGTACAGCAAGATATCGGGCAAGGAGCTGTTGATGAAGTTCAAGGGGATTGATTCTCCTGAAGCTGTCAAAGCTCTCTCCGGATACGAGATATGGGTCCCCCGCAACGAAGCTTCGAAACTTCGCAAGGGGGAATACTATGTCGCTGACCTAGTCGGTTGTTCCATGGTGTCCGAGGGCAATGTCCTTGGGCAAGTAACTTCTGCATTCGATGGGCCCCAGGCCCTGTTGCTGGAAGTCCTTGCTCAGGATGGGAAGCAGTACTTCGTGCCGTTCATGGAGCAGTACGTTGGTACGGTAGACCTCGAGAAACGGACAATGGAGCTGAAAGCTCCATGGCTGCTTTCATGAAGATTGATATCCTGACGCTGTTCCCTGGCATCGTCGAGGGTTTCTTCACAAATTCGATCATGTCCCGGAGCGTGGCAAGCAATGCCATCTCCTATAACTTGGTCGACTTCAGGGAGTTTGCAACTGACCGGCACCATACATGTGATGATGCTCCCTATGGGGGCGGAGCAGGGATGGTGATCAAGCCTGAGCCGTTGTGCAAAGCGCTTGACTCGGTCGATGCAAAGCGAAAGCGGGTCATCTACCCTTCGCCGTCAGGTCGTTTGTTCGATCAACGGTATGCGCAGGAACTCAGCGCAGAGGAAGAACTTGTCTTCATCTGCGGGCATTACGAAGGTATTGACCAACGCGTCATTGACTTGTATGTTGATGACGAGATTTGTATCGGGGACTACGTGATCAGCAGCGGTGAAGTCTCCACGTTGGTGATTGTTGATGCACTGTACCGTCTGATAGATGGTGTCATCAGCGGAGAATCACTGGTGGAGGAGAGCTTTTCCGACGGATTGCTTGAATATCCCCAGTATACAAGGCCTGAGACCTATTGCGGAATTCGGGTGCCTGATGTATTATTGTCGGGGCATCACGCCAACATTGGTTCATGGCGAATGAAAAAACGGCTGGAAAAGACTTTGTCGAACAGGCCGGAACTCATGGAGACGGCATCCTTGGATGTGGACTCCAGAAAGTTGTTGAACGAATTGATAGAAAGATCATAGAGCGAAGGGGATCATCAGATGGACGTCATCAAGGCAATCGAAGCTGAACAGCTGAAAGAGAACGCAGAAAATTTCAATGTAGGAGACACTGTAAAAGTGTACTTCAAGATTGTGGAAGGCGCTAACGAGCGCGTACAGGTCTATGAAGGCCTGGTCATCGCAAAGAACAACTATGGCATCCGCCGCACCTTCATGGTCCGGAAGATTTCCTATGGTGTTGGTGTGGAAAGAATCTTCCCGCTCCACTCACCCCGCGTTGAGCGCGTTGAAGTTGTACGCCGTGGCCGTGTCCGCAGGGCAAAGCTCTACTACATCCGTGGCAAAGTCGGTAAGGCTGCCAAGGTACCTGAGCTCATCGTCCGCAAGAAGAACGCATAGTTCTGGGACATGTTCCAATGAGAAATGGACGGCAAGAAGCCGTCCATTTTTCGTAGGTACACATCACTTCTGATCACACTGTCCTTCCTTGCAAGAGGTTGATGGCTCTGGTATCATGTAGACAGCAATGGGGGTTCGAATGGAAGAAAGCATCAAGACCAAGAAGTTCAACAGCAACAACACTGCCAGTGGCAACCAACGCCGCAGAAAGGGAAATGACAACAAGCGCAAGGGAAAGGGACAGCCGAACAAAGGCGAAGTTTCTTTGAACAAGAAGCCTGCCAATCCTCCCCATCGCTCCAACCTTCCTCCCGTGTACGTACCTCGTGTGCAAGAGCCTCTTCCTACCTGTGCCATCTGCGGAAAAGAAATCGAGAACATAGCCAATGCATTGTATGGTCCAAATGAAGGTGAACTCTCCCACTTTGACTGTGTGATAGCAAAAATTGCTGAAGAGCACAAAGTGATACCTCCCCGCAAAGTATCCTATATCGGACGGGGAACGTTTGCAGTCTTGGATATCCAAGCAGACGGTAAGTTTGAAATTGTGGAGAGAATTGCATATGAGACTCCTCAGGCACTTGCAAGCATGAGGCAATATGTGGCGGACAACAAGAAATGACACAATTGCCCCACCGAAACATTGCAATGCTTCCTGGCTCTTTTGATCCACCGACCCTGGGGCATGTGAACATCATCCAACGAGCCGCATCCCTGTATGACAAGCTGTATGTAGTCGTGGCGGACAATATCCAGAAGCAGTGCCTCTTCACTGCACGGGAACGCTGTGGGATGCTGGCAGAATTGTTCGAGAAGTATGACAATATCGAAGTATGTACTTGGAAAGGCCTGGTAGTCGACTTTGCCCGCCAGAATGGGGTAGGGGTGATGATCCGTGGTGTACGAGCCAATGACGACTTCGGATACGAGTTTGAGCTTGCAATGATGAACAAGCAAATGTACCCCGACATAGAGATTCTCTTCATGCCCACAGCACCCAGTTATTTCATGATCCGCAGTAGTGCAATCAAGGAGATGTGTGCCTATGGTGCCGATATTTCTTCCATGGTCCCGGATGTCGTGGCACAAAAGATGAGAAAAAGAGTGAAGTTGTTGACGTAATTGGCATTTATCGTTATGATACCAAAAGTGTCTGAAATTCAAGTTGTAAGAGGTTAAAATATGGCTACACCTAAATATAAGACTTCCAAATCCAGAGCCGCTTCCCGTAAGGCAGCGAACATGCGTCTGGCAAAGCCGACCTTGAGCGTCTGCGGTACCTGTGGAAACCTTGTGTTGCCCCATCGTGTCTGTCCTAAGTGCGGTTTCTACCGTGGTATGCAGGTCATTGACACCGCTGAGACTAACTAATCCCGAGGAGAAACAACCATGGACAACAAGGAAGTTTTTGACAAGCTGAAGTCTTTGATCGCTGAGAAGCTTGAGATCGACGAATCCAAGATTACCATGAAAGCATCATTCCGCAAGGATCTCGGTGCTGACAGCCTTGACACATATGAGCTGGTCTATGCTATCGAAGAGGAACTGGGCATTACCATTCCTGATGAGAAAGCCAACGAGTTCGAGACTGTCCAGGACGCGGTGGATTATCTTTCGACCCAGTTGAAATAACCATCGTGAAATCTGTGTTCAACAGATCCGCGAAGACAATGAAGGCTCCCGATATCTCACCTGAGAGAAAGCGGGAGCTTTTGTTGTTTCAAAAACAAGCGGATGTCTCATATTCCGATCTACAACTCCTGAATCTCGCGTTCACACACCGCTCGTTTTCCAATGAGCACCCAGAATCCGTCGACAACAACGAACGACTGGAATTCTTGGGCGACAGTGTGTTGGGAATGGTCGTCAGTGATTGGCTGTTCCGCAACCTCCCGTTGAAACATGAAGGTGACTTTTCCAGGATCAAGAGCTATGTCGTCAGTGAAGATAGCCTTGCCGTAATTGCAAAACGCCTAGGCGTAGACAATTATGTCTTGATTGGGAAAGGTGAGGAGTATTGCGGTGGCCGCAACAAGAAGGCCATACTCGCCGACTGCATGGAAGCTATCTTCGGATCATACTACTTGGACAAGGGACTTGATGTCGCAAGGTCATTTGTATTGCGTCTCTTGGTGCCCGAGATTGAATCTGTCCTGGAAGACAAGCACAAGAAGGACTACAAGACCATCTTGCAGGAGTATGTGCAAAAGCGGTACAAGCGGTATCCCATCTATGAGCTCACCGACAAGACTGGACCTGAGCATGCAAACACTTTCTATGTCACTGTAACAGTTGAAGGAACAACATTTGGTCCTGCTCCTGGGGGAAACAAGAAAGAGGCTGAGCAAAACGCAGCCAAGATAGCCTACGAGGAAATCATTCGCTGAGCAACTGCCCGAAGATTCCCAGTGCAATAGTCAGCAATGTATCGTGTTTGTTCTGGCTGGGGTCATCCAATACCGTCTCAAGCAACTGGTTGAGTACAATTCCAAGTTTTGGTCCAGCTGGTATCCCTATGCCCATCAAATCTTTGCCGTTGACGGCAAGGTCTTTCACCGACAAGGCATCTGCATCAGAGAGGACTTTGTGTACACGTTTCCTCAGTTCATCGATGCCATCTGGGTACATAGCCCCCGCTATTGCCTGCTGGTCGCACAGCCGCACGGTGAACAGGTCTTCGATTGCGTCGACCCCTACTCGTGCGATGAAGCGCCTGACGGCAGCGTCTGTCCATTCAGGGGTGTAGTTGAACATGTGGTTTGCCACAAGGTTGAGTATCTGGTCACGCTCCTCGTTGGAGAACTTGAGCCGGTTGAGGATGCTCCTTGCTATCTTCTGTGACGCAATTTCATGCCCATGGAACGTATAGAATCCTAGGTCGTCGGTTGACCGTGTAGAAGGCTTGCCAATGTCGTGTAGCAGTGCAGCATAGCGCACTATTTTGTTCGCATGGAGGTCGGCTGCAGTCTGCAAGGCAATGATGCTATGTAGGTACACGTCATGAAGATGCATCCCCTTTTGCTCGACTCCAGAACAGGCGACCAGCTCCGGCAGTATCTCTGATAGTACCTGTGTCTGTTCCATCAGTTCGAAACCAAATCTTGGAGTTGCCGACATGACGATTTTGTCTAGTTCGACATGGATGCGTTCTTGCGATACATGGCTGAGGGTAGGGGCGAGGCACTTCATTGCCTCAAAGGTTGGCATGTCGATGGAAAAACCCAGCTTGCAGGCAAAGCGGCAACCACGGAGGATCCTCAAAGCATCTTCGGTAAACCGCAAGGTTGGGTTACCAATAGCTCGGATGAGGTGTGCCTGCAGGTCCTCCCTGCCTCCATTGAGGTCTATGATTGCGCCGCTCTGAGCATCGACTGCCAGTGCGTTGATGGTGAAGTCGCGCCTGCACAGGTCTTCGCTGAGGTTTCGTACAAACTGTACGTGTGTCGGATGACGGTGGTCTTCATACCCACCCTCGGTACGGAACGTGGTGACTTCATAGGTGTCATTTGCAAACAATACGCTGACCGTCCCATGCTTGATGCCCGTAGGGATGACCTTGCGGAACATTGCTATCACCTCTTGTGGGGTCGCATCGGTGGTGAAGTCGTAGTCGCTGTTGGGTACGCCAAGCAGATAGTCGCGAACTGCGCCACCGACTATGTAGAGGCAGTGTCCATTCTCATGGAAAATCTGCGAAAAACGCTTGATTGGTTCCGGTACCGGAAAGGTTGTAGCATGCAAGGCCATCTTCATGGGCAAAACCTAGCCCAGCGTACACGTACTGTCAAGCGGTTCGTAGATTTTCCCCCCATTCGTAGGTTGAAAAACATCATCAGAATGAATACTATGGAACATACTA
>CAYXIH010000060.1:0-8070 GCA_964465155.1 uncultured Sphaerochaeta sp.
TAAAGCAAGCTGCCAAAGATGGCAGCTTGCTGTGTATGATACTAGATATGTCAGGATTACCTGTTTGTTCGGCTCACTTCTTCTTCAGGTATTTGACGGAGTCAAGTGCGACTGCGGCAATGATGATGAAGCCCTTGAACACGAACTGGAGGTTGGTGTCGATACCCAGGAAGGTCAGGCAGTAGGTCAGTCCTGTGAATATGATAACACCCATGACCGCTCCACCGACTTTACCGATACCACCGTTGAACGAGATGCCACCGACGACACACGCCGCGATTGCATCCAATTCGTAGCCCTGGCCGGTACCTGCGCTGGCATTTGCCTTGAACGCCTCCAGGAATGCACCACAGCCGTAGAAGACTGCAGCCATGATGAACACGCCCATGGTCACGCGGAATACGCTGATGCCGCTGACTGATGCTGCTTCACTGTTTCCACCGACTGCATACATGTTCTTGCCGAACGTTGTCTTGTTCCAGATGAACCAGGCAACTACGATTGCGATTACAGCAGGTATGATCAGTTTGGGGAACGTAATGAGCTCGCCATTGACGAATCCCAAGATCCAGCGTCCACCAATCATGTCCTTGATGCTTCCGTCGATCGAGCCAACGGGAGTACCGCTGGTGCCGAAGAACAACAAGCCGTAGATGATCATCTGCGTTGCAAGGGTCGATATGAAGGGGTGGATCTTCAACCGTGCGGTGAATACGCCAGCAAAGCTACTGAACGCCACACAGAGCACAATCGACAAGATCAAAGCCATGAGGACTCGCACCAGCATCGGCAGCCCTGCGAAGTTCCAAGGTCCCATGCCAAATACGGTCACGATGTTCATTCCCGGGTGGAGGATCAAGCCGGTGGTGACAGCACCCAACGCGACCATTCGGCCGACGCTCAGGTCAGTACCAGCAAGCAGGATCAGGCCGGCAACACCCAAGGCAAAGAACATTCTCGTCGAGGACTGCTCCAAGATTGTCAGGATGTTCGGGATCGACAGCAAGTTGCCGTTGCCCTGGATAGGTGCAAGGATGATACACACTGCAAAGAAGATCAGAATTGCGATATACAAACCATTGTTCAGGAGGAACTGTGACATCCTGAAGTTCGCGGCATAGTTCTTGAACTTCATTGCCGTGTCCTCGGAGAACTTGGTCTTGCCGTTTCTCAGGCTCCGGTTGGTCTGTACATGGTCGATGAAGGCTTGGCCCTTGGAGGCCTTGCTGTGGCTCACGGCTGCAGTGTAGCGGCTATGTGCATCAAACAGTGCCGACTTGGTCTCGTACTTGGCAGTATCGATTTCTTCCCGGCGCTCCTTCTTGTCATCGGGACCAGTCTTGCCATCAAAGCTATTGGAGATCTTCTGCAAGCGCAGGGCTCCCTCTTCCTTGATCTTTGCAACCTCATCCTGATACTCGGCCTTCGCAGCTGCAATAGCCTGGTTTTCGATGTTGTTGGTCTCTTCGATATATGCCTTGGCAGCCACATTGGCATAGTCGACGGCTTCTTTGGTCAAAGCATCGATTTCTGCCTTATGATTCTTGGCATCGAGCGTAGCAGCAACAATCTTCTGCTGCATCTTGGCAATGCGCTGCTTCTTCGTCTCGGAATCGACCATCTTGCTCTTGCGCAGGGTCACGATCTCCTGACGAAGTTCCGTGATGCGGTTGACGCCGGTGCTTCGCAGGGCATTGAGCTTCGAATTGTACTCGTTGATCCTGCGGTCCTCATTCAATGACTGGATCTCTTTGATCTCATCACGTTTCGTTTCTCTATTTGCCATTCCTTCTCACCTCATCACAGATATTTGGCGGATAGCCGCATCAATTCTTCCTGATCGGTCTCCTTGGTGTTCACGATACCGGCAATCTTGTGGTTGGACATGACTGCAATTCGGTTCGTGATACCGAGGATCTCAGGCATCTCGGAGGAGACTACGATGATCGTCTTCCCTTCCTTGGCCATCCTGATGATCAGCTGGTAAATCTCATATTTTGCTCCGACGTCGATACCACGGGTGGGCTCGTCCATCAAAAACACATCTGGGTGACGCTCAAGCCACTTGCCGATGATGACCTTCTGCTGGTTGCCACCAGAAAGGGATGAGATCAATTCCTCAGCGGAGACACACTTGGTCTTCATCTGCTTGATCTCATGGTTCGCGGCATCGAGCATCTTCTTGTTGGACAGGACACTCAGTGTCTTGTAGGCCTCCAAGTTGGTGATCGTGGTGTTGAACTCGATCGTCGCCTTTCCGAACATACCGTTGAGCTTGCGTTCCTCGGTAACCAGCGCAAAGTTGTAGTCCATTGCCTGCTTGCTGTTTCGGAAGTGGAGCTTCTTGTCGTTGATGATGATCTCACCTGACGAAATGGTCCTGATCCCGAACATGGACTCAAGCAATTCGCTGCGGCCAGCACCCACCAGACCATACAAACCGAAGATCTCACCCTTCTTCACAGTGAATGAAATCTTGTCGAGCATCGGTTCGAACTTGGTCGAAAGGTCACGGACCTCCAAGTAGTCCTCACCGGGAGTATTGTCAACGTCGGGATACCGCTTGTCCAGGGAACGTCCGACCATGGCCGAGATAATCTGGGCCATCTTGGTTTCCTTGACGCTCTGCATGAAGATCATCTTTCCGTCACGCAGGACTGCGACATCGTCACAGATCTCAAAGACCTCGTCCATCTTATGCGAGATGTAGACGAACGAGACCCCTTTCTTGCGGAGGTCGTCAACGATCTTGAACAACTTCTTGACCTCACGTTCGGTCAGGGAGGAAGTTGGTTCATCAAGAACAATTATCTTCGCGTCATAGGAGACAGCCTTGGCAATCTCCACCATCTGACGCTGTGAGACGGACATGGTCCTCATGACCGTCGTAGGGTTCACGTTCATATGCAGGGAAGCGAACAACTTGTTCGTCTCCTTGAGCATCCGTGCCTCGTCGATGACACCAAATCGCTTGGGATAACGCCCAAGGAACATGTTGTCGACAACCGTGCGGTCAAGGCACTGGTTGAGTTCCTGGTGCACCATGGCGACACCATTCTCCAGTGCTTCCTTCGGATCTCGGAAATCGATCGGCTTACCGGAAAGGAACATCTGTCCCTCGTCCTTTGAGTAGATACCGAACAAGCACTTCATCATCGTGGACTTGCCTGCACCGTTCTCACCCATCAGCCCAAGGACGGAGCCCTTGTTCACGGACAGGTTGATGCCGTCAAGCACCTTGTTCTTACCGAATGATTTCGACAGGTTCTTTATCTCAAGTACTGTTTCGTCCATATTGCACCTTTACTGGGAAGTCAGAAACTCAGTGAGTACATCTGACCAAGATGAGAGAAAAGCATGCGGAAACAAGTGTTTCCGCATGCTTGAAAGCTTTGTAGAGCAGGATCAGTACTTGAGCTTGTCAAGATAGTCGCGGCCGGAGTTGGTCTTGACCATGTTGATTGCATAGGCGTCGAAGTTGTTGAGGTTGGTGAACTTGTCCAAAGTTGAGGATTCGTTCTGTCCGTCACCCTGAACAACAGTCAGGTCGATGCCGAGCAGAGGAGCATAGTAGTACAGAGCCGGGAGATAGGAAGAAGACAGGAAGTTGTCGCCAGCGTTGTAGATGGTCAGCAGGACTTTTGCCTTCGGAGCAGTGGACTGCTTGATGCCAGCGTCTCTGGTACCAGCGGTGTAGTTCTGCCAGTTGGACTTGTCAACGCCAGAGTTTGCAGCCATGACAGCCTTGGAGTCTGCCCAGTAAGAGAGAGGAGCAGAGATCTGGTTGCCGTACTGGTCGGGAGTGCTGATGCCCTTGGTGTAGACGTCTGCACCAGTGAGGCCGTCGAGCAGGTTGCGCAGGACCTGGAGGGTACCAGTTGCCTGAGCGTCAACGTTCTGGGATACGGTTCCGGTCAGCTTGCCAGCGCCGATTGCCTCGATGGCGTCTGCATTGGCATCATAACCAAAGATAGGTACTCCGGTAGGATAGTTGGAAGCCTGGAGGCTGCCCATTGCCATGCCGTCGTTGTTGGAGACTACCATGTCGATCTGGTTGCCGAGCTTGGTTGCCCAGTTGCCCATTGCTTCGGTAGCTGCGTTTGCGTTCCAGGTAGAACCATCGGTACCGGTCATCGGCTTGCCTTCGAGCTCAACAACCTTGAGGGTCTTGCCGCCGACGTTTGCAGAACCAACCTGCACCTTGCCAGGATCAGTGGAGCCAGCCCAAGTTCCCAGAGCCTTGCGGATACCTTCCGTTCTGGCCTTGGAGTCGTTGTGACCGACGTCGCCGATTGCGAGGACGTATCCGATGGTGCCGTCGCCATTGCGGTCAAGCTTGGCAGGATCAGCGGATGCGAGGAAGTCGGTGATCAGCTTGCCCTGGACAGCACCGCCGCCAGCAGCATCGAAACCGACATAATAGGTCTTCGGGTTCCAGTTCATCGACTCCATGTCGATCTTGCTGGTCACGGGGTCCGAAGGCTGTCTGTTGAAGAATACGAGAGGCTTGTCCTTATTCAGCGTGACGGAAGCTGCTTCGGAACCGCCCTGGGCGAATACAGAACACATTGCCATTGACACGACCAGCGCGAGGCCGATCAGTTTGTGACTAAAACGCATAGTAATTCCTCCTTGTGCGTTGTTTGCAAAAAATACTTTCCCTCGTGTCCCCCGGCATACGCCAGGAGCACAATCAGTATTCTAGCACCGTATGTACACGAGTACAAGAAAAACTTTTACTTTTTGTACACGAGTACAAGACGTCTTGGAACCATAACTTGGATACTGGCTGGACCGTAGACCCCCCTTCTCAGTCCAACATGAACGGCAACATGGAATTAGTTGCCACAGAGCTGACTTGCAAAGAAACCAATTTCTTTGCAGACATCCAAAAAAGATTGGATGCAATATTTCTCCCTTCTTTATTAGACCACCGATTTCAGCAAATGACAAACAATTTTTTCAACTTCATTTTGTCCTACAAATGAACAAAGCAGGGTGGTCGTAGCCACCCTGCCATGAACAAAACCAATTTGTAGTGTACTAGCGCTTATGCAAGCTCGATGATCGACTTGTCATAGTCGGCAGGAGGTACCAAGCCCAACAATTCCATGCATGTCGCAGGAATCGAGCTGATTCCCAGGCCTGTGTTCAGGTCCTTGGAGTACTCACCCGCGTAGGTCGGGTCATAGATGATGCAGGGAACAGGATTCAAGGAGTGTGCAGTCTTTGCCTTGGGATCACCATTGCCCTTGCGCTTGACGTCACCACTCTTCTTGTCATGCTCGAACATATCATCGGCATTGCCATGGTCGGCAGTGATCACCAGCACGCCACCAGCCTTCTCCACCGCGTCCTTGATCCTGCCAATCTGCAGGTCAAGGGCCTCCATGGAGCAAACGACAGCTTCGTATACGCCGGTATGCCCGACCATGTCGCCGTTGGGGAAGTTCATCTTGATGAAGTCCCACTTGCCGCTGCCGATTTCTTCAATGACACGGTCTGCGATCTCGGCGCACTTCATCCAAGGGCGCTGTTCGAAAGGTACGATGTCGGAGGGAATCTCCACATACTCCTCGAGCTCTTCGCTGAACTTGCCGCTCTTGTTGCCATTGAAGAAGTAGGTCACATGGCCAAACTTCTGGGTCTCGCTGATGGAGAACTGGTGCAGGCCATTGGCACAGAGATATTCTGCCATGGTGCGGTCGATGGCAGGTGGGCTGACCAGGTACTGTGCAGGCACATGCAGGTCGCCATCATATTCCATCATGCCGGCATACTCCACGGCAGGGACACGCTTGCGGTCGAATTCAGCAAGGTCCTTTGCCTCGAATGCCTTTGTGATCTCCAATGCACGGTCACCACGGAAGTTGAAGAGGATGACGCTGTCACCATCTTCGATGGTTCCCACTGGCTTGCCGTCCTGTGCAATGACAAACGGGGGAAGGTCCTGGTCAATCGCACCCGTCTCCTCACGGAGGGTCACAATTGCATCATGGGCTGAGGGGAACTGGCGTCCTTCACCCAGGACGTGGGTCTCCCAACCCTTGCGTACCATATCCCAATTGGCATTGTAGCGGTCCATTGTGATCGCCATACGGCCACCACCGCTTGCGATGCGAGCATCGAAGCCGGGGCCGTTGAGGGAATCGAGGAACTGCACGAACGGGTCGAAATAATCCAGGGCGGACATCTCGCCGACGTCACGTCCATCAAGCAGGGCATGGACACGGACATGCTTCACGCCATCAGCCTTGGCCTCGACAATCATCTTCTTGAGGTTGTCGATGTGGGAATGGACGTTGCCATCGGACAGCAATCCAATGAAGTGGAGGGTGGAGTCGTGGTCCTTGGCGTTCTTGACGAGCTTCTTCCAAGTCTCGCCTTCGAACATTGCGCGGGTATCGATGGAGTTGGCCACCAGCTTGGCGCCCTGGGAGAAGACCCTGCCACAGCCCATTGCGTTGTGGCCGACCTCGCTGTTGCCCATGTCCTCGTCGGAGGGGAGGCCTACAGCCGTTCCATGAGCCTTGAGCTTCGTCCAGGGGGATGTAGCGTACAGCTTGTCGAGGTTCTGCGTCATTGCCGAGGCAACAGCATCACCTTCATTGTATTTTCCAAATCCTACGCCGTCCATGATCAGCAGGACGACCGGTCCCTTGCGGGTAATCTTTCCAGATTTCTTCAATGCATCAACCATATCGGTATATCTCCTTACCGCCAGCAGGCGGTCTTTTCATGAAGTTTCTCAGTCAATCTTATAGAAATGAGTCACAGGGGTAAAGTCGCAGCCTGCAGCCAAGCAAGTGCATCCTTGTCCACCATGGGGCCCAACTCGGACAACACCCATGCATGGTAGCTGTCGATCATCGAAATCTCGCTGTCGGTCAGCAACTGCTTGTCGATCAGGTCACGGTCAAAAGGACAGAGCGTCAGTGTCTCGAAGGAGAGGAATTGGCCAAACTCAGTCTTGATATCCTCCACCACCGCAATGACGTTCTCGATGCGGATGCCATGGCGACCCTCCTTGTAGAGGCCCGGCTCATCACTGACGACCATGCCGGGGACCAAGGGGACTGCCAGGGGATTGGGTCCTATGCGGTGTGGCCCCTCATGGACATTCAGGCGGAACCCAATGCCATGTCCGGTTCCATGGCTGAACGAGAGTCCTGCCTGCCACAAGAACTGGCGTGCAAGGGCATCCAGCTGGTAGCCACAGGTCCCTACTGGGAACCGCTGGGAAGCAAGTGCAAGGTTGCCCTTGAGCACCAGGGTATAGTCACGCTTCTGCTCTTCGGTTGCGGTTCCGAACAAGATGGTGCGGGTAACGTCGGTCATGCCCGTCTCATACTGTCCACCAGTATCCAATACCACCAGGCCGTCTCCCTCGATGGGGAATGCAGACTCTTTTGTTGCACTATAGTGGCACATGGCTCCATGTTCGCCAAACCCTGCAATCGGTCCAAACGATGGCCCAAGGTACTCCTTGCTCCTGCTTCTTTGGCGTGCAAGCTCCTGTGCGAACGTCACCTCGTCATACACCATGCCCGCATCATGGGCATGGGCAAGGAAGTTCACCAGGGCTACACCATCCAGCAGGTGCGCACGGCGCATCCCTTCCAATTCCACCGGGTTCTTGGCTGCCTTCATGTCGGTGGTGTAGTCACGCCCCTCGACTGCCCGTACCCCCGCAGGCAATGCGGAGAACAGCTGCATGTTTGTCTTGTCTGGGTTGAAGAAGACATGGTCGGATGCACCAACGGTCTTGGATATGGTTTCGAACACCGCATCATAGGGAAGCACCTGCATGTCGGCCTTGGCTTCCGCCAACAGCTCGGGGGAGAACCTGTTGGGATTGGTGAACAAGAATGCCTGCTCGAGGCCAATCAGCATATAGGACATGAAGACAGGGTTGTATGCGACATCGTTGCCACGGAGGTTGGTCAGCCAGGCAATGTCGTCCAAGCTGGCAAGGACCGTCCAGCCACAGCCATCATTGTGCAGCTTGCTGCGCAGGAACGTCAGATTCTGGGCACGGGTATACCCAGCGATGTCTGCTGGAAGCTGGAC
>CAYXIH010000060.1:8170-11794 GCA_964465155.1 uncultured Sphaerochaeta sp.
CATACATATTCGCTGTCGTGGGGATCGGTGCCATTGATGATATAGGCATCAATTCCCTCCCGCTGCATGATCGTGCGCAACTGAGCCACGCGTGTATCAATAGTATTCATTGCAAAGCCCTCCCTATCGCTTCTTCCGTGCAGGAGCCTTGGCCCCGCGAGGATGCTGTGTACGTTTCTGCTGTGCCTGAGCCAAACGTGCCTTGCGGGTACGCTGGTCCTGCACTACATACAATATGACACCCGCCAATACCATCAGCAGGCACAATATCTGCCCCATGGAGATATTGAGCATCGATTGGAACAAGGCTGGTGTATCTGCCCCGTTGCCCAAGGCAACGACAAACCCGATATGTCCATCCGGTTCCCTGAAATACTCGAGGAAGAACCGGACCGCTCCATAGCCGATGAGGTACCAGGAGAGGAGGAACCCGGGGAACTTGCGGGGCCTCATGGGACGTAGCACGAACCACATGAACGCCCACAGGAGTATTCCCTCGAACAAGGCTTCATACAGCTGTGATGGATGCCTGGGCAGGTTCAGCGCCATGCCTGGCACATATTCCATGCCGATATGCTGGGCAACATTCCTCACCCACTCGTAGTTCGTGGAGAAGGAGGGGGCATCGGGGAACACGATTCCCCAGCCTTGGGTAGTCACCCTGCCCCACAGCTCACCGTTGATGAAGTTGCCCAACCTGCCAAACGTATAGCCCAAGGGGATACCGGCAACCAGGCCATCTGCCATGGAAAAGAAATTCTTGTGGTGGATCTTGGAGAAGATGATGGCACCAACCACGGCGCCAACGACTCCCCCGTGGTAGCTCATGCCCGGCAATCCAACGAACTGGCCGTTCCTAAAGGGCCAGAAGATCATCCAGGGGTGGGTCCAATAGTAGGATGTCCCATCATACAGCAAGACAGAGAAGAGCCTTGCTCCAATGAGCAATCCACCAATGGTCCACAGGAACAGGCTCATCGAATCATCGGCATTGATATCTATCTCGCCATGACGGGCCTGCCACCGGAACAGCACGTAGGTTATGAAGAATGCAACGATATACATCAGGGCGTACCAGCGCACTGGCAGGCCGGGTATCACTTCTGGGGAAATCCATGCTGGAAAGGAGATATATGCCGACATGCCGTGAAGTGTAATCTGTGATGGTGCGGTGGTCAAGGGAGGAAGAATTCTCAGGGAAATATGGATATAGGGTGGTTTTTGGAGTACTATTGGTTGCATGACCAACAAACACTTTGCACATGCGTGCTGCACGATTGCCTGCCTCATCATGATGACCTGCCTCCATGCCGGAGGAAGACAAGAGGAAGCTCCCCAACTGGAGATGCCCGCTTCGGTATATTCGGCCACCACAGCACCCCAAGGCGACCAGATAGCGGCCGACATGGATACCCTCCAGCGTCTGTATCGGTTTGTCGACAGCATCTCGCTGTATGACATTGACCGCCAGAAAGCCTTTGACGCAATGGCCAAGGCATTGGTCGGTTCGCTGGAGGATGAGTATTCCTTCTACATCACCAGTGAATTTGCCAATGACTTCCTCTCAGATACTGCTGGCATATATGGTGGCATTGGTACCTACCTCACCAAGTACAACCCGGAGAACAAGGATCCCAACGACCCGGAGACTTGGATGGTCAAGATCGTCTCACCATTCCCAGGAGCACCCGCAGACCGTGCCGGCCTGCGTGCAGGTGACCTAATCAGCCACATTGACGGACAACCGGTCGACGACATGACGGCAACCCAAAGCTCCCATGCATTGAGGGGAACCCCCGGTTCGTTGGTCACCGTAACTGTCCAGCGGGGCAATACGGTGTTCGACATCACCCTCAAGCGGGAGACTGTCAGCACCCCCACCACCGACTATGAGATCCTGGATGGAAACATTGGATACCTGCGCATCTATGAATTCTCCAACATGACTGCCCAGCAGTGCCTTGAGGCCATCGAAGCCTTCAACAAGGCACAGGTCCGGGGCATCATCATGGACCTGCGCAACAATGGAGGCGGCATCATCGACTCCGCACTGACCATCGCCGACATATTCATCTCCGACATGCCACTGATCACCATCAGCCACAAGAACAATGTCGGCGATGTCCGCTATATCGCAAGCTCGAGCACATTGGTGGACGAGGATGTCCCCTTGATCATCCTGGTCAACAATGGCTCGGCTTCATCGTCGGAGATCCTCGCGGGGATACTCAGCGAAAATGGCCGTGCCAAGTTGGTGGGAAGCACCACGTTCGGCAAGGGGATCACCCAGTTGTCCACACCCTTCGCCGGAGGCGTGGTACAGGTTACCAACGCCCGATATCTGCTTCCAAAGGGGACGGACATCCACAAGGTCGGGATCGAACCCGATGTCCCGGTGACCGACGCCCACCTCAAGGAGGAGGATATCCCTACCTACGAGAAACTGATGGACAGCAATGTCCTCAGCTCATTCGTGGACGCCAATCCCGATTACTCATTGGAAAACTTGCAGCTCTTTGCCGATACATACTCCCTGGAATATCCGATGGACCCGGTCATACTCTCCATCCTGGTCCGGAATGAGTACCTTGCCAGGATGCAGTATGATGATCGGCCTCTGACTGACTCCTACTTCGACGATCCCCTCAAGGTGGCGATCAAGCTCCTGGTGGAGGAGCAGTAGGATGCGCCTGTACCTGATGCCCGCTTCATTCAATGGGTCAGACACCATCGAGCTCACAGGCAACGAGTCCCAGTACCTGGTCAGGGTCCTCCGCCTGAAGGTAGGACAGCATATCACTGGGCGTGATGCAACAGGAAACCTGTGGGACCTCACCATCGAGGCAACCACAAAGAACAGCTGCATACTCTCCTGTAGATCGCTGCAGGATGGCACTGATGCTCAGACGACCGACACGTTGCCCCAGTACACCACCAAACTACCCCCCATCTTTCTTCTCCAGGGGCTCCTGAAGGGAAAGAAGATGCAGATGGTGGTGAGACAGGCAACGGAGATCGGGGCTTGCTCCATCATCCCCTTCCAAAGCAGGTTCTGCGTGGTGGATGTCAGCTCCAAGAAAGCCTCTGCCGTGGAGGAGAAGACCGAGCGCCTGGATGCCATGGTCAAGGAGGCTATCCAGCAAAGCGGTTCCAGGGTCCCAACGACAATCGAGGAGCCAATGCAGCTCTCTGCGATCCCCTCTTGGTGGAACAACCGAGGATTGGGTCTCTTCTTCCACCAGGTTGACACCGGAGAGCAAGACCAGCTGACGGACATTGTACGCTCATACGTGGCCGAACACGGGCCGGATGCACCCGTTGCCATCATGGTGGGCCCTGAAGGGGGATTCTCAGACGATGAAGTCGGACTGCTCATGGAGGCAGGTTTCAAACCCGTCCTGCTCAAGACAAACATCCTCAGGGCAGAGACAGCTGCCATCTATGCGCTGGCAGTCGTGCAGTCCCTGATGACCGAACACTGTTCACAATAGAGAGAGCATACGTGTGCCAATTTGTGTTGTAGGATATCCGAAGCTTGCACACAAAAGGATTTCGTATGTCTGTCTTTCTGTTCTCATCGGATACGCACCTGCGTACCCGCATCAACCATCTCAGCGCATCTCC
>CAYXIH010000061.1:0-11664 GCA_964465155.1 uncultured Sphaerochaeta sp.
GGGAAGCGTCTCCCTCAGCTGTTCACTCAACTCCTCGATGAACTCACCGCGCAACTCCTGATCAGGGGCAAGCAGCGGACCATAGGGGACATATGCCACGCTCTGGGTACGGCTGATGGGCCGCGACAAGATCAACATGTCGTCAATGAGGTAGGAAGAGGCACTCAATTTCAACTGGCGCAACTCACGTTCGCGCACCTTCAGGTTGTACGCAATCCCTTGATACCCAAGGGACTCCTTGACATCCGACCAGAATGCGGTTTGCTGCAACAATGGCGTTGCAAAGAGATCATGCGTATGTTTTTTCTCCAGTTGGATTTCCATCTAGCCCTCAATAATAGGATTTGAGTTAATAGTATACCTTACCTTCAAGCATAGGCACATGGGCTGTGGGTGACATTCCTACCACTGGCAGTGGAGAACCGAAAATAACTTATCTCAACAGGTTTTCACCCATCAGTATGCCATTTCTGCTATACTGTCGTACAGAGGTTTGACGTGCCGTTACTCTGTATTCTTTTGTGCGCATTGCTGCTTGCTGGATTTATCGAAAATGCAATGCATCAACATTACCTTCGTTCCATACCCATTCGAATCCTGGTCAACGGGACACGTGGCAAGACTACGCTCACGCGCTTGCTCGTTATCGCCTTGAACGACCACGGAATTTCAACCATGGGCAAGACGACGGGATCCGAGGCGACAGTCTTGTTCCCCGATGGGACAATAGCACCGTTGCACAGGAGACTTGGTGCACGGATTACCGAGATGATTCCATTCATACGCCTTGCGGCGACATGGCGGGTCCAAGCAGTGGTCGTTGAATGCATGGCCCTCGTCCCTGAGAACCAGCAGACCATAGCCCGCAAACTTGTACGCCCCAATTTTGTGGTTGTCACCAACTCGTACATCGATCATATACCCGAGGTTGGTGAGACATTCCTACAGACGGTATGGACACTTTCCCAAAGCATCCCACCATCGTGCACAGCTTTCGTAACCGAAGGCGAGTATGCCATCTTAGGACCAAATATCCACGTCGTTTCTCCCCAGCATTTCGAACTACCCACGTCGGCCGTCCCGTTGCATGATCAAACCATCGCATTGGCTGTAGCCGTAGGCAAAACGCTGGGAATTGAACAGAAAGAAATACTCCAAGCCGCAACCAACATACAACCCGATATTGGGCTGCATGATTTTTTCATCGCCAGCGGCAAAGCAAAATTCATCCCATCCTTCGCGGTCAATGACCTACATTGCATGCGCAGTGCAATACTGGATCAAGCACGGGGATGCAAACATTTGACAATCATTTTCAATAACCGCAAGGACCGCGAATACCGGATATTGCTGCTTGTACGGGCCCTCCAAGGATTGGATACCTCGAACATTGACATTCTATGCATCGGCGACTATCCACGCAAGACGGCCTCCTATGTCGCACGCCATGCACATATCTTGGCAAAAACCTCGAATTATCGGAATGTCATAGATACCATTGAGTCCGCAGGACAACAACATACATTCCTCGGGCTGGGAAACATCAAGGGGTGCGGAGTCCAGACAGTTGAATACTTCATCGACAAGGAGGAGAAATCGGCATGTTGTATGCAGCCGTCTTCATAAGCATAATCCTGGGGTTTCTCAGCTCGGAATTCCTTGGGCTGTTATGCGGGGGCCTCATAAGCGCCGGATACCTAGCCTTCTATGTGGAACAACCCTATAGGATTCTCTCGACATTGTTACTCTCGATTGGCACCTTTGCGCTAGTAAAACTGCTCCAGAACTGGCTCATTCTATTTGGGCGGAGAAGATTCGTCGTAACAGTCCTCATTGGGATGCTGTTCGCTGCCTTAATCCAAAAAGGGTATCTATTTCTCACCGACATTCATCAGGACATGCGGATTATCGGGTTCATCATTCCGGGGCTCATCGCCAACGACATGGAGAAGCAGGGTATATGGAAGACGTTGTTGATGTTAGGAATCTGCACCTGCCTGATATGGATGGTACTCCACAGCGGGGTAATCTGACATGCATAGGCCAGTACGCATAAAAACTGTGTGGATTTTACTTGCCTGTACCTGTGCAATCCTTGGCACCTTTGTGGCAATCGCCACAAGCGAAGTACAGTGGCGCTCGTATGCCCAGACTCAGTTAGAGGCGGCACAGAGCATGCATGCGGCACTTGGATACCTGCATGACGAGATCGTTTCACATGGAATTACCATAGAAGAGGAAGATCTCAACAAGACTGGACTCATTGGCCCTGAGTTCACCGAGCTCACGTCAACCCCAGGAAACGTGGATGCTAAGAGAACGGCACTCAATCCAAACTTCGCAGCCGCCATGGTCAGGTATTACCATGAGGCGGGGCTCGACGCAGGCGATACCATCGCAGTGGGAACCAGCGGATCTTTCCCTGGCTTGTTCATTGCTTCGATGGTCGCAGCGAAACAGATGGATTTGCATGTCAACCTAATCGCTTCCTGCGGATCCTCAATGCACGGTGCAACCAGAACAGAATTCACGATCTTCGATATTGCACGGTCACTACAAGAGGGCGGTTTTACCTCCTTTGATCTTCTTGGGGTCTCTCCCGGTGGAGCAAATGACCAAGGAGGGAGTGTCCTGGAAGGAATCCTCTACGAAGGAACGCCCCAGCTCGCACAAGACTTATGCCAGGCAACGGGGGCTCCAATACTCCTCTACGACGATCTTGCCCAGAACATCAAGCATCGACTTGAGCTGTATGGAGAAAACATACAATTATTCGTCAATATCGGTGGCGCCAGCCCCAATTGCGGGGCAAGTTCCTATACCTTAAATTTCCCGCAGGGGCTCGTGATCGATCCGCCAACAATCCCAACTACCCCATACCGTGGTCTTTCATATGAATATGCGGCACGAGGGATTCCTGTGCTGAACTTGCTCAACGTACGGCTGCTTGCCCATGAGAATGGCATAGCCTACGACCCCGTACCGATGCAAGCTGAGGGAAGCGGTGGCACATATGCGACGAGAACCTACGACATTTGGATCATCATGGCTACCTGGGCAACAACGCTCGCACTCTTAGCAATTGGATATCTGCAGGGAAGGAGGCAACGTGCGCGTGAAGCGGAAAACACTCCATAAAACCCTCATCCTTGCAGTTGCACTAACCATTGGAGGCTATGCAGGATGTCAATTCCATATCCAACGGGCATGGGTAGACCCAGTGTATGTTTCACCCAAGGTCACAAAAATCACATCGTTGGGTGCATACGAACCCTCGCTGGTAGGAACTGTTGCCGATAGCTTGGTGTACATATTTGATTCCGGCATCGAAGGTGCCACCGCGTTCATCATGGGAGGGACCCATCCCAACGAACCTGCAGGTATCCTTAGCGCGTACCTGTTGCTGGAGCACATGCAAGTCACACGGGGAAGGGTCATCGTGCTTCCCATTGCAAATGCAAGCGCCGCGACAAGCGGGGTCGTAGGCAATGGAACAGTTCCTTTCTTCACGATAGGTCAACGGACATTCCGTCTGGGAGGGCGCCTTGTCAACCCATTGGACCAATGGCCTGATGCCCCTGTATATGTCCAATATCCGTCCGGACAACACCAGGGAATGGAAGAAATACGCAACCTCAACAGGGCTTATCCCGGTAGGAGCAATGGGACACTCATCGAACGGGTAGCCCATGCGATCACGAATCTCATCCAATCCGAAGAGGTCACCTATGCGTTCGATCTCCATGAAGCGTCGGTCACCTATCCAATAAACAATACCATTATTACACAGGAAGGCTCATGCGACCTTGCATTCCTCGCACAACTTCTTCTCGAACAAGAAGGTCTTTCCATGCGGGTCGAGCTTGCTTCCGACTCCTTGCAAGGATACTCCTACACGCAATGGGCTAAGCTCGAAGGAGTACAACCATTCCTCATAGAAGTTCCCAATCCATCCCAGGACCGTATCAGTGGACCCTCAACGCAAGAGCTTGTAACACAAGGGACCGATGAGTTTCTGTTACGGGCTTCACAAGCAGGATTCACGGGAGTACCGATGGATGAAAACGGTTTTCCCCTTGAACACCGTTGTGCACTGCATCTTGAGGCGATCAAAGCCATACTGCAGGCAGGATCCATGGTCGATCCCGACCATGCCATCCAGGCTACTTGGCCAAGCTACGGACAAATTGCGGAAGTTGGACTTGGAGATCTCTTCAAGTAGCAATAGGCCGTCGCACGGGGGTGTACGACGGCCAAGTGACACATGATGAATACTTTCTATCAGTAGATATAATCGTATATTTTCTGATTCAAGACTGATACCATCGAATCGAACGCCTGCTGAGTCGGAATAGACTCAAGGGCAAACACGAGCTTGCCAGGAGCCGCCAGGGTATATCCTGTGGCTTGTTCAAGCGCCTTCATGATTGTCTGTGCAGTGGCCTCGATCTCCTTGTCCGACATTGCGTCCAGGAAGGTAAAGGTCATTGCGTCAGCATCGATGCTATAGATCACCTTGTATCCGACGAGCTCGTACGATGTCTCATACGGGACAGTCATCGAAGCCGGCTTGGCCTCCGGTACCACCGGGACATCGACCACGGGGGCGGACGAGCTAGCGCAACTTGCGAGCATCATCACAGCCACCATGGCAAAGGACACGGCCAGTGCCTTCGCTATGTTTCTCTTCATGCAATCCTCCTATCACACCTCTCAGTGTCAGGTAGTGCCTGGGCATGGTACAAAGCCATGCCAGGCAATTCCAGGTCAATTGAGGGGCTTGAGCTTAGCGCCCAGGTTTTCATTCACGATATTCGTCCACCACTCAGAAGCCTTGGGTACCTTCATGTCGACGTTGCCGAACATCAGGGTGCTGCGCAGGTCATTTCCGAGGTCAATCCAAGTATTGTGCCAGTCATTGGCAACCATGCTCGAATAAGCTGTGAGGTATTCGATGGCCGCATCGGTCATGCCAAGCTCAATCAAGGATGCTGCCATATCCTGTACTTCCTTGGCTTGTCCATAGATTTTTGCCATCTTGGGATCACGGATGCCATGGATCACATCGACAGCCACATCATAATTGATCGTGGATGTCTGCTGGACATCGGAGCATACCCACCAACCGGAATCAGTAGTGAATGGAAGAAGACGCTCGCCCACTCCGAAATGCTCCGGAAGAGACTTCTGGGAAGCCCAGATTGGGGTCAGGTAGTTGGAATCAGAAGCACCCCATCCAAACCATACCAAACATCTGGCTTCCTCAGGGAGCGAAGCATTGATGTTTGCAATCTGGACGTATGTGCAACGGAACATATTGATCGGGCGATAGACGTTGCGGTTGCTCAGCGGATTGCCAAACGGACCGGACTCTACGGTTCTGGAACAATCGAACTCGGTTCCGGCATAGTAGTCGGAGCACAGGCGGTAGATTGTATCCACGCTGACCTTCTCTGCGGGCACAACAAACATCGGATAATCATCTGGATCGCCATAGGGATCGAGAGTCAGGCTAGGATCGAGCAGGGACAAAGCTCTCCATTCGCGAAGCGTGCAACCAAAGGAAGACTTGTTCGGAGCATAAATATTAGCAGGTTCGAAGTCGCTCACTCCATCCCACAAATCATTTTCGAGTGCAAAGTTCTTGATGTTGGCACTGTAACGGTAATTCTCGGGATCATTGAAGTCCAAGTAGATGATGCGGGCACGGTTTGCAGCTACGAAAACAGCGTTGTCGGGAACGCGTACGGCTGCCCACATATTTCCACCATAGGCCTCGAATACCCATGCTTCATTTCCATCACAGATATTGATGCATTCACACATGCCATACCAGCCGAATTCATCAATCATCTTGCCCATGAACTCTACTGCCTCGAGTGCAGTTGAACAAGTCTCAAGCGCCAAGTCCTGCAGCATATAGCAGTCATAGATTCCCTCTGTTGCTCCGAAAGCAGCATTGATTTTCTTACCCTGATCGGTTTTGCTCTCGTATCCACAGGTGGACTCGCCCATCGCCAATCCCTTTTCATTAATGAATGAGTACATGCTGTGCAGATACTGGTTCGTTGGCTTTTCGAAGGTATAGGTGTCCAGCACCATGCCGTTTACGCCATAGTTTTTGACTTCGGGAAACTGTGAATAGTTGGCACCCTTGCGACCGTTGACTACTACATCACGTTCGGTACCGGCATCCATCGTAGGAATAATCCATAGACGAAAGTCGTCACCATTGGAGTCACAAGTATGGGACGTCATTGTGGATCCATCCACCGTCGCGTCCTTGCCCACCGCGAAGATTGTACAAGCAGCTATACTCTGGGCCGCCACAAGGAGGACTACCAGTGTAATGACGAAAAATTTCTTAAGTTTCATTAGGTTGCTCCTTTTCACAAATCACTTTTTTGCGTCGATGACGTTCTGCTGCCACCAATCGGTCACCGTTGCTCCACGCATGTCTTTGTTGGTATGCATGTAGGTGGAAATCAATTCGTTGGACAGGTCAATCCATGTATTCTGCCAGTCAACAGCCTGTTGTGAAGCGTATGAAGTAATCAAGTCGACGGCTCCTTCCTTATTACCGTTCTTTATCATCTTCGCAGCCTGGTTTTGAATTGCGAAGGTCACGTCATACTGGGTAGTCATCTTAGGATCTCGTACCTCGTGGATGCGCTGGATAGCATCTTGGTAATTGATGGTAGCTGTCTGTTGCACGAGACTGGATACCCACCAACCGGAATCAGTAGTATAGTCGTCAAGGCGCTGACCAATCCCAAAGTGAGAAGGAAGCTCGGTCTGGGAAGCCCATACAGGCGTCAGGTACGTGCTATCGGGAGCACCCCAACCAAACCATGCCAGGCAACGCACTTCCTCTGGAAGCCAAGCTTTGACGTTGGCGATTTGGATATACGTACAGCGGTAACAGTTGATTGCCCGTTCCGGCTGCTTAGGATTGAGAGGATTTCCAAAAGGACCAGCCTCAATTGTCTTGGTTACATCATAGGCAGTACCTTGGTAGTAGTTGCTGCACAATGCATGGACATCAGCAACACTCAGCTTCTTCTGGGGAACGACGAACAAAGGCCAATTTGCATCGGGATTTGTCTCTTCCGGATCGAGGTTGAGAGTTGGGTCAAGAGCCATCATTGCTACCCATTCGCGACGAGTGCTATAGGGGCGCACCGGGTTGGGACAATAAATCTCGCATGGGCGGAATTCACTAACGCCATCCCATAAGTCATTCTCAAGGGCAAATGATTTAAGAATAGGAGCATACAGATAGTTTTCTGGATCATTGAAATCCATTTTGTTGATGCGGGCACGGTTGGCGGCAACAAACACAGCATTATCTGGGACGCGCACTGCACACCACAAATTACCAGCATAGGCTTCGAAAATCCAAGCTTCATTACCGTCACAAATGTTGATGCACTCAGTCCATCCATTCCAACCGTATTCATCTATCATTTTGCCCATGAATTCCACGGCTTCACGTGCGGTCGAGCAAGTCTCGAGGGCTAGATCCTGCAACATATAACAGTCATAGGCACCATCAAACTGACTGTACAATGCCTGCAGCTTTTTACCCTGTTCCGAGTTGCGGTTGTAACTACATGTTGACTCGCCCATGGCCAGGCCTTTGTCGTTGATAAACGAATACATCCCATGCAAGTACTGATTAGAAGGGTTCTCAAAGGTATAGGTTCCTACAACCATGCCATTGGAACCATAATCTTTGACTTCAGGGAACTGTGAATAGTCAGCTCCAGCTCGGCCATCGAGAACGATGTCCCGTTCTGTACCGGCTTCCATCGAAGGGACGACCCACAATCTCAGGTCATCACTAGTAGAATCACACGTGTGGGAAGTCATCGTGGATCCGTCAACGGTAGCTTGCTTGCCTACCGCGAAGATCGTACAAGCAGCCAAGCTCTGGGCCCCGACCAGCAGCACGACCAACAATGTCACGAAAAAGTTTTTCTTCATCTCTTTCCTCCTATTTTTCCAATGCCTCCACAGGTTTGTGGTAGACATATTGAACACGATTCTTGTTCTGCGAATCCTCCGGATCATGTAGGTAGGTTCCCAAGCCATTCGCCTCAAGGTCTTGGTAAGTCGGCCATGACACGACAACTTCCATTTCCGGATTAAAGACGGAGGCCCAGTTGATTACCTCCAATGCTCCTGAGAGGTGTCGCCCGACGCGATACCAAATCGGAGTGCCAAAATCAATCTCATATGGGAAATAAGTCAGCCCAGCATCAGTGACCTTTTGCAAGAATTCATCCTTACCTTCGGTCATTAATTCCACAGTTCTTGGTCCTGTAATCTTGTCGATGAACACCTCAGGAGTTTCCATCAAGAACGGATAAGCATCCGAATAGTCTCCCCACTCTCTATGTGAAAGACCATGCAAACCCTTGGGTGAAGCCTCGCATTTCATCAGGAAAGAGGTGGCGGAGAGATTCATCCCTGCCATCATTGCAATATCCAAGCTCTTATCAGGAGCAACATATGTCGACGTCACGGGATACAAAATCTCTGCCTCATGGCAGTCTATGGCAATATCGACTCCCTCGTTGCGGATAATCTCCATCACAGCAAACGCAGCACGCTCGGTCTGTGTCCCATTGGGCCTACCGGGGTACGTACGGTTGAGGTTTCTGATATCCTGGTATGCAAGGTTCTGCCCCGATGGGTAGTTGACATATGTGAACGGGTCGGGCCACTGGTCCAATGGATGGGTATAGCGGTCACCAATCTTATACTGCTTTGACCCCCAGTTGGTGTCAATTTCATAGAACATTGGATAGGCATCCCCAATCATCCCTTGGGTAGTCGCACTCATACTAGAAGCAGGAATTACGATTACTTTCCCCTTTTCGACGTCAATATTCTCCATTAGTACGTAAGCACTAAGTGTAGAAGCTGGTTCATAGGGATGTGGACCTGCATTATACAGAACGGTTCCTCCCTCGACTCCTGAGTCAAAGAAATATACGGGGGCATCGCTCCAGGTTCCCTTCAGCGATGGTACGTAATCGCTGAACCATTTGACTTCAGTCAATTGCGGTGAAGCAACAAAGGATTCTTTATAATGACGCAGTTCCCAGAAGTCCTTCGAAGCTATCGCTGCGATGACCAACATGAACAACAGGATTGCACTTTTGATGATCACGGCCTTCTTAGTAAGACGGACCGTTGTAGTTTCGTTCATTCCGTCCTCCCGGATCATTTGATATATAGAATTCGAAGCAGGAATGGGATACAGCAGTATGCATACATAATGTCGAACACATATCCCTGATTCTTTTTACGCTTGTATAGTTGCCAGATGAAACTAGCAAAGATCAAGCCTGCCATCACCATGTAAATCACATGTACGATTGTTTCTAGTACTATCATCTTGATTACCTCTTAATACAAGAATGCAAATTTCGCCGGCCAGATGATCATGGCCTCGGCAAATAATCCGATTGCCAAACATGGAATGATCGCAGCTTTCAGGAACGACATGTAGGAAGTATATTTCGTCTCCTCACAAGCAAGCCTTCCAACGATGCGCGACGGAGGCAAACAGTCGCCTATCGGGAAGATAAGACTCAGTGCAGCACATACTACCGTTACATCCATACCAAGAGTATTGAACATAAACAGCAACGGAGCTCCGATAACGACAGAACAACCATAGTTGAAGGCGCCCTGGCAAATCGGTCCGATGAACAATACGAGGCAGTAGATGAGCACCAGCGGGAGCGCGACGAACGTGCTTCCGATTAGGCCGCGTACGCCAGTTGCAGCCATTGCGCTTTGCAGCACGCCGATGGACAGCACGTTCGCCACGAGGGGAAACACCTGTTCCATCGTATTGTTGACAACGCCTACATACTCCTTGAAGCTAGTCTTACGTGGATTGCACAAGATTGCCACGACACCTGCGAGGAGGAACATCAGCGGCATACCAATGACTGGAATATTCCAAGGCGCATACAAAGCGAGCAGGAAGAGAACGACAATCGTAAGCATTGGCAGGAGGATCCTCCACCAGGACTGTCCCTCAGTAGCCTCGGGCAGGTCAGCGAGAATGTCGGCATTCTCGTCCTTCTTTGCGCCCCAACCGATATAGATAATCGAAATGATGCTTGCAATCATTATTGGTACGAGCAACAACCACGTAAACCCGACATACGGCATGTTGGCCTGTGCTGTCATCAGCATCGTCCACAAGTTGATCGGGGGAGCAGCCGCCGCCATGATTGCAAAGAAAAATATGAAGACCGTGCGCTTCTTGGGATTGATGCCAAGGTACTTGAGCACGACATCCGCCAAAGCTCCCATCACGAAGATGGAAACACTGCCAGCGCCGGTGAGTGCACCGGGAACGAGCATCAGCACGGCCATCAGGGACATGAGGAACCATTTGTTGGTGACCTTACTTACCAGACTTCGGGTCAACGTCGACACTGCTCCGCTATAGGAGTAAATGTTGACGAAAATTGCCGCGCAGATGAATAGAATCGCAAGGTCCATATTTACAAAAAGACCTTCTACCAAGTATCGTACCGGGCTTCCCAGTGCGGGAACCCCAATTACGCCTGCTATTGCCAGAACTACCGCTGCGATAACCATGGATAAGTCCGGCGATTTTGTAAAGATGCTTCCGAGTACGAACGCACCTATCATGACCACCAAGAAAATGGTGGTTAATAGTGTCATTGACATGAGAAATATCCTCCTGGATCGTTAGGCCTTCAGTTGATAAAAATCTGCTTGCAAAGTTGCGTCAGTTCCAAGGCTGAGCCAACAGTTGTTAATGGGATTCCATACTTCTCACTCATCTTGGTGAATCGGCCATCCTTGTTGGAAGCTTCTACACAGATCATCCAGTCACTGACGGGACAAATCAAATCGATGATACGTTCGTTTGCATTGGTTGGGATTTTGGGAGCACGTTTGTCCTGCTCGATGTGGACGGCAACAACCGGCATGTTCTTGGCCTTTGCTTGCTCGATGACCTTCTTCAGGTTTGCAATCTCGTCTTCGATGGTGATTCCGGATGCTCCGAGCCCTTTGTCAGTCGAACCAATGACCGCCACCAGCACGTTATACTTTCCACTGTTGATCTCTTCCAAACGGGGAAGTGGTTCGTCTTCAAGATTGAAGTCGGTTCCAAGCTTGAATGCCTTGGACATGTTGATCAGCAAACGAAGCGACTTGGAGCCAGGACCTTGTCCCGCCGATGTCAGCAGGAACGGGCAGTCATACTGCTTTGCCGGAGCGCCGGATACAACGGCGAACAACTGGACCTGGAGCAACAGACACACAAGTGCTACCAGAACGATTTTCCTTTTCATGTTTCCTCCCTAGAACAGGGAGAGCAAGATGTTGCATAAAGTTTTCGTATCGCATCAGTAAAACAAAAATGCACCAAACAATGACTGTACTTTCAGAAAGATTAAAATTAGAAAAAATTAGTTTTACAGTAGCAATTTTCCAAAAAATTTACCTAACACTCATTTCTCCCCACAAAAAGGAGTATATCATCCAATTGCTAGGCATGCAACAAAATTGTGAAGCGTAGCTAAATCAGGAGACATTGAAATATAAAAGGCCTTTCGCTGTTTGTAGTGGGTAAGCCTACATGATGGGCTGCAGCGGAAGAGT
>CAYXIH010000062.1:0-11560 GCA_964465155.1 uncultured Sphaerochaeta sp.
TAGTCATAGACCAAGCCGCCATCCGAACAAATGGGGACATAGATGCCAGTCTCATGGAAATATTCATCACGGGCTTTGGCAACCTCAATGAGTGCAGTTGCCTGCCCTCTTCCGATCCCCTTGGTTTCGCGGGTGATGCAAATCGAGCCACCGCCAATGCCCACCTTGATGAAGTCTGCCCCTGCATCCGCTAGGAAGCGAAAGCCATCTGCATCCACGATATTGCCAGCTCCGACCTTCACGGAATCACCATAGGTCTTGCGAACCCATGCAAGTGTCTGCTTCTGCCATTCGGAAAAGCCCTCGGAAGAGTCAATGCACAACACATCTGCACCGGCAGCAACCAAGGCAGGTACCCGCTGCTGATAGTCACGGGTGTTGATGCCAGCTCCCACGACATAGCGCTTGTGGGAATCCAACAGTTCACAAGGGTTCTCCTTATGGCTGTCATAGTCCTTGCGGAAGACAAAATACTTGAGACGTCCCTCGGAATCGACAACGGGCAACGAGTTGAGCTTGTGCTCCCAGATGATGTCGTTTGCCTCCGAGAGTGTCACGCCATCATGTGCAAGCACCAACTTGTCCAGTGGTGTCATGAACTGGGAGACCAACGTTGCAGGATCCATCCGGCTGGGACGGTAGTCACGGCTGGTGACGACGCCCAGCAGGCGTCCTGCATGGGACCCGTCTTCGGTCACAGCAATGGTAGAGTGGCCTGTCCGTTCCTTCAGTGCCATGACGTCCGCCATGGTCTGGTCAGGACGGATATTGGCGTCACTGGGGACAAACCCAGCCTTGAAGGCTTTTACACGGGAGACCATGGCAGCCTCATCCTCGATGGACTGTGACCCATAGATAAAGGAACACCCACCCTCACGGGCAAGTGCCTCCGCCATCCGCTCACCGCTCACCGACTGCATGATCGCACTGACCATGGGGATATTGAGGGTGATGGGACTCGTTTCACCAGCTTTGAAACGGACCAGCGGCGTCTTGAGGCTGACATTCGAAGGGATGCAGGATTCCGAGGAATATCCAGGTACCAGCAGATATTCGCTGAATGTATGTGACGGCTCCTCATAGTATTTGGCCATGATCGTTCCTCCTGGGATGTGGTGGGTTCGTGATTGAACAGCATCATGAACCATCATAGGAGAAATTGCAATGGGTTGCTACAATTACTATTGCTTGCGCGCTGACTTCATCTGGGCCTTGTTGGCATACATTGCATCATCGGCGCGCACCAGCACCTCAGTCAAGGAAGTGGATGATCCTGGGATATACAACGCTGAGCCGACGGCGGCACTCACCCGTTCGTCATTGTAGTCGGAGAAACAATTCTGCAATTGCTTGGTCAACGCCGACAACTTGCTGGGGGTGCATCTATACACAAAAGCAACAAATTCATCACCACCGATTCTGAAGCAGGTCGAGGAGGGAGGCACCTGTTCCTTCAATTTCATGCTGAAGCGCTTGAGCAAGTGGTCACCACTTTCATGACCGAACATGTCATTCGTCTCCTTGAGGTTGTTCACATCAAGCATGAAGACTCCCATGGGCTCATGTACCGACAATAAAATCTCCAACAACTGCTCTTCATACCGGGTACGGTTTCCCAGCCCTGTCAGGGAATCGGTATAGGCCAGATCCATCAGCATCCGCTGACGCAGCTGGTCCTTTCCGCTTGAGGTAACTTCCCGCAGTGCTCCATACAGGAAAATGATACCCGCTATGCCCATGCCAAAGTGCAGCACGGAAGCTCCTGGAAGCAGGATTCCCAGCAACATCAGCATTTCCTCTGCGACAACGCTCAGCAAGAGGACTGACACAGCCAGTACGAATGTGAGATATCGCCTGTTTCCCTTCACCAAGTGGACAATGGCAACTACGAACATGGCAAGGAGGAAACAGACCAACATCCCTCCCCCAAGGGGCAACATGTCAAGGTAGAGCGTCAGGCCACAGAACTGGACGATTCCAATGATGCAGTAGGTTACCGGGAAGAGATATGAAAGTGTCATCAGCACACGGCCAGATTTCCCTTTGTCGCAGGTAACCTTGTAATACCATGCCAGGATTACCGGCAGCATATACAAGGCAAGGTTGCTCAAGTCCATGGGGATCTGCGGGTTGCGGAAAAAGACAAACTTGCTCTTGGCCTGGGTGAACACCCAGACTCCCAACAGTATTTCAATCAATGCAAAGGAGACAAGGCTCGAACAGTGTTCGTTCTTCCGTAGGAACAACGAACTGATGAGACAGATGAGGCCGATGAGGATAAAGGAATATCCAAAGAAGAGTGATGGAACCTCACCATGCATCTGATACAGATAGGCTGAGAGCGGAGAGCCCAGCAACGGTGCATGGAAGGTCTGGCTCAGGGGATTGGTAGAGTGGTAGTTCACCTCGATTGTCAGCATTTTGCCTGGATAGCTTTGGGGTAGCGTTATGAAATGGGGCATCATGCCACCCATGGGTACGATCTTCCAGTGCATCTCGTCATCGTTGTAACTGTACAAGAGCACTCCATCCAGATACACGGACACCTCAGACATTCCCGAGCGCACCGATAGGTTGCGGCCAGATACTTCCGTTCCTGTCGGGAGAATGGTAGTCAGTGTCACGCAAGAGTCCTTGGGGGTAGTATTCAGACGCAGGGGAAGCTGTTGCCCAACCATGGGTTCGGAGTCCCCCACCTGCACTGTCCACCCAGAATCTAATACCATGTAGTCATGATCATCTATGGGTTGCACGTTGAGCTGCGAGCTCATGTAGATACACACTGCTGTGATGACACCGACAATGATGAACAAAAGAGAAACCGCATAGGTACCAACTCTTGATTTTTTCGTATTAATCATACGCTCCTGAACTCTGCTGCCTAATGAAAACATCATAGCAGATTCTTGTTGAAACTTAAATGAAATACGTCAAAAAACAGGATTCTGAGCATTATATTTGATCAAGATTACCGTATACCTACCAACAACAAGCTCTGCTGGGGCTCAAGGACCACAGTCACATCCCCGCTACCACCGAGCAGCACCTCGTTGTCCGACTGCACCGGATGCAATTCACGGAGATTCAGGACACCGGCGTCAAAGCACAACGAACGTTTCGTATCAGCTTTGTTGAGTACCAACACCACTGCATCATGGGCATCATACCGTGCGAAGACCAGTGTCTGCTCGTCGCTGTGGAGGATTCTCCAAGCACCGAATCCCAAGCTGCTGTGCTCCTTGCGCAATTGCCCCAACTCCACATAGAGATCCCAGAAACGACGGTCCCACTGATGTGTATCCCATTGCATGGGGTACCTGGCACCCTCCATGGTCCCTATCTCCCCTTTGAGTCCCACTTCATCGCCATAGTAGATATTGGGCATGCCAGGAAGCATATACAGCAACATCACGACACCTCGGTAGCGCTGCCAGTTCTCCACCATGTGGTTGTCATGCAGACGTGGTGTATCATGGCTGTCGATGAGGTTGAACTGGCAGTACAACAGCTGAGGCAACATGGAAGAAAGCTGTTGTCCAAGAGCCCGGGCCAGGTCGGTTCCCCCAAACGGTTGTCCAGGCACTGGGTAGTGACCCCACCCAGGAAGTTCGAAACGGTCGGTCTCACCCATCCACCTGCGCAGCAGCCGAGACGAGCCATAATAGTTCATCACGGCATCCCATTCGTCGCCACCCAAGTGGTCGGTTCCGTCAATCCAGTCCTCGGCGAGGATGTAGGCATCCTCCTTGGTCTCCTTGACGGCTTGGCGGACTTCCCGCCAGATCTCATGGCAGAACTGGTCCTTGCCAAAACGACCCACCACGTCCGCGACATCCAACCGCCAACCATCCTGGACAAACGGGGGCTGCAGGAATTTCCTGAGCACGCTCTCCTTGTCCTTGTAGATCAGGCTGCGCAGGCGCTCGCTTCCATAGTTGAGCTGCGGAAGTGTCGGTACCCCTTCCCAGTACTCGAATGAGTCATCATCCTTCCTATAATAGTACGAAGCCTCCGGGCTGTTGGGATCTGCCTGTGCAGCAACAAACCAAGGATGGTCGGTCCCCGTATGGTTGATGGAGATATCCACCACCACCTTGATGCCATTCGCATGCATGACCTCTATGAGATGGGCCAACGCTGCATCACCTCCCAGCTTGGGGTCCACATGGAAGAAATCACAACAGTCGTAGCGGTGGGTGGTACGCGACACTCCGATTGGGTTGAGATAGAGCACCGTCACACCCAATTGCTTGAAATGAGTGACACTCTGCGCTATCCCTTCCAAGTCTCCGTTATAGAAATCCAGGCATCTACCATGCTCAAAGTCCAAGGGAGCGTGGTCCCATGGCATGACCTGCACCGTCCCACCGTCAAAATCATATTCGCCAGGGGTTGCACCCACATCAGGATTCCCGTTCTTGAATCGGTCGGGGTATATCTGATAGCAAATGCCATCGGCCACCCACATCGGAGCCTTGAGGTCGCCAAGCAACGTGAAGCAGAGGTTTCTCGGTGGTGGATACGCACCCACTCCGTCCGTTCCATAATAATAGACATGCTCTCCGTCCTGGAGCTCGAACCACCACTGCAGTGGTTCGGCGACAGGCATCCGCACCGTGGCGCAAAAAACCTGCGCTTGTTCATTGTGGTGCATGTCTGTCTTTGCAACACGGCCCAATGCGACGGTGCACAACAGCACGTGCCGTACCGAAGATGTTGCGGGTACTTGGATGGATATTGAAACCGGCTCCCCAAACTTGGGCGCCAGAGGCCTGACATACTGCGATGATATCTGAGAATCGACATACTGCATCCAAACTGGTGTTTCCATGGTGGTTCCCCTCGTTCAAAACTTGTCCGCTATTGTTTCCATATGTATATTACGGACATGTGGCTGATTCAGATGAAGCATACTTCCAACCGACACAGGATGCAAACAGCCTGTGAAAAAAAGACATGGAAAAAAAGATAAAAAGTTTTTGTTGACCGGTTTAGAAAACCGGTTTAGTATCATAATCACGGTGGAAGTGACCAGGATTCTCTTCCACAAGGTTCGTTTTCTTGGGCAACGGATGCCCCGTCGGGGCATGTATCGCGGAATATGGGGATGATCGGACTGGTTCGGGGTGGAACGGAATTCCAACGGACGGGAACAGTAGCCGATTTTCCCAGTGAAAGGAGACACACATGAAAAAGACCATGAGCATCGTTCTCATCGTCCTGTTGGCTGTCACCGGTTCCCTGTTCGCACAGGGCGCATCGGACAGTGCCGCGGCAGCGAAGCCGGAAGTATACTTCCTCAACTTCAAGCCAGAAGTAGCAGACATCTACACGCAGAAAATCGCTCCTGCATTCGAAGAAGAGACCGGCATCAAGCTGAAGGTCGTCACTGCCGCTTCCGGCACCTACGCCCAGACGCTCAAGAGCGAGATGGCCAAGAGCAATCCTCCCGCCATCTTCCAGACCAATGGTCCTGTCGGCCTTGCAGCTGACAAGAGCAATGCAGCCGACCTGGTCGGCACCTCCTTCTACCAGCTCCTTGGCGACAAGAGCATGGCTCTGACCGATGGTGCAAAGGTCCTGGCAGTTCCCTATGCCGTTGAAGGCTATGGTATCATCTACAACGATGCGATCATGCAGAAGTATTTTGCACTGTCCAACAAGGCAACCAAGATCAACAGCGTGGACGAGATCACCAACTTCGACATCCTCGAAGATGTCGTAGAGGACATGACCAAGAACAAGGCAGCACTGGGAATCTCCGGTGTATTCGCTTCCACCTCTATGTCAGCCGGAAACCAGTGGAGATGGCAGACACACCTCGTGAACGTTCCCCTCTACTATGAATTCGCAGAGAAGACTGGCTATACCGACGTTGTCCTGGCTGGCTTGGCCTCCTCGACGATCGACTTCGAGTATGGCGACAACTTCAAGGACCTGTTTGACCTCTACATCGAGAACAGCACCACCGCACCTGGCCTCCTCGGAGCCAAGAGCGTCGACGACTCCATGGCTGAGTTTGCACTTGGCAAGTGTGCCATGGTACAGAACGGCAACTGGGCTGCTGGCCAGATCCTGGGCGTCAAGGGCAACGTTGTTGCTGCAGACGACATCAAGTACCTTCCCCTGTACATGGACATCGACGGCGAAAGCGCCCGTGGCCTGTGCATCGGTACTGAAAACTACCTCTGCATCAACTCCAACATCTCTGCAGCCGACCAGGCAAACGCAGACAAGTTCCTGACATGGCTCTTCTCCTCCGCAAAGGGCAAGAAGTTCGTCACCGAGGACCTTGGATTCATCACTCCGTTCAACTCCTTCACCGACAAGGAACTCCCCTCAGACCCATTGGCTCGCCAGGTCTCGATGTGGATGAACAAGCCCGGCATCTCCTCCATTCCTTGGGCATTCGCTGCAATTCCTTCCGAAGAGTGGAAGAACCAGTTCGGTTCCGCACTGCTGCAGTATGCACAGGGCAAGATGGATTGGGATAAGGTTGAGAAGGTAGCGGTCGACAGCTGGAAGACCGAGTACAAGCTCACTCACTAAGCGAGGCTCCTGTCTCTCGTGACAATGCCGTCCTGCCCACGGGCGGGACGGCATTTCTTTTGAAACAAACACTAACGGGTGGTATCCATGCAAAAGACACTCAAGAAGTACTTCGCGCTGTTTGCCCTTCCAGGTCTGCTGTGCTTTGCACTGGCATTCCTTGTACCGATGATCATGGGTATCGTGCTGTCGTTCTTCAACTTCACGACAGTGACCAATGCGAAGTTCGTCGGATTCGACAATTATGCGAAGATGTTCATCAACAATGAATTTGGCCATGCACTGTGGTTCACCGTCAAATTCACTGTCGTATCGGTCATCACGATCAACGTGTTCGCCTTCCTCCTGGCCTCGCTTTTGACGAGGGGGATCAAGGGGACAAACCTCTACCGGACAATCTTCTTCATGCCAAACCTCATCGGCGGCATTGTGCTTGGCTGGATTTGGCAAGTCATCATCAACGGTGTCCTCTACAAATATGGCACGACCATCGTCTCCGATCCAAGATATGGATTCTGGGGGTTGGTGGTGCTGATGAACTGGCAGAACGTAGGCTACATGATGGTCATCTACATCGCCGGTATCCAGAACATCCCTGCAGACCTTATCGAGGCTGCCCAGATTGACGGAGCTGGAAGATGGACGATGCTGCGCAAGGTCATCATCCCATCTGTGATGCCTTCGATCACAATCTGTTCCTTCCTGACCCTGACCAACGGGTTCAAGCTCTTCGACCAGAACCTCGCGTTGACAGCTGGTGATCCTGGAAAGCAGACAGAAATGCTTGCACTCAACATCTACAACACATTCTACGGCAGAAATGGCTTTGAGGGTGTGGGACAGGCCAAGGCGGTCCTGTTCACCATCATCGTAGCCGTCATAGCCCTGACACAGCTGTACCTGACACGCAGCAAGGAGACAGAGCAATGAGCCTACACAAACGCACTTCTATCCTCAATATCATCCTTTCGCTCGTATTGATAGCATTGGCAATCGCATGTATCGCGCCAATCCTGATCGTCCTGATGAACTCCTTCAAGAGCAAGCTGTACATCTCGTCCGAGCCGTTCTCTTTCCCAAACGCCGATACCTACACCGGTGGTGAGAACTACATCGAGGGAGCACGCAAGATACAGTTCTTCAAGGCATTCGGGTATTCGATGTTCATCACCATCTTCTCGGTGATAGGCATCTGCCTGCTGACCAGCATGCTCGCCTGGTACCTGACCAGGGTCAAGGGGAAGTTCACGTCAATCATCTACTACACGTTGGTGTTCTCGATGATTGTCCCCTTCCAGATGGTCATGTTCACCATGAGCAAGACTGCAAACGTACTGCATCTGGACAACCCCATCGGTATCCTGATACTCTACTTTGGCTTCGGGGCTGGCATGGCAACCTTCATGTTCAGCGGTTTCATCAAGGGAATTCCAATAGCATTGGAAGAGGCTGCCATGATTGACGGTGCAGGTCCGGTCCGCACCTTCTTCTCGGTGGTGTTCCCCATGCTCAAGCCGACGTTGATCACCATCGCGATCCTCAACACCATGTGGGTCTGGAACGACTACTTGCTCCCCTACCTGACAATTGGACAGGACTACAAGACCATTCCGGTTGCGATCCAGTACCTGCGCGGTGGGTATGGCTCGGTAGACATGGGCGCAATGATGGCAATGTTGGTACTTGCAATGATCCCGATCATCATCTTCTACCTCTTCTCGCAGAAACACATCATCAAGGGTGTCGTTGCTGGCGCGGTGAAGGGTTGACCAACTGCGTGGAGGCGGCGTGACTATGGAAGAAACAGATCTACAGGCTCCTGGCAAGCGTCCTACTATCAAGGATATCGCACGCCTGTCCGGCTATTCCAAGACCGCCGTCTCCTTCGCGTTCAACGATCCCAAGCGCATCAGCAAGGCGGCACATGAGCAGATACTCGAAGTAGCCGCAAAGATTGGCTACATCCCCGACCCCATGGCACGCAACTTCTCTTTGCGCAGGCACAGGAGCATCGGGTTCCTGCTTCCCCAGATCATCCACTACTCCCTGAGAAACCCCTACATGATGCAGGTCATCCAGGGAATTGGGTCGGTATGCCAAAAGTATGGGTATACCCTGACCATCATCCCCCCGCTCAACGAAAGCATCACCGAAGCGGTACGCAATGCGGTGGTGGACGGAATGATCACCATCGGCATGAAAGTCGGCATGGAGATCGTCGAGATCATGACCCAGCGCCAACTTCCGTTCGTCACGATCGATGGGACACCGGCTCCGAACATACCGTCGGTGAACATCGATGACGAGTCGGCTGCCTATGACATCATGCGCAGGGTACTGGCCCAGGGACATCGGGATATCGTCATCATCTCGTTGCCAGACGATGCCTTTGCAACAGACGAGACCTTGGACATCAGCGTACCAGCGCTGCGCATGAAAGGCTATGACCGTGCATTGAAAGATGCCGGCTTGTCACTCAAGAGCGATTCTGTGACGACCATGACGTGCGAATGTACATTGGAGGACGGCAAACATACCGCCCATATCATCAGTAAGCTCAAGAAGCGGCCTACTGCCATCGTGGCGATGAGCGACATCGTGGCAATTGGCTGCATCATCTATCTTGACGAACATGGAGTCCAGGTCCCCTCGGATATCTCCATTGTAGGTTTTGACAATATCCAGGAGTCAATTCTCGTGACTCCACGGCTTACCACCGTCGACCAGCCCGCCTCAGACAAGGGGTACATGGCGGCGGAGGTTCTCTTCCGGCTCATCAACGGCCAATCCTGTGAAGATTTCAGGATGAATATTCCCTACCGTGTGATCCCACGCAATTCCCTGGGACCGGTTGCCCGCAAGGAGCAGTAATATGAACACCAATGAGATCCGCTATTGTGGTATCCTCATGCACATCACATCCCTGACCAGTCCCTATGGGATCGGAGACATGGGTCCCCAAGCCTACCAGTATGTAGATTTCCTCAAGCAGAGCAATGTCTGCCTGTGGCAAATCCTCCCATTGGGCCCCACAGGGTATGGAAATTCACCCTATGCAGCAAGATCAACTTTTGCCGGCAATGAGTTGCTGCTGAGCCCCGACATGCTTGTAAGTGAAGGATGGCTCAAGGAGCAGGATATCCTAAATACTCCCCCCTTCCCCACCGACCGTGTCGACTTCAACATGGTGGATGCATGGAAGATGCCCCTGCTCAAGCATGCAGCTGCCAACTTCCTTGCCTCCGGGCAACAACATGGGGAAGCATACACCACGTTCACCACGGAAAACCGCTACTGGCTTGATGACTATGCAATATTCATGGTGCTGTACGAGCACTACCAAGATGCCCGCTGGTTCAGCGTCTGGGACAGGGAGATTGGGGAGCGCAATCCCAAGGCCATGGAGACGGTTCGCCAGCGGTATGCCCAGCAGATTGAGATCTGGAAGGTCCTCCAGTTCTTCTTCGAGCAGCAGTGGCAGGCCCTGAGAGGGTATGCAAACTCCCTTGGAATCAAGCTCATCGGAGACATCCCGATATTCGTAGCCGCAGACAGCGTCGACACATGGAGCCACATGGAGCTCTTCAAGACCGACAGCGACGGCCATTATTGCGCCGTCAGCGGTGTTCCACCAGACATCTTCAGTTCCACTGGGCAACTGTGGGGCAATCCAGTCTATGACTGGAATGCACTGCGCAAGCAGGGCTTTGATTGGTGGATACGGAGGATCAAACGGCTGTTCTCACAGACAGATATCCTGCGCATAGACCATTTCCGCGGTTTTGATGAGTATTGGGAAGTTCCCTATGGAGACAAGACGGCTGAGCATGGAGTGTGGACACCTGCCCCAGGCAAGGAGTTCTTCCAGGTTGTCAGGAAGGAGTTGGGCGATCTCCCGATCCTTGCCGAGGACCTTGGCTTCATGACCCCTACAGTTGAGGAGCTACGCGACAGCAATGGGTTCCCAGGGATGAAGATCTGCCAGTTTGGCTTCAACCGCGACGAGGCGGGATGGCCAGATCCGTACGACACATTCCTCCCCCACAACTATGGATACAATTGTGTGGCGTATACAGGGACCCATGACAATGACACGACACGTGGCTGGTTCGAGAAACTGAATGAGGATGACAAGGACATGGTTCGCAGGTATCTCGCCTGCAATGACCATGAGGTTGTCTGGGCCATGGTCAGGGCTGTGATGGCATCCCATGCCAAGTACGCCATCTTCCCCATGCAGGATATCCTGGACAAGGGAACTGAGGCGCGGATGAACATGCCCTCCACGTGTGGCCAGCACAACTGGTCATGGAGGATGGAGGATTCGGATTATAATCCGCACATATGTTCACGCCTGACCGAGCTGATCAGTTGTTTCGCAAGAAACGGCAAGGGATGGGAAGAAGTCGTCCAGGAACACCTTGCCCTCAAGGCAGAGTGGGAACACAAGGATTTGGATCCGGAGATACTGGAGCTGTAGTCACACTTCACAGATGGTATTGAGCAGGACCATGTGGACATGGTCCTCCCATACCCCGTTGATCTTCAGGTACTTTGAGGCAGTGCCCTCGTTCACAAAGCCAGCTTTTCTGCAAACTGCGAGCGAGGCGCTGTTGCGTGGCATGATATTGGCTTCGATGCGGTGGAGTCCACCGTCTGTGAACAACGCCTTGCACAGGGCTGCAACGGCTTCAGCGACATGCCCCTTGCGTAAATGCCCCACGTCCGACTTATAGGAAAGGAAGCAGGATTTGAAAGGCCCCATGATGATGGAGCTTGCCCCGACCATCCCAATGACCGTGTCCGGCTCATCCAGCAGTGACATCCAATAGCGGTGGGCATCATGGGAGCGGGCTCCAACATCCAACAGCCTGCGCTGTCCCTCCAAGGTATAGAAATCTGGTTCCCGAGTTGGTTCGAACGGTTGTAGGAACTGCTTGTTGCGCATTTCATAGGCAAGCACCTGCTCTGCCAGCTCGACACTGCTGCGCCGCAGCAGCAGACGCTGGGT
>CAYXIH010000063.1:0-5379 GCA_964465155.1 uncultured Sphaerochaeta sp.
TGCTGGCGTTTGGAGAGTTTGTCGATATTGTTGGTAAAATGAGCTTGGGAGAGGAGTGACCGCCCTTCCTCGCTCAATGCGCAATCCATGATCTCCTGCAGTACTACTGCAAAACCGAGATCCTCAAGAGTCTTCTTCCACATGGTCCTGTACCGTCTTTCCCACGCCATCGCGGCTATCGTGCAGCTTGTTCTTGCGTTGGAACTTGCCGCTCTTGCTGGTCGTAACGGTCTTGCCGTTTGCCTGCATGCTGTCCATCTGCCACTGGGGCACCCGCTCATCCAATGAAGCAAGCATCCGCAGGTAGCTCTCATACCGATCGGGATGAATCAGTCCCTCCTCAGCCAGTTCCTTGACCATGCACCCCGGCTCCTCCGAATGGAGGCACCCGGCGAATTCACACAGGTGAGACGGTTCGCGGAACTCAGGAAACGAGTCGGCGATGAGGTGCGGGTCGCCATGGGGTACGAGGATCTCACGGACACCGGGGGTATCCACTGCCGTGAACCCAGGGCCCTCAAGCATGATAGAATGGTTGGTCGTATGGCGCCCACGGTTGAACTTTGCCGAGACCTCGCCCGTCCTTTGGTTGGATGCCGATCCCAGCATCCGGTTGATCAAGGTGGACTTGCCCACCCCGCTTTGCCCAACGAAAGCCACGGTCTTCCCCTGCAGCTTGTCGATCAGCTGCTGTACATTCTCACCAGTCTTTGCCGAGACGGCCATTGTCTGGTATCCCAGCTCGGAGAACAGGTGGAACCGTTCATACTCGTCCTCGGTCAGCAGGATGTCGCTCTTGTTCATCACGATCATTACTTCGATCCCACGGGAACAAGCAATGACTCTGTCGATGAAGCGGGGGCGGAACGGTGGGCTCTCAGCCGAGCACACGCAGATGACCAAGTCCATGTTGGCCACGACCGTCTGGTTGCATTCTCCCTTGACATTCCATCGTTGGAAACTGTTGCGCCGTGGCAATCTCTGGACGATCTGCCCCTCGCTGTGGATACCCGCAGCGGTGAACAGGACTAGGTCACCGACGGCAAGGGGGTTGTATTCCCCCACTACCCCAGGCAGCTGCTTGCCCTTGATACGGCACGTATATGTCTGGGAATCCGATTTGACGGTATATATGTTGTTGATGCCGCGCCAGATGACGCCGCATAGGTTTTGTTCTTCCAAGCGTTGTTGCTCCTGATGGGCAACATTGTATACTACCAACCAACCTGTTTCAACATCTCGGTTGTTGAAACGCGACATCTGCTGTATTGTGGAGGATATGGAAAACTTCGAGTTCTACAATCCAACACGGATCATCTTCGGAAACGGGACCATATCACAAGTCGGCAAACGGTTGTCCGACTGCCATGCAAACAAGGTGCTTGTCCATACCGGCGGGTCGTCCGCACGGAAGTCTGGAGTCCTTGACCAAGTACTCCAGTCCTTGCGTGACGCCTCTATTGCCTATGTCGAGCTCTGCGGTGTTGTCCCAAACCCCAGGCTCTCTCTGGTTCGTACCGGCATCAAGTTGGTGAAAGATGAGGGAATCGACTGTATCCTTGCAGTTGGTGGAGGATCTGTCATCGATTCGGCAAAGGCCATTGCATTTGGTGCATGCCTTGCAGATGGGAAAGACATCTGGGACGACTACTTCATGCAGCCCAAGGCTGTGATCCCCGCGGCGCTGCCTATTGGGGTAGTGCTGACCATCCCTGCCGCAGGATCGGAGAGCTCGATGTCCTGCGTCATCTCCAATGAGGAGACAGGGTTCAAGCGGGGTGTCAAGAGCGAACACTATCTCCCACGATTCGCCATCCTGGACCCAATGGTGACCATGACGCTGCCTGCATTCCAGACAGCATGCGGGGCGATAGACATCCATGCCCACATGATGGAGCGGTATTTCACCCCCCATGACCACAACGACGTGACCGACCAGCTCCTGGAAGGGGCAATGCGCAGCGTCATCGCCAACTCCCTGAGGATCCAAGACCATCCCGATGACTATGAGTACCGGGCACAGATGATGTATGCCGGCACGATTGCCCACAACAACTCCCTCAACCCAGGACGAGGTGGCGGGGACTGGGCAAGCCACCAGATAGAACATGAGCTGAGCGCCCGCTACGACATGACCCATGGTGCTGGCCTTGCAATCGTCATCCCTGCTTGGATGAAGTATGTGAGCAAGGTCCACCCCAAGCGGTTCGTCCAGTATGCAATCCGAGTGTGGGGCATCACCCTCCCCCTGTCGGATGAGAGCGGCATCATCGAGGCCATGATAGAGAGCCAGGAGCGTTGGTACCACACGTTGGGAATCCCCACCCGGCTGTCCGATGTCTCCTACGACAGCACATTCTTCCAGGACATGGCGACCAAGGCGTTGGTGAACAAGGGAAGCATCGGGGCCTACATGCAGCTGGGCCATGAGGACATCGTCAAGATCCTCGAGCTGAGCCTGTAGGAGTCCAGATGTTTACATTCAACACTTGCTCCCATCCAGGATGCGACAGCCGTGTCTGCGACTCAACAACTACCTGCTACCGCCACAGCACCGAGCAGCCACGGCTGCTGCAGCAAGCAGTGCAGCTGCTCACATCCAAGGCACGGGTGGGAGACTTGACCCTCACAGAAGGGAACTTCAGCAACCTAGATTGCAGGGGCTCCCACCTGCTGACCTGCAACCTGGGGTATGGCACGTTCCATGACGTGGACTTCTCCACATCCCGCATGGTCACCTCCTACTTTGACTTTTCTTTGTTCGAGGACTGCAAGTTCCACGACGTCGACCTGCGCTACTGCGTCTTTGCCGGCAGCAAGTTCATCAACTGCGACCTGGGCGGATCGATGCTCCTGCACTGCAACTTCATGGGGTGTGATTTCCTCAACTGCACGTTTGCATCAAGCGACCTCTACTACTCCAACTTCATGACCAGCCACATGCGCGACGTCGACATGAGCGACTGCAACATGAAGAAGACTGATTTGCGCCATACCGACCGCCGAAGGGTGTCGTTCAAATACTCCAACTATGAGGAGGCGGGCTTCACCAACGAGGTGTAGCCCATACCATGAAGATATTCCAGCATTTTTCGGTGGTAGGCTTTTGCAATACCTATATCGTAGGGCATGACGACGGAGGACCTGCGATCCTCATCGACCCAGGCCATGTGGACACGGAGCTGATCGACCTCATCGAGGAGAACCATTATGACATCAAGGCGATACTGCTGACCCACCGCCACGATGCCCATGCAAAAGGGCTGGGTACCCTCCTGAAGATCTACACGCCCACCGTCCATGCCGCGGCCGCCTCCATCTATGACTACAAGGTCAACGAGATCAACGACAACCAGACGTTGGACCTCTGTGGATTCGAGGTGCAGATGATCCATGTCCCAGGCCATTCCCTGGACAGCATGGTGTTCCGCATAGACCGTGCCTTGTTTACAGGCGATGTCCTGATGGCAGGTCGCATTGGGTCGACTCCAGGGTTCATGGAGCGGGAGCTGCTTCGCAGGGCGATACGCAAACGCCTGCTCTCCTTGGACGAGCACCTGCTGCTGTTCCCAGGACATGGGGCACCCAGCTCCCTGAAGATTGAGAAGATGTTCAACCCCGAGCTGCTTGAAATCATAGCAGGCACGGCGGAGATTACAAAATAGCACAAGGACAGAACTACATGGACTATCGATACCCCAGTACCCTTTCACGGGAAGTCTCACTCCTCGGCTTCGGATGCATGCGCTTCCCGAAGGTTTCCCCCGATACCCCCGACATTGATGTCACCAAGGCCACCGAGATGGTCCGCCTTGCATATGAGTCGGGCGTCAACTACTTCGACACAGCATATATCTACCATGGGGGTACCAGCGAGCAGTTCATCGGCAGCGTCCTCAGGTCGTACCCGCGCGACAGCTACATGCTCGCCTCGAAGATGCCGCTTTGGTGCGTCAAGGAAGCATCAGACATCCCCCGCATCTTCGAAGAGCAGCTGCAGCGTTGTGGCGTAGAGTTCTTCGACAACTACCTGATGCATGCACTGGATAGCCAATCGGTCAAGAAGATGGTGGAGTATGGTGCCTATGAGTACCTGCAGGCCCAACGGGAGGCTGGCCGTATCCGCAACATCGGATTCTCCTTCCATGACAGCCCGGCAGTCCTTTCGGATATCCTGGGACGCTGGAAGTGGGACTTCGTGCAGCTGCAGCTCAACTACGTGGACTGGCAGCTTCAGAATGCACAGGCACAGTATGAGATTGCAACCAAAGCTGGGATTCCTGTGATCGTCATGGAGCCCATCAGGGGCGGTGCACTTGCAGCTGGTGCCGAGGTGTTGGCCAAGGCCGAGCCTGGCGCGTCCCCCGCTTCCTGGGCACTGCGCTTTGCAGGTTCTCTTGCCAATGTGATGACAGTCTTGAGCGGCATGTCCGATATGAGCCAGGTGCGGGAGAACATCAGCACGTTCAGCCCGCTGGTTCCATTGGACGGGCAGGAACGGCAGGTGCTGCACCAGGCGGCAGAGGCCTACATGGCGACACGCACGGTCCCCTGCACGGGCTGTGCCTACTGCATGCCATGTGCATCAGGGGTGAAGATCCCCCAGGTGTTCGCAGCGTACAATGGATTTTGCACATCCCATGACGTGCAGGCCTTTGCGGACGACTATGCAATGATTGGGAGCGAGCACACTGCAGGCTCGTGCACTGGATGCAAGGCCTGCAAGCAGGCGTGTCCTCAGGCAATAGACATTCCCAAGAAACTCGAGGAGATAGAGACTTTCTATGAATCCCTCTCCTAGTAGAGGAACATCTGCTCGTCCCCCCGTCTCCTGGTGGGGACGGTCAGGCTCCGAAGCACGTCTTTGAAGCGCTGTGGCATCGGGGCCGTGAACTTCATCCGCTGCAGCGTAGTCGGCTGGTCCAGCCGAAGCTGCAGAGCATGGAGCATCAGCGTCGCTTCGGGAAACGAGGCATCCTTGCGGCTATAGATGGGATCCCCCAACACCGGGTGGCCGATGCTCTGCATGTGGACCCTAATCTGGTGGGTGCGCCCGGTGAGGATCTTGATCCGCACCAAGGCAAAGCCACTGTATTGCTTCAAGACCAGGTACTGGCTTTCTGCACGCTTGCCCACATCCACGGCACAAGTCGCGAACTTCTTGCGGTCATTGGGATCGCGCCTGATGCCGGTGACGATGCGTCCCCTGCGGTGCTCCATGGTCCCCTTGACGATCGCGATATAGAACTTCTCGGTGGTATGGTCCTTGAACTGTGCGCACAGCGAGGCATGTGACAGGCGGTTGCGGGCAATGACCATCACGCCGCTGGTGTCCTTGTCCAGGCGGTGGACGATTCCAGGGCGCAGGGGTTGTCCCTG
>CAYXIH010000063.1:5479-8495 GCA_964465155.1 uncultured Sphaerochaeta sp.
GGCTTGCTGCGCTTGCAGGCAACTCCATCAAGGAGAATGATGGTATCCTTGTCGCCGATGAGGGTACGGCTCAGCCCCTGGGCATTCGCAGCCACATATGCATCAACGCGTACCTTACCCTCTACGGGGCCTACGGTCAGCGTCACAAATCTATCTGTACGTACCATGTCATTCTCCCTTCACTTGCCCGATGATGAAGTCGGTCAAGGCTATTCCAAGCGAGACACCCGCGGCGACTCCCAGCTGCACCATCGCCGTCTTGATCCCTGCTGTCTGCTCCACCGGCGGTGCACCCAGCCCTATGGCAATATTGTAGGCCGCCACCACCAGTGGGAGCGTCAGCGGAAACGACCCGAAGAACAATGTCTCGGCCCTGCGCAGCTTTGCCGACCATATGGGAAACTCCTCTGCTGTATATGGCTCATACGCAGGCAGAGCATCGGCCATCACCGCAGTGGGGATGGCAAGCAACACAATGAGGAGGATGGCAAGCATGCGGCCAAAACGTCTATTCACTTGGTATAGTCCCTGGCTCCGAAGATTCGCGTCCCGATGCGCACGAGGGTGGAACCCTCTTCGATGGCAAGGACAAAGTCCCCGCTCATGCCCATCGACAGCGTGTCGAACATAAGGTGAGGATACCTGATGCGGCAGGTGCTCTGCAAGTCCCGCAATTTGGCAAAGGCCTTGCGCATCGCCATCTCGTCCCCACCCAACGGCCCGACTGTCATCAGCCCCTGGATAAGGATTCCCTCAAGGCTTCCTGCAACATCGAGGAACTGGTACAGCTCATCCTCCGACGCAAAGCCGGACTTTGCACTTTCACCGGAGGTGTTGAACTCAAGGAGCACCGGAAGGCGCAGCTCGTTGTCCAATGCACAGCTGGAGACCAACGATGCGATCTTCAGTGAGTCGATGCTGTCGATGCTGTCCACCAGTGGGACGATCTTTGCCACCTTGTTGCTCTGCAGGTGCCCGATGAGGTGCAGCTGCATGTCGGCAGGCCGCTGTGCATAGGAGGGGAACTTCCCAACGACTTCCTGCACCCGGTTCTCGCCGAAGATACGGATACCGCTCTCAAAGGCATCCAATACAGCTTCATAGGGATGGGTCTTGCTCACTCCCATCAGCGTGACATCCGATGGCTTGCGTCCGCATCGGGTGGCCGCATCGGAAATCTCCTGCAGCACATGCTCTATCTCACGGTTCATGGACTCGTTCATTTCTTGTTCGCCTTCCTTGCATTCCTGCGTGTGATCCTCTCAAGGTTTGCCTTCTCGCGGATCGACTTCATGCTCTCACGCAGCTTGTCCAGCTGGGCCTTGATCTCCGGGTTGGAGCTGGTCATCGAAGGGAATGCATCCACCAAACGCTTGCTGGTATGGTGTATCTCATTGCGCAGCTTCTCAACTTCGGAGGAGAAGCGCTCCTTGGCGGATGCCATCAGCTCCGGGCTTGAGCCATGCTTCTGCAGGATTGCCGTCCGCTCCTGGATGTCCTGCATCTTTGCGCGCAGCGCCTTGAGCTTTGCCTGGAAGGTAGCCATGTGGTAGATGCTTGCCGTCGCATCGGCGGTCATCCCGATTGCAATGACCAATGCCAGGGGGTCTATTACCGACAGGGGCAACCGGTCCACCAACTTGGCAAGGAACGGCTGGATCACATAGATGACCACCAGGCACAAGAGCCCGAACAAGACGGAGTTGAGCAGGCATACCCTCCCGTTGATGTTGAACTTGTACCGGCTGTAGTCCCACAGCTTTGTGTGGAAGCATTTCTCCAACAGCCAGGAGGTAAAATACTCCAAGATGGAGGTGATGAGGATCCCGCAGAGGAAGACCAAGTACCAGTGCTTGGAGAATGGTTCCAGGGCCAATACGACAGCGACGGCACCAAAACCATATATGGGCAGGTACGGTCCATAGAGGAATCCACGGTTCATGAACCGCCTCTTGGGAATCGAACAATACGTCACCTCGCAGATATATCCGATGATGCTGTAGATGAAGAAGAAAATGACCACCTTCGCCAACGTCATGTCACACTCCTGTCCGACAAATATGCCGTTGAGTATATCAGGCCCAAGCGAACCTGAACATATGCCTTGCCCACAGCCAAAGATACACCGATGGGAACAAAGCGTCTAGGAACGGGTTGCACAATGTGTTATATTTGCACACCTACTCATTGCTACATATGATTGTATATGTACTATTCATAAGGAATAACTCTCAAAAAAGCAGTCAAAATGGCTGTTTTAAAAAGTTGGCACGGCTCTTGCATATATACTGGCACAGAGCAACAGTTTTTTTCATACCTCCCTTTTTTGTGTTATTTTCCGTTAGCGCCTGACACCCCACAATAGTCAGGCGCTTTTTTTTCCTCATCTCCGCTCAAACAGCACCTGTCCGTCCTTGATGGTCGCAAGGACACTGATGTCCTTGATCTTGATCGGATCGACAGTCAGCGGATTGCGGTCAAGGACCACCATGTCAGCACTCTTTCCCACGGCAAGGCTCCCCTTGCTGGATTCCTCCGAGTATTGTCTGGCGGCGTTGATCGTCACCGCCTTCAGTGCGTCCCAGACACCGATGCGCTGGTCAGGCCCCAGCAAGACCCCATCCTTGGTGATGCGGTTTACGGCGCACCACACGCTTTGGAGCATGTCGGGCATGATGACCGGCGAATCCTGGTGGAACGTGAACCACAAGCCATCAGCAAGGGCACTGTGGGCAGGACTGATGTTTGTCGCACGGTCAATGCCGAAGTTCTTGATATGGACATCTCCCCAATACCAGACATGGGCTACGAAGAAGGAGGGGATGATCCCTAGCTGCAGCATCTGTGGAAGCTGTTCGAGTCCCACCAGCTGGGCATGTATCATCACTGGCTTGACCGCCGAACTCCCGGGTGTGGCCGAGACTGCCTGTATGAACTGTCTGGCAGCGGCATCGCCGTTGCAATGGGCAAGCAGCTGCCGTTTGTCCGACGTTGCCTTTGCCAAGGCGGCTGCCAC
>CAYXIH010000063.1:8595-11461 GCA_964465155.1 uncultured Sphaerochaeta sp.
ATCATCTCCTTGACCATGTATCCTTCCTGGATGGTGGTGATGCCATGCGCGGCATAGAGCATCTGGGCATCCACATACGACTGCATCATGGCCTGTGCGTCTGCCATGGGGACCTTGCGCATGTAGGTGAAGAAGGCGTTCTCCTCCAGATAGCCGCTGTCGAAGTTTATCCTTCCCCCATCAGGTTGTGCTGTAGCTGCATCAATGCCGAAGAAAGAGAGTGCCAATGAGTTGCACACACCCATGTGGCCCGACGCATGCTGCAGCAATACTGGATTGTCCGGACAGACTTTGTCCAGGAATGCCTTGGAGGGATGCTTTCCTTGGGGAAGGGAGTTGTTGTCATACCCCTCACCCACGACCCACTGCCCGCTCTTGACTGAGTGGAGTTGCATGAACCCTTCGATACGCTCCGCGATATCATCGTCGCTGGTGGTACCCTCGAGGTTGACGTGCAGCGTGGCCGCTGCCATTGCGGAGAAATGGCTGTGGGCATCGATGAACGCAGGGAGTATCGTCAGGTCCTGCATGTCCTGCACCACAGCATGGGGAAACTGTTTCCTTGCCTGCTGCTCGTCACCAACAAACAAGATCTTTCCACCACCCTCCACCAACGCGCCAACAGTCGGCAGAGAGTCGTCCATCGTCACGATTTGAGCATTCAGATAGAGTGTTTGTTGCATCTCATCACTCCCAAGCAAGCTGGAGCGCAAGGATCCTGTCGGCGAGGATCTGCAGGTCCTCCTTGTTGGGATGGGACAACGCCAGGACGAAGTTGCGTATCTTCTCCTGCATCTTGCTTGGGTCTTGCGCCTTCATGGACTCATACTTCTCACGCACAGCAGCAGGCATCTTTCCCTGGCACATGAATGATCCCAGGATCTTGTTGTCCGATGGTAAGTTCTTGCCAACCTCAGCTATGATCTTGTCCAAATACTCCTGACTCCCTGAAAAGCCTGCTGTGCCAAACAGGAATACCTGCTTTCCGTGCAGGGACTGCAGGAACAGGGCTATCGAAGGATCGCAGGTGCCCATGTTGGTCCAGAATCCTACGAACATGACCGATGCTGCCATGGCATGGTCGTCAGGTGGTCCAACGTAGAAGCAATACTGAGCTGGAAGGGTATGCTGCACTGTCTGTGCAAGCTGGAGAGTGTTGCCGGTGACGCTGTCATATACGATTGAATAATACTGCATGCTGAGTCCTCCTAGGGGTATACCCCTGCATTGAAGGTACCGAGGTATTGGGCTACCGACAACTCAATCACGGTTGCTTGCCAAGTTGCCCGTGAGTATCTTGTCAGTGGAGGAACATGTGATGAAGCATCTGTTTACAGCTGTATGCTCGCTGGTGGTTGTCCTGTTGGCAGCCAGTTGCTCTGGCCATGGGTTTGGAGATATTACCCCGGGGACAATAGTCGACCAAAACGGCCAGGGGCAGGTTGCGGTCGAGCCCACGTACCAACAATACCAATACCTTGTTTGTTCAACCACGCCGGCTTGGATGAAAAGCACCACGGAGTATGGTGCCAACTATGTTCCTGGCTTTGGCCAAGGAAGTACGATCCCAACGGGCATCCCTACCCTGTTCAAATTCCCACAAGCACCTGCTTCTGGACAATCATTGGCAACAGCAAGCGCTGTCGGCTCTGGCATGGCCAATACCCAGGCATTGGAGCTCAGGACAAACGGAAAGAGCTTTGCCATGGGGAGCACGACCGCATCTGGCATCACCAGCAAACTCTCGGAGAATGCCCAGACTTCATGGTATGTTCCTTCCTTGTATGAGATGATAGAAGTCGCAACCATGATATGTGAAGACTACTATGACCTTCCTGCAACAGTTGGATTTCCCGCAACGTTCTGGAGCAGCACTGAGAACAGTGATGCAACGGTAGCCACCATCCAGATATATGAGGCTACAGACCAACTGATGTGGAAACAGGTCAATGCAAGCCGCGATGGTGAGTATTACGTATGGCCGGTGGGGTATTACCAGGTTCCATAACCACCGATCAAGCAGGTACCCCTCAATAATGAAAAAGACTATCCATTGGTGTCAACAGCATTTGCTTTGACCTATAGGATAGTCTTGTTCTGAGAATTGTTTGAAGAAGGAGGGATTTGAACCCCCGACCAGTTGCGTGTAAGGCAACCGCTCTCCCACTGAGCTACTTCTCCATGCTCTTTCGGACGCTCGGCTACAATAGCATGTTCCAAAAAGCTTGTCAACCTAGCAAGAGGGAAGCAATTGCCGTTTTTCACGAAGGGTCTGTTCATAGAGGGTATCATCGAAGTTGCCTTCGATCCTCTCTATGATATATTGCCGCAGGACCTCCGATACGCTCATGTTGTGGCTCTTTGCAAAACGCTTGAACAACAACTCATCTTCATGTGCAAGTTTAATCGATACCAACATATCTGCTCCTTTCCGAGACAGCAGAGGGAGTGGTGGCCAGGGATTGCCACCACTCCAAGAGATACTGTATTTCAGAGAGTTCTTTTGAAATACATGTTTCTTACTTCATTCAATGCAAAGAACTATTCCTAAAAATTAAAGAATCTATAGTTGGCTGTATCGTCCAATGTTTCCTTCAAGTTCATCAAAGAATTACCGGACCGATCGATTTGTTTCAACTGCAGCACGCTGTAATTGTTGTTACCAATCGTCACCGTTTTACAGACTTTGTCCATGATCCATTCTGGCTTATCATTTACTACAATGCCCAATCCAGTTTGAGTCGCTGCTGTTGTTTCAAAGAACGGATAGGCAAATTTGTCAACTGCTGTTTCCGTTTTCTGTATCTGCATGGTACTTGCCCAAATCCATTGTTCATATGTAGGCAGCAGTCTGCAAGAATCAGCA
>CAYXIH010000064.1:0-6433 GCA_964465155.1 uncultured Sphaerochaeta sp.
CAATAGATCTGGACCACATGGTCACAGGCTGCTATCCTGGCTGGGAGGGGTATCATGAAACATGTAGTTGTCGCTGCCGCAGTAATCCGGCGTGGAGAGAAGATATTTTGTGCCTGTAGGGGAGGAAATGGTCCTCTGGCGCACAAGTGGGAGTTTCCCGGAGGAAAGCTGGAAAGCGCCGAGAATGGGGAGCAGGCCGTTGTGCGGGAGATACGCGAGGAGCTTTCCTGTACTATAGCCGTGGATTCCTATCTCATGACCGTCGAGCATGATTACCCTACGTTCCACATCACCATGCATGCATATGCATGCCACCTTGTGGACGGAGAACCTGTAATTGGCGAACATACCGACAGCAAATGGCTGACGGTATCCGAACTGCCGACCCTCCAATGGGCTAACGCCGATATCCCGATCGTACGGCACCTCTGCCAGGAGCCCTGATGGACGAAGCCCTCTCTAGGAAATTCCTCCTGCAGTCGATCACGACAAGCTTCATTGACTCGCAGATAGCATCACACCAGCAGTACCGCCCCCAGCTGTTGCTCAACGATCCTCCGCGCCAGAAAGTGCTCACCACGTTGATCCACGAGCTGCATACCTGCACCTCCTTCCGGTTCTCAGTTGCCTTTGTTACGGTCAGGGGATTGTACCAGCTGCACCAAGCCCTGCTGGATGCAATGCAGCGGGGTGTGCGGGGGCAAATCCTCACCTCCGACTACCTGGGCTTCACCGACCCAGATGCACTACGGAGCATCCAGCGCCTCTATCCCAACATTGACCTGCGCGTATATTGTGACAAGGCATTCCACGCCAAGGGGTACATGTTCGACCATGGCGACTACCACTCGGTGGTGGTCGGAAGCTCCAACCTCACAGACAACGCCCTCTCGGTCAACCGAGAGTGGAACGTCATGCTCCATAGCCTTCCCACGGGAGAACTCATGGGAAGGGTCAATGAGGAATTCTCCGATGCCTGGAACCAGGCTCATGATGTCACCGATGCATGGCTTGCCCACTACGATATAGTGCATGCCGCCAAGCTCTCCGCTTGTGAGCTGGAGATGCCTGCCACTGAGAAGACCCCAGAGGATATCGTACCCAACGCAATGCAGGCAGAGGCCTTGGCCTCGCTTGCCGCATTGCGCTCCCAGGGTGTGGGACGTGCCCTACTGATCTCAGCTACCGGAACCGGAAAGACCTACTTGAGTGCATTCGACCTCAAGGCCTCCCAGGCCAAGCGGTTCTTGTTCATCGTACACCGGGAAACGGTGGCAAGGTCGGCCATGGAGAGTTTTCGCAACGTCATGGGACCCACATGGAGGTGTGGGATGCTGGGTGGGGGAGAGACCACCAACGAACCCAATGTCTTTGCCATGGTGCAGACACTCTCCAAGGAGAGTACCCTTGCGCAGCTTGCCACCGACCGGTTTGACTATATCGTAGTGGATGAAGTGCACCATGCCGCCGCTGGCTCATACCAACGGATACTGGAGCACTTTGCCCCCAAGTTCATACTTGGCATGACGGCCACACCCGAACGGTCGGACGGCTTTGACATCTACTCATTGTTTGACCACAACATAGCCTACCAGATCAGGCTCAACCAGGCGTTGGAGGCCGACATGCTGTGCCCGTTCCACTACTTTGGCGTGAGCGACCTGACGATCAACGGGGTGGTGGTGGATGACAAGACAACCTTTGGGGACCTGGTCAGCGAAGAGCGCGTGGCGCGAATCGACGAGGTGATCAGGCGCTACACCCTTGATACCCTCCCACACCGTGGCCTGATCTTCTGCAGCCGGGTGGAAGAGGCTCGCAGGCTCTCGGATGAACTGAACCTCATCGGGTACCGGACTGTCAGCCTGGGTGGCTCCGACGATGATTCGCTTCGGGAAGCTGCCATTGCACGCCTTGCCTCGGATGGAGATGACCACCTGGACTATATCCTCACGGTGGATATCTTCAACGAAGGGGTCGATATCCCATGCCTCAACCAGATATTGATGCTGCGCCCCACACAGTCTGCCATCGTGTTCGTCCAACAGCTGGGTCGTGGCCTGCGCAAGGCCCCGGGCAAGCATTATGTGACGGTCATTGACTTCATTGGCAACTACGACAACAACTTCTTGATCCCCGTGGCCCTGTTTGGGAACAACACCTACCAAAAGGACAGCCTGCGCCGCCAGACCAGCTGCGCCAGCTTGGGCATTGCGGGGGTGTCGACGATTGACTTTGACAAGGTCACGATGGAGCGTGTGTTCCAGTCGATCACCCACGCAAAGTTCGATAGCCTGAAGTTGCTGCGCGATGCATACCGGCAGGTATACATACAGTTGGGGAAGATCCCCACCATGATGGACTTTGTCCGGCTACAGAGCATCTCGCCCCAGCTGTTCATCGACAGCAAGGGGAGCTACCATGGGTTCCTGCTCTCCATCGGGGAAGATGTTCCACACATTTGCGATGGAGCATCCAAGAGCCTCTTGTTCTTCAGCCACATCCTAGCCCCAGGACTGAGGCCCCATGAGGGAGCCATTGTCGAAGCATTGCTTGCCAGCATGGGGAACCCCGTCTCCATTGACAGCGTGCAGGAGGCCATGCAGCGCACCTACCCGTGGATCGAACGCTCCACCCAGGCGCTGGAAAGTGCGCTGCAGGTGCTCTCCAATGGCCACTACCTGGCAAAGAACCGGCGCAAGTTTGGTGAGATCGCATACTGTACCTGGAGCAATGGCTTGATATATCCGACAGCTACTTTCTTGGAGCTGCTTGAGAATGGAACATACCGTGACCAGCTGCAGCAGGTGCTTGCATATGGAACCTGGCGTTTCGAGCAGCGGGACAAGACCCTCCTGCGTGCGGGCAACCTCTTCCTCAACGATACCTACACCAGGCAGCAGGTGCTGCTGTTGCTGGGGTGGAAGGAGGAGGTCGTGTCGCTCAACATCGGTGGGTACATCCCCAACTATGAGAAGCTGGTGATCCCCATCTTCGTCACATACCACAAGGACAGTGAGAACATCGACTCGGGGATCAACTACCAGGATGGCTTTGTTTCGCCCCAGGAGTTCATCTGGCAGTCCAAGAACAAGCGGACCCTCCAGTCCCCGGAGATCCAGTGCATGGCCAGCCAGGCTACGAACCACGTCCGCCTGCCCCTGTTCGTCAAGAAGGACGATTCGGAGGGCGGCCTGTTCTACTATCTGGGAGACATGCGGGTACAGGAGATGGAGCAACAGCAGATCCGGACAGGACAAGGGACCGATGTCTCGATCGTGCAGGTGAGCCTGCGGATGCAAGACACCGTTGAGGAGGGGCTCTACCGGTATATCATCGGCTATGACGTGCAGTAGTGGGGTTGCATTCTTCCCATTGCAATGTGTTTGCGATATACTCGGGGGCAATGGCAGAGACGAAGAGAAGTAGTCGGGGCCAGGAGACCACAGAGAGGATGCCCGCGGTTGAGAGGCATCTGGTATCCTGCCGATGAACACCACTTCCGAGCCGCAGGCCGAACAATGAGTAAGCCGTGCCGCAGAGCCCAGCGTGAAGGGTCAATGAGCGTCCCGCTCCATGGTGAAGAATGGACGGGAAAGCAAGGTGGAACCGCGGAAACATGAGAGCCTTTATGTTCCCGTCCTTGCCGGATGACGATTTCTTTGGAACGTCACGCCCGGCAATGGCTGGAGCACGAAGGCTTTTATTATATCCGGACCCATGGGTCGGAAGGGGCATGGCGTTGATGCCCATCCTACCGAGACTGGGAACGGGAAAAACGAATGACCGGTTGCAGCATGGGGACGGAGTAGGTTCGCAGCGCAGCCGGAAAAGAGGTGTTGCATGTCAGAGAAACTGACCGAGAAAGAACAGAAGGAACAGGAACAGCTTGCTAAGATCCGCCACTCCATGGCACACGTCATGGCCGAGGCGGTGCTGGAAATGTTCCCCACCGCACAGATTGCGATCGGACCCTCGATCGACAATGGATTCTACTATGACTTCGACCTGCCCAGGCAGTTGACGAACGAAGACCTGGATGAGATCACCAAGCGGATGCAGGCGATCATCGCGCAGGACAAGCCGTTCGTCCGTACGGTCGTTTCCCGTGACGAGGCCCGCAAGCAGTTTGCCGGCCAGACCTACAAGCTTGAGCTGCTGGACGCCATCCCCGAAGGCGAAGAGGTCACGCTGTACAACCAAGGCGGCTTCACCGACTTGTGCCGCGGCCCGCACGTTGCCTCCACCAAGGAGCTGCATGCCGACGCTTTCAAGCTGCTGAACATCGCAGGTGCCTACTGGAGGGGCAAGGAAACCAACCCCATGCTCACCAGGATCTACGGTACCGCATGGAAGAACCCCAAGGACCTGCGCCTGTACATGGAGCACCTTGCAGACATCGAAAAGCGTGACCACCGCAAGCTCGGCAAGGAGCTTGACCTGTTCAGCCTCCACGAGGAAGCAGGTCCGGGCTTGGTCTATTGGCACCCACGAGGGGCTATGATCCGCCAGACGATCGAGAACTTCTGGAGGGAAGAGCACTACAAGAATGGGTATGAGATGGTCTACACCCCCCATGTCGGCAAGGCATGGCTGTGGGAGACCAGCGGTCACCTGGGATTCTACAAGGACGGGATGTATCCTCCCATGGAGATGGACAAGGCCGACTACTACGTCAAGCCGATGAACTGCCCGTTCCACATCATGATCTATCAGAACAGCAAGCACAGCTACAGGGACTTGCCCTTCCGCTGGTGCGAACTGGGCACCGTATACAGATATGAGAAGGCTGGTGCACTGCATGGCCTGATGCGCGTCCGTGGATTTACTCAGGATGATGCCCACCTGTTCGTCACACCAGAGCAGATGGACGAGGAGATCCGTGAAGTCCTGCGCTTCTCGCTGTATATGCTCCACTCATTCGGTTTCACCGATATCAAGGCCTACCTGTCGACCCAGCCGGAGAAATCGGTTGGAGAGAAGGAACGCTGGGATGCCGCCACAGAGGCACTGCGCAAGGCCATCGAGGCCGAGGGACTTGCCTATGACGTGGACGAGGGTGGTGGTGCCTTCTATGGTCCGAAGATCGACCTGAAGATCAAGGATGCAATTGGCCGTGAATGGCAGCTGTCGACCGTCCAGTTCGACTTCAACCTCCCCGAGCGCTTCAAGCTGACGTTCGTGGACAAGGACGGCGTCGAGAAGCGCCCGTACATGATCCACCGTGCGTTGCTGGGGTCGATCGAGCGGTTCTTCGGAGTCCTCGTGGAGCACTACGCTGGTGCATTCCCACCATGGCTTGCCCCCGAGCAGGTCAAGGTCATCCCTGTGGGTGAGGCATTCTTCGACTATGCGAAGAGCCTGGAGAAGCGCCTGCGCGAAGCAGGTCTGCGTGCATCCAGCGACCTTGGCGACGACCGCATGAACGCCAAGATCCGCAATGCCCAGAAGATGAAGATCCCGTACATGCTCGTCATCGGGGACAAGGAGGCGTCGGGTGACCTCGTCGCAGTCCGTACCCGCACCGGCAAGCAGTCGACGATGTCCACCGATGAGTTCATTGCATCGGTCAAGCAGATCGTAGACAGCAAGGAACAGCTGCAGTAGCAGTTGCTTCCAGATTCAAACTCCAACAGCCGTCCTCGCAAAAGGGCGGCTGTTGTTGTGTTGTGGGGGGATGAAAAAACCGGGAGGCAATTGCCTCCCGGTCGACCTGTGGGCAAGGGATCTCCTAGTAGGAGAGACCGTGTCCGAACGGGTACAGTGTGTCGTTGGCTGCATAGCCAGGAAGGTCGGGATCCTGGTCGATGATCGCCTGCACGTTGGACGCCAGGGCAAACGGAAGCTTGCCACAGGGGTTGAACGCACCGGTGACCACGTCCAGCAGGGCGTTGTCGCTGACACCGAAGGTGGCGAGGATGGCACCTGCATCACGCACCCCGCTTGCCTCGTCGATGACGTACGGCTGGCGGAAGTTGATGGAGATGATCGTGTTCTCTGCACCAACGGTATCCATGACCTGCTGGATGGTCTCCAAGGAGGGAGTCATCACCCAAGTCGTTGCAGTAGCCATCTCGGAGAGGCTCATCATGTTGATCTCCGAGGGGACCGGTCCGCCGAACATCGTGGTGACGGTGGAACCGTCGGCATAGGTGTACGGGGTGCCGTCCTCCTGCATGGCCTGTGCGACGCTGTTGGTGATCTTCACACGGATCAGGGCAAGGTCTGCTCCCTCTGCCGTTGCCCCGGTGTTGCCGTCGATGACATCAAAGCCATACTGCTTTGCAACATCTGCATTGGCATTGTTGACATAGAGGGTCTTTCCCTGTGCTGCAACGGGAAGGATACCCTGGTTCTCCAGCAGGACGATCGACTTGCGCTGGGCCTCCATGGCCAGGCGCTGGTAGTCTGCACGGCCAACGGTGCGCTGTGC
>CAYXIH010000064.1:6533-11178 GCA_964465155.1 uncultured Sphaerochaeta sp.
ACGGAATACCCTTCCAGGCCCCAAGCGCGGGGTCCGATGATGCCGGTGTCGCTGTTGACGTTGCCGACGAACCCAAGTTCGTCGCGAAGCAGCGTCTCAAGGATACCCTTGTTGAACGCCATGCCGACACCCACCGACTCATCATATTCGACATCGTCTGCAGGCTTGTAGACATCCTGCATTCCAACTGGGATGCCATAGTAGGGCATCACGGAGGTCAGGCCTGCGTCGATTGCCGCCTTGAACGGCTTCCAATGGTCTGCGAATCCGTTGCCGGTGTAGGACTGCTCGCGGCCAAACGGGTAGTGGGGGTCAAAGCCGGAGAGCTGGGGACCGCCGCCTGGGAAGTGCTTCATCGTCAGCACGATGCTGTCGCTGGTGATCTCGCTGCCCTGGAGGTTGGAGACCAGCGTCCGCATGATGTCGCTGTTGAGGTCCGAGTCCTCTGAGAAGGTCTCATGGATGCGGTACCAGCGTGGCTCGGTGGCAAGGTCTGCCATGTAGCCATACATGCCGCGCAGGCCGATGGAGTTCCATTCGCTGTTCATGATCTGAGCGAACTGTGCGATCAGGTCCATGTCGCGGGTTGCCGCAAGCCCAGCTTCCTTGGGCCACGTCGAGAACGAGCCGGAGGAGACGTTGATCCCGAAGCGGGCATCATGGTCATAGTGGTTCCTGGCATTGGACTTGAACAGCGCGGGGATACCCAGCCGTGAGGACTCTGCCATCTCCTGCACCGTGTTGGTGAACATCGCAGCTTCATAGGCTGTGATCTGTGCACCACTGCGGGCATTGAGGTTTGCATTGTTGGGAGTATCGGTGACCGTGTTGCGGAAGATGAAGCGGCGCATGTTCTGCTCGTTGACATAGTTGTCTGCAAGCTTTCCTGCCTTGCCACCCACTTCTGCGTTGAGTGTGTCGATCATCATCATGCCAGCTTGTTCCTCGAGGGTCATCTTGCCGATGAGGTCCTGTGCACGTTCGGAGGCAGGGAGCCTCCAGTCTTCGTATGCGTCAAGCATCCCGTTGTCGTTGAGGTCCTTGAACTGCAGTCCGTTGACGGTGATCACGTTCTTCATGTGGGCCTCGATCTCGGGCTGCACAATGCCAGCTGCTTCCATGGCCCCGTTGGCGAAGCACATGGAGGTGCCTAGCGCGAGCACGGCGATCCGTGCGATATGTTTCTTCATTTCTTTCTCCTTGAGACAGTGGTGTCATTCTATGGGAAAGAAATAGATGGCTGTAAGAAGCAATTTTCTGTCTTTTCTCTTTTTTTTCGCCAATTGATGCTACTTTTTGACAACTAATGGAAAGTTGTATAGGTGCATTTGTGCTGAAAGTGCTTCAGCAGTTGCCAATACCGGTCATTGCAATAGAAGGTAGTTCCTGAGATGACCAGCTTGGTCAGCACCCCGATTCTTGCTGCAGTCTCCAGCCTCCTGCGGGCAGTCACCAGCGAACAGGCGGCATCGGAGCAGTACCGCATGGCGGTGGTGGTGGGCAAACGGAAGAGATGCTCAGCAAGATGGGCAGGGAGGACATGCTGGGTTTCGGCCATGGCCTGGGAGAGTGACACCACCAAGTCGGTTGTGAACGTAGCTGTGTCGGAAACCGCCTTCAGCATCATGCGGTGCCATGCCAGCCAGCTCTCCTGCCCATGGCAATGGATATCCTGCAGCAGGTGCAGCATGTCCGAGGTATGGCAGGAAAACCATGCGGAGAGGGGGAGTACTCCTTGGGTGAGCAGGCCGCTGCTGCACAGGCCCATCAGCCCTATGATCCTCCGGGTCCTGCCGTTCCCCACCGAGAATGGGGCAAGGGCCCCCATCTTGTACTGGAGTTCTCCCAGCTGCAGCAATGGGTCTGCCGTATTGCGGTTCCCCTGCAGGATCTGGCCCATGGCATGGGAAAAGTCCAGCCGCCTGGGACGGCGCACCATCTCCCCGGTGACGAAGCTGCGCAGGTGCTGGTCACAGTCGGTGCGGTACCACAGGGGGCGTTCATCCTGGATCGCCCTGATGGTTGCAAGCAGTTGCTCATCCAGGACCGTGCCGCTTCTCATGGTTTCCAGCCCGTGGGCGAGTGCCTTGGCATACGACAAGGCGCATGCGGTAGGCTTGGTGTGGGGATGGCGTGCAGTGGCAGGGAGGAACAGCTCGTGCAATGATGCATGGATACCGTCGATGGCATAACTGCTGTACGACTCGAGCAATGTGGGAAGATGGATTGCAAGCCACGGCTTGGAGAGGGTCCTGCAGCTCCCTTCCAATATTCCCAAAGCATGCCGTGCATGTGCCAAAGGCTCATGCAATTGCCGTGTTGTCTCCTCCACCTTGTTTCCCCCGCCAACTACGGTAGCAGATTCACAGCCGAACACAAGGGGTTGGTGATATCACATATGTGAGCATCCTTTCTCATTTTGGCAAGCGTGAGTATATTTGGGGGAGGAACAGGAGGTGCAGCATGCTGAACAAGCGGCATATTGAGATGATGGACATGATATACAGGTCCCTGGGGGATGACCTCAAGGTCAGCCTGCCACCAGCACAGATCTTTCCTGGCGAAGACGTGCAGCGGGACCTGCGGGAACTGGGGCAGCGGGGATATGTGGAGCTGCATGAAGATATCGAAGGCAACAAGCATGTTGTGACGGGCATCGGTGGGACTCTCAAGGGGCGTTCGTTTGTGCACGGGACCCTTTCCAAGGAAGAGATGCACCAGATGGAGCAGGTGTTCGACCGCCTGCGCAAGGAGTATGCCCAAGACCCTGCGGTGCAGAAGCTCACCCAGGAAGCCCAGCGCTCCCTGCAGGCCGGCAAGGCAGCCACACCAGGCTTCTTCAGGAAGCTGGGGACTGACTTGGAGGCCGTTGGGATCCACATCGGGAACTGGATCGACGAGTATGGGGTTGCCCACCTCTTCGGGCTCTAGTTCTTGAAGCTGTGGATGGGGGCAGGGATCCTTCCCCCTCGCTCTATGAAATCCTTGCATGAGTAGGTGTTCACCGGCATGACCGGTGCATACCCCAGCAGCCCACCAAACTCCGCTTCCTGACCAACACCCTTTCCAATGACGGGGATGATCCTCACGGCCGTGGTCTTCTGGTTGATCATTCCGATCGCCATCTCGTCGGCAATGATGCCCGAGATGGTGCTAGCGGGGGTATCCCCGGGGATTGCGACCATGTCCAGGCCAACGGAGCAGACACAGGTCATTGCCTCCAGCTTCTCGATTGTCAGGGCACCACACCGGGCGGCGGTGATCATGCCATGGTCCTCGCTGACGGGGATGAATGCCCCGCTGAGGCCACCGACTGAAGAGGATGCCATGATGCCACCCTTCTTGACGTTGTCGTTGAGCAGGGCAAGGGCAGCGGTAGTGCCAGGTGCCCCGACCATCTCCAAGCCCATTCCCTCGAGGATCTCGGCAATGCTGTCGCCGATGGCCGGGGTGGGTGCCAGCGAGAGGTCCAGGATACCAAATGGGATGCCAAGCCTGCGGCTTGCCTCCTGGGCTACCAGCTGGCCGACACGGGTGATCTTGAATGCCATTTTCTTGATGGCTTCGCACAGGGTACCAAAGTCCTCGCCACGGACACTCTCGATTGCATTCTTGATGACACCAGGACCACTGACACCGACATTGATGACATTGTCGGTCTCCGTCACGCCATGGAATGCCCCGGCCATGAAGGGATTGTCGTCCGGGGCATTGCAGAAGACGACCAGCTTGGCGCAGCCAATGCTGTCATGTTCCTGCGTCAGCTCCGCTGTCTGGCGGATGATCTGTCCCATGAGGCGAACAGCGTCCATGTTGATGCCCGTCTTGGTGGATGCAAGGTTGACGGAGCTGCATACCCTGGCGGTGGTTGCGAGGGCCTGGGGGATGGAACGGATGAGCAACAGCTCGCTATGGGTCATGCCCTTGGCGGGAAGCGCACTGTAGCCACCGATGAAGTTGACGCCCACTGCCTGGGCAGCGGCATCCAGCGTCTTTGCGATCTGGACAAAGTCCTGCTCGCAATGGCAGGCAGAAGCGCCGATGAGGGCGATTGGTGTGACCGAGATGCGCTTGTTGACGATGGGGATGGCATATTCGCGCTCTATCTCACGCCCCACTCGCAGCAAGTCATGGGCAACGGTGGTGATCTTGTTGTAGATGTTGTCGCACAAGGTACCGAGGTTGTCGGTGATGCAGTCCAGGAGACTGATGCCGACTGTGATGGTGCGGACATCGAGGTTCTCCTTCTCTATCATGGTATTGGTCTCAATGACCTCATTGATATTGATCATGGCGTGGCTCCTCAGATGCGCTGCATCTTGTCAAAGATATCCTCACGCTGGAGCTTGATGATGCACCCGATGCCAGAACCCAGCTGCTCGAGCTCATCGGAGAGCTGGAGGAACTGCACATCAGCATGGTTGGTGTCGGTGATCATCATCATGTTGAAGAAGCCGTCGACGATGGTCTGGCTGATGTCCAGGATATTGACGTTGCGGCTGGCGAGGTAGGTGCAGACCTTGGCGATGATGCCCACCTGATCCTTGCCCACCACGGTGATAATGGATTTGTTCATAGATAGTACCTCTGTTGTTGATGGATGATAGCGGTTAATCGGAGAATAATAAACACCATGGAGCATCGG
>CAYXIH010000065.1:0-7554 GCA_964465155.1 uncultured Sphaerochaeta sp.
AGCCAACGTCACGCTTGGAAGGTGGGACATCGATCCCCTTTTCCGAGGAGAAGACGACCTTCCCATTGATGATGATCTCACCCTCCGTAGGTGATTCCAACCCTGCGATCATGCGCAGCGTGGTGGTTTTCCCACAGCCCGACGGACCGAGCAGCGTGACGAACGCGCGGTCGTCGATGACCATGTTCAGGTCATCCACCGCTACGAACTTTCCAAACCTCTTGCTGACGTTCTTCAATACTATCTCTGGCATAATGTGCTCCTAAAATTTGTTAGTTGTTCGACCCGATGCCCTTGTCGATCGAGGCTCCGGTCAGTTTGTTGACCAGCAGGTTGCACCCTACGACAATGACCACGATCATCAGGTTGATCGCATTGGCGTACTGGTTCCAACCCTTCTCATTGTACTGGAACAACAATGTCGTCAGGATGCGCGTCGATGGAGAAACGAGCAGGATGAACAGGGACAGTTCACGCATGCACGATATGAACGGAAGCAAATATCCGGAGATGAAGGTGGTCTTCTGGATTGGGATGATGATCCTGGTCATCCGCTTCCACCAGCTGATTCCCAAGATCGTACCAGCTTCTTCAATCTCTCCCGAGAGCTGCAGCATCGCATTGACGCCCGAGCGGGAGGCAAAGGGCAGGTACTTGACCGCACCGACGATCACCAGCAGGGCAAAGGAGCCATACAAGGCGGGGATGAATCCCCTTCGTACGGCGAACATCGACAGGTAGATCGCACCGAATGCCATCGATGGCATCAGGTAGGGGAAGAAGGTCAGGTTGTTGACCGCTGTCGATAAGTGGGAACCACGCCGCTTTGCAATTGCATACCCGGCGAGGATACCCACCGTACCTGCAATCAGGGAGACCAGCACCGACAGCTTCAGAGAATGCCACAAGGCGACGTAGATCGTCTTGTTGCGGAGAATTCCAGGTTCGCTGTTTGCAATCTCAGGCCTTCCCGCCCCTGCCCAGAACTCTGTGGTAAAGTTGGACAAGGAGTAGTCTCCGGGAGCAAGGATAAAGGATTCGACTGCGAATGATATCAGCGGCAGGATGGCAATGAGCATCAGGACAATGATCAGGAATACCGTCAGTGGATTTTTCATGCCACGCAGGTTCACCAATGCAATGTTCGAGCTCTTGCCGGTGATGGTCGTATAGGCCTTTCTCCGGCCAGTAATCCACTGGTTGACCATCAGGATGCCGACACCGATGACGATCATCACCAACGCCATGATGTATCCATAGCCAGGGTTCATGCCGTTGAGGGTGCGGTACATCTGCGTGGTCAGGACATTGTAGCGGACGGGAGTCCCCAAGAATGCGGGAACTGCAAATGCGCTCATCGTGGAGGAGAAGACCAGCAGGAAGGTGGAGAGCAATGCTGGCCGTACGATGGGCAACGTCACCTTGGTCATGATCCTCCACCGCGATGCATGCAGCAGTTGTGCCGCTTCCTCCAAGTTGGCGTCCATGTTGCGCAGGATTCCGCCAATGAGGATATATGCAAACGGGGCATAGTGAAGCCCCTGCACGATGACAATGGGAAAGAGGCCGTAGGCAAACCAGTTGGCTGTCTCGATACCCGTCAGGACGGTGAACAGCCCCGGGGCCCCTCCGATTCGCGAGTTGCGGAAGAAGTTCAGCCATGCCATGGCAAGGGTCCATGCCGGCATGATGTAGGGGAAGACGAACACTGTCGAGAGGAAACTCTTGCACCTGATATTGGTGCGCGTGACCACCCATGCGAAGAAGCCACCAAGGAGGATGGCGAGGACGCAGGAGAGGAACGCGACGATCATGGTGTTCAGGAATGGTTCATAGAACGTCTTCTGGCTCGTTACGCCACTGGCAAACATCTTCTTCCAGTGGAACAGGGTGAGGTCACCCTTCATGCTCCCCTTCACCACCCGCACCTCAGAGGCGTGGACGGTGAAGGTGTCGGCGATGATCGTCACCAGCGGGACGAGGGTCAAGTACGCCAATACCACCAGGAGCACCAACAATATGATGTTCGCAGGCTTCTTGAGGTATGACTTGAGGTTGTTCATGCGTGTCTTGGCATTCATGTCTTGGCGATACCTATGGTTTCGTGGCACCCAAGGAAGTGAGTGCCCGGACGGTGCTGCAAGCAACAAGAGAGCCGCCGGATACTCTCCGGCGGCAGACATGCAGCAACAATGGCTCAGTAGATGTACTGGTTGAGGAACTCTTCCACCTCGGCGCGGTTGTCGAAGCAGTAGTCACCATCCTCGGCGACGAGCAGCGGCTTCCAAGTAGCGAACGGGAAGTCGATGTCCTCCTGCACTGGGTTGGCGGGGTTGCTGGAGTAGGTACCGCAGTCAGCGCCCCATGGAGCAAACCCTTCGGGGGAGAAGAGGAACTCGATGAAGAGCTTTGCAGCATTGGGATGGGCTGCATTCTTGCACATCAGGGCATAGAGGCTATAGTAGAAGCCGGCGAACGGCTCCATGTCCATGGCTGCCTTGAGTGCCAGGTTCTTGGTGGTTGCATAGCGGGCCTTGGAGTAGACGAACAACCCGACTGGGGTGTTGGCGCTCTTCTGTCCCTTGATGCCCACGTTCTCGGCAAGGGTGGTGTCGCTGGTGCCGGAGATCAGGTCATTGGTGTAGATGGCTTTGATCCATTCATATCCAGCGTTGGGGGTGGTCAGCACGATCGGCTTGCCATAGTAGGACTCATATGCCTTTGCAATCTTCTCAGACCACTCAGGGGATGTGCACATCGTCAGGAAGTTGGCGTTGACGCTCTCCTGGAACGGGTTCTTGAACTGCAGGGTGCTCTTGTACTTGGGATCTGCGAACTGCCAGATATTGTAGTAGGGGCTTTCGGTGACATTCTCGTCATTGTAGATGAACACCTTGTTGATGGCAAAGACCTGCAGGGGGTTCTGGGCATCGGCAGGGATGACATCCTTGATCGTGGGAGGAACATAATTGTACAGATAGCCAGGAGCCATCAGCTCGCCCACAAGGCGGCCGCTGTCCTGTGCAAGCACGAAGTCTGCTCCGACTACACCAGCCTCACCTTCCTTGGTGATCTTCTCGATCAGCTCGAAGTCCTTGAGGTTGGCCGACTCAACTTCAATGCCATACAACTCGGTGAAGGCACTTGCTGCCTTGGCGATGCGGGAGGATGTGGCATATACAACGACCTTTCCTTCCTTCTTTGCAGCCTCGACCATTTCATCGTGGGTCATCTCAGGCTCAACGACTGGAGCGGCAGCCTGTGGTGCAGCTTCCTTCGTTCCATTGGCACATACGAACGACATGGCCATCAGCGCGACCATGAGCAATGATAGTAGCTTCTTCATATCGACCTCTTCTTTGTGTGTCTGGACATTGATATGGGACGACACCCCACCATGCCCATTGGTAGAATGTTAGCATTATTTCAAAAAGGACGATATGTAACGAATTTATGAATTGTAATTCAATTTTATCATTGCCCCCATTCCAACCATACAAAACGCTTGCATATTTTATGAATTTTTATACGTTTTTTCGCATACCTCCTTTACTCTCTACAGCCTACGTTGTATAGTGACGTCCAACTGGTTTCATTGCCATGGAGGTATGCTCATGAAAAAGATTTCGCGCGTTTGCGCTGCCTTGGCGTTGCTCGCCGCCATCGCCCTTCCCCTATCCGCAGGTGGTTCTTCCGAGACCACGACAACCACAGGGCCCAAGGCCACGAAGATCGGGGTGTCAAAGCTCCTGCCCCACCCGGCACTCGATGCAGTGGAAGCTGGCATGCAGGAATACCTTGCAACGACCGGCCTCGCAGTCGAATATGATTTCCAGAATGCAAACGGGGACATCTCCACGGCCTCCTCGATTGCACAGAAGTTCAAGTCTGACAAGTCCGACATCGTCGTCGGCATCGCAACTCCCTCGGCACAGGCTCTTGCACAGACCTTCAAGACTGTACCAGTCGTGTTCAGCGCAGTGACGGACCCTGTCTCTGCAGGCTTGGTCGACTCCCTTGCCGGAAACAGTGCGATCAACGTCACTGGTGTCTCCGACAACAACCCTGTCCAGGAACAGATCAAGCTGTTTGCCGAGCTTACCGGGGCAAAGACCATTGGAAACATCTATGCCTCAGGCGAAGCCAACGGCGTGGTCCTGATGGAAATGGCAAAGGAAGCCTGTGACGCACTGGGACTCAAGTTCGTCAGCGCATCCATCGCTAACTCCTCCGAGGTGAAGATGGCTACGCAGTCGATCATCGACCGCGTCGACGCCATCTACATCGCCACCGACAATGCCGTCATCAGCGCGCTCGCAGCCGTGGACGATGTCTGCACCAAGGCTGGCAAGCCGCTGTTCAGTGCCGACCCGACTGCCATGGATGGCCTGAACTGCCTCATCGCATGGGGATTCAACTACCACAGCCTGGGCATCGCGACTGGCAAGGTCATCGAGCAGATCATCAACGGGACTCCCGCTGGGAGCATCGGGACCGTATTCCTTACCGATCCCGCCGACTTCGAGCTCTGGTTCAACCTCGACACCGCAAAGAAACTGGGGATCACGATCCCACAGAACTATATCGACACGGCAGCAGTGATCATCGAGAACGGACAGACTGTCATGAAGAACTGATCTACAACAGCAACTTCGACCGCCGGTCCGCATATACGGGTCGGCGGTCTTTCACGTATCTGAAGCATTGAAAGAGGAAGGGTGGTTTCTACATGATTGAAGGTATTTTCGTAGATGGGATGATTTTCTCCATCATGGTGATCGGGATCCTGATCTCCTATAGGATTCTTGATTTCGCCGACCTGACATGCGATGGCTCGGTTGCAACGGGAGCTGCGGTGGCCACGATGTGCATCGTCAACGGCCTTGGCGTGGCGATGGGACTGCTGCTTGCATTCGTGTGTGGCGTGCTGTGCGGAATGGTCACGGCTGCAATACACAACAAGCTCAAGGTACCCGGGCTGCTTGCTGGTATCCTGACCATGACGATGCTCTATTCGGTCAACCTGCGCATCCTGGGCAACAAGGCAAACGTTCCCCTGCTGAGGCAGGAGACCATCTATACGATGATGCCCAAGACCTTCTCCTTCATTCCTGCCGAATGGGCAGCGCTGCTGGGTACCTTGGTGTTCGTCATGGTGATCAAGGTGATGATCGACATCTTCTTCCGCACCGACTTGGGCCTGGCACTGGGTGCATTGGGCGGCAACGAGCAGATGATCATCAGCCAGGGAATGAATCCCAACCTCCTCAAGCTGCTGGGGATCGGCCTGTCCAATGGCTTGATCGCCCTCTCAGGTGGCCTGCTTGCCCAATACCAGGGCTTTGCGGACGCCAAACTCGGACAAGGAATGGTCGTCCAGGGCTTGGCGGCAATCATGATCGGCGAATTCCTCTTCTCCTCCAACAAGATCTCGCTGATCACACTCCGTGTCATATTCGGAGCGCTCATCTACAAAGGCCTGATGTTCTTCGGGCGCAAGTATGGGTACCTGGTGCATATCACCCCCAACGACTTCAAGCTCCTGACCGGCATCCTGGTCATTGCCTCCCTGCTCATCGCACAGACTCGGAGCAAGGCATCCTCTTCCGGAGCACGCAAGAAGGCATTGCTGCGCTCGCGCGAACACCGCCAGCAGATGCTCGCCGGTGGTGGCATGGTGCGCCTGGACGAGCAGTCGATCGAAGAACGGCATGAGTTTGACGAGGCTGACCCCAACCGCGAAGTGCTGCATGAAGAACATGAAGAGGAGAAACGCTGATGCTTGACATAGAGAACATGACCAAGGTCTTCTACCCGGGGACCGTGAACGAGAAGATGGCTATCGACGATGTCTCGCTGCATGTCGATACGGGTGACGTCATATGCGTGGTGGGAAGCAACGGATCTGGCAAGAGCACATTGTTCAACCTGATCAGCGGAAGCTATCCCCTCACCTCCGGAACCATTCTCCTTGATGGAAAGAATGTCACCAATATGCCCGAGTACAAGCGTGCCTTCACCATCGGACGTATCTTCCAGGACCCGACCAAGGGGACAGCCGCCAACATGTCCATCGAGGACAACATGATCACGGCATCCAAGAAGGGGATGCGTGGTCTTGCCATCTCACTGAACAACGAACGGCGGGAACAGTTTCGGCAGATGCTCTCCTTGATCGGCCTCCAGGACAGGCTCAAGGACAATGTCGGGTTGCTCTCCGGCGGACAACGGCAGGCGCTGACGCTGCTGATGACCGTCATGAGCCACCCCCAGATGCTCCTGCTTGACGAGCATACCGCCGCACTGGACCCCCGCAATGCCCAGGTGGTCATGGAACTGACCGAGCGGTTCATCAAGGAGTATTCGCTGACTGCCATGATGGTCACGCACAACATGCAGTTCGCCATTGATTTTGGCAACCGCCTGATCATGATGGACAGCGGACGCATCATCCTGGACATCAAAGGTGAGGAAAAGCAGCGCATGACCGTTGACGAACTGGTGAAACTCTTCAAGAATATCAGCAAGAAGCAGTTTGTCTCCGACGAAGGTCTGTTGACGACATAGCATCAAGAGAGGATCAGTGCATACACCACATACGGCCCTGGCTGAGTCAGGGCCCTTGCTTTTCTCACGTTCATATCTTGCAAAACTCATCCTCCCGCTGGTCGTGGAGCAATTCCTTGCAGTTGCAATTGGAATGGCCGATACCGTCATGGTCGCCTCCTGCGGCGAGGCGGTAGTCAGTGCCGTGTCGCTGGTGGACTCCATCAGCCAGCTGCTCATCCAAGTCTTTGCGGCATTTGCAACGGGAGGTGCCGTAGTTGCCTCCCAATACCTCGGACAACGAGACAGTGCAAGCGCCAACACAGCAGCCAAGCAGCTGGTGTACCTCTGCCTCCTGGTATCCCTCTCGATCGCCGTACTGGGACTTCCGTTCCACCGACAGATCCTCCGGGGGATCTTCGGAGCCATAGAGATGGACGTAATGGTCAGCGCACAAGCCTATTTTTGGATCATCATCCTCTCCTACCCCTTCCTTGCATTGTTCAACGCAAGCGCGGCATTGTTCCGGTCGATGGGAAACAGCAAGACACCCATGCTGGTATCACTGTGGATGAACCTCATCAATATCGGTGGGAATGCCTACTTGATCTTCATCCTGGGATGGGGAGCAGCAGGAGCTGCGGCAGCGACGCTCGCATCCAGGCTCGTTGGGGCGACGATCATGCTGGTGCTGACCTGCAACAAGCGCCGCACGATACACATCAACAAGCTCTTCCACTTCGAGTGGCACCCCGAGATGATCAAGCGCATCCTCCGTGTCGGTATTCCCAGCGGCATTGAGAACAGCACGTTCAACATCGGCAAGCTCTTGGTACAGAGCCTCACGGCCACCTTTGGCACCGTCGCCATAGCAGCCAATGCCATCACCAACAACGTCTGTTCCTTCATGAACGTCCCCGGTGCAGCGATCGGGCTTGCCTCGATCACCATCGTGGGGCAATGCGTAGGAGCTGGGAACTACCGGCAGGCAACCCATTACTCAAAGAG
>CAYXIH010000065.1:7654-9832 GCA_964465155.1 uncultured Sphaerochaeta sp.
TGGGGCAATGCGTAGGAGCTGGGAACTACCGGCAGGCAACCCATTACTCAAAGAGCCTCCTCACATTGGTATACGGAGCAGTCTTGGTGGTATGCCTCCCCCTGTATCTCTTTGCCCCGCAAATTGTCTCGATATTCAACCTCAGCCCGGAGGCGAGTGAGATGGCAATCTTCCTGGTGCGGATGACCATGGTGGTCAGCGTCGTCGTCTGGCCAACCGCATTCACCATCCCAAACTTCCTCAGGGCAGCGGGGGACGTGAAATACCCAATGGTCATCAGCCTGGTCTCGATGTGGACGTTCCGTGTGGTCTGCAGCTATGTCCTGGGCCAGTGGCTGGGCATGGGATTGCCAGGTGTCTGGATAGCAATGTATATTGACTGGGTCTTCAGGACCATTTGTTTCGTATACCGCTTTGCCAAAGGGGGCTGGAAGAACAAGCAGGTCATCTGAAGATTGGAGGTCATATGCGCATACTCTCAATCCCGTTGGATGAACGTCCTTTCACAAGCTCCTACGCCCAGCAAATTGCCGCAACGCTGCCATATGTGCAGTTCATTCAGCCAGATGCACGCCTCCTCTCGTCAAAGAAACAGGCCGCCGACATAGAGCTCCTCTGGGAATATGTCATGCGGGAAATCCCCACCTGCAGCTATGCTATCCTCAGTGCCGACATGCTCATATATGGAGGGCTCCTCCCCTCCAGGATACATACCCTGGACGAGTACATCCTCCAAGAACGGACAAGGCGCTTCGAACAGCTCAAGCAGATAGCCCCGAACTGCAAGATCATGGTGTTTGCCACGATCATGCGGATCCCCACCTACAACGACAGCTGCGAGGAGCCGGACTACCAAGATACCTATGGCAACCTGCTGTACCAATACAGCATTGCGACTGCGAACAAGATCTCCGACCCTTCGCAGCAACAGAAGCTGCAGGAACTAGAGACGCTCATTCCCCAAGCAGTCAGACGGGAGTTCATCCACCGCAGGAGGGTCAACTTCCAAGTCCTCATGCAGCTGCTACATGCCTATGGGGCTGGGGCATTCGACTCCCTGGTCATCCCAATGGATGACAATAGCCCCCAAGGTCTGCAGGTGGTCGAGCGCAAGGCCCTGGAAGGGAATATCGCAAGCCACGATCTCCATGTGGATATCTATCCTGGTGCCGATGAAGTCAGCTGCACCCTTCTGTCACGTTGCCTGCTCGACCATGCAGGCAGCAAGCCGACAGTAGCCTGCATGTGGTCCACGCAAAACGGTCCCGATATCATTCCCAAGTATGAGGGGCAACCGTATGGACAAACGGTCCTTGCCCATATTGCAAGTGCCGGGATGCAGGCCCTCTCCCCCAGCGGACACGAGTTTGCGGATGCAGACTTGGTCCTGGCGGTCAACACCCCCCAGATGGCCATGCTGGAGAGCTCAGAACAAACAATATCCACCCCTTCCGAAGAAATGATCCAGTTTGTCCAAGAGATCCAACAGTGCATCTCACAGGGAAAACGGGTACTGCTGGCAGACGTGGCGTACGCAAATGGATCGGACTTGACCCTCATCAGCCTCTTGGCAAAGAAGCACCTGTTCACTGAACTCGCTGGGTACAGTGCGATCAACACAAACGGCAACTCATTGGGGACAGTCCTTGCCCAGGGAACTGCATCCCTGCTCGGAGCCAATACCCTCAGCTTGGTATGCGAGCGGCTGGTGGACGATTGCGCCTACCAAGCAGTAGCGCGCCCACTGACATCCATGATGTATCCCAAATCATGGCAACAAACACAACCTGGTACCATGGAGGCGATCAAGTTCTTCATGGAGCATGCCACCTCGCACTTCCTGGGGACACTCCCCTACACGTTTGACATTGAGTTGCCATGGCAGCGGCTCTTCGAATGCAGGCTCTCCCCGACGAAGGAACACCAGAAATCACACCAAGTCACGAACTCAAAAGAGTCCCGTCCCCATGCCTCCGCTACATATGATTCGTTGCTCAATGACCTGCAGCAGATGCAGATTGACCAGCATACACCGGTCCTGATCCATTCTTCCTGCAAGAGCATCGGCACGGTCGAGGGGGGAGCAGATACCGTGCTGGATGCACTGCAGCACTATTTTGCAGACACCATCCTCATCCTGCCAACCCATACGTGGGATACCATCAACCCAGAGCATCC
>CAYXIH010000065.1:9932-11118 GCA_964465155.1 uncultured Sphaerochaeta sp.
TGCTGGCAAACGACATCACATGCGACACCCCCTGCAACAGGAACTCCACCTGGGGCAAGCTCATTGATGAGGACGCAACGATCATGCTGGTGGGGGTAACCCTCACAAGGAACACCTTCATGCATGGAGTTGAGGAGTGGATCGATATCCCCGGCAGGCTGAGCGACGCCCATACATCATACTGGACAGTCTTGGAAGATGGCACGAAAGTAGAGGTTCCCTCAAGAAGGCACATCGGCCATCCGTCGGACAACTTCGACAGGATCCTAGATACATCAATTGCAGATGGCGTGGTTCACACAGGGAGCCTGGGCAATGCCCCGGTACTCTTCTTCAAGGCAAGGGCAATGGCAGAGCAGACGCTGTGGCAACTGTGGCTCAACCCACGGATATTTGATGACAATTGAAGAACAAGGGGCGTAGAAATCAATTCTACATCCCCTTGTGCTTAACCTTTGACCGCTCCAGCAGTCAAACCTCTGATCACATACTTCTGCAAGATCATAGTCAGGATAATTGCTGGAGTCACGATTGCAACTGCAGCTGCCATCACAGCTCCCCATGCGACTTCTACATAGGAAAGGAAGTTGTAAACCGCAATCGGCAAGGTTCGCGTCTTCTGTTGGCTCAGAACTTGCGAGAACATGAAGTTATTCCAAGAGAATATGAATGACAACGTTGCAGCTGTCACCACACCCGGACCTGAAAGCGGTATCATGATCGCCATGAACGTCTTTTGCCGCGTTGCTCCATCAACACGAGCAGATTCTTCTATCTCCAAAGGCACGGACTCGAAATATGAGGACATAATCCATACGACCAGTGGAAGGGCAATGAGAATATGCGAAAGAATCAAAGCCGTATAAGAATCCATGAGATGCAACCTGGAGAAAACAATATACCAAGGCATCAAAAATGAAATACCGGGCATCAGCCTTGCCACAAGGATAAGTACCAACAGTTTGCGTTGTTTGAACCGGGCAATCGTATATGCCGCAGGCAACCCCATCACCAAAGAAAGGGATACAGCAGAAAAGGCGACAATCACCGAGTTCTTGAGGTAATGCAAGAAATCTTGTTCATAGAACACGCGTGTATAGTTCTCAAGTGTTGGTGCAAACACGAATGAAGGGGGCCATGAGACAATCTCCACTTGGGTCTTGAATGAAGAAAGAGTCATCCAAAG
>CAYXIH010000066.1:0-8084 GCA_964465155.1 uncultured Sphaerochaeta sp.
GATCACGATGGCGAAAGTAATTGTTCACACTCACACAAGACCGGATTCACCGATGCTTACCAGAAAAGCCTCGGTTGGTACGTATTGTTCCTTGGGTCAGTTGGCAGACCATTTCGAGAAGCACAAGCCAACGGATGGTCCTATGCCTGATACGCTCGATACCGAGGATGTCTCTCCCGATCCGGAGAAGTCATCAAGTGAAAACGGAGAAGAGTGACCAGGTGGTTGCAATCATCGGTATGAACTTGCTGCAGCACCATGACTAGCAATGTTGACACTCCTGATGAAAAGCCGATAGTATCTTCCACAAGAAACAAAGACGTTTCGCCCTGAGGGGCGGAGCGTCTTTTTTCGTTTCTGGAGGTACCCAACCATGTGTGGATTCGTAGGAATGTTCGATATTGCCCAGGATGCTGCCAGTTACCGGCAACAAGTCCTTGGGATGTCGCGGAAGCTTCGTCATAGGGGACCGGACTGGTCCGGCATCTTCTGTGGCGATGATGTGGTGATCAGCCATGAGCGCCTGTCGATCGTGGACCCCTTGTCCGGCAAGCAGCCGTTGTACAGCAAGGATGGCAAGCTGGTGCTTGCTGTGAATGGTGAGATCTACAACCATCAGGAAATTCGCAGGCAGTATGATGGATCGAACGGCAAATACTACGAGTTCCTGACCCAAAGTGACTGTGAGGTCATCCTTGCGCTGTACAGGGACAAAGGGGTCGATTTCCTGGAAGACCTCAATGGCATCTTTGCCTTTGCCCTGTATGACATGGACAAGGATGTCTATCTCATCGGACGCGACCATATCGGTATCATCCCGTTGTATCAGGGATGGGATGGAGATGGCCACTACTTCGTAGCAAGTGAACTCAAGGCCTTGGAAGGCATCTGCTCCACGATCGAGGAGTTCCCTCCAGGAAGCTACTATTACAGCCCGGATGAAAAGACCACCAGATGGTATTCCCGTGATTGGGAGCAGTATGATGCGGTCAAGGAGCATGTCAGCGACATTGATGAGCTGCGTGCATCCTTGGAAGCGGCGGTCAAGCGCCAGCTGATGAGCGATGTCCCCTACGGGGTGTTGCTCTCTGGTGGGTTGGACAGCACGATCATTGCGGCAGTCACCGCACGCTTTGCGGCAAAGCGGGTAGAGACGGCCGACTCCGAGGTAGCCTGGTGGCCAAGGCTGCACAGCTTCGCCATTGGCTTGGAAGGCTCTCCTGACTTGGCTGCCGCCCGTGTGGCCGCCGACTATATCGGGACGGTCCACCACGAGGTGCACTTCACCATTGATGAAGCCCTTGATGCTCTGGATGAAGTCATCTATTACCTGGAAACGTATGATATCACGACAGTCAGGGCATCGACGCCGATGTTCCTCCTTGCCCGTGTCATCAAGTCGATGGGGATCAAGATGGTATTGTCAGGTGAAGGTTCGGATGAGTTGTTTGGTGGATACCTCTACTTCCACAAGGCTCCGGGACCCAAGGACCTCCATGATGAAACGGTGCGCAAGCTGGGCAAGCTCCACTTGTATGACTGCCTGCGTGCGAACAAATCCCTCGCGGCGTGGGGTGTGGAGGGCCGAGTTCCGTTCCTGGACAAGGAGTTCATCGACGTCGCCATGCGTCTCAACCCCAAGGACAAGATGTCTGTCGACGAGCATGGCAAGCCACGTATCGAGAAGTGGATTCTCCGCGAGGCGTTCAAGGAGTACATGCCTGCCTCCATTGCATGGAGACAGAAGGAGCAGTTCTCCGACGGGGTGGGGTACAACTGGATTGATACCCTGCGGGCCCTGACCAACGAGCGTGTCAGCGACGTGCAGTTTTCAACCGCGGCACGGCGGTTCCCCGTCAACACTCCGTCTACCAAGGAGGAGTACTACTACCGGAGCATCTTTGCAAAGCACTTCCCCTCCGATACTGCAGCAAAGTGTGTTCCCCATGAGGCCTCCGTCGCCTGTTCGACCGCCATTGCATTGGAATGGGACGCGGCGTTCAAGAAGATGAATGAGCCGTCGGGACGTGCGATTGCCGGAGTGCACGACAGCGCCTATTGAGGAACTGAAACTGGCAGGATATCATGTGGCGGGAGGTACGCCACATGATATTTGCGTATGAAGGACAGCAGTTGTACTATGAGGTTCACGGGACGGGAGTTCCGTTGGTAATGCTCCATGGCTATCGGGTGGACCACCGCATCATGACAGACTGCATGGAACCGTTGTTCGACGGTCCCCGGGCATTGCCTTTCTGCAGGGTGTATCTCGATCTTCCGGGAATGGGGGAGAGCAGTGCCCCCTCCTGGCTGAGGAATGCCGACGATATGCTGGATATCCTGATTGCCTGTATCAACGAGGTAGTGGGGTTTGGTCCGTTCGCGATAGCAAGCGAGTCCTATGGTGGCTATCTTGCACGTGGACTGGCGCGAAAACTCTCCAGCAGGATCTTGGGCATCTTGTTCATTGCCCCCTGCATCTTTCCTGACCGAAGCAAACGGACACTGCCCAAATTCTATGTCTGCACCCGGCAAGGCATGGATTCCTTCCAGGACCATCGTGATTATGATTCGTTCTGCAGCGTGATGGCGGTGCAGACACCAGCAACATGGACTGCATACCAGAAGAGCATCATGAGTGGGATACGGCAGGGCAACCGGCCCTTCCTAGACTCATTTGCTACCAATGGGTATCAATTCTCATTCCAAATAGACCATCTGGGGATGCCGTATCTGTTTCCGACCTTGTTCGTCACGGGCAGGCAGGACAATGTGGTTGGATATGCAGATGCGTTCTCCATTCTCGGAGACTATTCCAGTGGGACATTCGCGGTGCTCGAGGGGGCTGCCCACAACGTGCAGGTTGACCAACGCAAGGAGTTTGAACAGCTAGCCAGCCATTGGCTGGCAGCTGTGTATGATCATGCTCCTATGACCTGCACCGAAACCGTGCGTTGACGCGGTCCGTCGAATTCGCAGAACCAGATTCCCTGCCAGGTACCCAATACGGGTGCACCCTTTGATACAATGAGTGTCTGTCCGCTTCCAATGCAGCTTGCCTTGAGGTGGGCTGCACTGTTGCCTTCTGCATGCCGGAATTCCGGTCGGTCAGGGAAGGCTGCATCCAATCCCAGGAGCATGTCGTGCACGACATCTGGGTCTGCGTTCTCGTTGACGGTGATGCCAGCGGTGGTGTGGGGACACCAGATGATGCACATGCCCTCCCATACCCCGCTGCTTGCAACAAGCTTGCGCACCTGTGACGTAATCTCGTACATGCCACACCTTTGTGTGGTGTTGATGTTGAATGTCTTGGTCATGGTGCTACGATCGTATTGGTGAGGGTACCGATGCCCTCGATGATAATGTCCACCTGAGCCCCGATGTCCATTCCCGCTATTCCTCCCGGAGTTCCTGTGAGTATCACATCCCCTGGGAGCAACGTCATGACCTTGGAGAGGTAGCTGACCAGGAAATCGGTCTTGAATATCAGGTTGGAGGTGTTGGATCGTTGCATCACCTTCCCGTTGACCCTGCTTTCGATGGCAAGGTTGTCCGGGTCCACCTCGTCGGTGATCACCGGTCCCAGTGGCATGAACGTGTCAAATGATTTGGCTACGGTCCACTGGCCCTGCTTGGGCTGCAGGTCCCGTGCCGTGACATCGTTGGCACAGGTGTAGCCAAGGATATACTGCCTTGCATCTTGGGGTTCCACGTTGTGGGCAGCTTTCTTGATGACTATTGCAAGTTCCGCCTCATAATCGAGCCTGTGGCACTGAGGAGGATATACGATACCCTGCAACGGGGAGGCCAAGCTGGTGGAGGGCTTGAGGAAGACTACCGGTTCCGTGGGGATCGGGAGGTTGAACTCCTTTGCGTGGTCTTGGTAATTCAGGCCAATACAGACACCCTTGGATGGAACACACGGGGCCAGGAGCTTTGCCTCGGCGTATGGGACGAGCACGTCGGTGGGGACATAGGTGTCGAACGGGCTCCCGTCTATCAGGCGGATCTGGTCATCCTCAAGGATGCCAAACGACGGAAACCATTGGTATAGGAACCGAACAAACTTCATGGGTGCCTCCTTCTTGGGAACTGGTTCATGATATACCCGTTCAACGCATTGGTATAGATGCTCCGATGCCAACCGGAGCTTGGGTGTTGGGTTGCAGCAACCCATGCATCTCAATGGTGCCATCGGGTGCAACTGCAATGGGTGTCGCCAAGTTGGTGTCCTGGAGCATCTTCAGCGTGAAGATGTCACCACTTGCATTTTTCGATACCGAGCCGTTGAAAAAATAGTTGTCGTCTGACAGCACGTGCTGTGCCTCGCCGATCGTATCCGCCTCTCCTCCTTCCAGGGAGAGGACACCGGTGGCTTTGAACAACCGTTGGCCGGTTCCCTTGCCATAGAGGCTGATGTTGCTTCCTGAGTTGCCATACGAGGTGACTTGCTGGAGGACCAGGGCTGGATTGCTATTGCTGGTGATGCCGCTGCGTCCATTGGCGTAGGAGATGCTGTTGCGCAGTACGTGCTCCACTGCAATGCCATCACCACCCATCTTGAACCCGTTGCCATCTCCATCACCCGAGCCATCTGAGAGAGACCCATTGCCATAGGCTACGCAGGACTCGATCGTCACTGCCCCTATGGGGCCGGACTCTATCTTGGAGAAGAGATCCCAACCGTCGTCGACATTGTGATAGGCGATGCAGTTGACAAATACATTTCCTTCCGCACAGGTGAGCTTTGCTGCAAATCCATCGGCATTGTTCTGCGCTGGGTCACAGTTGTCGTGGCTGACGCACCCTTGGATGGTGTTCCTGCGGGGCCATTTCTCCCACGTCTCGGTGCTGGTGCCAGAGATCTGGATCCCCGTGTCCCCGCATTCGTAGGCATTGACCAGCCTGACGATATTGTCATTGCCAGCTACCTGCAGTCCCTTCACGTTGCCAATGGTCCTGCGGATGTCCATGCCCTCGATGATCCACCAATTCCCCCAGAGCTGCATCCCTCCGCTGGCCATGGAGAAGTCAAGGATTGCCCGTTGTCCAGCAGCACTTCTCAAGGTCTTGGGTGCATTGTTCTTGCCGTTGTTTCCACGCTCGATGATCAGGGGGCGTGAGAGAGAGTAAGTACCTCCTGCAAGCTCGATCGTCTGGCCAGGACGTACATACGCCACTGCACTGGCTATATCGAGGGGGTCTTGTTGGGTTGCGTTGCCAAAGGGACTCCCGTTGGGAGATGCATACAGGACCTTTCCTTCATACCCCATGAGGATGACAGTATGCATGATGGTCGCTGGAGCATAGCTTTCTACATATTTCTTCAATATCCTGTCATATGAAGCCATGGTTTGCTGGGCACCTGGGCGATAGGAAGGATTAGGAACAAAGGTGACCTGGTAGTCGTTGAACCCCGGTTCGAGTTTGAAATTCTGTGTGAAGTCCACAAATGCATGCACTTCCTTGTTCGCGACAAGGACTTTTCCATTGTCATCGGTTACCGTCAGGTTTCCGTCTGCATTGGCGGTGAACACGAACGGATAGGATGTCTCTCCATAGGTGGAGGGACTGTCTACCTTGACCTGCAGGGGGATCAATTCATCGGGTTCTGCAACTGCCGGAGGATCGGTTGCCGTGTCTGTGATGGTCAGTTGTACGTCGCTGACGGTGGCGTTGCACCCACGGGCAACGGCAAAACCGACATAGATGTTCTTGTCGAGCACCATGAGCTTTTCAGGACCGTAGAGGATGAACTCCTCAATGGTCTCCTCATTGGTGTTGGGCCTGCGATAGATGGCATGGTAGCCAGTGTTGTCCTTCTTGAGGGTGATGGTATAGACATCACCGGTGCGTACCAGCTCGCTTTGGTCGTAGCTGAACGCACGTGAGAGGGAAGTGCCCTCCTGTGCTATCATCTGGTCTCCACCTGCAATGACTTCTTGCGTGATCCCAGTGACAAACCGCGAACCCAGAGTATCCTTGCTGGTTTTCTTGGTGCCTCCAATGACTTCCTCAAACTTTGTTGCAAGTACAGCGGCACTGTTGGTGTAGTGGTTGATCCCCGACACTCCGTCTTGTCCGAGGCTGTCCAATGCCAAGATCCCAAACCCTTCCTGTCCATCTGCAATTGGATTGATGTAGTCGATGGTGAATGTCCCCGTAAGCTCGAAGTTCTCGGTTGCCCCGTCAATGACGGTGTAGTAGAAGGAGATGCCATCATGGAATGCGGTGAACTTTCCCCCCTTGGAGTCAATGCTACCCGTCTTGGGGTCAAACGTGCAGGAGGCGAGGGCGAAGGTAAGGTTGTCACTGTCCAGCATGGTCATGGTATTCAGTACTTCTGCCTTGGAAGATTGGCCGAATGTTGTGAATTGCCACTGTCTTTCTGGCTCTTGGCGTACAGTCTTTTGGAGGATTGCTGGGGTGCTCTGCTCCTGTCCACGCCATGCTGTTGCGCTGATGGTCACCAGGCTTCCTACTGCAAGGCCAGAGAATTGCATGGGTGTCGCCGTGTCGGAAACGCGCATGGCGATTGGTTGGTCCTCTTGGTCATGGAGCACCACTGCATACCCGGTGGCTTCATCCACAGGAGGGAAGGAGACTTCCAATGTTCCATTGCCTCTGTTCATTACACCCACAGCGGGAGAGAGCAATGGGAGTGTGTAGTCATATTGATAGAGGCCACTTGCTTTGGGTTGTTCTTCGGTCTTCCGTTTTCCCAATACCTGCAGTGTATAGTCACCGCTTGCGTCCAGTGTGAACTGAACGCTGCGCTGTGCGCTGCGTGCCCGCCCCACGGGGCGTGAGTCAATCAGTTTTCCTTGGGAGTTGGTCAAGAGCACTTCTCCGGTATCATAGCCAGTGGGACCCGTAGGAAGGGTAATGTCCACTGTAATCCTATAGGGATCTTCTTGTGTTACTGAAACCGAATCGACCGTTGGTTGTGGGACTTCATTCCAAGGCGTTGCAGCACACAGACCGTATACGCTGACGATTGCAGTGAGCAGGAGAACGGGTAGGCGTTTGTTCATGGTGGTACCTCATGGGTAAAGAAAAGCCGCGTTCTGGTGTGTCATCCAAAACGCGGCCAGGAGGAGAAACTATTCCAAAATAATTTGGTAGAGGTTGATGCCGCTGGCCTTGGAGTAGACTACATACGTACCATCGGCAGGAATGGTGCAGGAGGCGACTGCGGCTACGCCGCTGTCGGGTTCTGCTGTCAGTGAAGCGATTGACGTTCCATCGGCATTTGCAACGACGAGTGTGCGTGCATCTGTCTTGCTGCTGCTGTTGCAGTAGACTGTCAGCGTCTCACCTTTCTTCGCTGGGAACGAAAGGCAACGTAGGTCTTTGCTGCCGCTTCCATTGAGCTTGATGCGGGAGTTGAACACATCACCGTCGGCGGTGGTGCGGACTTGGTCGATGCCCTCGACGTTGACTGCCTTGTCGGCAGTGGCTTTGATTGTCACGCCATCGATGGTCTTGTTGGTGGTGATCTTCTCAGGTGCCAGGTCATTTGCACTGAGGAAAGCTTCGGCACACAACGGTGCCACAAGCACACATGCGATGAGCAACAACATACTAAATCGTTTCATGGTATCCCCCTTTTTAGAACCCCATGGGTCAACTATATCACCGTGGGTATCTACGATGCATGGATGTTTTTGCACTATTACGTTGTTGACAAGTATGCGAATTGTGTTCTTGTAATGAGTTGGATAGAAAGAAAGCAGGGATATAAACCCAATTTATGTCTATCTCCTGATGGATAGCCAAGACATGAAAATTTCCAAAAACAGGTGAAAATATAGTCCAGGAATCCTTCAGTACAGCATCACAAGGCTGCATTTTCGGAGAGAGGTATTGATACTCTGTGACTTGGAAATGAATATCATTTGCGGAGATTGCAGTTTCAATGAAAGCAGGCAGGGTAAAGGGTATGGCAGGGGAGAAAGTACTCCATCTACAATGGATATTGATATATGGCGATGGCCACCGTTTCCGGTGGCCATCTGTCATGGTTAGAAGACTTCATGTGCCGCTTGGTAGATGATGTCCACCAAGGGAGGGATTTGCTG
>CAYXIH010000066.1:8184-11094 GCA_964465155.1 uncultured Sphaerochaeta sp.
AGAAGACTTCATGTGCCGCTTGGTAGATGATGTCCACCAAGGGAGGGATTTGCTGTGCGTCCAAGCTTGAGAAAGCCACACGCAGGTATTTTCCTTGTATTGAAATGGTACCCGCTTGGTACTTGTTCAGCAGGTGCAGGCGCAGTGTCTCTGCATTCCCAGCACATTTGAAGGACATGAAGTAGCCTGAGTTGAAGGGGAGGACTTCCAATGCGGCATCATCTGCATGCTTGGCAAGTTCGTCACGGAGGATCTCGTAGCGTTGGCCAATCTTGGCGATTCCAGCCTCTTTTTCGCTATGGTACGTTCCGCTTTGCATTGCCCGAAGGAGAATGCTCTGACCGGGCTTGTCGCAGGACGAGACAACACCACGGATTGCTCCCATGGCTTTTTTCTCCAGTGCAGTGTACTGCTCTGGGGTGATGTTCTTGGAGCCAAAGGTCAGGAATCCGATTCGGAATCCCCATACCATCTCCTCCTTGGTTGCAGCATCACCCTTGATAGCCAGGATGTTCTCATGGGCATTGCATAGCCGGGAGAAGAGGGAATACCTGCAGACATCATGTTCGAAGAAGAGGCCAAAGTATGCATCGTCAACAAAGACCATGAGCTTCTTTCCAGCTTCGGCATGGGAGACAAGCATCTGGAACAATGCTTCCATCTCTTGGGAAGTTGGTGTGTAGCCCGATGGGTTGTTTGGGAAGTTGAGGATCATGGAGACTTTATTTCCCGGCACCGATTCTATTGCCTGGGAAAACCCAGCGATATTCAGCTTGCCGTCCGCAAAGAGGGGGAAGTTCTGCATCTTTGCCTGACGCTGTTCTACGAACACCAGATTGTAGTTTCCCCAATAGAGGTCTGGTGTGAGAACTATATCTCCTTCATCCACGAACAAAGAGGCAGCGATGCTGATCGCATGGGTGAGGCCGCTGGTGACGATCGGCATGGAGACTGTGGCATCTGCCATTGCTGGGTTCTTCTCACGCATCTGCTGCAGCCAGATCCTGCGCAATGCAGGTTCACCGGCAGTGGGAGCATAGGGATAGAGTTCGTCGGGTGTCATCATCGGTGCAAAGCAGTCGGAGACCGACTGCATGTGCATGGCAGACCCACCTTCGGTTGCAATGCCAATGGTTGCATTGAATGCCGTACCATGTGTCTTTGCTTCTGCAGATTGGGCTATGATGCCCTTGGGGAAATACATTCTTTTTCCATAATCCGACAGCATGTCGGCAATGATCGTATTCTCTAGTGTCGTGTTGAGTTCTTGTGCTAGTGGGTTCATGACAACTCCTTATACTGAAGGTGCTTCAGCGGTTCTGCCCATCCTAGCACCACGTGGCAAACTGTGTCGATATGATATTGGGCGAAGGTGTTTCTTTTTTTATGTTTTTCATGAGTGTTGAGTTCATTGTTTGCCACCCCCAAAGTGGTGTACAGTGGCACCATGAGCAAGAAAGAACAGTTTGGTCCGTGTCCATTGGCATACTCCTGTGGTGGGTGTCAGTTGCAGCATCTCCCATATGGGGAGCAGTTGTGGTGGAAACAGGATTTGGAAGAAGATATCTTGGGGCAGTTTGGCCCTGTCGCCCCAATTATTGGGATGGAGAAACCCTACAGGTACCGCAACAAGGTGCAGGCTGTGTTTGGCCGTGACCGGAGTGGGAAGATTATCTCTGGTATCTATCAGACGGGAACGCACCGCATTATTTCGGTACGTGACTGCCAGACAGAGGATGCCCTTGCAGATGAGATCCTGGGGACCGTCCGGTCCCTGATGAAGACATTCCATATTGACCCCTATGATGAGGACCTCCATGAGGGGCATATCCGCCATGTGCTGGTCAAACGTGGATTTTCAACTGGTCAGGTGATGGTGGTATTGGTAGTTGGTTCCCCCTATATTCCTTCACAGGCAGACTTCATCAATATCCTCAGGCAACGCCATCCTCAGATCACGACTATCTTGCTGAACTTCAATGATGACGATACCAGCATGGTACTGGGACCTGAGCCGGAGAAAGTCCTCTATGGTCCTGGATATATTGAGGATACTTTGTGTGGCCTGACATTCCGAATATCGGCAAAGTCGTTCTACCAGGTCAATCCTATTCAGACGGAGATTTTGTACAATATCGCCATGAAGATGGCCCGCATGGATGGGAATCAGAAGGTCATCGATGCCTATTGTGGTACTGGTACTATTGCATTGGTGGCAGCCCGCAACGGTGCTGCCCAGGTACTGGGCATTGAGCTCAACGCGGATGCAGTTGCAGACGCTCAGAACAATGCACTGCGCAACAATATCGACAACGCCACATTCATCTGCGCAGATGCCGGAGAATACATGAAGGAGCTTGCTTCCAAGAAGGAGTCGGTGGACGTGGTCTTCCTTGATCCCCCACGAAGCGGAAGCGACGAGAGGTTCCTGGCAGCCATGATGAAGCTTGCACCAAAGACCATTGTCTACATTTCCTGCAATCCACTCACGCTGGAGCGGGACCTCCGGTACATCCTGAAGTTCGGTCCATACTATGTGAGGGGGATACAACCAGTAGATCTGTTCCCGCATACTGAACATGTTGAAAATATTGCATTGATTACAAGAATTGAGGATAAATAGGATGGGTTTGTCACTTTTCTATGATATTTACAGGACTTTAACTCAGTTTTCTGGGTTAGAGTCCTTTTCTTTGATGTTCATACTCTTCGTGGGAACATATCCAGAGGATAGGGTTGTGAATACAGGATGATTGCCAGATACACTTTATAAAGAGCTTTCTGACAAAAAAAACAGACTTCGGATGAAGTATGGATGAGAATTATTAGTCTCTTGTTAAGCCTAAGGTTGATTGGAAAGCTTAAATAAAACTCAAGACATAAGTATTTTTAGTTTATTGTAGAGACCAG
>CAYXIH010000067.1:0-10918 GCA_964465155.1 uncultured Sphaerochaeta sp.
CTTGCCACTCCAACAAGCACAGGCACCCAGGTGTTCGAAACATCCACCCCCATCACCCTTGAGGGGCCCGTTGGTGCAACCATCTATTACACAACAGATGAAACAAATCCAACGAGTTCCAGCACACGCTACACTGCCCCCTTCACCATTACGAAGCGGACAACGGTCAAGGCAATAGCAATTCAAGATGGTTGGAAGAACTCTGACATCATGACCAGCGTCTATATCGCCAAGAAAGTCTATACAGCAACAGACTACACAAATGCAGGCTCCCCCGAAGAGCTGACCATCTCAAACGAATACACGAATCTTGATAATAATTTGTTCAGAAACAACACAACCCTCAAGTCAGTCACAATCCTTGGTCCAGTGACGGTACTGCCTGACAGTACATTCAATGGCTGTTCAAACCTGGAAACAGTCAATCTTCCCCAGGAACTTGTAACAATCGGGCCAGAAGCTTTCTACTTATGTGAGAAACTCACATATATTTCTCTTCCTCAGAATGTCACAACCATTGGACAAAGTGCATTCAGGAGTTGTACCCAATTGTCGAATGTCACGCTTGCAAACAGCATCCAAGAAATACGTGACGGCAGTTTCCAGGGTTGTACAAACCTGACAAGCACCACCACAACTTCCAGCCTACAGTTCAATGGCACACCCGCCCAGTGGGGAGCCATCACAAAGGGTCCTAACTGGAAGCTGGGTGTCCCAGCAACCCAGATCCTCTGCAATGGAGTGCTGACGGATCTCTAGAATACAACATGCAAGTTCCATGCAACGCCTCCCTGTATCGCACAGCGGAGGCGTTGTTCATTTTGAGTGAAAATTCAATTTCCACCACCTCATTGAGAAAGGAGCAGGTTATCTGGTACAATCTGTCCAAACACAATGCAAGGAGCTGCAGAACATGCATGATTCACTTACCATCCTCTCACTCGGAGGATCCATCATATCCCCTGAGAAAGTAGATGTCGATTTCCTGAGGAACTTCAACACGGCACTACGAAACTATCTGGCAGAGGACACCAGCAGGAAAGTCATCCTCGTCTGTGGCGGAGGATCCCCAGCCCGTGTCTACCAAGAGGCATACAGGACCATCACCGACGCACCACAGTCCGATGCACAGGACTGGATCGGCATCAAGGCAACCCATCTCAACGGACAACTTCTGTGTGCAGTATTCTCCGACCTGTGCACCGACGCACTGGTGACTGACCCAACCCAAGACATTGCTTTTGGCGGACAAGTCCTGGTTGCGGCAGGCTGGAAGCCAGGCTTCTCCACCGACACCGATGCCGTTTACCTTGCAGAAAAGTTTGGTGGCAACCTCATCGTCAACCTCTCAAACATCGCAAAGGTCTACACCGATGACCCACGCAAAAACCCTGCTGCAGTCCCCCTCGATTCCATCACCTGGGAAGACTTCCGCACCATGGTCGGAGACGAGTGGACCCCTGGCAAGAATACCCCGTTCGACCCCATCGCCAGCCGCAAGGCACAGGAGCTGGGCATGCGCGTCATCTGCGCAGACGGCAGGAACATCGACAACACCATTGCCATCCTCAGGCGCCAACCATTCGTTGGAACCACTATCGGCGAATAACAGTAAGGAAGCACTCCAAACAAACACCCGACAGCACAATGCCGTCGGGTGTTCTTATATCAACCAATCTTCTCTCAATTAGTAAGGAGTCTTTACCAACATCGTATACCCCTGCTTTTTGCTGGGATATAGGATGTAGAATTACATATGTTTCTCATACTGCAATACCATATAATAAGGAGCTCTTACTAACTAGCAACTCTTTTAGTTTGTTTGTTTTGCATGTTTCTTCTCGAGGAAGTACGGCAATGCATCAGCAAAGGATTCTGGGAACGGTTGGTCTCGCCTGAAGTCGGGAATCCACTTGATGTCATCCCCCCGTTCCTGCACAAACCCATTCTCGATACCCAGCTCCTCGAAGAGGTCTATGATATGGTCATACTCACTATCAGTCAGCTTAGGAAACACGACATCCTGCTTGGGCGGGACAAACTGAACCATCATGGACAGCCATGCATTGTCCTTCATATGGACGGCATACCAACGCAGGAACTGCTCGGTTGCCTTCATTGTCCCGGGGAACAACAGATGGCGCACAAGGATTCCCCGCATGTCGTAATCACCACAAAACTCTACTTTGTCATGATGCCTCACCAAGTATTTCAGCACCTTAGGAATTGCCTCCGCATACCTTCCCAACCCACAGAACTTCTTGGCAACATCCACATCAAGCGTCTTGCAGTCGACCAGGTACAACGAGACATACGGATCGATCATATCGAGGCCCTCGACAAATTCATACCCAGAAGAGTTCCATACCACCGGAAGCTTCAACCCCTGTGACCTGGCGATATCCAACGCAGCGGCAATGGACGGGATGAACTGGGTACCGGTCACCATGTTGAGGTTGTTGGCACCGAAAGCCTGGAGCTCGAGCATCAGGTGGGCCAACTCATCAATGGAGAATTCCACTCCGACTTCAGGCTCACCTCCGAATACACCACCCGAGATCTGATGGTTCTGACAGAACGGACAATGAAGTGGACAGCCACAGAAGAAGAGCATCCCAGAACCATGCTCACCCGTTACCGGAGGCTCCTCGCCACGGTGCAACCCACTCCAGGCGAGACGCACCTTTGCAGTCTCACCACATCTTCCGACCACACCATCGTTGCGGTTGACTTCACATTTGTTGGGACACAGTACGCACCTGTCGTAAGCCTGCAAGATACCCATTCTGTCCAATTCGAAACTCCTGTACACGGCTTGACCGTATGACCCAAATATACCATGTTTGATGACATGAACAAAAGACCGGCAGCAGCCTCGGCTTCAGCAAACGAGTGCGAGGACAGATATATCTTGGCCATCGACGGAGGTGGCATGCGGGGGATTGTACCAGCGATGCTGCTGGACAAACTCTCGGACCTCATCAAGGAGCAGGGCGACGAGCGCCCCCTCTACTCCCATTTCGACTTGATCGCAGGAACCTCCACAGGCGGCATCATCGCCCTGATGCTGGGTGCCCCGGCACAACGGACGAACCTGGCAGTCACCGAAGGAGCATTGGAACCCATCTACGAACAACCAAAGCCACAGGGCAAGATCCGGGAATTCTTCTATGGGAAACAACAGCCGAAAGTGACCGGATTCATCCCCGCGGGAATCGACACAAAGCAACTGCCGGAGCTGTACCTCAAGGAAGGACCAAACATCTTCTCCAAGATCACAGGCATCCCCATCGTGGAGACGGCAGCCTTGATGTTCACCGACAAATATGACGGCCGCAAGTTCAACCAAGTCCTCAAGCGGACCTTCGACGACATCCCCCTTTCGGATGCAGTCGTCCCCACCATGGTGGTGACCTACGACACCAAGCATGCACAGTCGCGCATCCTCAGCAGCACTGACAACAACGGCATCCTGATGAGGGAGGCTGCCAGGGCAACATCTGCTGCCCCAACCTACTTCTCGGCCCTTGTCCACAAGGACGAGCAGACAGGAGAGACGTGGAACTTGGTAGACGGTGGAGTCATAGCAAACAACCCGGTCCTCTATGCCTACATCGAGGCAAAGCGACTCTACCCAAAGGCAAAGCGGTACCATATCATCTCATTCTCCACGGCATCCGTCCCCTTCATCTTCGACACACAACGCTCAGCAGGCGGTGCGTTTGGCTGGATGGACATCTCCAAGGGCCTGCCAATCTACAAGATCCACTCCCAGGCACAGAGCCAGCTCGCCGACACCATTGCAGCAGGCATCCCCGACTTGGACTACATCCGGATCGACGGCCAGGCAGGAAAAGAGAAGATCAAGATGGACGACACCTCCCGCTGGGCGATGGATATGCTCCAACAGGCCGCATTGGAGATATTCGAACAAAACAAACCGATATTGCAGGGAGTCGCCATCCAGCTTTCCAAGCGAAAGGTGTTCGACAATATCAAGACTGAAAGCGTAGAACGCTTGAGCATACCTAGTTCGGTATGATTATAGGATAGAGCCATGAGCATGCACCCAAAACAGCAAGCCATTGAAGATAGCCTCCGTGCAATGTGTGACGACCTGGACCGGTATCTCGAAGACCGGTTTGGGGACAAGTACCCATTGCACCCCAACAGGTTGCCCCGGGGCAAAGCAGCCTCGGTTGCATACGACGGGCTCTTCTCAACGGGCACCCAGTTCACCATGGGGTACGGCAGCCACAGTGGCAGAGGCTATATCGTGGATGTGGACATCGTGACCCTTGCACGTACTGATGCCGCCGACCGCAAGGAGATAGAGGAGGTGGCAATGGAATACCTACGCTCATTGCTGCCGATCTACTTCCCCAACAGGAAGCTGGAGCTGGTGCACGATGGAAACTTGTACAAGATTATCGGTGATTTTTCCCTGGGTACCGTCTAGCCACGCAACTTCACGAGATCCCCAATAATGGAAGAGGTGCAGATACCATGCCGTTGGGCATATCCCATGGCATGGGTACGCGCCACTGCAGAGGCCACAATGGCATCCGCCTGCAGTACGCTCTGCTCAAACGTGTTGCCACCCAAGAGCGAACCGGTCAACACAGAGGCGAACAGGTCACCGCTGCCTGGATACGAAGCGCTGACGCGCCTATGGCGGTGCACACAAAATGCATCTGTCGTGCGGTCATACCAAGCTACACCAGTGAGGTCATCCGTGCAGGCTGCACTGGTGACCACCACTTTGGCCGGTCCCAGATCTGACAAGGCACGAGCCTGGAGTTCCAACAACGTCTGTGAAGGATTGGGCTCCCATGGGGTCCCCAACAAGAGGGAAACCTCTGTGGTGTTGGGTGTGATCACATCGGCACAGGAGACCAGGCTTCGCATCCCGGCAACCAGCTGGTGATCCATGGGGCCATATGTACAGCCTCCGTCTCCCAGCACGGGGTCAACCACGACCAGCGGAGCACCGCAGCGTTTCTGGCTTGCAATGAACTGCATGACAATGTCGATCTGCTGTGGGGAACCCAAGAACCCTGAATACACTCCCTCGAAACATATACCCAGCTCCTGCCAATGATGGAGCACCGACTGCATGGTTGCAGTCAGGTCTGTGAACGCATACCCGTCAAACCCATCAGTCTGGGTGGAGAGGATTGCCGTGGGAAGCGGACATGCCTCTACGCCCATCGCCTCCAGCACGGGACAGACAACGGTCAGGGAGCTCTTTGCATAGCAAGACAGATCATGGATGGTGGCACATGTGGGTATCATGTTCCCTACGATAGACCACCTCTTCGACTGTGGCAAGAGGAGTGTGGCTACAACAGCCCGTACATGCTATATTTGACGGGAACAGGAGGCAACCATGAAGTTTTATGATCCACGAACCAAACTGTTCGTGGCTGATGCACAGGAAAATCCACTGGCAGGGACACTGCCCACCCACACACAGGTACTCCAAGCGTTTTCACCCATGATCCTCTCCGCCTCTGGCTGGCGCAAGGTATTTGCCAGCAGCGGTGACGAAGAAGACGCAACAGAAGGTATCAGCCGCGCAGACGCAGTCCTTGCAGCCTATACAGCCCTATCACTTGCCAGGCATCTGGGAATAGAACAGGCTTCCCAGCAGTTCATGGAAGCTTGCGGCCATGGAGCACGCCTTGAGGCATGCCCAGTGCAGAAGCTCCACTACACAGTCCTCGTAGGCATTGACGCACGTCCTACCGGCCCGGCGTTTGCCGACGTGGTATGCAGGATCCTCCTCTCATTGGGCGTATCAGTGCGGTACCTCTTTATCGCAGCCGCTCCCGAGATCATGGCAGACAGTGCAGTTGCCCCAGCCGAAGCGGATGCCTTCCTCTATATCAGCGCAAGCCACAACCCAGTGGGACACAACGGGATCAAGTTCGGACGGGACGGTGGTGTCTATGCCGGTTCTGTCTCTGCAAAGTTGGCCACCACCATGCGTGAGCTTGCAGCGGATGCACTTGCCCCTGCATATGTCCAGAAGCTCTGCACGCTGTTGGACACCAACGCCTATGAAGCGGTCCTCCAGCAGATGCCACGCCAAAAAGAGCAGTCGCTGCAGCGCTACCGCCAGTTTGTCCTCACCACCGCCGCGGGTAGCGATGCACCTGGTGAACGCGATGCGCTGGTCGCCCACATCCGAGACTACACGAAGCACCACCCCATTGGCATCGTCGCGGAGCTCAACGGGAGCGCCCGAGGAGACTCCATCGACGTTGACTTCCTGACTTCACTGGGTATCACCGTGCATGCAATGAACGATACCCCACGCCAGATAGTCCACCCAATTGTGCCCGAAGGTGAGAACCTGGAGCTCTGCAGGACGACACTGCAGGCGCTGCATGCCTCAAACCCAGCATTCCAGATTGGATATGTCCCAGACAACGATGGAGACCGGGGCAACTTGGTATATATCAGGCAGAGCAACGGCTCGGCACACATCCTCCAGGCCCAGGAGGTGTTTGCCACGGTCGTCGTCATTGAACTTGCCGACCTGCGCAGGAAACTGGGGACAGATGTCCGCATGGCCATTGCCGTCAACTGCCCGACTTCGATGCGCATCGAAAGCATCTGCAAGGCCCTGGGGGTGGAAGTCCACCGCGCAGAAGTCGGGGAAGCCAATGTCGTTGAGTTGGCCCAGAAGCTACGCGCACAAGGTGCAATCGTGCGGGTGCTGGGCGAAGGTTCCAACGGTGGCAACATCACCGACCCTGCAAAGGTCCGCGACCCCATGAACACCATCATGTCGCTGGTGAAATTCCTCTCCTCGACTGGAAGCGACTCCATATTCGCCACATGGCTTACAGCCTGTGGACAAGATACGTCACAACAGCCGTCGATAGAGGCACTGGTGGAGAGCCTTCCCAAGTACACCACCACCGGCGCCTTCTCCCCCCAGGGGAACATGCATGTGAAGAGCACGGACCAAGGCAAGCTCAAGAGTGCCTACGAGCAGGAGTTCCTCAGCCAGTGGAATGAACAGCAGGAGTACCTGAAGACCACTTATGGCATCTATGGGTGGAAGGAGTACCAGACCGAGGGAACAGTATGTGACCAAGGAATGGGACCGGAGCACCGCAAGAGCGCAAAGGGTGGCCTGAAGATTGTCTTCCTGGACAAGGATGGGAATCCCACCGACTACATCTGGATGCGTGGAAGCGGCACCGAGCCAATCTTCCGCGTTCTTGCAGACTGCAAGGGGAATTGCCCCAAGCGGCATGACTTCCTGCTACAGTGGCACCGCAAGATGATAGAGACAGCAGACGAAGCCGTGGCAGCAATGCTCGAGGCCTAAATACAACACAGGGGCGCCGATGGCGCCCCTGATGTTTGTCAGCTCGTCGTATTAGCCCTGCAGACCCGCGATCGCGGCACCGAGGACCGGTGAGTCGTCAATCCTGACGAACTTGACATACCGGTGCTTGGTGCACTGCAGGAATTGATACAGATAGTACTCCGTATACTGCTTGAGGAACTCCGTCTTGTAGTAGGTGGTTCCATCTGCATTGATGCACACCGGGCGGCGTGGATCGGAACCACAGCCGCTCTTGAGGACTGCCGCAGAGAGATTGACCGCCGTCAGCTTGGCAGCACGTGCAATGAACGAGTCTAGCAACATCCACAACGTAGTAGCATCATCCTCATTGTCACCGACACAGCGCACCAGCGCATAGTCAGTGTTGTAGGGCATCTCCAGGTAGTTGCTCATCGTGGTGGTCGTCAAAGGCTCGATGGCAGCGAAGCTCTTGGCAAAAGCATCGGAGAACAAGCCCTCCTCCACTGCCTTCTTGACCAACAGGTGGCTGTATGGGCCCAGGTATGCACCACTGATCATCTTCTCAAAGTGGTAGGCCTCCGGCTGCTTGGTGGAGGCGAAGAACTCGCTATCCAATTCACCCAAGGAGAAGTAGAACGAACCGGACTCAACGTTGATGATCTGAGTCCCCGAGGTACCGCAGTCAACCTTGCCGATGGCACTGTTGAGCTCTGAGTATGCGGTGTTGGTACCGGTGCCCAGGATGAATCCGATGAACCCGTCATAGACGGTGTTCCCCGCCGAAGCTTTTCCGGCAAGGAGGGTTGCAACGGTATCGTTGACGACCGACACACGCTTCTTGGAGACATCATGTCCACGGCGGCCAAGCTCAGCAAGCAACGAGGCGCCGACAGGCATCCCGATCACCTCGGGGGCCTTGATCTCCTTGGAGAACGCAAGGGGTACGCCGTCATGGTCTGGCAGGATAGTTGCTGCATAGGAGAAACAGAAGCCAATCTTATCGCTCTTGTCGATCAAACGCTCCACGTCGTCTGCAAGGGCAGAGAAGAACTGCTGGGCAGAGACCTCTTCCTTGACACCGGGCATGCCGCTCTTCTTGAAGTCGGAGATATGGGGGATGCGGTTTTCATCAAACACCACCAGGCAGGTACGGAAGTTCGTTCCACCTGCATCGAGGACGATGACTGTTTCACCAGGCTTGACCTGTTCGCTCTCGCTGGCATAGGTGGGGATCATCTGCAGCGAGCTTCCGCCGGCTACCTTGAGCCCCAGGTCCATCTCATGCAAGAACCTGTCGCATACGGCCTGCATGTCCACCGAGTCCGGCGATACCTTCCATTTCTCCAAAAAAGCCTCTGTCCTGGCTACTACATCATTCATGGGAACGTTCTCCTTTGTGGGTGAGCTTCACCCATTGTATTGCAAAACAAAGCATCAGACAATCTACGTCATGTCCCAATGCGTATCTTTCCACCCTCCACTGCATAGCCATTGGCCAACAAACGCACTGGCGTTATCACTAACGTGGCAGTCTGGGGAACTTCCAGGGTAAACTCACCTTCTAGGTGCATCGGAGCGGAGAGCTTCGCACCAGCAAGGGCCATGTCCACCACCACCGTCGCAACGGCAACCCCAGGCCTGGCATTGATCATCAGGCCCATCAGGGATGCCACCGAGGTACCTTCGGGAAACGAGAGGTCCATGTTGCCATCGAGGATGATATCTCCGCGCTTCCAGCCATTGGCTTCCAGCAGGGATGCGGCCGTCTCGCTGAGCAACCCACCCACATTCACCTTGGCCAGCAACTTGCCCAGCCACCCCATGCCAGTGTCCTGCGGCCGCAGGACAGGCAGGTACGTACTGATATCGGACTGAGTAAAAATGATCTGGCTGGGAAGCCCATCGCCCGAGGGGGAAGAGATCTCACATCCGGGCAAATTCAGCTGTGGTGAAGACAGATAGGCGGCTACCGATGACATCGACGCATCAACGAAGGCATATAACCCCGTCCTTACATCCAAAGATGTAGGAACAGCTGCTTGCTGGGCCATCAGGCACAAGGGTGATGCCAACAGCAACAGAGTAATCAATAGCTTGCGCAGGTGCTTCAAGAGGTGCCTCCGTTGCTCAGAATGATACAAGCCACCGCCATCCTATGCAAGGGGAGAAACGCACCGGCACTGTTTCTCACTTTCCATCCATATGCTATGATGGGCCCATGAACGCGAAAGAAACATTCTTCTGGTATGACCTCGAGACCTTCGGCCTCAACTCCCATTATGACCGCATTGCCCAGTTTGCAGGCCAGCGGACCGACTTGGACCTCAACCCAATTGGACCTGAGGTGATCCTCTACTGCAGGCTGTCGGATGACTACCTCCCCGATCCCCTCTCCTGCCTGATCACTGGCATCACCCCCCAGGAGGTGATGGAGAAAGGGCTTCCCGAGAGTGACTTCATAGACCGCATCAACACAGAGTTCTCCATCCCAGGCACCTGCGTGGCAGGATTCAACTCCGTCCGTTTCGACGATGAGTTCATCCGCAACGCGCTGTACCGCAATTTCCTCGACCCCTACAAGCGCGAATGGGCAAACGGGAATACACGCTGGGACATCCTGGACTTGGTCCGTGCCGCCCACGACCTCCGGCCCGAGGGGATCGTATGGCCACCCAAGCGTGAAAACGGCAACCCCGCATTCAAGCTCACCGACCTTACCACAGCCAACAACATACCCCATGAGGGAGCCCATGACGCCATGTCGGACGTCAAGGCGACCATTGCCGTGGCACGCCTGATCAAGGACAAGCAGCCAAAGCTCTTTGCCTATGGCTACGAGATGCGCAAGAAGAACAAGGTCAAGCAGCTGATGAGCACCCCCCTGGGTGAGCCGGTGCTGCTGACGACCGCCATGTTCACCAACCCCAACGGTTGCTCCAAGCTGGTCATGCCGATCACCACCCTGTCTGCAAACCCCAACACGATTGTCTGCTTCGACCTCTCCAACGATGTCTTGCCCCTGCTGGAAGCACCACAGGAAGATATCCTCAAGACACCCGGGGTCCTGAAGGTAGCAATCAACAAATGCCCGTTCGTCAGCCCCCTGAAGGTCGTGACGCCCGAAATTGCCATCAAGCTGGGAATCGACATGCAGCTGTGCATGAGCCGTGCCCAACTGCTGCGCCAGACCCCGATGCTCCCGGTGAGGTTCCTCACGGCAGCCGAGAACGATGAGTACGTGCAGATCACCGACCCTGACTTCCGCATCTACGCAGACAGCTTCTTCCAGGACTCCGACCAACGCAAGTTCTCCCTGGTCCGCAAGGCCCAGCCCAAGGAAATCCTTGGGATGAACCTCAAGTTCGAAGACCCACGCTGCCAGGAGATGCTGTGGAGGTTTGTCGGAAGGAACTGGCCAGAGGCACTGGATGACGAGAACTTGCGCCAGTGGCAGTCATTCGCCATGTTCCGCCTGATCAGTCCTCCCGCTGGCATCCAGGTTGACATCAAGTTCTTCCGCAGGAAGATCCAGGAGAAGCTGGAGAGCAAGGAGACCACACCCCGTGAAAAGGTCATCCTGGCACAGCTGGG
>CAYXIH010000068.1:0-10908 GCA_964465155.1 uncultured Sphaerochaeta sp.
AGTTTCTCGCAGACAACTTGGATCAATCGGTGACAATCGAAGAGCTTTCTTCATATTTTGGCGTCAGTCCTACACAGCTAAAGAATTGCTTCCAAAGTGTATATGGATGTGCAGTGCATGCATATGTCCGCAACCAGAAGATTCTTGCAGCTGCCCATGAGTTGGCTGTTGGCGATAGGACGGTTCTCGATATTGCATCGCAGGTAGGGTATGCCAACGGTAGCAAGTTTGCAAAGGCATTTCGTGAAGTGCTTGGTTGCTCTCCCCGGGAGTATCGTACAAGCCATACTGTCCAAATGGATCCAAAGTGTGTCCTCTTAGAGTTGTGATTCCCTATGGATGTGGAGTATATACAAGCGAGAAAGAAGAGTTTTTTTACTCATTAAGTTAGCAGTTGCTAACTTTTAGCATGACGTTTTCTGCCCCGCATGGGCAGCATTCCGGAGGAGAACACAATGTCCGACTTGACGATAATAGAAAAGGGAGCCCCGACGCTTGCGGGAATCAAGACCGCAAACCTGTTTCCCGTCAAGTTTGGCCAACGGTGCCAGTTGCTGCAAGGGCTGCGTGAATTCAACCGAAAGATGAGCGGCTATGGAATCAAGATGGTTCCGCTCCGCATTGAGGATGGAAGGGCGCTGTTGTACCTCTTTCGTACATCGAGCCTGCAGGAAGATCTGAAAGATGAATTGGCACGTAATATCCTCCAAGGCTTTGGCTATGATGTCGACAACCTGGACAGATGCCTGTGTACGTTGGTCAGGAGGTTTCGGAAAAGTGATGATTTTCCCCATGAAATCGGATTGTTTCTCGGGTATCCGTCGGAAGACGTACACGGTTTCATCAGCAACAGAGGTGCGAACTGCAAGTGCATTGGTTGCTGGAAGGTTTATGGGGATGCTGATAAGGCTCGGGTTTGCTTTGAGAACTTCAAAGCTTGTACGCGATCGTATGTCGAGCAATTCAAAAATGGTGTCTCTTTGGAGCGGCTCGTAGTGGCCGTCTGATAAATATAATGGATGGTATACATACATGGGAAAGACAGCGGTAGTTTACTGGAGTGGTACAGGGAATACAGAACAGATGGCACAGGCGGTCGCCGCGGGTGCAATTGGGGCAGGGCAACAAGTCGACTTGTTTGAAGCTTCTCAGTTCGATACAGGAACCATTGGTTTCTACGACTCTTTGGCATTCGGTTGTCCCTCGATGGGTGCCGAGCAGCTAGAGGAACAGGAGTTTGAACCAATGTTCGATAATTGTCGGGATCATCTCCAGGGCAAGAGAATTGCATTGTTCGGTTCCTATGGTTGGGGTGATGGACAGTGGATGCGCAACTGGGAAAAGGACTGCGTGGATTTGGGAGCTGTATTGGTGTGCGATTGTGTTATCTGCAATGAGGCCCCCGAGGATGATGCGATTTCCCAGTGCAAGGCCCTCGGTTCCGCATTGGCATAATCATAGAGAAAGGAATAGGTCCTCAAACTCCTCACGAGGACCTGTTCCTCATCTGTGTCTTGATCAGAATTGTTTCTCTCAAATGGTATACATTTGCAAATATTGAGTTTGTTATCTTTTTTTTGCTTCTTTATGAACCTTTGTTTTTGAGGTTTTTAGGCTGTAGAGTCAAAATGGAAATAATTCAACAATTATAGGTATATCGCAAAATTAGATTCTGATTTACTAGTAGTTTCGAATTTGAATATTTATGATAGTCCCCCAATTTTTTCTATGATAGAATATTGTATACAATTTTTGTTTGGGGAGTACTATGCTTACAATTTGCCTGATTCATACCGTACCAACAATCTACTCTGCTTTTCCAAAAATGTTGGAGCAAGCACTCAGTCAATGCCGCATATATAATCTCGTTGATGAATTCATTGCTGCCGATGCCGAAGCAAACGGTTTCTTTTCCCAGGCAAATGAACAACGACTTTTTTCTCTCCTCTCGTGCGCGTGTAACACGCAAGCTGATGTTATTGTAGTAACCTGCTCAACGCTTTCCCCTTCTGTGCGGGCCATGAGGAAATTCTTTACAACTCCAATTGTTGTAATAGACGAGAATATGTGCGTCAAAGCAACTAACAGTTGCAGTAACTTGCTTGTTGTAAGCACCGCACAAAGTACAGTCGGTCCAACATGTGCTGCTTTGTGCGAAGCAGCTCATGAACAGGGACGTATAGTTCATATTCAGACGTTGGTTGTTTCTCCCGCTTATGATGCGATAAAGCATTGCGATTTCCAGGCACATGATGACCTTGTATGTTCCGCGATTGCAAAAGTTCATGGTGATTATGATGGTGTCATTCTTGCTCAAGCCTCGATGGGGCATCTCCAGGATCAGGTAGAACAGATGTGTGGGCAACCTGTTTTCAGTAGCCCCCAGTTGTGTATCGATCAGATCGTTCATCTTTGTAGGGAAAGAGGAGATATGAATGTTTACAATTGAATTCATACTACCGTATAAGAAACTTCGAACCGTCGTTGAACAAGCGTTTGAAGAACATCCCCACCGTCATGAAATGGACTATGTGATTTCATATGTAGGAGCACCAGAGCTGAAAACACATGCTTTGGTCGGTGATGTATTGATTGCACGTGGTTTGACTGCAGTATTTCTCAATCAGCTCCTTGATGGTTCAAGTCTGGTTCTTGAACTCCCTATGACAGGATATGATATTCTTCGGGCAGTATATGAGGGCACTCGCGTTTTTGGTGCTCGTCACATTGCAGTTATTTTAACTGAGAACGCGCTTTATGGATTCAACAACTTCAAGAAACATCTGGATTTGGATATCCGTACTTATGAAATAACAGACGAACAGGATTCTGAGGCCTTGATAGCTGCAGCCGTTGCAGGAGGTGCAGACTTGATTGTCGGGGGTGACCAGATGGTAACGCTGGCCGGTACAATGGGGTATCCTGGTATTCGTGTCGAGGCGGAGAAGGAGAGTGTTCGTCAGGTTATAGATGAGGCGTGGCATTTATTTCAATCGAACCAGCAGGAGCGAATGCGCGGGCAACGGATGCGTGCTCTCATTGAGAATATCAATGAAGGAGTCATCCTATGTGATAGCGAAAAGCATGCTATCTTCTGCAATCAATTGAGCCAGGAACTGTTGGGCTTGGATAGAAATGAGATTCTTGACCGCCCAGTTGGCCAAATTGACCCGGTCTTTGATGATCCCGATTTCTGTTTGCTTGAAAAAAGTGTTCCTGACCGTTTGGTTGCGATACACAAGACGCAGATGGTTCTTTCCCGAATTCCAGTCAAAGTTGGCGATGATTTCGTAAACGGGATTATTGTATTGAGAAAGCGTTCGCAGATTCAGCGTACGGAGATTGAAATCCGAAGACAAATTCATAAGAAAGGTCACCGAGCAACATATCAGTTCAATGATATTATTGGTCAAAGCCGTTCAATTATGTTTGCTCGGAAACTTGGAACCACATATGCAAGAGTAGACGCTAGTGTTCTTCTGGTTGGAGAGACAGGAACTGGTAAAGAGATGTTCGCTCAGAGTATCCACAACAGCAGTAATAGACGCAACGGTCCGTTTGTTGCTGTCAATTGTGCTGCGTTGCCTGACTCCTTGTTGGAAAGTGAGTTGTTCGGATATGTTGATGGAGCTTTCACAGGTGCTTCCAAGAATGGGAAAATGGGGTTATTCGAACTTGCCCATGGTGGAACGATTTTTCTCGATGAGATATCAGAAATGTGCATGTCGCTTCAAGGTCGACTATTACGCGTCATTGAAGAGCGAGAGATCATGCGAATTGGTGACGACAAGGTGATACCAATTGATATACGAATCATTGCTGCGACAAACAGAAATCTTGAAGCAATGATTCTGGAAAATAAATTCCGAAACGATTTGTTCTATCGTTTGAATGTTTTGCCACTTGCAATACCTTCATTAGCACAACGACAATCAGATATCCCATTGCTTACTCAGCAGTTCGTTGCACAATTCGATGCAAAGAACAAAGTGGCACACCATATCTTGGGACAGGTAGTGCTGGAATATCTGCAACGGCTGCCTTGGCCAGGGAATATCAGGCAACTACGGAATTTCTGTGAGCGTCTATCGGTCGTCATAGATTCATCAGTGGTTTCGATCGAGGAGGTGCATACATGTCTAGGTATGTGGGAACAACCCTCTGAGGAACAAGATGATATTCAGAATCCTCAATTTATTCTCGCAACGCTTGAACGTTGCAACGGGAATAAGAAACTGGCTGCTTTGGAGCTGGGTGTCAATAGGACGACATTATACAGGTGGCTAAAGAAGTTTGAATGTTGCATTTAGTGTAGCAAAATATGTTGCACGCAACATGTGAGAATTCTTAAAAACTATTAACAAATATTTATAATGTAAAAAAATAATAGTTATTTCCCTGTATTGGCATGCTCTTTGCATAATATGGGCAGGAATTGTCAAAAGGAGGCAATATTATGAAAAGACTATGTGTTGTAACATGTGTTTTTTTGTGTCTGGCAGGTGTCGCATTTGCTGCAGGAACCACGGAAAATAGCAAGGGTGGGTATCCCTCACAAGCTATTGAGTTTGTAATTCCGGGAAGTGCTGGAGGTGGAAGTGATATTCTTGGGCGACAGATTATGGAGGTCGTCACTAAGAATGGTTTGATGAACCAAACTGTTACAATTGTCAATAAAGGCGGTGGAGGTGGTACTGTTGGAATGGCATACATCAACTCCAAGTCCAATCCAGACTATAGTATTATCACCACAAACTCAGCAAACATGTTGACTATGCACATCAGCAAGAGTCAGTCTCCCAAGGGGGCCTATGTTCCTTTGGCTTGTATGGCTATGGACAATCAGTTGCTGGTAGTGCGATCCGATAGTCCTTACCAGAGCATTGAACAGATTGTTGAGCAACTGAAGAAGAACCCCAAGAGCCTGACTGTTGGTTTTGCTGATGACCTGGACAACATGGCCCTGACAATCTTTGAGCAGGCGACTGGCATCCAGTTCAACCGGACAGCTTACTTTGGTTCAAGCGGTGATAATGCTACGGCTTTGCTTGGCGGCCATATCGATGTAAGTATTCTCAATCCGGTCGAATGTATTGGCCTTGTTGAAGCCAAGCGCTTGAAGGCTATTGGCGCATTTACACCCGAACGTATTTCCGCACCCTTCTCAGATGTACCAACCTTTGCGGAGAAGGGATATCCCGATGCTGTCCTTCAGATGTATCGTGGCGTGCTTGGAGCACCTACCATGAGCCGCGAGGCACAGTTGTACTGGTCTGAAATACTCAGGCAAGTTTCCCAAGATCCTTCATGGCAGGAGAATTATATTGCCAAGAACGTTTTGGGAAGTACCTTCCTGGATTGTGATGAGTTTGCAAAGTTCATCGAACAACAGGAACAGACTGTCCTTCCCCTCGCACGTGAGATGGGATTGTTGAAATAACTACTGACCAAGGCATATGGACCAAGCATGGTCCATATGCCGGGAGTACTCTATGACACTTGTATTTGATCTCTTCCTTGTAGCCGTAGGTATAGTATGGACAGCCTTCGGTATCGGGCGCTATGGGTTTTGGGCAGATGATGTTCCTGGCAGTGGGTTTGTCCCCGTATTGGTCGGTTGCATGATAATTATCCTGAGTCTTGTTGATGCGTTCTCTTGGTTTCGGTCCTCCCATTGTAGTTCCGCTGCAAAGGGCACGGTTTCGGAAGAACATCAGGATTTGTTTGCATGGATTCCAACACAGCTGCGTCCGTTGGTTCCTGTTGCATATGCTATTTTGGGCATCATCATATTTAGATATGTAGGTGCAGTGACTGCGTGTTTCTCCATCTGCTTGGTATGGCTGTTGTTTGTTTGCAAAAAGCCATGGGTCAAGGCAGTTTTGATTTCATTGGTTGTATCGGCCGTGGTGTATGGCATATTCGACCTTTGGCTGAAGATCCCATTTCCAAATGGGCTGTTGTTCTAGGAGGATGAGATGAACAATCTGAATTTGTTGATGCAGGGTTTCATGGTTGCATTCTCCCTGGATAACCTATTGTTTGCCGGCATTGGAGCCATTTTGGGTATCATTGTCGGTGCACTTCCTGGAATTGGTGCAGCAGCTGGAATTTCTTTGTTGCTCCCGATGACCTACAAGATGAATCCAACTACCGGCATCATCATGTTGGCGACGATTTACTATGGAAATATGTTCGGTGGCGCCTACTCAGCTACATTGATCAATATTCCCGGAGATACTCCGGCCATGATCACGGCAATCGATGGGCATGCTATGGCAAAGAAAGGTCAGGCTGGCAAAGCGTTGGCCGCTGGAAATGTTGCATCGCTCATCGGTGGTGCGATCGGTATCGTGATCTTGACGATCTGCGGGCCTTTGCTCGCCGAGGTAGGTTTGAGTTTTGGTCCAGCAGAGATTGCAGCACTGATCTTTTTTGCATTGACTTCCATTGGCTGGCTACTTGGTGAAAAACCGATCAAGGGTTTGATTGCGACCGGTCTTGGAATCTTGTTGTCGACAATCGGCGTCGATACCGCCAGTGGGGTTATCAGGTATAATTTTGGCAACTTCAATCTCATCAGTGGTATTTCGTTCATTCCTCTTGTAATCGGCATGTTCGGATTCAGCCAGGTCATCGACTTGTTCATGAAGAAGGAAGAAGTCGATGCAAGCCAGCTGCAAAAGATTTCCCTCAAGGGCAGCATGCTGAACTTGAAGGAACTCAAGAGTATTTTCTGGCCATCCGTCAGGAGTGCTTTCCTGGGAAACTTCATTGGTTTCCTTCCTGGTGCAGGTGCAACGACCGGTTCATTCCTGGCGTATGTGCTGGAAAAGAAAATTGGCAAGAAGAAAGAGAAGCTTGGAGAAGGCGAGATGACAGGTGTGGCAGTATCCGAAGCGGCGAACAATTCGGCCGCGGTAGGGTCATTCATCCCGTTGTTGTCGTTGGGTATCCCCGGTTCAACCACCAGTGCGGTACTTCTTGGTGGTCTGATGATGTGGGGATTGCGGCCTGGTCCATTGTTGTTTGAATCGAATCCAGACTTTGTCTGGGGTCTGATAGGCTCGATGTACATCGGAAATATTATCTGTTTCGCCATTGGTATGCTGATTATTCCTTTGTTGGTTTCTTTTATGAAGATATCCAATCGGGTAATGATTCCTATCATAACGATCATTTGTATTGTAGGTGCCTATTCTGCCAACAATAGTATGTTTGACGTGGGTCTTATGTGCGTAGCAGGTGTGGCTGCATATTATCTCAAGCAACATGCATTCCCCATTGCACCAATCTTGCTTGCGTTTGTACTTGCTCCAAAGCTAGAGCTTTCCATCAGGCAGGCCCTGGGCGTCGCCCATGGTTCACCTATGATTTTTTTCCAAAAACCAATTTCTGCCGTAATTCTCGTGCTGACTTTCGGAATGTTGCTTGTTCCAGTCATCAAGGCAATTCTCAAGGCATTCAAAAAAAATAGAGAGGTGTTGGCGTGAACTATTTCAATCTCTTGGAGACCACGGGCAAAGGGAAAGCCAAGGTAGGGATCCTCGGTTCCAACGGTGCTTTCGGTTATTCGTTCCTTGCTCAGCTTCCATCTGTATCAGAGCATATCGAGCTGCGACTTGTATGTGACCTCAACCCGAATCAGACGTGTGAAATCCTGGCAACATTGGGATATAAAGCATCTGATATTGTGGTTTGTGAAACCGCACAGCAAATGCAAGCAGCCCCGAAAGATGCAATATTGGTGACGAAGGGTTGCGAACTTGCCCCATTAAGCGATGTTGATGTAATTGTTGAGGCTACTGGTTCACCTGAGTTGAGTTCCATTAATGCCGAGCAATGTCTTTTGCATGACAAGCATGTATGTATCGTTTCGAAAGAGGCTGATTGTATCTCTGGTCCCTATTTGTATGAACTTGCAAAGCAACGAGGTCTGGTCTATGCAATAACTATTGGTGACCAGCCTGCTAATTTGATTGATTTCCATTCTTGGGTACAGACACTAGGGTTGGAAATAATCGCTGCGGGAAAATCTAGCGAATATGATTTCATATATGACCTTGATTCGCAGATGTTCTCGTTCTGTGGGAAAGAAGAGTATCTTCCCGAATTGAGAGAATATTGGGCATATACAGGACCTTCGACTTTGAAGGAAAGAAGTAGGGTCTTGCATGGCTATCCGCAGTGTGCAGTTCCCGATTATTGCGAGATGAATATAGTAAGCAATGCAACTGGTCTAGTTCCCTCTTGTGATGCACTGCATTATCCGATCTGTAATGTCAGTGAGCTTGCTGAAATTTATGTTCCAGTCGAAGATGGAGGAATTTTAGAGAAGACTGGGGTTGTTGACGTGTTCAACAATCTTCGTCGTCCGGATGAGGCGAGTTTTGCTGGTGGTGTCTTTGTTATCGTGAAATGTACCAACGATAAAGTTTGGGAACTGTTGGCTGAGAAAGGGCATGTAGTCAGTAAGAGCCGCAAGTATGCTGCATTGTATCTTCCTTACCATTTCATGGGGGTAGAGGCTCCAATGTCAGTTATCTTGGCGCATTATCTTGGTCATTCAAGCTATCACCAGTGCAAACGTCAGAGTGTAATGACCTGTCGTACGAAACGAGACTTCAAGAAGGGTGAGGTATTGGCGTTGAAAACACACCACCGGGTGATTCAGGATATGGAGGTTTCGCTCCAACTAGCCAAAGATGTCTCATCTGATGTTGCTCCGTATTATCTGATGGCCGGTATGACTCTGAAGACCGACATCCCCAAAGGAACTATCGTTACGCAGGACATGCTGGAGTTGGGCAATTCACAACTGAAACGGATGATGCAATCCAATTAAGTTATTTGATCACTTTGCGTTCTAGGACTGTTCCATGTGCCGGATGGCATGAGGAGCAGTCCTTTTCATTGAAATAGTTTTCATTCTCTCAGTGCTAAATTTCCCATATAAGAGTAGGGTAATACATTGGGCCTCTCTCTTGCGTATATTCTATAGTGGTTATAAATTGGGAGCAGGGGGATTCGTATGAAGAAATATGTGAATATCTCATTTGTCTATGCGATGGTTGCGATTGCATGTGGCGTGTTTTACCGTGAGTTTACCAAGTTCAGTGCATTTACTGGCAAAACCACGTTGGCTTTTACCCACCTGCATCTGTTTGTCCTGGGAACGGTTATGTTCCTAATCATTGGAATTCTGACCAGTGTGACAAAGCTGGAGGACCAGAAGTTGTTCAAGTCTTTCATGGTCTGGTACAACATTGGTTTGCCAGCAATGGTAGTCATGTTCTTTGTCCGTGGCATCCTGCAGGTGCTTGGAACAACACTGAGCTCAGGCATGAATGCCATGATATCAGGGTTCTCCGGAATCGCACACATCATCATGACCGTGGCACTGATCCTGTTCTTCGTTGCATTGAGAAAAGCAACAACCCAAAACACAAAAGCCTAATCTCAATTGATGCACATCTTCCCGTTGCCAATTGCCATGAAATGGCAAAGAAACAACGGGATTTTGTGTTTTATAACAAGATTTGCTGATTTTCATCTCAACCCATGCACTCCGCGGGGAGTGGATGCTCATGAACTCTGCTTCAACATCGTGGATGGATAGTGGTGTAACTTTTGGACGAATATCCTAGCTTGATATAGGGGTGTTTGTAAGCAGGAATGAAATAAAATACCACAGTGGGTGGTTCCACTCTCGAGGGATTCTCATCAGGGTTCGACGATGTCGAAGGCGTCCGCCGGATATAGGTAGTCTTCGTCCGTTTCATCGATCACACGATAAAGCAGGCCATCAGCCTCGATGGCGAGAATCTCATACACCTTATTTTCAAGCAGTCCGAAGTTGCTGCTCCTTCCTTTATATCTCGCCTTCATAAAACTTCCTCCTGACCTTCAGCTTAACCCTTTCGTCTTCAGCCATATACCTTTGAAATTTAGCATGGATAATACTTTCTGTGTAATCATTAAAATTAGTTGTTTCAATAGTGACGTGAAAGAGTCTAGCAAGACGGATACACAACATTATGCTCGTTCATGGCCATAGGTTGCAATAAGTTTGTTCTGTTGGGGCAAATTCGATTCTACCGCTACGTCCTCAGCGATTTCTCAAACAGGTGCGATACATAGTTGAAGAATCTTTTCATTCCGATCCTCTTGGATTGTTTGTTGACTCAAGCGTACCAGAGACACGAACAAGGGAATCTGATGTGTTGGTTGGGATTATGGGTGAAAGATGAATATGGGTGCTGTTTTGATCCCAGAGGTGGTTTTCAACGTGTTTGTTTGATGGATGGGAGAGTGGAGGACTTTGGCAGACTCACGATAGGCAGTGACGTACACGGCGTTTTTGTACATGAACGAAGAAAACGCCCCAGGAGGATGGATTCACTTGAAAATAATTAGCATTCCGGTACGAACTCTACAAATCCAGATTTGGGATGAATAATTGTGCTAATGACTATAGTAGGAAGGGCTGGACCCATTTCAATATTGAAAGGATAGTCTTTTCCATCGATACGGGCTTTAGATTCGTAATCAGGGAGACATCTGTAATTTGCAAATGAAAGAGTAGTGTAGTGCATTACATGATCAATACTTTGAATGTCACTTTGCTAATTTTCCATTGCTATTCAACATCTCCTTATAATGCTTCAATTTTGCATTGATTTCATCAATCTCCCCCCCCCTTGGAAAGGTAAACTTCTTCTGGACGGAAATCAAGTATTCTTGAGCGTCTATCTCTTTCATCAGATTTAGATTGCTCGGTGATCTTGTTAGCCCTGATGCCTTCCAGTGTCCTGACGACCATCCTCGGTGATGGTTCCCAGGAGAGCACCTGATTTCTTCTTCTTGCGCTTTGTCAGTGGGGCGTAGACGCTCTTTCGCTCATACAGG
>CAYXIH010000069.1:0-4874 GCA_964465155.1 uncultured Sphaerochaeta sp.
CCCGACATGCTGTGGCTGCGCCGTCCCATCATGCTGAACCTCGTCAAGCAGGGTCTGCTTGCCAGCGTCGACGACATGTATGCCATGATGCCCGACAGAACTGCTAAAATGTATCCGGCGACATCCATTGCATACACATCGGTCAACGGCAAATCCTATGGCTTTGCTCCATCAACAGGCGATATCAAGAAGAACGAAGGCATCCTGATCCGCAAGGACTGGCTGGACAAGCTTGGCCTTGAGATCCCCGTAACCACTGAAGACTATATGAAAGTCATGCATGCCTTCACCTTCAACGATCCCGATGGCAATGGAAAGAACGACACCTATGGGTACGGCACCTTCATTGAGATCACTGCCAGCGAAGAGGGCTTGGGTCGCAGACTTGACCCATTCTTCGGTGCCTTTGGTGTCCCTGGTACTTGGAACCTCACCAAGGAAAACGCAGGATTGAACATCCGCAAGCCCGAGTACTACCAGGCAATGAGCTTCATCAAGCAGATGGTCGACGAGGAAGTCATAGACCCCAACTGGCTTGCCTACAAGAAAGATGACTGGAAGGCTGCATGGAAACAGGGCAAGTTCGGCATCATGCGAGAACAGCACTCATCCTATGCATCAGAAAGCAACTATGCCCCATTTGACAAGAACTTCCCCAATGGTGAATGGATTGTCATCGCTCCACCCGTCGGACCGGCTAGTGAATCTGCCGTAGGCGTATACACCGACGTCAACGACGGTATCATCACAGTCAGCCAGCGCGCAATGAAGGAAGGAAAGGGTCCTGCTATCGCACGGCTGCTGGAATGGATGAGCAACGAAGGCTACTATTCCGTAGGCTGGGGTCAGGAAGGAGTCAACTTCGTATTCGATGAGAATGGCATCCCCTCCGCTGATGGTCTTGCAGATCCCTCCAAGGCATTCACCAAGTCAGAGATGCAGCCCCTGCTCCAGCTCAAGGGTCTTGCATATTACTGGGGTGAAGCTGAACTTGCCTCACGCTATCCTAGCTATGTGACAGCTGTCTCCAAAAAGCCAATGAGCGCACTGACAACCCTCCAGGAAATGCAGGCACAACCTTGGATCAAGCAGTCGGGCGTCGACCTGCTTCCTCTTCCAAGCTCTGACCTCAAGCGCTTCTACGAGCAGTCTCTGGTTGAGTTTGTCCGCGGCAACAAGCCGTTGACAGAAGCTACCTGGACACAGTTCGTCAAGGACTTCGACGCCATGGGCGGAGCTGCTTGGGAAGCTGCAGGAGTAGAAACTGCCACAACCCTGGGCTTGCTCCACTAATCAAACAGCCTTTTTCCATCCCATCCGGAAACCTCCCCGGATGGGATACCCTTTCATTCATAGGAATCATCATGAAGCACGAAGCAGAAGTATGGTTTGACGACCATCTGGACCAATACATCGACATTCTGACACAGGTCGTCGCAATCCCCAGCGTCGCAGTCCCCAATGCAGAAGGTTTTCCATTTGGACGACCATGCTGGGACATGCTCCACTTCATGCAAAACCTCTTCTCAAAAGCTGGACTGGAAGTCGACCTTGTCGATGACCAAGTCCTCATCGGGACCCTCCCTGGATTACACGATACAGGAAAGAGCATTGGCATTGCATGCCATGGAGACGTTGTTCCTGCCGAAGGCATATGGCTCAATAACCCATTTTCACTCGTCCATAATGGAGACTGGCTCACAGGCAGAGGTGCAACCGACAACAAAGGGGCAACGATTGCAGTCTTGTTCGCCCTCCTCTATCTCAAGGATCATCATCGGTTGCACAACGATGTTCGCCTGTATGTCGGAAGCGCCGAGGAAATTGGAATGGATGATATGCGTTATTTGCTGAGCAAACGGCCACGCCCAAGCTTCACCTTGGTTCCAGATGCTGGATTTCCCGTCTGTCACGGGGAGAAGGGGAATCTCAAGATCGAGGCATCCGCAACCCTTGGAACAACCAGCTTGCTCAGCATCACAGGTGGCGAAAGCGGTGCAAGCGTTGCTGATCATGCAACTGCACGCCTGAGGGGAACCATCAGTACCTGCAATCGGCTCAACCAACTTGAAGGAATCCATGCCATCATGGATCAAGATGAACTTGTGGTCACAGCACACGGCATCGGACGTCACACTGCCATGCCAGACGGAGGTGTCGATGCCATTGGGCTTCTTGCCCGCAGTCTGGTCTTGGCTGATGCAGTCACCAAAGATGACCACAAGTTACTCTCTTTTATAGGAAAGATTACACAGGACTTCCACGGAGCCTCTATCGGCATTCCATTGGAAGACCCCGAGTTCGGCAAGATCTCGCATGTCCTGACCGTCATTCGAAAGGTTGAGGATACCATTACAATCCGTCTCAACATCCGCTTTCCCCGCCAGACGACTTCCCAGCAGTTGCTAGCATCACTAGGCACCCTGCTGGGGTCCCATGGTTTCTCAATCGACAGCTTCACTGCATCGGAGCCAACCTACATTCCCATGAACCCGATGCTCCAATCCTTGAACGATATAGCCAATGCAGCGTATGGCACAAACGCTAGTCCGTTTGTCATGAGCGGAGGAACATATGCCCGCCTCCTGCAACCTGCAATCGCATATGGGATGGGATCGCCCAACGGCAACATCGATCCCCCGTTCCCTCCAGGACAGGGACGGGCACACCAAAGCAACGAATCGGTCCACATTCCTCGGATGCGCAAGGGAATGCGCATCTATGTAGAGGCACTGATGGAAATCGACCGCTGGCTCTCTGAAGGAACTACAACATGAACACCCAATTGACTGAAATGTACACCTCGATATTACAGGAAGAACTGAGGCCGGCCCTCGGTTGCACGGAACCTATAGCGATAGCCTATGCAGCTTGCGTTGCCCGCAAACTGCTTGGTTCAATGCCAACCAGTGCATCGGTGCGCTGCAGCGGAAACATCATCAAGAACGTAAAGGGAGTCATAGTTCCCAACTCCGGCGGACAGCGTGGTATCAATGTCGCTGCAACCCTTGGCATTGTTGGGGGAGACCCAGAGGCATGCCTGCAGGTTTTGGAGCACGTCACAGCGGAAGACGTATTGAAGACCCAACAACTCGTTGCAGACGGTTTCTGCAAGAGCACTCTTGCAACTGGCGTTGCGAACCTCTTCATCGAAGTGACTGTCCAAGACGCAGACTCCACGGCCAGTGTAACAATCGAACAGGCGCACACCAACATTACCCACATGTGCAAAGATGGCAAGGAACTGGAGGTCTGTTCTCCTCAACGGATTGTCCAGCCACAGAAAACCAGTCGCGATGTCCTGACGGTCGCAGGAATTCTGGACTATGCTGACCACATCGACATCGGGCAGGTACGCAGTATCCTGGAACAGCAGATACAGTGCAATGAGGCTATAGCACAAGAAGGACTCGAGAACGAGTATGGAATGGGTGTGGGTCGTACATTGCTCAACCGCTACGACGGTACGGATGTCCGTATCCGGGCACGGGCAAAGGCAGCGGCTGGTTCCGATGCACGGATGAGCGGGTCACCGATGCCAGTCGTGATCAACAGTGGAAGTGGCAACCAGGGGCTGACGGTATCACTGCCTGTGATAGAGTATGCCCGCGAACTGGGTGTCGACCATGAGACTATGCTACGTGCCCTGATCGTCTCCAACCTCGTGGCAATACACCAAAAGCAGTACCTGGGAAGCCTTTCAGCCTTCTGTGGGGCAGTGAGTGCCGCGACAGGGGCCGCAAGTGCCATCTCGTACCTCCATGGTGGTGATGTGGATGCAGTGGGCAGGACCATCACCGACACATTAGCAACTGTAGGCGGCATTGTCTGTGACGGTGCAAAACCGTCATGCGCGGCAAAGATATCATCGGCATTGGAGGCCGCCATCCTTGGCTATGAGATGGGCACCCAGGAAGTCAAAGCCTTCAGCAATGGAGAAGGACTGGTCAAGGGAGACGTGGAAGCAACCATCAAGAGCTTCGGTAGGATGGGAAGAGAGGGGATGCGGTCGACTGACGAGGAGATCCTCACAATCATGATGGAACAATAATTTTCGGGGGATTCGTGGTCACCAGATCGAGGTATTGAGGCTTCTGTGTTTGGACACCAGGGAATCAAGCGATCACGAATCCCTCGATATCTTTCTTGAGCAGGTCAACGGCCTGCTCTTTGTTTCCTTCACGGATGCACTGTAGCACATCTCTGTGAAACCGTGCACGGCCTTCGAACTTGGTCTGTTTCCATCTGTCCATCTGGAATTGGACATAGGCACGCGTCATCAAGCGCAATACTGAACTAAGTGCCGCATAATTGTATTCGTTACCGTAGCTCGCCATCAGATCGAGATGAAACTTGCAATTGCGTGACCAATGGGTCAGGATATCCTGCTCACCCTCAGGGGAATGCTGGGATTCCTCAATCTGTTCGATTGCCTCTTTCGTCAAGCGGTCCCAATACATTTCCAATGCACCACATTCCAAGATGATGCGGTATTCCTTGGCATTGCGCATCTCACTGTCACTGACCTTCAGCACTTCATACCCAAAGCGTGGAATGCTCCGGAGGATTCCCTCACTGCACAGCTCAATCAGGGCTTCCCGAATAGGGGACTTGCTCACCTGATATTTCTCCACCAATTCTTTTTCCGTGAAAGGTATCCCTGGCTGGTACTTTCCGATGAGGATCTCTTTTAGCATCAAATCATAAATCTGTCGTTTGAGCGATACATCCGTATTAGTCCTCGTCAGTTGGTTCTTCAAGATCAGGCCCCTTTGGTAATTGGATAAACACATACACGGCAAATGGTAGGATTGGCACATTATACTCTTGATGAACAAGAAGCACAAGAAAGCAGAACAAATGCTTTCGCTATG
>CAYXIH010000069.1:4974-9048 GCA_964465155.1 uncultured Sphaerochaeta sp.
TCACCCAAGTCGGCGAGCACATACTCCTTCTTGAGGAAGTACATCAGTGCATTGACCAAGGAGGAGGCCTCGTTGTACCCCATCACGTTGTCTGCCTTGAAGAAGCCAAGGTAGTTCCTCGTCACTGTCCCGCTGTTGTCCTCGGGGCAGAGGAATGCGACCTTGCCGACTTCAAAGATGCTGTGCGGATACACCGCATGCCCGCTCATGCTCTCGCTCTCCAGCAAGGAAGGCATGATCGAGGGACGCACGTATTCGTAGTTCTCACTCATCGGGTTGGCAATCTGGATGTAGTCCTTCCCATCAACATGCATGTTGTCGATATACTCGCGCTTGGAGCCGAGGTAGTTGTACATCATCTCCTGGAAACCCAGTCCTACCATCAGCATCTTGACCTTGCGGCCGAATTCCTCGGCGGGGCTCAGGCGTCCGACAGTGAAGTCACTGGGCATCTCGGGGCTGAAATTGCCCAGGCCATGACCAATCATGACATCCTCGACCAAGTCGACCGGATGGAGGAAGTCGTTGCGGTACTCGGGTACCGTAGCGTACACCATTCCTTCCTGCTCGTCACATACGGCATAGATGCCCATGCGGCGCAGGTCGGTGACCACCTGCTCACCACTCAGTGGTTCGCCAAGGGTCTTCCTGATCTGGGCCAACGAACATGCCACAGGCTCCTGGAAGTAATAAGGGACTGTGATCTCCTTGCCGAACTCTGTCTCCTCGGGGAAGACTACGCGCACAGGGAGGATCTCAAATCCCAGGTCGGACATGTCGCATGCAATGATCGACGCTGCCAGCAACAAGTCCTTGAGGACGGTGCCGGAGAGCTCGACGAACAAATCGCTGTCACCCACCTCGACGGCACCGATGCGGGCGCTGTTGATCACGGGCGGGAAGCTCAGGGCATCCCCATTGTCGTCATACAGGAACGGGTAGACCGGCTTGTCCGCGACAATATGGCCATACTCCTGCCCCTTCGGATGCTTGGTGCAGATCTCGCGCAGCGTCAGGTCCTCAGTCATCCCAAGCGGCACGAAGTGCGTTGCATCGGGATCGGCACCGGTGTAGTGCACCGGGAACTTGAGGAGATTGCTCCGGTAGATGCCCATGGCAATGGACTTTCTCTTGCGGCCGAAGTTCCAGCACAGCTTCTCCTGGCTCTGGATCAAAGCCAGCAGGATGGGCTCGTCGACCACCTTCCCCTTGGCTGCGAACCCAATGCTGTACGGACGTACTGCCTGGGCCTCGGGATGGACGATCAGCGTCCGTCCTTCGTCATCGAGGGTCTCCTCGCTGGTGGAGAAGAAATCATACAGTGGTGCACACCCTTCGGCATATGCATTGAGCTGACGCGCTACACCGGCAGCCGACCACAAGTCGGGGCGGTTGGTGTCGTTCAGCTCGATCTTGATCACATGCTCAGCCTCATCATGTCCATCGAGCTCCGCCTTTGCGACGGGGAAGATGTCCTCCAGCTGGGAATCGGTATATGGCTTGTTGAGCAGGCCGTAGAACAGCCCCTCTTGTACTTCAATCTTGGGCATTAGTTTCCCCTCCTCATGCGCACGCTCTCGATATTTGGTGAGAACAGCTCGCGCAGGTCATTGAGACCCAGGTGCATCAGAGCCATGCGGTCGATGCCCAGCCCCCATGCCAAGACGGGAACGTCGATCCCCATGGCCTTGGTGACCTCCGGACGGAAGATACCGCTGCCACCCAGCTCGAACCAGCCCAGCACCGGGTGCTTGATATGCACCTCGATCGAAGGCTCGGTGAACGGGAAGTAGCCGGGAACATACTTCACTTCCTCAGCTCCTGCAATCTCCTCGGCAAACATCTTCAGCAAGCCCAGCAGGGTCTTGAGGTTGACGTCGTCGCCCAGGACAATGCCTTCGGTCTGGTAGAAGTCCGCACCATGGGTCGCATCGACCTGGTCATAGCGGAAGCATCTTGCGACACCAAAGTACTTGCCGGGAACCTGTGCCTTGGGCAACTGGTGGGCGGAAAGGACCGTTCCCTGGCTGCGCAGGACCTGACGGCGGGTGAACTCATGGTCGAACTCATATCCCCAGCCACGGCTGCCGGTCTTCCAGCCATTCTCATGGGTCGCGGCGACCTGGCTGAGCCATGGCTCCTCGATCTCACGGGCATGGCTCGCATTCTTCACATAATACACGTCATGGATATCACGGGCACTGTGGAACTGCGGCATGAACAATGCGTCGCCATTCCAGAACTCCGTCTCCACCAGCGGACCGTCGAACTCCTCGAAGCCGAGGGACGACAGCTTGTCCTTGACCCACTGCAGGTATTCGCCATACGGATTGCGGCGACCGGGGATCAGGCGGGAAGTCGGTGCATTGAGGGCATAGGGGCGGAACGAACCGCTCTTCCATGAACCAGATGCAAGCATCTGGGGGGTAACCAACCCCAGTTCCTCACCGGTGATATGGGCTGCAAAGACAGCCTCTCGGGCAGCATTGCCCTCCGGCGTCAGCTCATAGGTGACCTCCTCACGCTCCACCGTCTTGAACGGGGAACCGGAGGCATTGCGCTTCTTGGCGACCTTTGCCATAGCAGACTGCTGGTCTGCATTCAATGAGGATTCATCGATAGGGCCGGCAAGACCCAATGTCAGCAACTGTGCAGTAACCTCGATCTCCTGGGGAAGCTTGCCCGACTTGATCTCAGCCTTGTTGTCTGCGTTCATGCCGGTGGTCCCCCTCTTGGAGAGAAGACCGAACGCAGAACCTACGTCGGACTTCTCCAGACCGAGGCGGCTGGCGATCTCAGGGAGCGTCAGCGGACCTTCGTCCTGGAGCAATGTAAAGATCCGCTGGGCCGGCGTGCCATGTTCCTGCTGGTCCCTGCCGAGATCAGTCAGTTCAAAGAAAACGCGGTTCGTACGACCCGTCTCCACCAGGAATCCCTTGCCGACAAGCCAGCTGAACGCCTGGTTGCACTGTCCCACCTTGTAGTCCAGCTCCTGTACGATGCGGTCAGCGGTGATCTTCTCACCCAACTGCACGTGTCTGAGCAGGCGGACTTCAAGTGGATGCAGATTCTTCACATCAATGTCCATCTCTTTCTCCTGTTTATACAGCAATGCCCGCAGCGGGTAGGAAATGCTCGTTGCCCTGCGGTGCATGACGTTGCTTCAAGTGTTGTCCATTATAGACTGAGAGCACCAGCAATGGGAAGTCTATCCACCTTCTTGGAGGTTCCTGTTTTTCAATCAACACGGTATACTCAGCTACAGGGGGATTCCTGTGCGCTACTACATTGCCGACCTGCATTTCTTCCATGAGGGACTCAATACGAAGATGGACATGCGTGGCTTTCCATCGGTCACCGAGATGAATGACCATATGATTGCAACATGGAATGAACATGTGAGAAAACAAGATGAGGTTGTGGTCATCGGCGACCTCTCCTTTGGCAAAGGGGAACAGACCAACGAGATCCTGCAGCGGCTCAACGGAACCATCAACCTCATCGTGGGCAACCATGACAAACGGTATCTGGACGACAAGGCGTTCAAACCAGAACGCTTTGGGTGGATCAAGGAGTACGCCGAGCTCAACGACAACAACCGCAAGGTAATCCTGTCCCACTACCCCATGCCCTTCTACAACGGGCAGTTCCTCAAGGATGAGCAGGGAGCACCGCGCACCTACATGCTCTATGGCCATGTCCATGACACCCAGGACCAGCGCCTGATGGAGCAGTTCCAGGAACTGACTCGCAAGACACTGGTACGGGATCTTCCCATGCCGTCACAGATGATCAACTGCTTTTGCTGCTACAGTGGCTATGCACCACTGACACTCGATGATTGGATTGCCCTGGATGCCAAGCGGCTCAGTGCAGCAGGTGCTTCACCGCTGCCGCTATCTGCTCTGCAGACGGAATGGACATCGCCTCCAGCTGCTCATTGAACGGCACGGGCATCTCAAGGGCACAGACACGCTGCACCGGTGCCTTGAGGCTACGGAAGGTCTGTTCGTCGGAGACAATGGCCATTGCGACTTCCCCGTTGAACCCACCGAAGCCCGGTGCATCATGGAC
>CAYXIH010000069.1:9148-10590 GCA_964465155.1 uncultured Sphaerochaeta sp.
ACCACAGGACGCATGCCCATCATGGCAGCGCCAACGGCCATGCCGGTGAACCCCTCCTCGGAGACGGGAGTCTCAAGTATCTGCTGCGGACCAAACTCGTCCCACAGTCCCTGGGTCACCTTGAAGCAGCCACCATAGGCACCAATATCCTCACCGATGAGCACCACGTCGTTGTCGCGGCGCATCTCCTCTGCCAAAGCTGCACGAATGGCCTCGCGATAGGTCATTGTCTGCATCATGCCAGCCGTCCGATGCAGGACTGCTGCGGACGCGACTCATAGACATAGTCCAAGGCATCAGCCACCGAGAGATGCTCACCATCGTTGGCGGCAGCCCTCTTGGCGGCATCATCAATCTGCTTGCGTACGTTTGCCTGCAGTTCATCGTATGCCGCAGCGGTGAGCTGTCCCCGCCCGATCATCTTCTCGCGCAACGCCTTGATCGGGCACCGTGCAATCCAAGCACGTTCTTCCTCTCGGCTGCGGTAGACACGTGGGTCGTTCTTGGAATGGCCACACTGGCGGTAGGTATGCACCTCAAGCAGGACCGGCATCCCCGAGCCGGAGATATATTGCCGTGCCTCAGAGACTGCATTGCGCACCGCCTCAACATCGTTTCCGTCGGCAGAGAGGGTATGCATGTGGTATGCACCACCACGCTGTGCAACTTCCTGCACCGAGATGGCATGTGCAGCGGGAGACGACATCCCATAGCCATTGTTCTCACAGAAGAACAGCACCGGCAGTTTCCATACACAGGCAAGGTTCATCGACTCGTGCACCGCCCCACGGCTGCTTGCACCATCACCAAAGATGGCCACGGCAATTGCATCCGCACCCTTTCGCTTGAACGCCAACGCCATCCCCACGGCCATGGGGATGCCGCTTGCGACCACAGCTGAGGCACCAGGATTGTGGTGCTCCAAGTCGGTCATGTGCATCGAACCACCCAACCCGGCACAATAGCCGTCGGGAGTTCCGAACATCTCACTAAACATGGCATAGGGATCTGCACCGCGTGCAATGGTGTGACCATGGTTTCTATGAGTCGGGAGTATCCAGTCTGAATCCTTCAGCCCCATCGACAACCCCACCTGGGCTGCCTCCTGGCCAATGGCCAGATGGGTAGTACCATGCATCTTGTGCATGCTGAACAACTCGTCCACGCGCTGTTCGAACAGCCGTGAGCGCAACATCAGAGTCAGGGCGTGGAGCCCCTCCTCCTGTGTAAAAGTCTCTTGCATTCTCTGCTCCTGAACAAAATGTTCCGTTCTGTTCCCAAAGGCGCCAAGGCACCCGAGCTTGCACCCCAGCAACGAGGTGCAGATTCATCCTAGAATGTCGACAAAATAAAATCAAGTCTTATTCTCTGGCAAGGATTTGCTCAACGAAGCCAATATACATGACATGGTAATCCTTCGCCGGATAGTTCCCCTCGATCTC
>CAYXIH010000070.1:0-10081 GCA_964465155.1 uncultured Sphaerochaeta sp.
CACATGATGATGAAGATCATCGGAAGCGCCATGATGGCTTTCTCCGAGAACTGGAATGTCGCATTCATCAGGTTGAACCAATCCAGGAAGTAGCGCGTTGCATTGGAGAAATAGATGAACATCGCAATGAAGATGATGCCCAGCAGTACTTCCCACTTGGTGAAGATATCAATCAGGCGGTTCTTCCAACCCCCTTCGCTGACGAGCCTGCCCTTGGAGACGAGGTCTTGTTTCTGTACCATGATCAACCCCTCCTCTGCTGCAGCAGTTTCTTGGCCTTGCGCTGGTCGACGATCGTATTTGTCGAGAGCGCGATGAGGATCACCAGGCCCTGGACAAACATCTGCCAGAACACCGACATCTTGACTACCGGCAGTGCATTGTTCAGCACGCCGAAGAACAGGGTGCCCAACGCCACCCCGAGGATTCCACCAGCTCCACCTGAGAAGTTGACGCCTCCCAGCACACAGGCGGCTACCGCCTGCATCTCGAACCCAGTCGCCATCTCATTGACTGCCGATGCATAGCGGGCGGTCCACAGGGCACCAGCAAGGCCACACAACATCCCGGAGATCATGAAGACTGTCATCCGGATGCGTGGCTCGCTGACACCTACGAACTTCGCCGCCACGGGGTTGCCACCAATGGCATAGACCTCACGGCCAGTGCGGGTATACCTGCTGAAGTAATAGCTGATGCCGATGACGAGCAACGCAACCCACACCAACGTGGTGATTCCCAGGAAGGTGACGCGTGGCAACCCAATGTATGAGGCTGTCATCTCATGGGCCGTTACCCATGTCCCCTTGCTCAGCACGAACGTCAGGCCACGGAAGATGCTCATCGTTCCCAGCGTGGTGATGATCGGTGGAATCTTTCCATACGCCACCAATACTCCGTTGAAGGCGCCCATGAGCAACCCGATGCCCAGCCCCACGAACAGGAGCAGGAATGCTGGGAACGCGGGGAACGATTCGTTGATCATTCCACACGCCATGCCGGTGAAGGCGATGATTGCACCGATGGACAAGTCGATTCCATTGGAGAGGATGACGAAGAACTCACCGATTGCCGCGATGGCAAGGATGGAGATGTCCTCCAGGATATAGCGGACATTCGACGGCGAGAGGAACGTCGGCTGCAAGATCGTGATCAGTATCAGCAGGATCACCAGCAGTATCACAAGGCTTGCTGCACGCTGGCCGAGGATTTTCCTGACCACCGCTTTCACGCCAAGGTGCTTCTTCTCAAGATCTGGCATCATTGCGCCTCCTTCGTATCGCTGCCGATTGCACAGCGCATGATGTTCTCTGCAGTCGCTTCGCTGCGTGCCAACTGTGCCATGACATTCCCTTCGTGCATCACCACGACATTGTCGGACATTCCCACGATCTCCGGCAGTTCCGACGAGACGAGGATGATCCCCACCCCCTTGGATGCCATCTCGGAGACGAATTCATGGACTGCGGCCTTTGTGGCGACGTCGATGCCCTTCGTGGGCTCATCCAAGATCAGGATCTTGGGATTCGTCCCGATCCATTTGGCAAGGACGACCTTCTGCTGGTTGCCACCCGACAAGGTCTCTGCATCGACATGATAGCCAGCCGCCTTGATCTCCATCTGGTTGCCATAGGTATCTGCGAAAGCCTCCTCCCGCTTCTTCTGGGTGACGAACCCATGGAGGCACAGCTCACGGAGCTTGGGCATCGTGATGTTCTTCGTCAGGGACATGGCGAGCACCAACCCCTGCTTCTGCCGGTCCTCCGGCACCAGTGCGATCCCCTGCCTCATTGCATCGTGGGGATTCCTGGGTACATAGGCATCGCCAAAGAGCTGCATCGTTCCGCCGCTGCTGGGGTCGATGCCGAAGATCGTGCGCATCACCTCGGTACGGCCTGCACCCACGAGCCCGAAGAACCCAAGGATCTCGCCGGCATGCAGCTTGAACGAGACATTCTGGAACGCCCCAAGCTGCGACAGCCCGTTGACCTCCAACAGCACATCACCGATGGGAACATCGCTCTTGGGGAACATCGTATCGATGTCACGCCCGATCATCATGTTGATGATCTGTTCCTCGGAAGTATCGCGTACATATCCTTCACCGACGTACTGGCCGTCACGCAGGACGGTGAAGTAGTCGCAGATTTCAAAGATTTCCTCAAACTTGTGGGAGATGAAGATAATGGCCTTCCCCTCCTCCTTGAGGTTGCGGACGATCCTGAAGAGGTCCTCGACCTCACGGCTGGTCAGCGCGCTGGTCGGCTCGTCCATGATGACGACCTTGGCGTTGAGGGAGAGAGCCTTTGAGATCTCCACCATGTGCCGCTGGGCGACGCCGAGGTTCTTGACCAGGGTGTCGGGATTGATGTCGAGCTGCATCTGGTCTAGCAGGTCACGCGTGCTCTGGCGCATTGCCTTCCAGTCCAGCTTATGGGTCTTGGGGTTGCGCAGGTGGTGCCCCATGAAAATGTTCTCAGTCACGCTGAGCTCGGGGAACATCGAGGCTTCCTGGTGGATGGCCACGATCCCAGCCTCCTGGGCATCAATGGCATTGTGGAAGTCAACGAGGTTTCCATCCAGGACAATGCTGCCGCTGGTGGGGGTATAGACACCGGTGAGGATCTTCACCAACGTCGACTTGCCGGCACCGTTCTCGCCGATGAGCGCGTGGACCTCACCAGGGCGGACGGTCAGGTGGACATTGTCCAGCGCCTTGATGCCGGGAAAATATTTGTTGAGGTCTCTGATCGTCAGTATAGGTTCTGGCACAACAAACTCCTTGTCGTTCGGAGGGGGCATAGGATACCAACCCCTGGGTGCATGCTTGGCGCATGCGTCTGGGATGAAGGGGAACAGAGGGGCCTGCCACGTGGCCAGGCCCCTGCAACTGTGATGATCGACTAGAAGATAGCTGCGTATTCCTCGATGTTTGACTTGTCGAACACGTACGGATAGCCCATGAAGATCAGGCCGTCTTTCTCGACGGTGACTTTGTCCATGCGGCCAGCGGGAATCACGGAACCTACATCAGCCTTGGTTGCGCCAGTCATGAGTGCGTCCAGGATATAGGTAGCGGTGTATCCAAGGTCAACGGGATTCCACAGGGCCATCTTGCGGCAGGTGCCGTCAAGGACGTAGCCCTTCATTTCGGAAGGAAGACCCAAGCCGGTGACTTCAACAACGCCGCTCTTGCCGGCATCCTTGACAGCCTGTGCGGTTGCGAGCAGACCAACGGTCGTCGGGCAAATGATGCACTTGAGGTTGGGGTACTTCTTCATCAGGGCAGTAGCTTCGCGGTAGCTCTTGTCCGGGGCATCGTCGCCATATACGACTTCGACCAGCTTCATGTTCTTGTACTTGGCATCCTTGATCTCTTCCTTCATCCAGTCGATCCAGAGGTTCTGGTTCGTTGCCTGGGCGGAGGCGGACAGGACAGCCACGTCGCCGGCGCTGCCGGTGAGTTCTGCTGCGAGCTGGATCTGCTGGCGGCCGATGAGCTCGGCGCTGGAGGGAAGCAGGTCTACGATACGACCGCCGACGTTGATGCCGGAGTCAAAGGAGATGACCTTGATGCCTGCTGCCATGGCCTTCTTGGTCACGGGGATCAGGGCGTCGGAGTCATTTGCGGAGATGGCGATACCGTCAACCTTCTGGGCGATCAAGGTCTCGATGATCTCAATCTGTCCCTCGGCGGTTGCCTGGGTGGGAGCCATGTAGGTGGTCTTGATGTTGCCGATTTCCTTGGCTGCGTCTTCGCTACCACGGAAACATGCGTCGAAGAACCCGTTTCCCATGCTCTTGCACAGGATGACGATGTCGTACGTATCCCCTGCGGCCTTGGTTTCTGCAGCGGCCTGTGCGAACAACATACCAGCTGACAGAAGAGCGATCAACAGAACAAGCACTCTCTTTTTCATTCGTAACTCCTTTTTTTCGGACACTGTCCGATACGAATATCAACATCCGGAAATTCCGGAACGAGACACTGTGGCACCTGCACCGCGGGTCCTCCTCCACGCGGCACATGAGATCCTATCAAACTACTTATTTACGGACGAGCGGTACTTCTCCACCTCCCAGTTCCGTATGAAGGCTATCATTGCGTCATCCATGAACTTGACGCTTCCAAAGCTCTCTGTGAAGACCGAGACCTTCACCGTATCCAAGAACAACTCCAAGGCGGCGGAGCCTACTGCAAACACGCCCGTATCCTGTACGCATACAACCTTCGGCCGGACACCCTCTTCAGTGAGGAACAGCTGGCAACGGTCGCAGACACCTTGGGCAGGATCGGCCTGTGAAAACACATCAGACCCAATCCACAATGGCTTGAAGCCACTGTAGACAATATGGTCCGGGGTGAATGCGGAGCTGATCGGATAGAACGTCTCCTTGTTCTGCAGCTTCGTCTGCAGCTCCACGTTCATGGCAAACTTGATGTCCGCATCCGCACCTGCAAAGAGGTGTATCCCCGCCATGACCTGGCGTACATGCGGCTCGTCGATGGGCACCTCGGTGAAGTTCGGCCTGCGGATCACATGGGAGGAGATCGTCTTCATGATCTTCTCATAGTAGGCGTCAATCTGCACCGGTGAATCGGCTCCGACGAACACACCATGGTTCTGCAGGAAGATGATATGGGGTACTGCACCATCATGCTCCATGGCATACGCCTCCATGGCGTCCCGGACAGTCAGGGCCAAGATGTACCCAGGCTTCACCAACGGTATCCACAATGCATCGGGGAACAGGACGGAGACAGCCATCTGGCCACTCTGCCCACATGTCAGGCCGTTGACCATCGAAGGGTGCATGTGCACCACGTAGGTGAACGGCATCAGGGAGTGCAGCAGCGCCTCGACGCTGGGCCGTGCGGTTTCACCTGGGTAGCGGCAGTTCATCATGTCGGCGAGTACCACGTCCTCACGCTGCTCATCGTCCGCTGGATATGACTTGCTCCAGATCTTGTCCAATGAGAGCAACGACATCTTCACGAACCCAGACTCGTCTATCGAGCCCAATGCATGCCCGGAGGCTTTGACGTACATGACGTCCCCCTCCTTGACGGAGGTGTTGCCACCCCCCAGCAGCACATACTGGGAATCATTTCCAAAGGTACGCGAGAGGCGCACCAGCTGTTCCAGCTTCTCACTCATACACGCAGCCCCTGTACGTTCGCCTCATACTCCATGATGGAGTCGAGCACACCCATGTCGCTGGGAACGCCGCACCTGCTGCACAGCTCCTCCCATACGGCACCGAACGGCATCACGGCGCAGTTCTCCAGCAATGCCATCTTGGCATAGCCGTTGCCGTCTTCCTCATACTGGCGAAGCTTCCCAAGCGGCTCGAGCATTGCATACAGCAACGCCTTGCGCATCGAGCGGATGCCGGTCACCCATGCACCTACGCGGTTGATCGAGGCATCGAAATAATCCAGGCCGATATGGGCGTCATCAAGCTTGCCACTGCGGACCAATTCCTCGGAGACAGCACGGACATTGTCGTTGAACAACACCACATGGTCACTGTCCCAACGCATCGGACGGCTAATATGTAGCAGTATTTCGTCATCAAAGAGGAGAATGGAGGAGATCTTGTCCGAGATATCCTCGCCCACATGGAAATGGCCCATGTCGATGCACAGCATCTTGCCGCTGCGCGCTGCATAGTTCATGTAGAACTCATGTGAACCTACTACGTATGCCTCGCTTCCGATACCAAACAGCTTGGTCTCCAGGGCATCGCGCATGTACTTGGGGCTATATTCGGTTGCAAAGATCTCATCCAACGATTCACGCAGGATACGGCGGTAGCCAATCTTGTCCACGGTGTAGTCTTTCGCACCATCGGGGATCCATGTATCCAGGATGCAGGGGGTTCCCTGCTGCTGTCCAATCCATGCAGCGATGCGACGGCAACGCTTGACATGCTCAATCCAGAAGTTGCGGACTACGGGGTTCTTGCTTGAGAGTGTAAATCCATCCTCTGCATACGGATGGCTAAAACAAGTGCAGTTGAAGTCGATGCCTAGGCCACGTTCTTTTGCCCATTGGACCCACCCTGCGTAGTGCTGTTCCTCTATCTGGTCACGGTCTACGAACTCCCCGCCGAACTCGCCGTAGGAGGCATGGAGATTCAATCTATTGACGCCCGGAACCAAGGAAACCACCTTGTCCAAGTCGGCGCGAAGCTCCTCGATGTTCCTTGCTTTCCCGGGGAAATTACCCGTTGTCTGGATTCCACCACCTGCAAGAACTGCATCCGGACTCTCAAATCCGCCGACGTCATCACCTTGCCAGCAATGGATGGAGATGGGGACCCCAACAAGTTTGTTGAGGACTGCTTCAGTATCTACTCCGAGTCTTGCATACTCAGCTTGTGCATGTTCATATTGTGTCACGGGACCTCCCCTGTGGCGTATCACCACCTTACAGGGATAGTGTGAAAGGAATTTCGAGTTCGCGCCTTGACAATCCACTCATTCTATAGCACGATTTTGTCATGGTACGTCTCAAACTCTTCGCCAATGACTACTTCTATGACCCCGGGTTCCAGATGAAGATCATCAAGCGTGACCCGGAGCTTCCCTACCCGCTGCATAGCCATGATTTCTATGAACTCGTGTTCATCGTCAGTGGCCATGGAACCCACTTCACCAAGGACAATGAGTTCCAGCTGCATGCGGGAAACCTCTTTGTCATTGTCCCCGGCATGGAGCATGGATACAAGGATGTCAAAGACATGGTGCTGTACAACATCCTCTTTGGCAAGCGGCTGTTCAAGGACAGGTTCTTCGACATGACCGACATGCCGGGGTACCAGGCACTGTTCACGATCGAACCCGCCTACCGAAACGACACCCGCTTCTCCTCGATGCTGCGCCTCACTCCGGCACAAATCGCAGAGCTGACGCCACTGGTAGACCAGATGCTCAACGAGAGCGACTGCACCGATACCTTGACCGGGACAAAATCAATGGCATTCTCCTATCTGGTGCAGTTCCTCATTATGGTCTTCCGCATCTACGAGGAGACTCCACGGGGTGACAACCAGATGATCTTGCGTCTTGCGGACGTGTTGAGCTACATAGAGTCGCACGTGGACCAGAGCCTGACCACCAAGGACTTGATGGATGTCGCGAACATGAGTTCGAGCACCCTCAACAGGTATTTCCAGAAATGCACCGGGTTGTCTCCGATGGAATTCCATGCCCACAAGCGGATCGAGCTTGCGTGCAAGCTCATCCGGACCACATCCCTGAGCATGGGGGAAGTCTCCGATGCGGCAGGCTTCTCCGACGCCAACTATTTCTCCCGGCAGTTCCGGAAGGTCATGGGCTTGAGCCCCAGGGAATACAAGGAGGACCGGACCAACTGGTACCATTGATCCGATCCATACCCTTTCTTTATTTGATCACACCTTTCTTCAGCAACAGGTTCGCATACAACGACGTCTCGCCGGTGGCAACCACTACGTAGGCTTTCTTGGCGCGGTCATAGAACCCAAAGCGGTCAATGAACTTGAACCCCTTGAAATTGGGATCCCCTTCCTTGGCGATCTGCTCGTAGGTTTCCCAGATGGGTGTCTGGGCCGTATCCCCGGGGACCTTCTCCATCAGGAATGCATTGTCTGCATAGATATCCAGGGGGAACAGGGTCAATATTGCCTTGAGGACCTCATCTCCGCCATGCCCGTCCAGGCGTACCACGCGGGGATTCATTGAGGCGGCTGGGAAGTTGCCGTCCCCTATTACTAGTTCGTCGCCATGGCCCATCTCCATGAGGATCTTCAGCAATTCGGGACTGATGATGGAAGGAATATTCTTGAGCATCTGGTTTTCTCCTTGTCGGTTCCGGGACGCTGGACGGAAAAAACAAGTTGCATTTCCACCGCATGCGTGTATACTGAAACCGATGTAAACGATTACATTTTCTGATTCATATATATCACAGGAGGTATGAGATGGCAACAATTTCCCACATTACTTCAGTCGGTGCAGAACACAGGTATGCAGGTAGCCTCCCCAAGCTCGGCATCCGTCCCACCATCGACGGACGCCAGAGGGGCGTACGAGAATCCCTTGAAGTCCAGACAATGAACATGGCCAAGGCGGCAGCAGCTCTGATCAGCGCAAATGTGCGCCATACCAATGGGGAACCACTGGAATGCGTCATTGCCGACACTACCATTGGTGGAGTCCTGGAGTCTGCGGCATGCGCCGCAAAGTTCGCCCGCGAGGGAGTGACCATGACGCTGACCGTCACACCATGCTGGTGCTACGGTACTGAGACCTTTGATGATGACCCGCTGACAGTCAAGGCTGTGTGGGGATTCAACGGAACCGAGCGACCCGGTGCCGTATATCTTGCTGCAGTACTTGCAGCCCATGCCCAGAAGGGCCTTCCCGCCTTTGGCATCTATGGGCACAACGTGCAGGACAGCACTGACACATCTATTCCTGCCGACGTATCGGAGAAAATCCTCCGCTTTGCACGTGCAGCGCTTGCAGTGAGCACGATGCGTGGCAAGAGCTACCTCTCCATGGGTGGCTGCGCAATGGGTATCGCTGGTTCCATCGTGGACCAGGATTTCCTGCAGGCATACCTGGGAATGCGCACCGAAGCGATCGACATGTGTGAGATCGACCGCCGCATCGACGAGGGCATCTACGACAAGGCTGAGTTCGAGAAGGCAATCGCATGGGTCAAGGCCAACTGCAAGGAGGCTGTGGACAATGTGAACCCACCCGAGCGCCAGCGCTCCGAGCAGCAGCGCCAGGCAGACTGGGACTACTGCGTGAAGATGGTCATGATCGGCCGCGACCTGATGATCGGCAATCCCAAGCTCAAGGAAGCAGGATTTGGCGAGGAGAGCATGGGACACAATGCGTTGTTCTCCGGCTTCCAAGGCCAGAGACAGTGGACCGACCATTGGCCCAATGGCGACTTCATGGAGACGATGCTCTGCACCTCCTTCGACTGGAATGGCATCCGCGAGCCGTTCGTCTGTGCAACTGAGAACGACCACCTCAATGGCGTGGCGATGCTCTTTGGCAAGCTGCTGAGCAACCGTGCCCAGATCTTCAGCGATGTCCGCACCTACTGGTCACCCGAGGCAATCGAGCGCGTCACCGGTTGGAAGCCGACTGGCATGGCTGCTGGTGGATTCATCCACCTGATCAACAGCGGAGCCACCACCCTTGATGCAACGGGCGCAATGACCAATGCAGAGGGCAAGCCCGAGATGAAGCACTTCTGGGACATCAATGCCAAGGACGTGCAGGCTGTATTGGAGAACACCGAGTTCTCAGTTGCCAACGGTGGCTATTTCCGTGGCGGCGGGTTCAGCTCAACCTTCCTCTCTGAGGGTGCAATGCCCGTGACCATGTCACGCATGAACGTCGTGAAGGGTCTTGGACCGGTACTCCAAATCGCTGAAGGCTGGACAGTCGAGATTCCCAAGGATGCATTTGCAATCCTCAACAAGCGTACTGACCCCACCTGGCCAACCACGTGGTTCGTTCCCCGCGTCACCGGCGCAGATGGTCCATTCAAGGATGTCTACTCCGTAATGGCAAACTGGGGCGCCAACCATGGTGCGATCAGCTACGGCCACATTGGTGCCGACTTGATCACCATGTGCTCGATGCTGAGAATCCCCGTGTGCATGCACAACGTCGAAGACTCCGACATCTTCCGCCCAAGTTCATGGAATGCATTTGGGATGGACAAGGAAGGAGCCGACTACCGCGCTTGCGCAGCATACGGCCCACTGTACGGCAAATATTAATTCTCTCTCAATTGAGTATCGGGAACCGCAGGACACCTGCGGTTCCTGTTGTTTCACCCCACCATAGGAGGATATGCTTTTCAGCTATCATGAACGATCTTCAATATTTGGTAGAGTCATTGGTGAGCAGCGACAATACAACAGCATATCATTGTTTGCAGCTCCTGGAGAAAGGGAGCTGTGAATCAGATGCCGTGTATCCATTCTTTGACGTGTTTGTGGATATGCTGGATAGCAACAGCTCGTTCATCAGGACACGAGCCATTGTCTTGATCGCAGCCAATGC
>CAYXIH010000071.1:0-9570 GCA_964465155.1 uncultured Sphaerochaeta sp.
CACTTGACAGCTCGTTTTGGGATTGCCGTGCGGAAAATTTTCCCAGAAGTTCGGAAAATCCTCCGTATCTTTTTCGTTTTGCAGGATCCAATACTTGTGTCATGGTGAGGCCCGCGAGGGTGGGCCCATGATAAAAGGAGAATCGAAATGAAAAAAGCATTGGCTATCGCATTGATCGCACTCGTTGCACTGTCTGGTGTATTCGCAAATGGTTCGGCTGAGAAGCCCGCTGCCACAGCGGCAGATGACCTGATCGTCGTTGGCTACGCACAAGTTGGCGCAGAGTCCGACTGGAGAACTGCAAACACCACATCCTTCAAGAGTACCTTTGTCGAGGACAACGGCTACAAGCTGATCTTCGACGACGCCCAGCAGAAGCAGGAGAACCAGATCAAGGCTATCAGAAGCTTCATCCAGCAGGACGTTGACTATATCGTCGTCGCACCCGTCGTTGAGACTGGTTGGGAGACTGTCCTCAAGGAAGCCAAGGACGCAGGAATCCCGGTAATCCTTTCTGACCGCATGATGGACGTATCCGATCCTTCCCTGTATACCTGCTGGGTCGGCGGCAACTTCATCAAGGAAGGCGAGGACGCAGGCAAGTGGCTCATCGAGTACCTGAAGAAGCAGGGCCGCTCCAATGAAAAGATCAACATCGTGACGCTGCAGGGAACCATCGGCGCTTCTGCACAGATTGGTCGCACCGACGGCTTCGGCGCAATCGTCAAGACCCAGCCCAACTGGACCATGCTCGCAATGCAGAGTGGTGAGTTCACCCAGGCCAAGGGCCAGGAAGTCATGGAATCCTTCCTCAAGAGCTATCCCGATATCGACGTAGTCGTGGCTGAGAACGACAACATGGCCTTCGGTGCAATCGACGCCATCAAGGCAGCCGGCAAGACCTGTGGACCCAACGGCGACATCATCGTCATCTCCTTCGACGCAGTTGCAGCAGCATTCGACTCCATGCTCGCCGGCGACATGAATGCATCTGTGGAATGCAACCCCTTGCATGGACCTCGCGTGGCACAGATCATCCAGAAGCTCGAGAATGGTGAGACTGTAGACAAGATCCAGTATGTCGACGAAGAACTCTTCGCCACCGACATGGACCTCAAGGCTATCAAGGCCCAGAGACTGTACTAAGAGAAGATTGCGTTGGACGGTGGAGAATCCGGGGCGTTTCTCCACCGTCCTTGTCTATGGAGCCATCACACAGGCAGTTGCTCATGGCTCGTGCTCAAGGAGGCAGCGAATGGAAGGCAAAGACGACGTCGTCCTGTCCATGCGAGGTATATACAAGACATTCCCAGGGGTCAAGGCGTTGGTGGATGTGGACTTCACCCTGAGAAAGGGCGAGATACATGCACTGATGGGAGAGAATGGGGCCGGCAAGTCGACCCTGATCAAGGTGTTGACCGGTGTCTACGAACTGGACGGGGGAGAGATCCTCCTGGATGGGATCGACCATCCGATCATCAACAAGTCGCCGGAGGAGGCGCAGTTCAATGGCATCAGCACGGTATACCAAGAGGTAAACCTGTGCCCGAACCTCTCGGTGGCGGAGAACATCTTCATCGGTCGCGAACCCAAGCGGGCAGGCCTGATCGACTGGAAGAAAATGAACAAGATGAGCACCGAGCTGCTCAAGAGCCTGGACATCGACGTGGATGTCACCCTCACGCTGGGCAACTATTCGCTGGCTTTGCAGCAGATGATCGCCATTGCCCGTGCGGTGGACATGTCGGCAAAGGTCCTCATCCTCGATGAACCTACATCCTCCTTGGATGAGCAAGAGGTCGAGAAGCTCTTTGTACTGATGAGGCGCCTCAAGGACCAGGGGGTTGGCATTATCTTCGTCACCCACTTCCTGGAGCAGGTGTATGCAGTCTGTGACCGCATCACAGTCCTGAGAAATGGCCATCTAGTTGGGGAATTCCCCATCGCTACGCTGCCACGCCTGAAGCTGGTGGCCAAGATGATGGGCAAGGACTTCGATGACCTTGCCTCGATCAAGTCGCTGCGCAAGACAGTCCCCGAGGATGACGTACTCATCGAGGCCAATGGCCTGGGACGTGCTGGCAGCATCAAGCCGTTTGACATACAGGTCAAGAAAGGACAGGTGGTCGGGCTGGCCGGCCTGCTGGGGTCGGGACGTTCGGAGCTTGCGCGTTGCATCTTCGGGGCCGACAAGCCGGACTGTGGCGACCTGAAGGTCTGTGACCATCTGTTCTCCTCCTCACACCCGGTGGACTCAATCCACAAGGGGATGGCCTATCTGCCTGAGGACCGAAAGAAAGAGGGGATCATCGCCGACTTGTCGGTGCGTGAAAACATCATGATCGCGCTCCAGGCGAAGAAGGGGGCCTTCCGCCTCCTCTCGCGCAAGGAGCAGGAGCAGTTCACCGACAAGTACATCGACTTGCTGCAGATCAAGACAAGCGACAGGGAGACCCCGATCAAGTCGCTGTCCGGTGGCAACCAGCAGAAGGTGATCTTGGGAAGGTGGTTGTTGACCGACCCGGACTTCATCATCCTGGACGAGCCCACCCGTGGCATCGATGTCGGAACCAAGACGGAGATACAGAAACTCGTGCTCCAGCTAGCCGACCAGGGAACGTCGGTGATGTTCATCTCCTCTGAGATCGAGGAGATGCTGAGGACCTGCGACCACATGGCCATCCTCAGAGATGGAGAGAAGGTCGCTGAACTCGACGGTTCCCAGCTGAGCCAGGAGAGCATCATGGCAAGCATCGCCGGAGGTGACAAATGAGCAAGGTAAAGAGCTTTTTCAATAGACTGGTGCATTATCGGCTATTCCTGCCATTCCTGTGCCTGGCGCTGGTGCTGCTGGTCAACATCATCAAGACCCCATCGTTCTTCCAGCTGTCGATCAAGAACGGGGTGCTGTACGGCTATACCATCGACGTGATCAACCGTGCAAGCGAGCTGGTGATCCTGGCCGTGGGCATGACGTTGGTCATCGCGGCATCCGGTGGTACCGATATTTCCGTCGGTGCAGTCATGGCCGTGTGTGCCGCGATCAGCTGCCGGGTCCTCTCCGGGGGAGCCGTGTCGGTCAACAGCTACAGCGCGCCTTGGATCCTCGCACTACTGGCTGCCTTGGGTACCGGAATCGCATGCGGCGCCTGGAACGGGTTTCTGGTGGCAAAGATGAAGATACAACCCATGGTTGCAACCTTGATCCTCTTCACTGCCGGACGAGGCATAGCGCAGTTGATCACCAAGGGTCAGATCACCTACATCCGCGTTGCATCATTCAAGCTCCTTGGGGCAAGCATCCCTGGAGTCCCGCTGCCAACCCCGATCTTCGTTGCGATCCTTGTGGTGCTCATCACCACGTTGGTGCTCCGCAAGACAGCATTGGGATTGTACGTCCAGGCCGTGGGAATCAACCCTCTGGCATCACGGAACGTGGGTATCAAGTCACAGAGCATCATCTTCTCCACGTATGTGTTCTGTGGGTTCCTCGCTGGAATCGCCGGTACGATCGCTTGTAGCCGCATCTACTCCGCAGACGCCAACAATATCGGCCTGAACATGGAGTTGGATGCAATCCTCGCGGTTGCACTGGGTGGAAACAGCCTGGGCGGCGGCAAGTTCAGCATCGCAGGCTCGGTCATCGGTGCATACACTATCCAGGCGTTGACGACCACGCTGTACGCCATGGGTGTCAGCGCCGACCAGATCCCAGTCTACAAGGCAATTGTGGTGGTCATCATCGTCACCCTGCAGTCGGAAGTCTTCCGTCAATACATGAAGAAGCTTGGGGCCAGGATCAGCCGCAAGCAGGTACAGGTGGCCTAGCATGAAAACAAAGAAAACATTCAATGAGACAACCTTCCTGCTGACGATCACCATCGTATTGTTCGTTGTCATGTACGGTATCGGCATGATCGTCTTCAGGGCAAATGGATTTGCCCGTCTGCAGGTCTTCCTGAACCTGTTCATCTCCAATGCGTCCTTGATCGTCATCGCCGCGGGCATGACGGTGGTCATGATCACCGGGGGGATCGATATCTCGGTCGGCTCCTTCGTGGCCATGAGCTGCATGATGCTCGCCAAGATGATGGAGCGGCAGAACATCGGTGCCATCCCAGCCATACTCATCGTGCTGGTCACCGGCATCGTGTTTGGGTTCTGCCAAGGCTACTTGGTCTCGTACCTGAAGATCCAGCCGTTCATTGTCACCCTTGCAGGCATGTTCTTCGCACGTGGCATGACGGCGATCATCAGCCAGGACATGATCAGCATCAAGAACCCGATGTTCCTCTCTTGGGCAACCCACAAGGTATTCCTTCCCTTTGGTGGATATACCAACCGCAAGGGGGTCCTGGTGGTACCGTATATCTATCCCACGGTCATCATAGCGCTGGTGGTGTTGGTCCTGATCTGGGCCATGCTCCGCTACACCCGATTTGGCCGGAGGATCTATGCTATTGGGGGCAGTGAGCAGAGTGCATTGCTGATGGGATTGAACGTGCGGCGCACCCGCCTGTACGCGTACATCCTGGACAGCTTCCTCTGCGCCATCGGCGGCATCCTCTTCTGTCTCAACACCTGTTCAGGATTCGTGGAACAGGCAAAGGGACTTGAGATGGAGGCCATAGCGGCGGCGGTCATCGGCGGAACCCTCCTGACCGGTGGCGTGGGCAACGTCTTCGGATCCTTGTTCGGCGTGCTGATCAAGGGGACTATTGAGACGTTCATCACCTTCCAGGGTACACTTTCCTCTTGGTGGACCCGGATCACCATCGCCGCGTTGCTTGCATTCTTCATCATCCTGCAGAGCTTGCTTGGAAACGCGAAGCTCAAGAAGAAGCTTGCCACCAAGAAATAGTGCGGCGCTGCCTGCCAAACTATAGCCCCGGGGCCGTTGTCTGCAAGGATGACGGCCCCATCTTCATGCAAAATCCATAGTTTGTATAATATTTTGCATGGCGTTCCTCCCCATGATTTGTATATTGTCATAGGTACAGGGCAATTCTGTCGACAAGGAGCTTATATGGACATTTTGCAGGCAATCGAGCAACGTCATTCGGTGCGCAGCTATCTTGATACCCCCATTCCCGCAGAGGCAGTAACTGCGTTGATGCAGGAGATCCATTCCTGCAATATGGAGCATGACACCCATATCCAGCTCGTCACCAACGAGCCAAAGGCATTCGATGGGATGATGGCCCACTACGGCAAGTTCTCAGGGGTCCGCAACTATATAGCGCTCATTGGCAAGAAGGGGCCACAGCTTGACCAGACGCTTGGCTACCTGGGTGAACGCATCGCCCTCAAGGCGCAGATGCTTGGCCTCAATACATGTTGGGTGGCAATGTCATTCTCAAAGGGCACGGTCAAGAAGGGGTGTACGATCAACAAGGGCGAGAAGCTGGTATGCGTCCTCTCCCTGGGCTATGGTGCCACACAGGGTGTTCCCCACAAGTCAAAGACAATGGAACAGGTAACCGAGGGGTCCCAGATGCTGGAGCCATGGTTTGCCCATGCGATGGAGGCTGTCCTGCTTGCACCCACTGCGATGAACCAGCAGAAGTTCCTCTTCTCCTGCGACGGCGACAAGGTCTCTGCCAAGAGTACCGGTGGCTTCTACTCCCAGGTGGACCTGGGAATCGCCAAGTACCACTTCGAGGTGGGATGCGACGGCTATCCGTTTCGCTGGAAGTAGCTCCCTGCTTCAGTTTCCATGGGTGGGGCGTGCTTCCCCATGGTACGTGGTGCACTACCGATTTTGGTGGATTCTCCCCTGATTATGAGTACCTACTGATAAAACCGCTCATAAAATCTCAAAAAAGTCAATAATTTTTAAAAAATAAATAAAAAATCTGTTGCCTTTTGCATTGTGAGGTGTTATCGTTACTGATTGTCGCCTCTTGCACAGGCCTCTGAATTCCTTTTTGTTGTTGGCATCCCGGCCTACGGGACCTGCCGTTGTTGGTTTCTCCCTGCAGATGGATATGGTGGTATTGGCCGCCATGCATGTTCTGAAGAAGGTACACACAACTGAAACAGCTTCTGTCTTAGACATCACCAAACAATCTCATTGATAGTTGGATGCATTTCACCATCCAAGCACTTCGTGTCCCAACCGTAAGGAGGTGACATGTCAATGGCTGTCTGCATGCCCCCATGACCTGATGTCCTGCACATCACCATCAACAGGAGGAACAGGAGTATGGTTGAGTTTGTCAAGTTGCCCCACGTTCTATTGGAACGGGGGAGAAACTTCTCCAAGGCACACCACATGTTCGTGGCGTGGAATGACGATGGACATGCCTGGGCGTCCACCCAGCGGCCTTTCTGTGAATATGGGGTATGGGACTTGCCGGTCCATGCCATGATGTTGGTCCCTGATATCTCAATGCATCTGGATGTTCCCAACCAAATGTTGGGGGGATGTGAGAGGACCTTGGTCTGTGCCGATGAACGGTCTTGGGATAGTATGGCAATTCCACCGGTGATGCCCAAGAGGCCGAGCTTGGATGTGCACAAGGATGATCCGGCGTGGGAGGTGTATGCAAAGGAGTACGCTCATTTCCGCAAGGTCTACAAGCCAGTTGTCGAACAATGGATGGGGCAGGCGTCACAGGTGGCTGCCTTCCACGGCCTGTATGTCGCCTGGGATTTGTTCGGAAAGGCACAGGGCTCCATGGAGTTGCCCAAGGTCGGGCGTCATCACTGGTGGTCGTCCGCCATGACCACCATCGACCTACCGATGCTGGACATCGATGTCCAGCCGTTGGGGGGCGACCTTCCGTTCTGGGATTGCGTGGTTACCGGTCCTGCAGGGGAGATAGCCTATCTGGAGGGAGAGGGCCTGATGTCTGTCCGCAGGAAGAAGAAGCAGGGGAAGCGAAAGTCCAGTGGGACGAAACAGGAGGATCAACCAGCATGAACGACGAATATGACGATGACTATGAGGATTCGGAGCAGGATGTGGTGAGGAAGGCACTGGAACAGGGAGATGAATGGTTTGACAACCTGGTCTACCATTCCGAGCAGGGGCATATCTACGGCCAGGATGAGATCATTGATGATCCCGTTGAGGAAGATGAGGAAGATCTTGAACTGGATTTCTCATTTTTTTATGAAAGACACCCACGTACAGTGAAGGAGGAACACCCCATGGATACTCGTACCGGCAGATGCAGGAACAATCCCCAGTCCCCGTATGACTGGCCACCCAAGTTTGCGCTTCAGTTCGATGAGTTCAAGCTTCCTGGCAGGGGAGCAATCGAAGCAATGGTCAATGGCGAGCTGTTGTACGCGCTGAGGAACCCTTGGCGGTTCCAGAGCTTGGTCGGGCAGTCGTTTCCTGGCAACATCCTCTTCGAGGGGCCTCCAGGATGTGGCAAGACCTTTGCTGTGGAGCAGATAGCCAACATCATCGGCTTTCCCGTCTTCCGTATCGACTCGGGGACGGTTGCCAGCCCGTATATCCATGATACTGGCAAGATGACCAAGCATGTGTTTACCCGGGCAAAGGAGCATGCCCCAAGCATCCTCATCATCGACGAGCTGGACAGCTGGTGTTCACAGCGGGATGATAGCCATATCCACCATACCGAGGAAGTAGGTGTGTTCCTGCAGGAACTGCAGGAGGCAAACTCCAACAAGGTGCTGGTCTTTGGGATGACCAACCACATCGAGGTGATAGACTCGGCTGTTCGGAGGTCGGGGAGGTTCGACAAGGTCATCCACATGGGATATCCATCGGATGAGGAGATCCGTAGCATCCTGCAGTTCTCGTTCGCACACCGGACGATTTCCAGCGACATCTGCCTGAACCGGTATATTCCCATCCTCCGCGAACGTCCCATCTCGGATATCATCCAGTTCTCCCGCAATGCCGGGCTTGTAGCCCTGCGGTGCAACAAGGATTGCGTGGACAGCGAGTGCTTCGATATCGTGGCCGAGATGGTGCTGGGGCATCCCCTGCAAGCAGAGCGCAGACCGATTGGGTTTATGGCGTGACAGGCTGTCGTGGGGATGCCATGTACAACTGCAGGCACCATGACTTTGGTGCCTGGCAGTCGTGCTGGTCATTCGCTTCCCGTGTAGCAGTCCTTGCCCAGTTGCTTTGAACGGTAGAGGGCAATGTCAGCCCGCTTGATGGCCTGCTCGAAGCATGTATCGCTGGCTTTGAAGTAGGCACCGCCCATTGAGGCTGTCAGGGAGAAGAGTGCTTCAATGGATTTGAACACATACTTCCTCAGGTTCTCAAGAACTGTATTGGCAAGTTCCTGTTGCTCTGCCGGTGCAATGCTGTCGCAGATGAGGATGAACTCCTCCCCGCCCCAACGGCATACGCTTCCGAACTCCCTGATCGTCTGTTGGAGTACCTGGGAGACCTGCTTCAGGACAGAATCGCCAACGTCATGCCCGTAGGTGTCGTTGATGCGCTTGAAGTCGTCCAGGTCGAGCATGATCAGGAGAGGGGAGTCTCCAGACTTGCGGAACTGGCTGAACCGCTGCTCCAGCCTGGTGACTGTGGCACTCCTGGAGTATGACCCTGTCAGCATGTCGAATTCAGTCTTGTCGTTCACGTAGATGTCAATGTTCTTCTTGTATCTTCGTTGGGTGATGATGATCGTGCTGGTTGCCAGCAGGAAGATCAGCAGCATTGCACCTATGCAAATCACGATGGTTGTCCGCACGGCCCGCTCATTGTATTCCTGTATCTCCTGGGTGTACTGGAAGATCTCATACAACGGCTTGCTGGTAGCCACGATCCAGTTGAACGGCTCATACAACCTAGCGTAGGAGAGTTTTTCCGCTATGCTGCCATCCAGACTGTTCTTGAAGAAGTAGGTGTGCAGGATTTCCCCATCTTTTGTAATCCCATCGAGCTCGGTTTGGTAGAAGTAGTTGCCCATGCCGTCTTGCGTGTTTGTAGAGAGGAGCCTGCCCTCCATGCCCGTGACATTCGGTTGTATCACGCTGACTGCATACCCGTCCCCTCCTTGGTAGTCCAGCACTTCATTGACTCTGATGTAGGAGTTCATGTTGAACGCCGTTGCATGCAGCTGCTCGGAGACGGACTGCTTGGCGATCAAGTCTATGTCGTCCTGCGTCGTGAAGACCTGTACCGAGATAGTGTCTCCAACCCAAGAGTTTGAGACTGCGACGAACGGGGCAACGAGTTCAGGATCCCCAGCTGGCAATGTGATGGCATCTTCCCCTTCGATGAGCACGGATTTGCCTGTGGCCGTGTCCTTGATGATCACATGCACGGGGTCGCCGGGGGCCAGGCGGTTGATATGCGTCAGCAACAGTTGGGAGCTCTCCAACAGATGTTCCTCATCCATGTTCCTGAAGTAGTCTTCTGTCAGGTCAACCAGTTCCAATGCTTGCTTGCGGGCAACGGTGCGTTGGTTGTCGATGGTGATGAAGAGGTTGTCGATGGTCTGGCGCATGAACGATTCCGTATCCTGCAGGGCAACCTGCTGAAGGACTTCTTCGTTGTGGAATGTTATCTTGAATGAGAGAAGCAGCAGGATGCCCAATACCACGATGCAGACGAGCATTTGTGTCGCTATG
>CAYXIH010000072.1:0-9569 GCA_964465155.1 uncultured Sphaerochaeta sp.
AAAAAAGATTTTTGCATTTTTGTTGTTTTTTATATTTACATGATAATTTTTGTTGCATTTTAATTTATCCATAAACTAATCAAAAAATGATTTAAATATATTCCATTTCTAAATCATTAAATTTTTCTTGTGCGCACTCAAACCCTCATCTATAATTTGAATCAGCTCGGCAATATGTGTAGAATCCAACAATCACTCACACAAGGAGAAAGGGTCTATGAAGAAAAAAGCTATCGTTGTCCTGCTCATTGCTCTGATTGTTTCCTCCATGGCATTCGCCACTGGCGCAAAGGAAACCGCAACTGGTTCTGACCAGCCTTACAAGATTGGTGTACTGTACATCAGCCCTCCTGGAGACATGGGATATTCCTACATGCACGACCAGGGTACCAAGGCAGCAGAAGCATATTTTGGTGACAAGATCAAAGTGACAAGAATGGAGAGCGTCTCCGAAGACGAGAACTCCCTGAGAGTCATGGAGAACCTCATCGGCGAAGGTTGTGAGATGATCATCGGAACCAGCTATGGATTCATGGACTACATGTACCAGCTGGCCGAAGAATACCCAGAAGTAAAGTTCGAGCATGCTTCCGGCTACAAGTCATCGGACAACATGAACAACTACTTCGGCAGAATGTATCAGATGCGGTACCTCAGCGGAATGATTGCAGGTGCAATGACCAAGTCCAACAAGATTGGCTATGTCGGCGCATTCTCAATCCCCGAAGTTATCCGCGGTATCGATGCATTTGCACTGGGCGTGAAGGAAACCAACCCCAAGGCCACCGTATATGTAGTATTCACCAACACATGGTTCGACCCCGCTCTTGAGAGACAGGGTGCAACCGCTCTGCTGGACATGGGCTGCGACATCATCGCCCAGCACCAGGATACAACCGAGCCTGCAAAGGCAGCTATCGAACGTGGCGGCTATGCAGTTGGCTACAACGCTGACTTCGGCACCATCCTCGGCAGCGACAAGGTCCTGGTCTCCCCGATGTGGAACTGGGGCAACTACCTGATCCCGACCATCCAGAAAGCCCTTGACGGCACCTGGACTGGCAACAACGCCTACTGGGGCGGCCTCGAGGACGAGATGATCAAGCTGTCCCCGATCAGCCCGCTGGTACCCGAAGCTGTCCAGAAGCAGGTCGCGACCAAGCTGCAGCAGATGCATGACGGCACATTCGACGTGTTCTGGGGAGAGATCAAGGACAACAAGGGAAACATCGTCCAGAAAGCCGGCGAGAAGATGTCCGACGCTGACATGCTCAGCATCCAGTTCTTCGTCGACAACGTTAACGGAACCTTCTAAGTCGTCCCCTGGAATGTAGGCGTCGACCATGGACGGAAAATCCGTGACTGACGGCTACATCTGAAACAAGCAATTCGCGAAGGGGCGGCAACTGCCGCCCCTTCGTCTATTCTCGACACTCCAAGCAGGTATATCAGATGGAAACAACGAACAACACGCCCGTGGTGCTCATGGAGAACATAACAAAGCGTTTTCCAGGAGTCGTAGCCAATGAAGACGTGACGCTCAAGCTCTACCCCGGGGAAATCCTTGCACTACTGGGTGAAAATGGTGCAGGAAAGAGCACCCTCATGAACATGCTCGTAGGGCTGTACCGCCCCGATTCCGGGACGATCACCATACGTGGCAAGAAAGTTGACATCCATTCCCCTCAGGACTCGATGGCCCTGGGTATTGGAATGGTCCACCAGGAATTCAAGCTGGTGGGAAACCTGACAGTTGCAGAAAACATCATATTGGGCATGAAGGATCTCCCCTTCAAGCCAAACATGAAGGAAATACACCAGAAGATTACCGAACTCAGCGACAAATACGGCCTTGCCGTCGAGCCTTCGGCATTGGTTCAGAACCTCTCTGTCGGCGAGCAGCAGCGAGTCGAGATACTCAAGCTGGTATACCGTGGAGCCGACATCCTCATCTTGGATGAACCTACTGCTGTACTGACCCCCAGCGAGTCCCGGGACCTGAACAAGATCATCCAGAAGATGCTCAGCGAAGGCAAGAGCGCCGTGTTCATCACTCACAAGATGGATGAGGTCATGGAGTTCAGCGACCGCGTGATGGTCCTGCGCAAGGGTCGCTCCATGGAGACCATGTACACAAAGGACATCCCAAGCGTACAAGAGCTTGCAAAGCTCATGGTCGGAAGGCCGATTCTCTTCCACCTGGACAAAGGCGAATACAATCCTGGGGACGTGCGCATCAGCATGGAGCATGTGACTATCGAGAACCACAATGGCGGTCGTCCGGTGCTGGACGATGTGTCGCTGCAGGTACGGGCCGGAGAGATATTGGGTATCGCAGGTGTCGCCGGCAATGGACAGCAACAGCTGAGCGAGGTCCTCACCGGATTACTGCATGCCTCATCCGGTACGATCATGATCAATGGAAAGGACATGACCAACAAGAGTCCGTTGCAGGTCATCAACAATGGGGTAAGCCATATCCCAGCCGACCGTGGCAGGATGGGAATCGTCGGGGACATGTCTGTCTGCGACAACCTGGCCATGAAGAAATATCGGACACAGGAGTTGGAGAAACATGGTGTGCTGGAGAAAAAGAAGTTCCGTTCATTCGCCAGCCGCCTGATCGAGAAGTTCACGATCAAGACATCCTCCCAGGAGACAGAAGTCAAGTTCCTCTCCGGGGGCAATATCCAAAAGACCATCCTTGCACGTGAGATCGACAGCTGCAAGGGAGTACTCATCGCAGTGTACCCCTCCCGCGGACTTGATGTCGGTGCAACGGAAGCAGTTCGCCAGAATATCCTGCGCGAACGGGACAACGGGGCTGCGGTCCTGTTTGTCAGCGAGGAACTGGACGAGCTGCAGATGGTCGCCGACCGGATTGCAGTCATGTTCGAAGGAAAAGTCATGGGCGAGAAAATGACCAGCGAGACTTCCACCGAGGAGCTTGGCCTGATGATGGCCGGGGTGACGCACAGGGCAAGACAGGAGGGATCACCATGCGCTTCATGCTAGAGAAACGGAACACCAGTTCCACATACATGCAGTTCGTAGTCCCTGCAGTGGCGTTCGTCATTGCACTGGTCCTGGGTGGATTCATCCTGCTCGCCAGCGGAGCGAACCCGTTCAAGGCATACGGAGGGATGATCAAGGGAGCCTTTGGTTCACCGTTGGCATGGCGATATACCATCCTCAAGGCCATTCCCCTCCTCTTGTGCGGCCTTGCAGTCAGCGTAGCCTTCAAGCTGAAGTTCTGGAACATCGGTGCCGAGGGACAATTTGTCTGGGGTGTCGTCGGCGTGACGTGGGTCATGCAGTTCTGGACATTCCTCCCTACCCCGATGCTGCTTCCCGTGGGACTGGTCATCGGTATCATGGCAGGTGCCATCTGGGCGGGAATCCCCGCCATCCTCAAGGCACAGTGGCAGGTCGATGAAACATTGACCACCCTGATGCTCAACTATGTTGCGATCAAGTTTGCCGAATATCTGTACATCCGTGCATGGAAGGCTCCAAAAAGCAACATGGGTACCCCCACCTATCCCAAGAGTGCCTGGATGCCGGCCCTGTGGGGCCGTGGTCCTTCGGCAGTCCATCTTGGATTGATCATTGCACTGGTGCTCGTGGTCATCCTATGGTTTGTCCTGTACAAGACCAAATGGGGCTTTGAGCTGAACATGATCGGAAAGAACCCGACAGCAGCCCGCTGCCAGGGTGTCAACATCAAGAAGAACATCATCCTCGCCCTGTTGCTCTCCGGCGCAATTGCCGGTCTTGCTGGCGGAATCGAGGCAGTTGGCGTCAAGCACAGCCTCAGCAAAGGTGTCGATGCAGGACACGGCTTTACCGGCATCATCATTGCATGGATGAGCGGCCTGAACCCATATGCAGCTGTCTTTGTATCGGTCATCATGGCGGCATTGTTCACAGGAGCCGACAGCCTCCAACAGACCATGCGGCTTCCCGCAGCGATGGGTGAAGTCCTCCAGGGACTGATCCTCCTACCGCTGCTCGCCGGAAGCGTGTTCACCGACTATCGCCTGCGCGTCATCAAGAAGGAGGCCGTCTGATGCTCTATTTCATCACTCGCTGGTTGGCAGCGACCCTAGCAATGGGAACCTCACTCACCTATGCGACGCTGGGAGAAATCTACACCGAGAAATCGGGTATCCTCAACCTCGGTGTCGAAGGCATGATGATGCTGGGAGCACTCAGCGGATTCGCCACATGCTACTTCACAGGCTCCCTGACCTTGGCATTGCTGATGGCAATGCTCAGCGGAGGCATCCTTGCATTGATGCATGCGTTCATCACGATCACCATGCGCGCAAACCAGGTAGTCAGCGGCCTTGCGATCACAATGTTCGGCACAGGCCTTGCAAACTACCTGGGACAACGCTTGGGACCTGCCAGCAACTACTACAGCTTGGTCGGCATGAACCTTCCTGCAAAGTTCGGCACGATCAGGGTCCCACTGCTGGCGGATATCCCCGTCATCGGTGCCTTCTTCGATGTCAGCGGACTCACCTACTTCCTCTACCTGCTGATACCATTCGCATGGTTCTACATGTACAAGACCAAATATGGACTTGCACTGCGTTCCGTCGGCGAAGCACCAAAGACAGCGGCGGCAATGGGCATCAGCGTCCCCCGCACAAGGTATCTCTACACGGTGCTGGGTGGAATGCTCTCTGGATTGGGTGGAGCGTGCCTGACGCTGTACTTTACCCCGAGCTGGAACGACAACATCGTTGCAGGCCAAGGATGGATCGTCATCGCACTGGTCATATTCAGTGCATGGAATCCTGCAAAGTCGGTCATTGGCACCATTCTCTTCGGAGGGATCACGACATTGCAGTTCAGCCTACAGGCTGCCCCGAACCTGAAGCTGAACATCCCCTCGCAGTTCCTCTCGATGGCCCCGTACCTCATCACCTTCCTGACACTGACGATCATGACCATCGTCAGCCAGAAGACCAAGAAGGGTTCGTTTGCAGCACCTGCCGCATTGGGCTCATCATTTGCAATTGATGACAAATAAGAATTAGGGATCAACACTACATGACGGCTGGCGAAGGAGCAATCCTTGCCAGCCGTTCGTATCTTGTACAACACCCCCCCACTTGCGCATACTGTTGGCATGAAGGAAGAAATAAAGAAGACCAATGCGATGCGCATCCTCGATTCCATGGGCATCGAATATGAGATATTGACCTATGCGTGGGATGAAGAACATCTGGATGCCGTACATGCCTCGGAAGCGGCTGGACTCGACCCGGAGCTGGTCTTCAAGACAATAGTCCTCCAGGACAACGAAAAAGCGGTGTTCGTATTCTGCCTTCCTGCGGAATTCTCCATCAGCCTCAAGAAAGCAAGGGCATTGACCAACAGCAAGGAGATCGACCTGATCAAGATGGATGACCTTCCCAAGCTGACAGGTTACATCCGTGGAGGCTGTTCACCACTGGGCATGAAAAAGCACTACCCCACCTATATCGATGAGCTAGCGCTTTTGCAACAGACTATCTGTGTCAGTGCTGGACAACGAGGGCTGCAGCTGCAACTCCGTCCAGAGGACCTCGCAATGGCGTGCCAGGCTACATTCGCAGATTTTACCTAAGCTCGGTGTTCCTCACACCACGCTTGTAGAATGGGGTACGGACAATCTTTGCCCGCTTGCGCTTGCCATGGATCTCAACTTCAACCTCATCACCAAACTTCAAGGCTGTACTGCGGTCAAGAAGTGCATATCCACAGAAGATATCCAACGTCGGGCTCTTTGCACCGCTGGTGATGTATCCCACCTGCTGGTCTCCGATCCACACGGGATACCCTTGCCGGGGGACACCGGGATCGATCATCTCAATTCCCCGGAGTGTGCGGGGAACCCCGGCATCCTTCTGGGCCTGCAGCACGTCATGGCCGATAAAGTTCTTTCCATCCAGGACTACGAATACCCCGAGGTTCGCCTCAAGGGGGGTAATGGTGTCGCTGATCTCATGTCCATACAACGGAAGCTTGGCTTCCATGCGCAGGGTATCACGTGCACCCAGTCCGCAGGGAACCAACCCAAACGGCTCGCCGAGCTTCAGGAGTTCGTTCCACAAGGCAACGGCATCGTTACTATTGCAGTAGAGCTCAAACCCATCTTCCCCGGTATATCCGGTACGGGAGACCAGGCATTTCACTCCCCCAATGTAGCACTCGGGCTCGAACGTGAATACACCCATCTCCTTGGCTTGCGGGAAGGCTCTTGAGAGAATGGAGACTGCCTGGGGCCCCTGAAGTGCTATCTGGGCGATGTATGACGATTGGTCAATCACCGAGACGTTCTCGCCCCGGTAGGGAGCAAGCACTTCAGAATCCTTCAGCCACGCAATGTCCTTCTCCGTGTTCGCCGCATTGAGGACCAAGAAATAGAACGTGGGAGAGAAGCAGTAGACCAAGATATCATCAACGACGGTCCCTTGGGGATTGCACATCATGGTATACATGACATGCCCCTCCTTCAGGGAGGCAATGTCATTGGTACATGCCATGTCCAGGAAATCCTTGGCACCGCTGCCACTGACCAGGCATTCCCCCATGTGGGAGACATCGAACAAGCCAGCGGCATTGCGCACAGCATGGTGCTCGGCAAGAATTCCTCCCGCAAAGTTGACGGGAAGTTCCCAGCCGCCGAAATCAATCAGCTTTACTCCTGGATACGATGCATATGCGTTGTACAGCGGTGTCTGCTTCATCTCTTCACTTCTCCTATACCAGAGCAATAACCTCGATCTCGACCCGCACGTCCTTGGGAAGCCGTGCAACTTCCACTGCACTGCGCGCTGGAAGGATACCATCTGCAAAGTAGCTGGCATAGACCTCGTTGACAGAGGCAAAGTCCGCCATGTCCTTGAGGAACACCGTCGCCTTGACAACCTGTGCCAACGAAGAGCCACCCTCTGCCAAGACAGCCTTGATATTCTCAAATACCTGACGTGCCTGGTCTGCGGTAGTCCCAGCCACGATGTTGCCTGTTGCCGGATCCACGGGGATCTGCCCCGAAGCAAAGAGGAAGCCATTGGCGATGACCGCCTGGCTATATGGTCCGATAGCTGCAGGAGCAGCCTTGGTGGCAACTTGTTTCTTTGTGTTCATACAACCCTCACATACAAAATGATATCTCTGCAGGAAGCGAAATCTTCAGCATCCCATTGCATACGTCACCTGAAACAGTGAATATGCCTTCTGTACAATCATACTTCCTCCTGCGTACCAAAGCTAGTGGAATCAACAAGAGCAATCAAAATTCACTGGCCTGGTCGAAATGTAGTTTCCATTCCCACTCCATGGTGCTATCTTTTGGGTATGAAAATGCTCGTAGTCAACGGAAGCCCGCGCAAGGCGGGAAATTCAGCAACCCTGTCCAAGGTGTTCATTGATGAGGTATACCGGCAGGTTCCCCATGTGGACATCATCGACGTAGTCCTGCACAAGTTCCATATCAACGGATGCTTGGGATGCGGGGCATGCAAGCACAACGGCGGCACATGCATACAAAAGGATGACATGCAGAGCCTCTATCCAATGTTCCTGCGAGCCGATACTATTGTATTCGTCTCGCCAGTGTATTGGTGGGGGATCACGGCACAAACAAAAGCATTCATCGACCGCCTGTACAAGTTCACCATGGAGGAACTCCATGGGAAACGGGTATATGTGATCGTAGACGGGGAAGATACCACCGATGGTATCCAATATGATTTGATCAAACGGCAATTCGAAGAGATATGTTCATATTGCGGCATGGAGCTTGCTGGATATCTTCCACTGAGCACCCCGGCCGACAATCCGGCAGCAGGCAACCCTCAGGCGCTCGAGGCTGCAAAGCATCTCTTCAAGGCAAGGTAAGCAACGAACATGGCTCAGGACATCAGGATTATTACGACAGGCGGCACATTCGACAAGCTCTATGACGAGATCAAGGGGGAGTTGATCTTCAGGGAGTCACAGCTTCCCAGGATTCTCCACCAATCCCGCCTCACGCTGCAGGTGCAGCTTGAGGGACCTCTCGCGGTCGACAGCCTCTTCATGAGCGAGGAGCAACGTGCAGCGGTGGCGCAGAACTGCCTGACCAGCACTGAGGACCATGTAGTTGTCATCCATGGCACCGATACCATGGTACAGACGGCAACCGTAGTTGCCCAGAAGCTCAAGCAAGCCGATGACCACCATACGGTCGTGTTCACCGGTGCCATGATCCCCTACTCACTAGAGAATTCAGATGCAATCTTCAACTTGGGATGCGCAGTCAGTGCAGTACAGTTGCTCCCACCCGGAGTCTACATCTGCATGTGCGGACGGATCTTCAGCTGGGACAACGTACGCAAGAACAAGGAAAAGGGAATCTTTGAGAGTCTCACCCCAGATATGTAAGTATCTGGGATGGGTTGGCTGCCATTCCGATGAACCGGGGCTGACCTGACAAGTCAGTTCCTGGGGCAAAGCCAAAACCATAGTCAACTGCAAGGAAATCGACACCGGCAGTCTGTGCCCCGATCATATCATGTGGCGTATCGCCCACCAACACGGCAGATTCATAGGGAACGTTTCCCAACTGGGCAACGGACAAGTCCACGATGTCTGCCTTTGTCCGTTTTCCTTGAGCGTCAGCACCAACAATGATATCGAAGTACGAGGCGAGCTTGAAGTATTCCAGTACTTCCTTTGCAAGCCGCTCAAGCTTCAGGGTAGAGACTCCCAGCTTGTTGCCCCGTCCCTTCAAGGTATCCAGCACATCAAAGATGCCATCATAGACCGATGCCATGAAGCGTCCGGTACTATCATATCTGACTCGGTAGATGTCGCAGGCTTGTCCGATCAAGGACTCGTCCAGGTTGCAGGCGACACGGAAGCACTCAGCCAAGGGAGGTCCTACGAACTTCCGAAGTTGCACCTCAGGTACCCGCGGCAGTCCCAATTGCTCCATGGTATAGTTCGCCGTATCAAAGATACCCGGGGACGTATTCATCAGCGTCCCGTCCAGATCAAAGAGGATGGTGTTGTAGCTCATGCATGCCATCCTATCAAAATGGGTATATACACTCAATGGTTTCCGACGACATCCATCACCCATTCCTGGAGCAACCCATTGGTAGCAACGATGTCGCAACGGGTATCTGCAAGTGGGAACCCATCCACCTTGCCACCTGCTTCCTGCAAGATTGCCATTCCCGCTGCTATGTCATAGTACCCCAGGAACTGCTCGTAGTACCCTTCCAACCGACCAGCTGCGATATAGGAGAGCTCCAAAGCGGCAGACCCGAAACTTCTCAGGTCACTTACCTGACCAAACAACTTGCGCATGGTGGCAAAATAGGAGTCTGTTGCCTCATGATGCCGATGCGGGGGGACACAGACCAACAGTGCCCGAGCTGGGTCTGCCACGCAAGAGACATGCATCGGCATTCCGTTGCACCATGCTCCCATCCCCTGTGCTGCATGGAACAACTCATCTTGGGTAGGGTTATACACAACCCCTACCAGCGGATGGTGGGGTTCCAGTTCCCAAGCGATGCTGATGG
>CAYXIH010000073.1:0-4014 GCA_964465155.1 uncultured Sphaerochaeta sp.
GACCGTATCCACGCACCCGCGTGAGCTCCTCACGCACCGTGGGTGGGTGGGATCGGCAGTCCCCTCGACCATGAGAATGGAATCGACACCAAACGAGTCTGCGCTGCGGAAGATAGAACCGACATTGAATGGCGATCGTACCCGGTCCAGCACCAGCGTATGGGGACAGATGGTGCGCACCGATGTATCCAGCACCCCGTCCTGGACAAAGTCCCAGTCGCTTGGTTCGGCACCCAACGCCCCCAGCAGCAGGTAGTGAAGGTCGGAATACACAATGCGCCGTTGCTCGGGAGGAACCACCATTGCCTGGTGAGACAGTGCCATGAGCTGGTGCAGCTGACGCTCATCCAATATGGTAGTGAACGGCGGCTCGCCGAACATCTGCATCAGCTCGGAGACATACTGTGGGTCATAGGCATTGGCGTTGCATGACAGCTCATGGAAGATATAGGAGACTTTGCGCACGCATGTGCGGTCACGCAGCGTGCGCAGCTTTGCAATCGTGATCATTCCTGCTCTTCTTCGGTCTCCTCGGCTGGAGAGACACACAGGGCAAACTCACCCTTGACCGAAGGCCTGGACGAAAGGCTTGCACCGATCTCAGCGGCGGTCCCCTCGATGAACTCCTCGAACGCCTTGGTCATCTCACGCCCGGCAAGGATCCTCCGGTTGGGAGCCAAAACGGCCAGCTCACCCAGCAATGCGACCACACGAAACGGCGACTCATAGACAATGAACGCCTCGGGGCGCTGCAGCAGCTCCTGCAGCCGCTTGGTCCGCCTCCCCTTCCTGGGAGACAGGAAACCCTCGAACGTAAAGGCCTTGCCGACAAACCCTGCAACGGAGATCAAGGTAGTGAGGGCGCTCACCCCAGGGATGGGGACAATGGCGAACCCGGCATCACGCACCGCATGGACCAGTCGGGCACCAGGGTCACTGACACCTGGGGTGCCAGCGTCACTGACATAGGCAATGTCGTTGCCACTTTCCATCAGCGCCACGATTCCTGCGGCTGAAGCCACCTCATTGTGGGCGTGGCATGCGATCAGGCGCTTGTGGATATCGAACTTGGAGAGGAGGTTCTGCGTATGGCGCGTATCCTCGCAGGCGATGACATCCACGTCCCGCAGGGTCTGCAGGGCACGCAGGGTGATGTCGTCCAGGTTGCCGATTGGCGTTGCTATCATGAAGAGTGTGCTCATGGCTCAGAGTGTATACTCTCTGGTTGCGGTGGGCAACCGCCACCATACGGCATTTCCTGCCAGTTGGGATACCAGCGTGGTATTTTTCACCAACATCAGGCAAAAACATCCCTAAATACCCCAATTTTGTACCTGTTCCACCCAATCCTGAGAAGTTGGCACGCATCATGCAACTACTGAGTCGTACAACAACACACACAATCTGCAGGATACAAGCAGAAAGGAGCAATACATGAACGCTTTCAAGAGAATGAAGAACATCATCGATTCGAACGTGAACTCCACCCTGGACAAGATGGAAGATCCTCAGAAGATGATCCGCCTGATGATCACCGAGATCGACGAAACCCTGACCGATGCACGTGTCTCCCTCGCAGCCCACATTGCAACCCAGAACCAGCGCAAGGCCGAACACAAGGAATTGCAAGCCTCCCTCAACAGATGGGAAGACCGTGCAAAGCTCGCAGTGGAGAAAGGCCGTGACGACCTGGCACGGGAAGCCCTTGTAGAGAAAAAGCGCGTGACCGAGCGCCTTGCAGCCCTGGATGAGGAGCTGAAGCAGTATGAGACGATCATCGCATCCCAGCAGGACCAGATCATCAAGCTGCAGGACAAGCTCAAGGAGATCAAGGACAAGGAACGGACACTGGTGGCCCGCGCATACCATGCAAAGGAGACCAAGAAGGTCGTAGAGACCCTCAAGGAATCTGACAGCAGCGCAATCTGCCGCAAGTTCAGCGACCTCGAGTCCAAGATCGAGCGCCTGGAGGCAGATGCCCAGATGGCAGGCTTCACCGGTGCCAAGACATCGGAGGCCGAGTTCCGTGAAATGGAAGAGAGTGGTGAGATCGACCAGGAGCTTGCAAAGCTGAAGGCTTCCCTGGCACCCAAGGCCAAGACGGCCAAGGAGCAGTAAGATGGCAACATACCGCGAACGCAGGGAATACCGCGACTACGACGGGTCCTACCGCTGTGAGGAGACGACCTACCGCAACCGCCCACTCAGGCGTTCGCGCAATGGACTGCTCTTCGGAGTCTGCCAAGGATTGTCCGACTGGTCGGGCATCGGGGTGGGACTCATCCGAGCCGCCACCATCATCGCCTTCATCTGCACGGGCTTCTTCCCCGTCGGGCTTGCCTACATCTTAGCAGCGCTGGTCATGAAGCCAGAGAGCCGCTGGTAGGATCCAGCAACGAACATGGCCACCATGGGTTGTCGATATCCCTCGGTGGCCATATTTTTCAAGTGAGACTATGAAACAAACACACAACCTACCAAAAGGGCCGCTGTACCGCCAGAGCGAGCAGCTGCTGACACCAACCAACCCCGTCACCCTGGCACCACCACTGGCTCTGCCCACCACCAAGACAAAGACCCCCACCTGGCTGGTATTCTCACTCGCCTTCTTCATTGGAGCCGCCGGTGGAATGGTGGTCGAGACTGCATGGGGAGTGATCAAGCTGGGAGTCCTGGAACGCAGGTCAGGACTGCTGTTCCTGCCGATGTTCAACCCAATCTACGGGGCAGGGGCGGTCGTACTGACCCTGCTGGGGATCCACAAGGGTGCCACCGTCAACAAACTGCGTGTATTCCTCCTTGCGGTGGCAAGCGGGACCGCAGTGGAATACATCATGTCCTGGATCCAGGAATTCGCCACGGGATCAATTTCCTGGGACTACTCGGGTGTTCCCCTGAACATCGCGGGAAGGGTCAACCTCCTGTATAGCATTGCCTGGGGGCTGTTGGGATTGCTCTGGGTCACATTCGCACTGCCAAGGATTACCTCGCTGGCACGGAAACTGGACACCCTGATGGTCCGCAGGATCATGATAGCACTCATCGTGCTGACATCGGTCGACATCTGCCTCTCCGGCGTGGCGTTGATGCGCTGGTCCCAGAGGAAGGAAGGGACGGCACCCATCACGACGCTGGGAACAATCATCGACACCCAGTTTCCCGATGCACGGATGAGGGCCTACTACCCCAACCACCGCTTTATCGCACCAAGTTCTCCTTGAACTTGCGGTAGAGGCCACGGAACTGGTCGTACGTCAATCCCAGCAACCGTGCAGCCTCCTTTTGGTTGTTGTCGGCGCTCTGCAGCGCCCGGGTGAGGAACTCAAGGTCAAGGGAATCCTTGGCCAATGCATATTGCTCAAGCGGACAGGCTGCCGGTACCACGGCGGCCTGTTGTTCTTCCACGACGGGAGCCTCTTGGACATCTGGTTCCACTGCAGTTCCCAGATAGGGATTCTCAAACGGATTGAACTGTACGTGGCTGATCACACAATCGTCGCTGCGGTAGACTGCCCGTTCAATGACATTCTTCAGCTCGCGTACATTCCCCGGCCACCGGTAGGACATCAGCTGGGCAACCACCTCGTCCGAGAGGACCGGCAGGTCAGGCCTGCCACACTCCATGGCCATCCTGGAGGCAAAGAAGTTCGCCAGCAGGATGATATCGTCCCCACGCTCACGAAGCGGAGGGAGGAACAGCACCTCGAACGACAGGCGGTCCAGCAGGTCTTCCTTGAACTTCCCCTCACGGCAGAGCTGGGGCAAGTCGGCATTGGTAGCCCCGACGATACGGACATTGGTCTCATGGGTCTTGGAAGAGCCGACCCGTTCATAGGTACCATATTCGACGACACGCAGGATCTTCTCCTGGACCTCCAGCGGGATCAAGCCGATCTCGTCAAGGAACAGCGTACCACCCTCAGCCTCCTCAAAGCGCCCCTTGCGCAGCTTCTGGGCCCCGGTGAAGGCACCTGGCTCATACCCAAAGAGCTCGCTCTCGATCAGGGAGGGGGG
>CAYXIH010000073.1:4114-5742 GCA_964465155.1 uncultured Sphaerochaeta sp.
GATATTGCACCCCTTTTGATAATTTCATATGCTTGTTTTCGAATTTGGCACGGAACATGCACACTATAGTCGTACGAACAAATCCGTTGGGCACTCAGCCAACGACAAGAGAGGAATGATATGGGAGTCTTTTCAAGATTCATGGACATCGTGAATGCAAACATCAATTCACTGCTGGACAAGGCAGAAGACCCTGAGAAGATGATCAAGCTGATGATGCAGGAGATGGAGGATACCCTCATCGAGCTCAAGAGCTCCTGCGCAGCCAAGATGGCATCACGTGCCAAGGCAGAGCGGGGCAAGACGGAGCTTGAGGCCCTCGTCGCCCGCTGGCAGAGCAGAGCACAGCTGGCCATGTCCAAGGGACGCGAGGACCTGGCACGGGAAGCCCTGCTGGAGAAGAAAAAGGCCAACGCCGACTTGCAGCTTGCACTGGAGGACATTGCACGCTTCGATGCGATGATCGCAGAGAGCAAGCAGGACATCAGCCAGCTGGAAGAGAAGCTGCAGGGTGTAAAGCAGAAGTACCAGGGGATCATGGACCGCGCCAAGCGTGCACGCGAGGAGCAGGCAGCCCAGGAGACCATGAAGCGGGCCTCCGACGCCGAGACCTTCAGCCGCTTCTCCCACATGGAGGAACGCGTTGACCGCATGCAGGCAGAGAACGAGATGCACCGCCCGTCCGACAACCTGGACAACGCCTTCCGCGACCTTGAGCAGATGGATGAGATCGAAGCCGAGCTTGAGGCCCTGCGCCGCAAGACAGAAGGACGGTAAGCCATGGCTGACTGGGCTATCATCGCCATCATTGCAATTGGGTGCGGAAGCATCGTCTCCATCGTCAAGGCAGTCACCGACCGCAAGTACAACGAGCGGAAGATGGAGGCGGCCCTTCGCCAACAGGAGATGGAAAGCGGCGTTGCACCGGGAACCTACACCGGCAAGCGGGCCCGCAAGGATGCCGAACGGGCATACAAGACAGCGGCACGGCATGACAAGTACATGCGCAAGCACCACCGCGACTTGGATGACCCACCGGTGTTCACCTCCCCAGACGAAGTACAGACCGAGCGCGACCGGCTGAAGAATGGGATTGACAACCTGCAGCAGCGGATCGACAACATTGAAGTGATCATGCGCAGCCGAAACGAGGCCTCTTCCAAGAAGCCCAACGACGACCAAGCCAACTAACACACATAAAGGAACTAAGGAAATGAGCAATAGAAAACTGTATAGGTCACGCTACGGGCAGGTATTTGGGGTCTGCCAGGGTATTGCCGACTGGAGGGACCTCCCGGTCAACCCCATACGCCTGATCCTCATCGTCGCAACAATCTTCACCGGGTTTTTCCCCATGGTCATCATCTACCTGCTTGCTGCGATCTTCATCCCGGTCAACCCCTATGAGGCTCCCCGCCAAGAGCAAGAGACCTCCACCGACCGGCAGCAGTACCGCCAGGACGGCGACTCCCGCACCAACGACGAGCTGAAGGAAGAGTACGAGAAGCTCAAGAAAAAGGTCGAGAAGATGGAAGAGGACATGTTCGACAAGGAACGTGACTGGGACCAGCGCTTCCATGAGGGCAACGGCTGATGCTGCGCGATACAAAGGGCCTGAAGATCACCCT
>CAYXIH010000073.1:5842-9200 GCA_964465155.1 uncultured Sphaerochaeta sp.
ACCCTGGACGTCAACTCGGTCAGCGGCGACATCATTGCCCAGGACGACATCAGTGCACGGGCAATCACCCTGGCCAGCACCAGCGGGGAGGTCAACCTCCTCACGGCGACGGCAACGGACAACCTCATACTCAAGAGTGTCTCGGGTGATATCTCGGCAACGGCAACCACGGCGGGAAAGAACCTCGAGGTATCCAATACCAGCGGGGAAGTCGAGCTCTATGAAGCGGCAGCCCAGAACATCAGGCTCAAGACCGTCAGCGGGGACATCAATGCAACTGTTTCCCTTGGGGGCTCCAGCATGGAGGCTACCTCCGTCAGTGGAACAATCGGCCTGGTACTCGCGCCGACGACCAATGCCACGGTCAACGCCAAGTCGACTTCCGGCTCGATATCCATCGGCGATACCAGCTTCTCGTCCAACGAGGGAAGCAACATCATGGGCAGCGGAGCTGCCACCATCACCATCAAGACCACCAGCGGGGACATCGACGTCTCCTGGTGACTACAACAAGGAGGGCGCCATGTACGAAGCAACAGCAGACAGACAGACAGTTGCCGTACATGGCGACCCCAATATCCGCATCAAGACAACCAGCAATGACATCATGGTATACCGGAGCCCACTCGCAAGAGACATGCACGTCTCCCTCTCCGAAGGGCCGTTGATCCCATGCACCGCCCACGTCGACACAGATGGGACCAATATCATGGTCAACGTCACCCTCCCCCCTACAGCATGGTTTACCAAACGCAGGAGCAGCCGGCAGGTACTGCAGGTCATCCTCCCCGCCAACCTGACACCCAGGTCATTCCTTGTTGAGACCAGCAGTGGGTCAGTGACGCTGCTGCAACCCATGGTCGGCTCCTACATCGGCATCAGGACTGCTAGCGGCACAATCCGGTTCACCAACTTGGAGGCACCACAGGGGGAACTGGTACTGCAGAGCACCAGCGGGACAATCATAGGGGACAAGGCAACTGCAGCAAGACTGACGGTCACCAGCTGTAGCGGCCTGGTCAAGGTCAACAGCCTCACAAGCTCGGAGGGACACGTGGCAACGTCAAGCGGACTCATCGCACTGAACAACTGCAGCACCGATGGCAAGCTACAAGCCTGTACCGAATCTGGGCATATCGACATGCAGCTGTCACACGGTACCGACGCCAAGGTCCATGCGACGTCACAACATGGAAGCGTCCGGTTGCATGGCATCACCGGAGAATCATCCATCGACATCGGAACTGGTGCAGCATATATCGAAGCAACCTCGGAAAGCGGAAGAATCAACATCTGCTGGTGATAATGCAACATTCTATGGTGCGTTTTATCCTTTTTTTGTTGCAGTAAAATATTTTTCCATTTTATTGTTGCAATATCTGTTGCAAAACATTCCATCTTACGATAGTATCCAGTCAATTTGAACAAGTGGCAGGTTGACACATGGAAACTACGTTCCTCGTGCTGGAAGACGGTACAGTCTACAGCGGCAACGGGTTCGGGGCAGACGCCCCGTACTGCGAAGAGGTGGATGGGAAACCGTCCACGGCCGGGGAATTGGTGTTCAACACCAGTATGACCGGCTACTGCGAGATCCTCACCGATCCCTCCTATACAGGACAGATCGTGATGATGACCTATCCCCACATCGGCAACTACGGCTGCGACAGCCAATGGAACGAAAGCACCTTCAGCGGCAACGGCATCCATGCCACCGCCCTGGTCGTCCGCCAAGCCTACGACGGCCCCCTCCCCCCAGGACGAATCTCTGTGCATGAATTTCTCCTCCAACATGGCATATGTGGCATCAATGGTGTGGACACCCGCTCGCTGACACACCACCTGCGGGACAATGGATCTTGCAACGCACTGCTGGTACGCAGCCACAACACCCAGCTATCCGAAGCAGAGACACAGCATGTGCTCAAGCACCTGCGCTCCTACCCCAAGATCGGGGAGCTGGACCTTATCACCCCGACGGCAGTACAGCATACGGTCGTCGACCCCTCCCTTCCCTCGATACCCACCAACCCCACACTCCGCTTTGCCGTGATGGACTTTGGGATCAAGCAGTCGATCATCGACCAGCTCTACAAGCGAAACATTGCAGTAACACTGCTTCCACCCACCACCACGGCAGAGGAGATCATGCACCTCAGCCCCGCTGTGGATGCACTGTTCCTCTCCAATGGCCCGGGAGACCCTGCTGCACTGCCACAGGCAGTACAGCAAGTCAGGCAACTCATCGGACAGATGCCGGTATTCGGCATCTGCCTGGGCCACCAGCTGATCACCCTCGCCTTGGGAGGAGCCACACAGAAGATGGTATTCGGACACCACGGTGCAAACCACCCCGTGAGGGACCTGCAGACCAACCGGGTATTCGTCACCAGCCAGAACCACGGCTACATGACCAAAGCTGGCTCTCTACCCGCAGATGTCCAGCCATGGTTCGTCAACGCAAACGACCAATCCATCGAAGGCCTCGTCCATACACACCTTCCTGTGATGTCGGTGCAGTTCCACCCCGAGGCCTCCCCAGGCCCCCATGACGCCACATGGATATTCGACCGGTTTGCAGCCGCATGCAAGGAGGGACGCTGATGCCAGCGAGAAGAGACATCCAGAAGATTCTGGTCATTGGAAGCGGACCGATCATCATCGGACAAGGGTGCGAGTTCGACTACTCCGGCACCCAGGCTGTCAAGGCATTGCGCGAGGAGGGATATACCGTCATCCTTGCCAACCCCAACCCCGCCACGGTGATGACCACCCCCGGCATCGCGGACACCATCTACCTCGAACCGCTGACGGTGGGCTATATCGAACAGATATTCCAGCGTGACCGCCCCGATGCAATCCTCTCCACCATGGGAGGACAGACGGCGCTGAACCTGACAATGGAGCTGCACCGCACCGGCTTGCTGAAGAAATACAACGTGCAGGTCATAGGGGCGCGCATCGATTCCATCGAGCTTGCCGAGGACCGGGGACGCTTCAAGGAAGTGGTGTCGTCACTGGGTCTGGAGAGTGCAAAGTCAGTTGTCGCCCACACCGAATCCGAGGCGCTCAGGTTCAAGCAGGAGATTGGCCTCCCGTTGATCATCCGCCCCTCGTACACACTGGGGGGGATGGGTGGTGCCACCGCCCGGACCGAGGAGGAATTCCTTCCCATGGTACGGCACGCCCTCCAGGAGAGCCCCGTGGGGGAGATCCTCGTCGAGGAGTCCCTCATAGGATGGAAGGAGTTCGAGATGGAGGTCATGCGCGACAGCGCGGACAACGCCATCATCGTGTGCTCCATCGAGAACATCGACCCCATGGGAGTCCATACCGGGGACAGCATCACCATTGCACC
>CAYXIH010000074.1:0-9093 GCA_964465155.1 uncultured Sphaerochaeta sp.
GCTGGAAATGCATCTTTGCCAACTTCCCCAACGACAGTGATGTCTCCATCGGCATTCCACCAACATACCTGGTCTTGCGGGCCTTGCATGGCAGTTTCATCGTTTGTGGAATAAATCAGTCTTCCAACGACAACAACTGCATTGTCTATCCAAGCGAGGTGCATCGGGTATGGTGAAGCCGGTCTTGTTCCCACTGTGAGTTCGACTTTGGAATTGTTGTCTGTCAGGTTCCACAGATAGGCTGAATCACCAACCTTGCCACAGGCATACACCTGGTCTCCCATGGCGATGACGTCGGACATGCCAGGATTGATATCCATGACTTTCCCGAGTTCAATGAACTCCCCGTTTTTCCAATATCCCGAATGGGTGTGCACATATGATGTCTCTTGCTCGCTGCTGTAAAATGAACCAGCGACATAGATGTCATTGCCAGCGTGGGCCAACGCAGATGCCTGGGACGAATATGCCTGGGGGGCGGCCAAATCAAATCTTTGGCCCTCTACCCAATAGCATGCTGCAGTGTTGCTGCCCACATATTGGTTTCCTGCCACATAGACTTTCTTCGGCTGTGGGGAATCGGAGTGGCAGCTTGCTAGGAACGCAATGCTGCAGATGGCAAGTGCGATTCCTCCGATAATACATGTTGTTTGGTTCTTTTTCATTTGCAGCATTCTTTCAGGTGCAGGGGATTGGGTCAATGTCGTTTTGTAGAAAGATTGGCCTGATGTGAGAAAAAACATTCTGTACAGTGCACGTGGGCTGATGGTTGACGATTGGGAGCGTTTTGCTTATATTTGCTAATAGCATTATTTGATAATAACAAATAAAAGAGGTGTTCATGGATTTCTGTTCATTGCGGAGCCTGTTGGTTGATTTGCAGGAGCTTGAGAATACGTTCTCCCAGAAGGTGGGGGTGTCCCTCGCACAGGGGACGTTGCTGTGTGCGTTGCTGCATGGCAAGCAGGACATGGTGCAGCTGCAGCAGGCATTGGGGCTGACCCCTTCCCGTATCACACGGCTGGTGGATGCGGTGGTGCAGCAGGGACTGGCCAGACGGTTGGTCGTGGAGCATGACCGCAGAAGCATCCGCCTGGAATTGACGGAGACCGGCAGGAACTTGATAGAGACAGCTGAGCAGTGGGAACCAACGCTGCCAGAAGATATACGGAAATTATTGATCAAGCGTGCGGAGGCATAGCATATGGCAAAGACCTATCTGATAGTTGGTGGCGTTGCAGGTGGAGCGGGTGTCGCGGCCCGTCTTCGGAGACTGGATGAGAGTGCGAACATCGTCATGTTCGAGCAGGGGCCGTATATCAGCTATGCGAACTGCGGCCTTCCGTATTATGCAGGGGGTGTGATCGCACAACGCGACCGCCTGTTCGTCATCACCCAGGAGAAATTCCATGACGTGTTCAATATCGATGTGCAGACCAATACCAAGGTCACGTCCATCGACCGTGCAGCCAAGAGCGTCAAGACTCAGGATGGCAGGACATTCTCCTATGATGCACTGGTACTGAGTACCGGCTCGGTTCCATATATCCCCAGCATCCCTGGCATTGATGATCCTGCTGTCGCTACGGTTCGCAACGTGGTCGACATCGACAACGTGGTGAAGCGTCTTGACGGGGGCATCCGCAAGGCTGTGGTGATCGGAGGTGGCTTCATCGGCATTGAGATGGCGGAGAACCTCCGTCACCGCAAGTTGGATGTCACCATCGTGGAGGCCGCCCCACAGTGCATGACCAACCTTGACCCCGACATGGTCACGGCAGTGCACCAAGAACTGCGGGCCAATGGTATCCATCTTTTGTTGGATTCTCCGCTGGAGACAATCCAGCGCGTTGGGGAGCATGTGGCTGTCACAACCAAGAACGGCTCGATAGAAGGCGTTGACCTGGTGGTCCTCTCCATTGGCGTCAGGCCCGACTCATTCCTTGCAAAGGATGCGGGCCTCCAATTGGGAAGCCGGGGCCATATCAGCGTGGACCAATGTTTCCGTACTTCCGACCCGAGCATCTATGCCATTGGTGATGTCGTGGAGTATCCCTCCCCGATCACGGGCAAGATGCAGGCAATTCCCCTTGCAGGGCCAGCCAACAAGATGGCAAGGCTCTGTGCCGATGCCATTGTGAACAACGCCTGCCGTAAGTATGACGGAACCTATGGGGCTGCCATTGCGCAGGTGTTCTCCCTGGGCGCAGGCTCAGTTGGGATGAACAGCCGCCAGCTGGACCAGGAGCATATTGCCTATGACGTTGCAGTAGTCCATGTGCAGAGCAATGCCTCCTACTATCCAGGTGCACGGCCTCTTGCGATGAAGCTGCTGTATGCACCCCAGACAGGGAAGATTCTTGGATTCCAGGCAGTAGGCGGTGCTTGTGTGGACAAGCATATCGACGTGGTATCGTCGGTCATGCATGGTTCCGAGGGGACCGTTGCCTCCCTGGCGGAGTTCGAGCAGGCCTATGCCCCACCGTTCAACAGCGCCAAGGACGGGTTGAACATGCTTGGGTTCATTGCCCAGAACAACATGGATGGCCTGGATACGACGGTAACCTACCTGCAGGCACAACAGTTGGTTGACCAAGGTGCCTTCCTGTTGGATGTCCGTACACCCGATGAGTTTGCACTGGGTACAATTGAGCATGCGGTGAATATTCCCTATGAGCACTTGCGCGAGCACCTGGATGAGATTCCCACCGGCAAGAAGCTGGTGGTCATGTGTGCCTCCGGCCACCGCAGCCATGTGGCATGCAGGATCTTGCGCCAGCATGGTTGGAGCGAGGTATTCAACGTCACCGGTGGCTACAAGACATGGAACGCAGTACGAGAAGAGCAACAGGAGGGAAACACTATGAACACGGCACAACCTGCAGTCGCGGCAGGAGAGCAGGCACCCCAGGCAACGGCACTAACGCTGGATGCGTGCGGATTGCAGTGCCCGGGTCCGATTGTCCAGCTCAAGAAGCAGATGGACAGCATGGCGCTGGGCCAGCAGCTGGTCGTCAAGGCTTCTGACCCTGGCTTTGCCAATGATGCCAAGAGCTGGTGTGCCATGACAGGCAATACCCTCGAGTCACTGGACCAGGTTGATGGGATCATCACGGCGGTCATCACCAAGGGGGAGGCCAAGGCCACCTGTTCTGCTCCTACATGTGCCAAGGGGGCTACCCTGATCGTCTTCTCCAATGACTTTGACAAGGCCCTTGCATCGTTTGTCCTGGCAAACGGTGCTGCTGCCTCTGGCAAGGAAGTGACGATGTTCTTCACCTTCTGGGGGCTGAGCCTGCTGCGCAGGAAACCCAACAAGCGGGTGCGGAAGGACTTCATGGGCAAGATGTTCGGAGCCATGCTTCCCAAGGATATGGAGCACCTCAAGCTCTCCTCGATGAACTTTGCCGGCATGGGACCCAAGATGATGAAGAGCCGGATGAAGGCAAAGAACGTTGCCCAGCTACGGCAGATGTACGAGCAGGCAAAGGATGCCGGGGTCCGCTTCATAGCGTGCCAGATGTCGATGGACATCATGGGTGTAGCCAAGGAAGAGTTGCTTGACGGTGTGGAGATCGGAGGCGTTGGCACCTACATGGCCCACGCCAGCAATTCCGACGTGAACTTGTTCATCTGATGCAATATGACGGCCGGCTCCCAAAGTGGTGCCGGCCGTATTTATGCGGTGAATTGCCGGGGTGTGCAACGCCTAGAGCTTGCTTTTTATGTATGCTGCCAACGCTGGGTCTGTACAGAAGATATAGCACCCTTTCTGCCCACGGGTCATCAGGACCCGGTAGGTGTTGCGGATGATCTGGTCTGTGGTTGCAGGGGTAGCGTTCATGCTGTTCTTGCGGGTGCTGGTATCTCGGCTGTCACGCTTGCTGGCGTCGGTGACGATCTTTCCATCCTCAAAGCGCATGTCTGGCCCGATGATCACCCCCACGTACTCGAACTCCAGACCCTGGGATGTATGGATGCATCCCACCTCGTCAACTCCCTCTTGCCTGAGGGCAAATGGGGACGTTGTATCGAAATTCCATTTCCTACGGTATTTCGAACCATCTGGACGGGGTATCTCAATGTCATAGATGTTGCTGTACTGTTTCTTTTTGGTGACCCATTTCCAGCAGTATCCTGCAAGCACACGGCTGGTGACTGACTTGTCGTTGGACGTCAGGTCGTTCTTTGCCACGATTGCATCATGCATCAGCTGTGGGTCGTCGAATATCTGAATATCGTAGCTGCAGTCCTGCAGGGTGGGAATGTCCGATCCTTGTGGGTCATAGAGGAGATGGTCCACCCATGAGAGGTAGTCATTTCCCCCCAGGCAGCGGAACTCGGTGGTCAGGGTATCCTCAAAGACCTCGATGCCATTTCTGTTTGCCAGCTCCTTGATGGAGGCACTGCTGCCAAAGTCCTCGGTGGTGACTTGCTGGTGGTCATCGACGAAGAAGACGGTGGTGTATGCACTGAGCATGATGTTCTGCAGGTAGTTGGTGTAGTTGGAGAACCGGTCCCGTGCCTTGATCCGGTGCGCTTCGTCGATGAGGAGGCCTGCATAGACGGGGTGCTCGGGTTCTTTGCGGAAGCTTCCTGCCCCGATGAACAGGCCATTGAGCTCGGTCTTCGTCCAGCGGTTGCCTGTGTTGGAGTGGCGTGCCAGTAGGGTCTTGTAGACTTCCTTGGGGGCACTTGTCTTGGTCAAGTACGGGCAGTACAGGTGCAGGGCATTGGGATGGCCCTTCAGTTTTTTCTGTTTGATCTTTGATCCTGCGACTGTTGCACGGACTGTCTCCTTCACAGACACCCCGTTGATCAGGAGGTTCGCCATGAGGTTGACGGCGACTACCGACTTGCCGGTGCCCGGACCTCCATGGATGATGTAGACCCGCCTCTTGCAGTCCTGCAACCCCTGCTTGATCAGGGAGACAGCTTTGTCGTAGATGATTTTCTGTGAGTCGACCAAGACGAACGCAGGGTTGCCTTCCAGCATGTCTGCCACCTTGTCCTGCAATGCGGCGCTGGGCCTGATCTCGCTGCGCTCGATTCCTTCATAAACGATGAAGTTGTCTCCGGTATGCAGTTTCTCCTTGAGCAGGGCCTCGAGCTCCCGTTTCTTGTCTTGGTCGAACATGGGGGCATTGTCCAGGTATTGGGCGAACTGGGGCTGGGTGAGGATATCCTGCTGCCCGGCCAAGGGGCTGTATTGGAAGAGATAGGAGCAGGGGGAGAGCTGCACTGGGGTATCCTGCACATAGGCATTGTAGTTGGAGAGCATCATGGCATACGTCCAAGCCTGGTAGGAAGGATGGGGGGAAGGGTAGGACGGACGTGCGCTGACGGTGATGATGTCCCCGTCCTCTTCGGTCAGGCTGATATTGTCCTGCGACCACTGCTTCATCTCGATGATCACGGCAACTGGATTTCCTGCACGGTCGTACCCTGTCAGGAAGAAGTCGATCCGAAAGGAACCGACCTTCAGCTGGTATTCTGCAACTACCGATATGTCGTCGGGAACCTGGGCGTTGTACAGGATGTTGTAGATGGGGGTGTATGAGTTTTTCCAGCTCTGCTGCTCGGCACCCATGTGCGGCTGTCGGCGATAGGGGGGTGCGGCTTCGCATATTGCCTCAAGGAACGCATCACCGCTCTTCAGGCTCATGAAATCGCCTTTTGTACCCTTGTAGCCAATTCTTGCTGTTGCCATATCAAGCCCCCTTGTCCGATTGTAGATGGTGTTTCGATGCACGTCTAGGGCAAACAGGCATTGCTGGTTTTCCAACTTGGTAGTATTTTGTGGTATGTATATACTTTTTTTGGGAGGTATCGGTCATGAACAACGTACTGCAGGAGATCATGGGCAGGAGGAGCATCCGCTCCTATTCGGACAAGCCAGTCGAGCAGCAGCTGTTGGACCAGATCATCGAAGCTGGGTTGTATGCTCCAAGCGGGCGGGGCAACCAAGACCCTATCATCATCCAGGTGACCGATCCCAAGGTACGTGGTGAGATTGCAGAGCTCAACAGGAAGATTGGTGGCTGGGATGCCGGTTTTGATCCCTTCTATGGTGCCCCGGCAATTTTTGTCGTCTTGGGCAAGAAAGATTGGCCGCTGCATCTCTATGACGGAAGCGTTGTGATCGGCAACATGCTTCTCGCAGCCCATAGCCTGGGGTTGGGCAGCTGCTGGATCCACCGTGCCAAGGAAGAATTTGAGACCGATTGGGGCAAAGCCCTGCTCAACTCCTTGGGGATAGCGGGAGAATACGAGGGAATCGGGCACTGTGCAGTAGGGTACATCAAAGGTGATGCACCGCAACCAGCTGTCCGCAAGGACCACCGTGTCTACGCTGTGAAATAGATTGTTGGAATGGCTCATTTTTGATGCAATTCCCGCAATGTACGGTATAGTGTGCAAAGGCTCATGCGAGTCGTAGGTTGCAGCATCATTGGGTAGGGGGTATTGACCATCGCATGAAGGAGAAACGGACATATACAGGGGCACAGAAACGGGCAGCGAGCCTGCATCTGCTCACGTTCGAGGAGTTGTTCAGAAGCATTTCCTCCAATGTGATCGCGGGCAATATCGTCGTGCTCCTTGCCGTACAGTTCCACGCAGGGAACATGGCGCTCAGCTTGATTTCCTCATCCTACTTTGTCGCAGGCTTTGCCGTGCCGTTGCTCCTGCAGGTGTTCAACCGCCATGCACTGGTGAAGTCCCTCTCCTGGACGTGGTTGTTGTCGGGGTTGGTGTGCCTGGCTTACCTTCCGCTACTGTTCATGGGCTCATCTTCGTTGGCGGTTCCCCTCATCTTGGGCACCTGCATCCTCTGCCAGATATTTCGTGTGACAGGTTCTCCGCTGTGGGAGTACCTGCTGAAGCTGATGGCAGGTACCAACTCTGCGGGCAAGGTCATCGGCAAGGTCTCCAATACCTATCAGGCGGGGACGATCATCAGCCAGCTCGCGCTGTTCGTGTTGCTTGGCTTCTCCTTCCTCAAGAGCGTACCGGGCCTGGTGCTCCTGGTCATGTGCGGCATTGTCATCCAAGTCGCCGCCTTCATTGTGTCGGTGCGTGTGCCGTATACGGAAAAGGTCAGCTATGAGCCGCAGGACCATTGCGTCAAGGCGCTGAAGGAGGCTGTCCACCGACCGGAGGTGTGGAAGTATATGGTCCTGCGCTGGGCATTCTTGCAGGTCACCGTGGTCTTGGGCCTCATCGTCCCATTCATGAAGGTGTTCCTGGGGACCTCCGACAGCCTCATCTTCCTCTATACCGCAGCCTTGTCGACCAGCTATCTCGTGGCTGGGAACATCACGAAGTACCTTGCCGACCGGTGGGGGAGCAAGCCGCTGCTCAAGCTTGCCATCTGCACGTTGCTGGTCACCACGACGGTGCTGTTGTGCTACAACCCCTCCTATGGTCTGGTGCTGTTCTTCTGTGTTGCCGTATTGTCGATGTTCCTTTCCCAGCTGTGCAACATGCTCATCCAGCGGTTGTACACCAAGGCAATCCCTGATACGCGGATGCTTCCGTACAACACCCTGTTCTATTTCATCATGGGCGTCATGTCGCTGACCAGCGGTATACTTGGTGGAGTGTTTGCCGATTTGGGTGGGAACTTGGGAGGAAGCGGCTTCATCCTCAACACCTACAGCTTCGTCTTCCTCTTTGCACTTGCCATAGAGATTGCCTGCGCGGTATTGGTCTTCAGCATCCGGGAGAAGGGGTCCATCTCCTCAAGCAAGGCTGCAAGGATGATCTTCTCGATCAATGACCTGCAGACGATCAAGAAGGTTGACGAACTGTCGGACCTCAATGCAAACGACGCGGTCAAGCGCAAGAAGATCCTCATGGCAATCGGGTACAACCAGACCCAGATCGCCAAGGACACCATGCATGATATCCTTGCCTCGTCGTTCTCCTTCGATACCTATGAGATATTGCGTAGCCTGGGCGAGAAGCCCAACATGGACATGGCCAATGATGTTGTTGCCCTGGCCAAGGACGATGATTCGTTCGTGCAGCTTGAGGCGGTGAACGCCCTCTCCTCATACCCCAAGAACGAGCTGGTCCGTTCCACGTTGGTTGCGCTGCTGGATGACCGTTGGGCATCGGTGCGTTCCATGGCGGCACGGTCGCTGGGGATCATCACCGGGCCGGACGAGCAACTGCTGAAGAAGATCAACTCGATGTCCGTCAGTGCCTACCATATCGATGAAGTGATCAACTACCTGATCGCCAAGCGGTTTTTGGACCCACAAGGGGAGTTCTTCTCCCATATCTTCGAACACCGGGACCTGGTACGGTCGGCAACCTACAACAAGACCCGGTACACGGTGGTGGTGTTCCTGTGGGGGGCGGAGTTCGCCACATTGGTCAAGCTGTACAATGCAATGGGCAATGCCGATGACCTGCGCGATATCTTCATGTCCAACTTCACCTCGCTGCATTCCTATCCGTGGTTCAATGAGGAATCATTTGCAGCTGCCATGTCCGATCTGTCGCTGTTGGCTCCCATCGTCTCCCTTGCAGTGGCATCGTTGGCCGCCCAGGGGTCGCATGACACCATCCACCTCAAGGAGGCCTTGGATGGCTTTGTTGCCAGGGATATCTCCTACGCCTCGGGCGTGGACTTGCTGACTGCGTTGTTCATCACGCTGACGATGCTCAAGGGCCAGAACCAATAGCAAACAGGATCTACACCCTGCGCAATATCGACCATATTCCCATCATGATGCTGCTGGGTACTATCTTTGCCACTATCCTGTGGAGGGTTGAGACAATACCCGGGGTGGAGACTGCAAACCTGTGCTTGATGGCAAACATGGACAATGGGACGACGCTCTGCATCCTCTGGGCAAACAGGAAGTGCTTGACCGCAGGCTTGGATCCTTCGGTCTGCTCCGCATTGGGGATGAATTCTGTATCCTTGATCCAATAGGGACATACGGCGGTCACCGAGATATGCCTGGGATAGAGCTCCACCCGCAGTGCACGGCTGTAGCGGTACAGGAATGCCTTGCTTGCAGCATAGACGGCAAGTCCCTGGAATGGCTGGAATGCAGCGGTGGAGCAGATCTGGGCAAT
>CAYXIH010000075.1:0-5446 GCA_964465155.1 uncultured Sphaerochaeta sp.
GAGCAGGTCGAGGGTTCGTTCACCTACCAGCCAATCGTGGAAGGGCAGGTGTTCGATCTCGGTGGCGTTGCCCTGGAGGCAATCTTCACCCCTGGCCATACCGATGGGTCGGTCTGTTTCCTGGATGCGAAGAACCGCGTGCTGTATAGCGGAGACACCGTCAACAAGAGCGTGTGCATCTTCAAGAACGACCAGGCTGCCGCGAACCTCGTGACGCTTCGCGACACGATGAACAAGCTGTGGGAGCGTGAGGCTGAGTTCGACGTGCTGGCTATCGGGCATGATGGGACGGTCATCGACAAGAAGATCATCCTTGACTACCTGACCATGTGCAACGGTCTCATCGACGGTACCTTGGTGGGCAACTATGAGGAGATTGGCATTCGTGCCGGCCTGGTAGTCCGCGAAGGTGATGCAGAGTTCTGGTATCTGGCAGACCGCTAAGCTCTCTCTTTCATCATCTTGCACGGGGAAGGGCATCTTTCCCCGTGCAATGCATTTGCACTGCTGTGGCCATGGCAAGATGACAAATTGATAGGTTCGAATATTGCAACTAATATATTAGTATGTTAGAATAGTCCACAGATATCCAAGACCTTCCCAAGAGGGGAAGTGACAAAAGGAGAACAGCCCATGAAGATGACATTGCGTTGGTACGGCAGCAAATTTGACTCCGTGACCCTCAAGCAGATCAAGCAGATCCCCGGTGTCGCCGGTGTGATCACCACATTGTACGACATCCCCGCTGGGGAAGTCTGGCCCCTGGAGCGCATCCAGGCGATCAAGGCAGAGGTTGAGGCTGCCGGTCTTGAGATCTGTGGCATCGAGAGCGTGAACGTCCATGACGCCATCAAGATCGGTTCACCCGACCGCGATGCATATATCGAGAACTACATCACCACCCTTGACCGCCTCGGTTCCGAGGGGATCACCATGGTGTGCTACAACTTCATGCCGGTCTTCGACTGGACCCGCACCGATCTCGCAAAGGTCCGCCACGATGGCTCGACCGTCCTTGCCTACGACCAGAAAGTTGTCGATGCAATAGATCCCGCTACCTTCTTCGACCAGACCAACGCAAGCTCCAATGGCTTTGTGATGCCCGGTTGGGAGCCAGAGCGCCTGTCCCGCGTCAAGGAGCTGTTCGCAGCCTACGAGAACGTTGACAGCGAGAAGCTGTTCGAGAACCTGGTCTACTTCCTCAAGGCAATCCAGGGTGTGTGCGAGAAGTGGGGGATCAAGATGGCTATCCATCCCGACGACCCGGCTTGGCCCGTATTCGGACTGCCTCGCATCATCACCTGCAAGGAGAACCTCCTGCGCCTGATGCAGGCTGTTGACGCACCATTCAACGGCGTGACGCTGTGCACCGGTTCCCTGGGGACCTCCCTGAAGAACGACCTGCCTGCAATCATCCGCAGCCTTCCTGGCCGCGTCCACTTTGCACACGTGCGCAACCTGCACCACTATGCTCCTGGCGTGTTCGAGGAAGCAGCACACCTCTCCAGCGATGGCTCGTTCGACATGTACGAGATCGTCAAGGCCCTGCATGACATCGGCTTCGACGGACCCATGCGCCCCGACCACGGCCGCATGATCTGGGGTGAAGTGGCAATGCCCGGCTATGGCCTGTACGACCGTGCCCTCGGCGCCGAGTATATCCTCGGTCTGTGGGAAGCGATCGACAAGTGCACCTCAAGAGGTTGCTGATCTACGCAATGACGGATAGGATATGGCAGTGCGGGCGCACTGCCATTCCATGCACCGGGAGAAAGCCATGAGTTCCAATATCCGTACCAGCGTATCCGATTCCATCTATCTGCAGCTGCGCAGGCGTATCCTCGACCTGAGCTACCAGCCTGGGCACGAGCTGAACGTCAACGAGTTGACTGAACAGATGCAGGTCTCCCGTTCACCGGTCCGAGACGCGCTGATGCGCCTGTCGGCTGACCAGCTGGTGGATATCTTCCCCCAGCGCGGGACCAGGGTCTCGTTGTTGGACCTTGCACAGGTGGAGGAGGAGCGGTTCATCCGCACTTCGCTGGAACAGGCGGCTGTTGGGAAGTTCGTGGTCCGTTGGACGGATGCCGACTTGGCTGCAATGGATGCTGCTGTGGTACAGCAGGAGATTGCCCGCAGGGAACGGGCCTATGACTTGTTCCTGCAGTGGGACGACACCTTCCATGGCGTCATCTTCCAGGCAACGGGACATGGCCGCTCCTGGGATCTCATCCAAGGACAATGCGGCAACTACCATCGGATACGAATGCTCTCCTTCAGCGATGAGGGGGTCTCCGAGTCGGTCGTGACCCAGCACCGTGACCTCCTGGCTGCCTTGCGCAACAGGGATGTGGCCACGGTGATGGAGATCGAGCACTCGCATGTCTCCAAGCTCCTTGCCGAGTCCCGGTGGATGATGGAGAAATATCCTTCATATTTTACCCAGGCCATGGCATAGCCAATTGGCCAAGGCCCGTCTGTAGCAAGACGGTACAACTGAATCTGTGGAGGTTCAATCATGAAGCTGAACGACCAAGACATCAAGAACACTGCGCCGTGGACGGCACAGAAATACGCAATGCCCAACTTTGACCGTGCCGCAGCCAAGGCTGCCACCGAACAGGCTCCTACTTGGATCCATTTCGGAGCCGGCAATATCTTCCGTGGCTTTCCAGCCGCGCTGCAGCAGTCGTTGCTCGAGCAGGGGCTTGCCACCACCGGCATCCTGGTGGGCGAGGGCTTTGACTATGAGATCATCGACCGCATCTATGCACCCCATGACAACCTCAGCCTGCTGGTCACCCTCCGTGCCGATGGCTCGATCGACAAGCGTGTGATCGCATCTGTGGTCGACGCATACAAGTGCGACCCCTCCTTTGCCAAGGAATGGAAGGTCTTTGAAGATGCATTCTCCAATCCTTCCCTGCAGATGGTGAGCTTCACCATCACGGAGAAGGGCTATGGCCTGCGCAATGCCCAGGGTGACTTCTTCCCCGCCGTGGAGGCTGACTTTGCAGCCGGTCCCGCTGACCCCAAGATGTTCCTCTCCAAGCTCACTGCGCTGCTGTATGCACGCTATGAAGCCGGTGCAGCCCCGATTGCACTGGTGAGCATGGACAACTGTTCGCACAATGGTGAGAAGCTGCAGATGGCCGTACAGACGATTGCCGCCGAGTGGGCAAAGCGTTCCCTGGTAAAGCCGGGCTTCGTGGACTACCTTGCAGACCCCCAGCGGGTAAGCTTCCCCTGGTCCATGATCGACAAGATCACACCGCGTCCAGATGCCTCTGTGAAGGCCTCCCTTGAAGCTGATGGATTTGAGGATACCGAAGTTGTCGTGACTTCCAAGAACACCTACATTGCACCGTTCGTCAATGCCGAGCAGCCCCAGTACCTGGTCATCGAGGATTCGTTCCCCAACGGCCGTCCCGCATTGGAGCATGCTGGTGTCTACTTCACCGACCGTGACACTGTCAACAAGGTGGAGAAGATGAAGGTCTGTACCTGCCTCAATCCCCTGCACACAGCCCTGGCAGTGTTCGGTTGCCTGCTGGACTATACCTTGATCGCAGACGAGATGCGTGACCCACAGCTCTCCAAGCTGGTCAACGAGATTGGGTACACCGAAGGGCTGCCCGTGGTGGTCAATCCCAAGATCATTGACCCACAGGCGTTCATCAAGGAAGTCATTGAGGTCCGTATCCCCAACCCGTTCATGCCCGATACCCCCCAGCGCATTGCTTGCGATACCTCCCAGAAGCTGGGAATCCGCTTCGGTGAGACGATCAAGGCATACCTGGCCAATCCAGAGCTGGATGTAGCTGACCTCAAGCTGATCCCGCTGGTGTTCGCTGGCTGGTGCCGCTACCTCATGGGTGTAGATGATGCTGGCAACAAGTTCGAGCTGAGCCCCGATCCGCTTGCCGCACATGTCTGCCCGTATGTCGCCTCCGTCAAGCTGGGTGATGCAGGTCCGTTTGCAGAGACCCTGCGCCCGATCCTCGCAGACCAGAGGATCTTCGGTGTTGACCTCTATGGCTGTGGCATCGCCGACAAGGTCGTCGATATATTCACTCAGATGGTCGCTGGCCCTGGTGCCGTGCGCGCCACGCTAGTCAAGTACGTCGGCTAATCCAAACGCTCATTCCATCCTCAGGCCTCCCTCCGGGGAGGCCTGAGTCGCTTTGGTCTCTATATTTTTTCACGCTCAACGGCTATAGTATCCGATGGGGGACAAGTATCCATGAAACAGCATCAGCAACGTACGAGTTGGTTGGAGATAACATATATCATTGTAGGGGCTTTGGTCGCAGGATTCGCCGTGGCATGCTTTGTCACGCCCGCCAAGATCGCAGGAGGCGGGGTCAACGGCATCGGTACCATCTGCTACTACATGTTGGGCTGGGACCCTGGTATCGTGATGCTCTGCCTCAACATCCCTCTGTTCCTCATTGGCATGAAGGTCTTTGGGGCACAGTACGGCTGGAAGTCGCTGTTGGGCGCTGCAATCCTGTCGGTCTCCGTCACCCTCTTTGGCCGTGCCACGGGATATGATGGATTCCTGGACTACGCCGACAAGGTGGATGTCCTGCTCTCCGCCATCTTTGGTGGTGTCATCTTGGGCTGTGGCATCGGATTGGTCATGAGAGCCGGTGCCAATACCGGAGGCACCGATATCCTGGCACAGATCCTCAACAAGTACACCCCCCTCTCATTGGGTGCCTCCCTCTTCATTGTCGATGGGGGCATCATAGCAGTGGGCGGCTATTTCTTTGGCCTGGAGCGGATGCTCTTTGCGATCATCACGCTGTATCTCTCCAGCCAGATGATCAACTTCGTGGTGATGGACCTGGGAACCAAATATGCCAAGACTGCCTATATCGTCAGCATCAAGCATGAGGCTATCGGCAAGCGTATTGTATCGGAGCTGCACCATGGCGCCACGTTGCTGTCGGGGGTAGGCGTCTACACCGGAAGAAGGCGCACCATGCTCATGGCGGTTGTCCACAACCGCCAGATCAATGCGCTGGAGCGCATTGTCCATGAAGAAGATCCCGATGCGTTCATGTTCGTCAACGAGACCTACCAAGTCCAAGGCCAGGGGTTTGCAAACGTGAAGGTCAAGCCACTGCCTCCCCAGGAGTCTTCAGAAGATGAGCAGGGCAAGCAGGACGGTACAAATCCCTGACAGGCACAGGGCAATGCCGCTCATTGCCCCCTGGATCTCTCCCAGCTCGATTGCCTTGCTGGTACCGACTGCATGGCTGCATGTCCCGATCGCGACACCTTGTGCGACTGGGTCCTTGACGTGCAGCAGCTTGATCATGGCCGGCGCTAGGATATTTCCCAATATTCCCGTGATCACAACAGCGGCAACGGTCAGCGAGGCAATGCCTCCCAGCTGGCCGCTGATTTCCATGGCTATGGGAGTGGTCACCGACTTGGG
>CAYXIH010000075.1:5546-8956 GCA_964465155.1 uncultured Sphaerochaeta sp.
CTCTTGGTCTTCTTGTGTAGCCAAAAACCAAACGCATAGGCAGCGACGCTCAAGGCAATGCCGAAGAATGGGGAAGCATAGACATTGCTCATGCTGCACGCTCCTTGATTCGCTTCTGTATGGCCATGACACCCATGACCGTCCAGGTGGTTGCAGCGAATACCAGCAACGTAGTAACCAAGCAGATGACAAGCAGCTGCCACCAGATGGTCTTCATGATATCTGCATACTCTATGATCCCCACTCCTGCGGGAATGAAGAAGAATGCCATGTTCTGCAGCAGGAAGTCTGCCTTCATCTGTATGTGGTCTATCTTCAGCACCCGCGACCAGAGCAGGAGGAACAGCAGCACCAAGCTGATGATGCTTGCAGGGAATGCAAAGGGGAGGAGTGAAGAAATGAGTTCCCCAACCAAGCAGATTCCAAAGATGATTCCGATTTGCCCCAATAGCTTCATCGCATGCTCTCCTTGCTACCCATCCTACTCAAAGATACTCACTGTGTGTAGTGGAGACACAAAAAAAGACGACCCATCGGGTCGCCTAGTTGTATAACGAAACGCGGAATCACGTTGCGGTGTAAGAAATGACCACTGTACCGGTATAGGTTCCAGCAGGGGCGTCATCCAATCCGAAGGCGCCGTTGGCCTTGGATGCAGCGCCCTGGATGGAGAACGGAGCGTTCAGGAGGCGCTTGCCGACATTGGCGTTTGCGCTCATCAGGACTACGCTTGCTCCATCATTGGTTCCAGCTGTAGAAGTGCTGGATCCGGCAGTGACTGTATAGGCGATGGTGTTGGTTCCATCGGTCATCTTCTTGGCCTGGATAGAAACTGAACCAAGAGTCTGGTTGGTCTCAATCATGAAGAAGTAGGGGGTGGAAGTCTTTGAGAGAGTCTGGTTCTTGGCACCGTTGGGGTAGTAAGTGGTATTTCCAATGTTGGCATTGGCATCGGGGAAAGAACCAGGAACGGTCGCTGACTGTACGATAGCTGTATTGGTAAACCCTGAGATGGTGGTTGTAAGGTTCAAGGTAGCGGTTGCAGGTGCTGCGAAGGCGGTTGCTACTGTGAGGATGATCATTGCAAGAACGGTTGTTGTCTTTTTCATTTTCTGTATTTCCCTTGTACTGTTTCCTGAGTACAACCCTATAATACGAATAAGGAAGACTTATGTCAACAGGATAAATAAAAAAATGATAAAAAAGTGATGTAAAGATATAATAAAGTATATAACACTATCTATTATAATAAATAAACCATGTACAAAACTAATGACACACATGCTATATGTTGAGAAAGTTTATACATTTGCTGGTGTTGTGACAAACTTGTTATGGGAAAAAATTGGTGAACCTGTGACAGTTGCATTGATCTGACGGTTTTGGGCTACCCACCTACATGGGACAGCTCTGTAGAATGTAGCTATGCATGTCAGAACTGGAGTGACAATGAAGCCGGGAATTGCCATCGGGTATCAGGCAAATTGGGATTCCCAGCTTTCAAACAGCAGGAGTCAGGCTTGGACTTTCCGCTTCGTTCTGCAATTAACATATAGATGCTTCAGGCGCCTTGGTAGTATTGGAAGCAGTCCAGAGACCTGGGAACATTAGGTGAGGAAGCGAATATTCTCTGCTGCTTACCAATATCAGGGTGCACAGAGAATGTTGTGGATACGTGTGTATTGTGTTGGAAGGAAATCGAAGGAGGTTGTACTGAAGCTCAGCGATTTGTCCCAGCGGGAGGGGTTGGTTGAAGATGCCTGGGCTTGTTCTTTGTGGACACAAAAAAAGGACGACCCTTTCGAGTCGTCCCGTATTTGGCTTGATGCCTGATTAGTTAGCCTGGTAGGTGATCGTGATGGATCCTGCATATGTTCCAGCGGGTGCATCATTGATTCCGTATACGTTGTCGGGGGTGATGTCGGTATCTACTGCCTGTACTGTGAAAGCCTGCTCCCAGACATGGAGGCCGCGGGTGGTATCGGCAGCCTTGAGCTGGATTGCAGTTCCTGCAGTTGCAGTTGCTGTGGACTTGGAAGATCCGACTGCTACTTCATACTTGATATATTCATTGTTGGCGGTGTGCTTCATCACATTTGCTGCAATGGTGGTTGCGGCAAGGGCGGTGTTGGACTTGACGACAAAGTAATATGTTGCAGAGGTAGTGGAGAGGGTCTGTGATTCTGTCCCGATGATACCGGTGGTGGGGAATGTGGTGCCATTGCTTGTCTTTGTTACACCAGCGTCCAGAATGGCGTTGATCGTCGTTCCCAGATTGACTGTTGCTGTCTGTGCGGTTGCTGCGAAAGTTGCTGCCATTGCGATTGCCAGGATGCTGATGATTGCGATTGCCTTTTTCATATTGTTTCCTCTTTTTAGTTCCGTTTTGTCTTGTACCTGTTTCCTCAGTACAATGATAGAATACTCACGAGTGAGACGTATGTCAATACTTTTTATAAAAAATCGAATAAAAATTGATATGGTTTTTGCATGAAAAAGTTAAATAGTTATAATAAATGAAGTTAGTATTTTTCAACAACTGACAGAGGATGTTCTTGATGTCACAAGTTGGTCCATTTTGTTGGTTTTGTAAGGGAAAATGTCCTTGCAGATGGTGGATGAGAGCTGTTGTAGGGGTTGGCTATGGCATACGTTGGGGTAAAAAAAAGAAGCGGCCGGGATGGTCGCTTCGTATTGGCTGGAGAGTGGATCACGTTGCTTCGAAGGTGATGGTCACGTTGCCTGAGTATTCTCCCTCCGGGGCGTTGGACAAGCCATATACCTTGTTGGGTATGTCAGTATATTCAGTCTCTGGGGTGACGGTGAAGGTATGGCCGATGATCCTGTTGCCGATGTTGGCGTTTTGTGTGAGGAGGAGCTTTGGTGCGCCTGATGCATGTGTTGCTACCGAGGCGTCCGACGCAGTGGGCAAGCCAGCAACTGTGTATCTGATGAATGCTGTGCCTTGGGCTGTCTTCAGTGGATTTGCAACGATTGTGATATTGCCGATCGTTTGGTTGGTCTGGATGACCAGGCAATAGGTCTTGGTGGATGCATCTGCTAGTGTCTGGGGGGTAGTGATGCCCCAATCCTGTGGAAAAGAACTTGGCAGTTCCGTGTCTGCTGTGATGGCTATGCTTGTGATGCCGTTGATCGTGGTCGTGACGTTCAGGGAACTTGCTGCTTGTGCTCCCCATATCATGCTGGTGCAGAGTGCCAGGATGATTGTCAGTGCAATTGATAGTTTCTTCTTCACGGGGCTATCCTTTTGTCTCTTGTTGTTTCCTCAACAATTCTCTTTTGGGAAGCTGTTGATCGCTAGCCATTGCAGTATCGCCTGTGCTGAGGGAGAAAGCAACAGCCGAAGCAGGGCTTCGGCTGTATGGGAAAGATATTTTTTGATACTTGTG
>CAYXIH010000076.1:0-8890 GCA_964465155.1 uncultured Sphaerochaeta sp.
ACGTGCTGTCGAGGTTCAAGTTCAAGGGAAATGCCTTGATCCAGAACAGCTTCGCATCTGCATTGGGCATCCCGGCGATCATGATCATCATGCCGCTGTTCGGACTGGTGACGAGGATGCACCTGACGAACAACAGGTGGTTCCTGATGTTCCTCTACACCGCGATGAACGTCCCGTTCGCCATCTTCTTCCTGCTGGCCTTCTTCAAGGGGCTGAGCTCGACGTATGAGGAGGCGGCTGCTATCGACGGTTGTACTCCGATGGGCACGTTCTGGAAGATTATGTTCCCGTTGGTGCAGCCTGGTATCATCACCGTGACGATCTTCAACTTCATCACGATTTGGAACGAATACTTCATGGCTTTGATCTTCGCAAGCAAGACCCAAGTCAGGCCGGTTGCGGTTGGTTTGTACAACATGATCCAGTCGATGCGGTATACCGGTGACTGGGGTGGCATGTTTGCCTCGGTCGTCATCGTGTTCATGCCGACGTTCATCCTGTACATCTTCCTCTCCGACAAGATCATCCAGGGCGTCACAGCCGGAGCGATCAAGGGGTAATCACCCTCCATCTCCTTACAAAAAGAACGGGACCTCCAGTTGCTGGTGGTCCCGTTGTTGTAGTATCCCTGTTGCTATTAGTTGGTCATGCTCGCAATCTTCTGCATCTGCTCGACGCTGAACATGTTGAAGTCCAGGTTCTCGGGGGTGGGGAGGATCTTTCCATGCTTGAGCATGCTGTAGGCTTCCCAAAGCCGGGTGAGCACCAAGTCGCCTTCCCTGACATTCGCAAGTTCGCGGTTGACCACCAATGTCTCCAGCAAGGCCATGTCCCCGTCATGGGCAGCTACCTGCGCCCTGCTGATGGCAAGGTAGTCGCTGTCACCGATATATCCTTTGGGGAGGGAATCCATGAACGAGCGTGCCTCGTCGAACATGGACTGCTCCACAAGCAGGCGTGCATACTCCTCAGCCATTGGCAGATATGGGCATGTGATGCCCTTCAGCCCCTTTGCATACCACCGCAGGCCTTCCTTGGGCATTCCCCTGCGGATCTCCAGCATGGCGAGGTTTCTTGCAGTCCATGGATTGGGAACCGAGGCAAACGCATCCATCCATACCTGGCGTGCATAGGCTACCTGCTCATCCTCAAGCAGCGCAATTCCCAGGTAGTGGCGCAGGATAGCCTTTGCCCGTGGAGTACGTTGCTCCTTGATGGCCTGCTCGAGGAACTCTATCCAACGCTTGCCAACAACACATGCATAGGAGAATGGGTCATCGGAGTCGGGGAGCATCCCTGTCTCCAGTGCAATCGCCCATGGCTTCTGTTCCTCCGTGATGGAGTCCGCCTCGAATCTGAGGGAGTCAGCAGGCTGTATCTGCTGCAACGACTTCTCGATCCATCCCCAGCCGCTTCCGGTGTGGATGATGTCCTGTGGTGGTACAACGAGGTCGTTGCTGCATATTTCATGGATTTTCATGACATCGTCTGACGTGATGATCTGGTCCACGCACTGCTGTACCTCCGTCTTTGCGACAGTATAGTCGGGGCTCTGGCTCAGCTTGGGATCTGTAGAGAGCGAACCGAACACCTGTGTCCAGGCAACGCTCTGCCCCGCCTCGATGAACATGCCATGCAGCTGTGAGGCCGCGAGCCCGCTTTGGATCTCCACATACTCCTTGCCCAGTCCCGGTGCAAGGAACCGCTGCCAATGGCGGCCGCCATCTCCATGGCCCCAGCAGAACATCTTGCGGTAGGAAAGGGGATGTGTGGAGGCTTCGAAGAACCCTTGTCCATCTGCTTCAATGGCAGTCTCCCATGGCATTGGGTCGCCGTCACAGGTGAAGAAGTACTCCTCGCTGTACGGGAAGCGCTGGGGATAGGAGGCATCGATCTCAGGATAGAGCTCGATGTCGGGCAACTGCATGTATCCATACCGCTTGAAGGAGGCTGGGGTATAGGGGTCGAGGTACATTGCATGGTCATTGCTTGCAAAGACCCGTGTGGCCTCGGTCATCTCGACAGCCGTATTGGTCCAGTAGTAGAGGGAGTTGCGCTTTGATGCGAGGTTGGTCACCTGCACCGTTGCACTGAGGAACCGTGAACCCTGTGGGAGGTGGAAGTCGATCTGCCACCAGAGGTCCTTGCAGCGCTCGTACTCATAGAGACGGAGGAATTGCTCTCCGTCGCTGCCTGTCTGGGTGCTGGCAAACACATCTGTTGACGATGTGAACGCATGCCCATATTGGCCGATGTTCCACTCGATGCCACCTGCGAACCACGCATTGCGGTTGGCGAGGTTCGCCATCTGCAGCGACGTGTTGCAATATACCAGCTCCCTGCCGTCTTCCTTGCGGATGAGGGAGATGAGGCGGCCTCCCAGCGTGGGGAGGAACGTAGCCTTGAGGTGCTCGTTCTCCATGAAGATGGCGGGGATGTCGGTGGGTTTGCGGTTCCTGGAATACTTCTCCTGCATTGTGTAGGGAAGGACACGCATGCCGCAGTCCAGACCCATCAGGTGGGTATAGCGGCGGGGAACGCCATCCATGGCATAGACGTTTGTGTCATGCTGCGGAGCCCGGAAGCGGGGGAGCCTGTTCTCTCCCTCAGCAAGGGCCGCGTTGGCTTGGAAAAAGCCAGTGGTGATGCTATTCATATTAAACCCTCATGATCGTGAGATGCTGTGCATAGTATACTCCACCGGTATACAAGTATGTTTGGACTATTGTCCACAAAACTTGCATTTTCGTACCATTTTGGAGAAATGTGCCAAAAGCAAGTTACCTTGACAAGTGGACAAGCCTCCCGTATTATTACTTCATTGTACAATTGGGGGTAATGTATATGGACAATGTACTGATTATCCTCTTGGTTGGCTTTGTTGGCATCGTCCTGGGTTGGTTTGGCCGTTGGCTTTTCGCCAAGTTCAAATTGACATCGATTGAACAGAAGGCTGTTCGGTTGAATCAGGAAGCGATAAAGGAAGCTGAAGCGAAGAGCAAAGAGCTTCTGCTTGAGACTCGCGACCAGCTGCTGAAAGAACAGCAGCAGCAGGAGCGTGAGGCACGGGATCGAAGAGGTGAGTTGCAGCGTACCGAGAGACGTCTTATTCTGAAAGAAGAGAATCTCGATCGAAAACAAACTGATTTGGACACCAACAAACGGCAACTGGGAGAACGCGAAGCGAAGCTCTCCCAGCAGGAAGGGAAGATCGCAGAACAAGAAGCGAGCCTCCTCACCGAACTGGAACGTATCGCAGGGATGTCGACGGAAGAGGCAAAGAACGCCATCATCGACTCGATGCAGAATGAAGCAAAGCGGGACGCCCAGCTCGTGATCAACAAGATCGAGCAGGACGCCCAGATGAAAGCTGACAAGATCGCACGTGACATCGTAGTGACCTCGATCCAGCGGCTCGCAACGGAAGTAAGCAGTGAAGTCACCATTAGTTCGGTGAGCTTGCCCAGTGACGAGATGAAGGGTCGGATCATTGGCCGTGAAGGCCGCAATATCCGTGCATTGGAGACGCTCACCGGCGTGGACATCATCATTGATGATACTCCTGAAGCGGTGGTCATCTCTTGTTTTGACCCGGTGCGCAAGGAGATTGCCCGCGTGGCCCTCGAGCGGTTGGTGCAGGATGGAAGAATCCACCCGGCACGGATCGAAGAGGTCGTCACAAAGGTGACCAAGGAGATCAACCGCGTGATCGCCGACGAAGGCGAGAAGGTGGTGTTCGACTTGGGAATCCACAACATGAGCCAGGAGACGATCCGTGCCCTGGGCCGGTTGTATTTCCGCACCAGCTATGGACAGAACGTGCTCAACCACTCCAAGGAAGTCGCCATCCTGGCCGGCATGATTGCCAGCGAGGTGGGGGCGGACAGCGAGATTGCAAAGCGCGGTGGACTGCTGCATGACATTGGCAAGGGGGCTGAGACCGAAAGCGACGCCAACCATGCCGAGATCGGGGCAGACCTTGCAAAGCGCCTCGGGGAAGACCCCAAGGTGGTCAATGCAATCCTGTCGCACCACAACGACGTGGAGCCCTGTTGCATCGAGAGCGTGATCGTGCAGATCGCCGATGCCATCAGTGCAGCCCGCCCAGGTGCACGCCGAGAGACGCTGGACAACTACATCAAGCGGTTGGAGAGCCTCGAGGTCATCGCGGAGAGTTTTGCAGGAGTCGACAAGGCATATGCCATCCAGGCCGGGCGTGAGCTGCGGATCCTGGTCAACAACGATACCGTTACCGATGACGGAGCCAAGGAGATCGCCAAGGGGATCGCCGGCCGCATCGAGGCGGAGCTGAGATACCCAGGACGCATCAAGGTCACGATCATCCGTGAGATGCGTGTCGTGGAGTATGCTCGGTAAGTAGGAAGCAACGTGTCTGATTCCAAGACGACAACAGCTCTGTTGCTCGGGGATGTCTGTGGCAGACCCGGGTGCAGAGCTCTTTTTATGGGCTTGCCCCAACTCAAGAAGGAATACCACGCCGACATCGTGGTAGTGAACGGAGAGAACGCCGCCAATGGGTTTGGCCTCTCGGTGGAGATCATGCGCCAGTTCTTCGAACGGGGTGCGGACGTCATCACCAGCGGCAACCATATCTGGCAGCAGGAGGAGCTTCTTCCTCTGCTGGACAGCGAGCAGCGGCTGCTGCGCCCAGCCAACTATGCACCCCAGGTCCCTGGGCATGGCCAGGTGATAGTGGAGGCAGGTGGACGCAAGGTTGCAGTAGTCAACCTCCAGGGGCGGCACATGCTCCCCTCGATCGACTGCCCCTTCCGCGTGGGCACCGATGTCGTGGAGAAGCTGCGCAAGCAGACTCCCGTCATCTTGGTGGACTTCCATGCCGAATCGACGGATGAGAAAGAGGCGCTTGCCTTCCATCTGGATGGAAAGGTCTCCGCATTGGTGGGTACCCATACCCACGTCCAGACTGCCGATGAGAAGATCCTTCCCAAGGGGACTGCCTATATCACCGACTTGGGGATGAGCGGCCCGCGCGACAGCGTCATTGGCTCGAACCCGGCAGTCTCCATCGAGAAGCAGCAGTCGCAGATGCCACTGCGCAACGAGATCCTCGAAGGCCCCGGCTACCTGCAGGGAGTGTGTGTCGTGATCGACAACGCCACCGGCAAGGCAAAGTCCATCCAGCGGTTCTCCCGCCAGTTCGGTCTCTGATATGGCACAGAAGAAGCGTGTTGCGATACTGCAGCTCTTTGGCGAACAGTATCCCGACCTTGACCGGGACCGGATGACCGCCTTGGTGGTCTGCCGGAATGTCCTGGTCGATGGGGAGTTGGTCACCGATCCCAAGGCCCAGGTCAATGCAGCCGCACAGATTCGGCTTACCTCCGACAAGTATGTCTCCCGTGGAGGACTCAAGCTGGAGCATGCGTTGGATGCGTGGCATATCGACGTAGCCTCATTGGTGATGCTCGACGCTGGATCGTCCACCGGGGGATTCACCGACTGCCTGCTGCAGCGGGGTGCGTCGATGGTCTACAGCGTCGACGTGGGATTCAACCAGCTGGATTGGAAGCTCCGTACCGACGAGCGGGTGCGTGCCATGGAGCAGCAGAACATCATGACCCTCGAGGCCTTGGATCCCAAGCCCGCGGGGGCCGTTTGCGACCTCTCCTTTCGCTCGATCGGAGGAGCTGCGTCCCATATCCTCTCGCTGTGCACCGACAACTGGCTGGTCTCCCTGATCAAGCCCCAGTTCGAGGTGCCACGGTGGCAGGAAGACTTCTTTGGAGTGATCGAAGACCCGCAGCTGTTGGTGCAGGTACTCTCCAACGTCCATGAGGCGCTTGCCAAGGAAGGTGTGGGGGTGCAGGCTGTGCTGAAGTCCCCCATACAAGGGCGCAAGGGGAACACGGAGTTCCTGGCGCTGCTGCGCATGGGAGAAGGGTTGTCGCCCGAGACATTCAGTACACTCGTTCAGGAACAGCTTCAGTAGTCGGTGAGCTGACCTTCCACCAAGATTGCGACATCGTCGATCCCATCGAGATTGAGCAGTGTCCGCTTCACCTGCTGCACCGCAGCATCCATTCCAGATCCCGAGATGATGTCCTCACTGTGGGTGAACTCGCTTCCCAAGTCCACGAACGCCACTCTTTCGGATACCGTCAGCCCGATGAGCCGTGTGCCAGGGGCGATGCAGGTGATGATGCCTTGGGATATTGCATTTTGGCTGGGACCTGCAAGCAACGCCTCGATGCTGTCGTGGCGGATTCCCGCGCCCGTACGTTTCTGGACGGTCGGGACAGGGGTGAAAGTGCGCGAAGCGTCGGTGAGTCCAACCTTGACGAACACCGGCTCGACGGTACGCGAGTCGGCTGTGGCAGTCCCTTCATGGCTGAGGTACTGCTCGACCATGGGGACGACCCCGCTGACCTTGATGGAATTGATGACCATGGGGAGGGACAGTGCAATGGCAGACACGCTGAAGACAACCCAGATGGCCCAACCCAACAGCAATGGGTGGCGTATCTTGCGCTTGCGCGGTTGTGGGTCCTGCTGATATAGCTCTTGTGGCAGATGCTGTGTCTCTTGGTCCATGTCGTTGAGCATACCCTGATTGATGCCAACGGTAAAGGGTGACAAAACAGCCGGTGCTCCAACAGTTTGCTTTACATGTCTGACCAAAGTCCGTATATTACAAGTTGTAGATATGAGGATACTCAAAGGAATCGCAGCGTCGTCTGGTATCGCAAGCGGAAAGGTGTTCCTGTTCGAGCATGAAGCTCTGCAGGTACCCCATGAGCAGCATACCGATGAAGCGGGCACGGCACGGGAGCTTGAACGGTTTTCCAAGGCCATGGACAGTGTCCGTGGGGAGCTTGGACACCTGGATGAGACTCCCCTGCACGGCGAACAGAAAGAAATACTCCTGACGCATCTGATGATGCTCGAGGACCCCGAGTTCAACACGGGGGTCCAATCCTATATTTCCAAGCACAAGGTCAACGCCGAATGGGCGGTGGAATCCGTCACCGACAATTTCGTAAAGACGCTGGAAGCAACTGCTGACCCAGTCTTCCGTGAACGCAGCATCGACATGAAGGATGTCTCGATCCGGATACTGACGACCTTGATGGGCGTCAGCAGCACATCCCCCACTTCATTGAAGGAAGATGTGATCTTGGTTGCCGACGGGCTGCTTCCCTCCGAAGTCATCTCCATGGATCGCACCCATATCAAAGCGATAGCCTTGAACACCGGAGGCCGTACCAGCCATGTGGCAATCTTGGCACGTTCGTTCAACATCCCCACGGTGCTGGGGCTGGGGACCGTAACCAAGAAAGTACATGACGGCGATGAGATATTCGTTGACGGAAACCATGGTGAAGTCGTGGTCCGTCCCGAATGGAGCACGGCAAAGCGGCTGAGGGACCGGTTTGACCGCTGGGTCTCCCATGAGCAGGAGCTCCGCTCCGTTGCCTCGTTGCCAGCCCAGACCCTGGATGGCCATGAAGTGGTGCTCCTCGCCAACGTGGAGATGAACGATGAAGTGCCGGCAGTCATAGCCAATGGCGGCGAAGGCGTTGGGTTGTACCGCTCCGAATTCCTGTTCATGCGCCCCGGTGGCCTTGCCTCCGAGGAAGAGCAGTTCGAGGCCTACAAGCAAGTCGTCCAGCAGATGCGCGACACCGGTCCCGTGACTATCCGGACGATCGACGTGGGTGGCGACAAAGTCGTTCCCGGCATGGGGATCGACGAGGAGAATCCGATCCTGGGCTGGAGGGCCGTCAGGTTCTGCCTCTCGCGCAAGGATATCTTCCGCACCCAGCTGCGTGCGCTGCTGCGCGCTTCGGTGTACGGCCAGCTGCGGATCATGTTCCCCATGATCAGTGGCATCGAGGAGCTGGACGGAGTCCTCCTGATCCTCGAGCAAGTCAAGGACGAGTGCCGCAAGGCACACGTCCCATTCGACGAGGACATCAAAGTCGGTTCCATGATCGAAGTACCCTCGGCGGCGCTGTGTGCCTCTGCCCTTGCCAAGAGGATAGACTTCTTCTCAATCGGGACAAACGATTTGATACAATATACGATAGCGGTAGACCGCGGCAATGAAAAAATCGCCTACCTGTACCAACCCTACCATCCTGGTGTGCTCTGTTTCATCAAGATGATCATCGACAAGGGACATGCTGCGCATATCCCCGTTGCGATGTGCGGGGAGATGGCTGGCGATGCGATGAGCACAGTCCTGTTGCTGGGACTGGGTCTCGATGAATTCAGCATGAGTCCGCAGAGCCTCCTTGAGGTGCGGAAAGTCATCCGTGGGGTCACCTATGCGGAGGCGAAGGAACTTGCCGACCACGTGATGCAGATGGACTCCTATCTGAAGATCAACACATACATAAAGGAATGGATGCATGAACGATTCGATTATCTCTCCTCAGTCTGAGGATTCCAAGATTCCCGTTATAGCAATCATCGGACGCCCCAACGTGGGCAAGTCGACCCTCTTCAACCGTCTTGTCGGCAAGCGGCGTGCGATCACCGACCCGACTCCGGGTGTGACCCGTGACCCGATCCCCGAGCGGTGGCTGCTGGGCAACCACCCTGTCACCCTGATCGACAGCGGTGGCATCAAGATGGAGCAGGAGGGACTGGACTCCCAGGTCTCCGACAAGAGCCTCTCTCTGCTGGACAAGGCCGATGCAATCCTCTTCCTGATGGATTGCACCGAGGTGACCGCCGAGGACGAGACCCTTGCAAAACGACTGCGCCCCTACAGCGACAAGCTGATCCTCGTCGTCAACAAAGTCGACGACGTGACCCGTGACTCCCTGATCTGGAACTACTTCTCCTATGGGTTCCAGCGGGTTGTCGGCATCTCCGCCGCCCATGGACTGGGTATCGAGGAGCT
>CAYXIH010000077.1:0-8873 GCA_964465155.1 uncultured Sphaerochaeta sp.
ACGATTCCATTGCCAAACTTGGCGTGGTCGGTTGCCTGCATCTCATCCACCCTGTGGAGGATGACACGGTCTCCGATAATATAATGGGACAGGTACGAGCAGTCATGCAGCGCACAGTGGTCACCAATGTCGCATGAGATGATCCTGCTCCCCGTGATCCCCTCGGGGACGGTAAAATCATGGTATTGGAGCAACGCATCCTGCACGCTTCCGATGCGCACCAACCCATGGAAGCTGTTGCGGCAGATCTTGGAAGGGTCGAACGGGTCGTTCACCAGCAGGTCGTCCCAGTTGGAGCAGGTATTGTCGTTGCGTACCAGATGCTCTATCTCACCCGAACGCAGATGCCTCCAGTGCTTCTCCATGGAGTTGGACTGGAGGTTGCGCAGGTAATACTCATCCTTGCCTGAGGGCAGGAACCGGGGCTCAACAAAATCATACCCAAATCGGGCAGACGGAATGATCGACACAACATTGCTCATGAAAAAAAGTATAGTCGTACAAAGAGACCATGCTCAATATAGTTTCAGGAAAATTGGCACCTAAATCCTGTATACAACTATAGTTCCATATACAAGTAAAAAAAGACCGAATCTCAGTGGGGGATTGACCGAACAGCTAGGAACATCTAGCGTGTCCTGCATGACCAAGACACACAACCTCCTGGGAGTGGAGCCGGTTGGGAAACTGCTGTTCCGACTCTCTTTGCCTGCCATCTGCGCACAAGTAATCAACGCCCTGTACAATATCGTGGACCGCATGTATATCGGACATATAGAAGGTATCGGTCCCATGGCCCTGACCGGTGTAGGGGTCACGTTCCCCATCATTGTCCTGATCACGGCTTTCAGCTCGCTGGTGGGCATGGGTGGTGCACCCCTTGCCTCGATCAAGATGGGAGAAGGCAATGACGAAGCCGCCCAGTCAATCCTCTCCAAGAGCTGCAGCACCCTGCTCATCCTCTCGGTACTCCTCACTACCCTGTTCCAAGTCTTCAAGGACCCATTGCTGCTCGCCTTCGGGGCAAGTCCAAGCACACTCCCCTATGGCTCTGCATACCTGGGAATCTATCTGTGGGGAACGGTGTGCGTACAGCTGGTGCTGGGGCTCAACCCGTTCATCAACGCCCAAGGGTTCGCCGCCACCAGCATGGCAACCACCCTCATCGGAGCCGGGCTGAACATCATCCTCGACCCCATCTTCATCTTTGTCCTGGGCATGGGAGTACAGGGAGCAGCCCTTGCCACCATCCTCTCCCAAGCGGTCTCGATGACTTGGGTGCTCCTGTTCCTCACCGGAAGGAAGACGAAGCTCCGGATCAAGCCATCGCTGATGCGCCCGTCATGGAAAGTCATGCGCCCCGTGTTTGCACTGGGCATCGCCCCCTTCATCATGATCTCCACCGAGAGCCTGGTGAACATTGTCCTCAACACGTCACTGCAGAGGCTTGGGGGCGACATTGCAGTTGGGGCCATGACGATCCTCAGCAGTGTGATGATGTTCGCCACCATGCCGATCCAGGGCCTGACGCAGGGAGCTCAACCCATCGTCTCATACAACTTTGGATCTGGGGACCAGCAGCGGGTACGCAAGGCGTTCCTCCTGCTGCTCATGTCCTGCATCACATACTCAGCGGTAATGACGGGGTTGTGCGAACTCTTCCCCCAGGTCTATATCTCCATATTCACCAGCGACCCGGAGCTCATGGCGTTCACCAAGCATGCCTTGCGCATCTACATGGCGGGAACGTTCATCATGGGAGCACAGATGGCTTGCCAGCAGACGTTCATTGCACTGGGGCAGGCAAAGATTTCATTGTTCCTGGCATTGCTGAGGAAGATTGTCCTCTTGATCCCGCTGGTCCTGGTTCTCTCCCGCACAGCCTTGGGATTGGACGGGGTATTCATCTCAGAACCAATTGCGGACATCACAGCGGCGCTGACGACAACCACCCTCTTCTTCTGCAAAATCAGGAAGATCTTGGAGCGGGGGCCGGTCAAAGGGTAATACCACGGGTAAAAACAGGATATCTTGGAGTCAAAAACAATTGTTTTGGTTTCCTAGTACCCTTGTCAGCAAGTACAAATCATTATACCATGCAACCAAATGGCTGAGTATCATATATCACGCAAGTTGAAGCGGCTCATCAGTCTTTCCCGCAAGTTCTCCCACGGAGAGACAGCTGGTTTGACCCAGGAACGCATCGACGAGATAAACAATATATCCATCCCGAACAATTGGGTGACGCGCAAGCTGCTCAAGAAGCCGGCGAAGCACATAGACTCCAAGACGTTCATCATCCCCGTGAGGGATGGGAAGGTCACGGGATACTTCTTCGAGAAGCAGGGAGAGCGGGACAATTCCGGTCTCAATCCCCTGATCATCTTCTTCCATGGCGGAGGGTGGGTCTGGGGCAACATGGACATGTACAACTTCTTCTGTGCACGTCTTGCCGAGCTGACCCATGCTTCTGTGCTGTCAGTCGACTACCGGCTCGCTCCCAGGTACAAGTTCCCCACCGCCGTGGAGGACTGCTACGACACCCTGCTGTGGGCTGCGGGAGGTGCCAGGTACTGGAAGACCGATCCTGCACAGATCTACCTCATCGGCGACAGTGCCGGTGGCAACCTCGCTGCAGTCGTCAGCCGCTTGGCAAGGGACCGCAAGGGTCCTCCCATCGCAGGCCAAATCCTGCTGTACCCGGTCACCGACGGCCGCATGCGCACCAAGAGCTATTCCCAGTTCAAGGACTGCCCGTCCCTGACCGACAAGGACATGGCCTTCTTCATCCAGAACTACCAGCGGGAACCCAAGGATATCCTTGACCCTGCCTTCTCACCGCTGTTGGGTGTCGACCACTCTCGACTACCACCTACGTTGATCATCTCAGCCGAATATGACCCACTGCATGACGACGCTGTCCTCTATGCCGATGCGCTAGCCGCGGCTGACACCCCGGTCAAGTTGCTTGAGGTGAAGAACACGGTGCATGGGTTCATCAACTACCCCGCCGCGACAGGAACCGAGGTGACTGAGTGTGCGATCAAGCAGTTTGTTGGTGGAAGAGCTGTAGGACAGGTTGCACTCACGACCCAGAAAGCATTGGAGAAGCATGTACGCAAGGAGCTGAAGGCAGCCCACAAGCAGAACAAGGAACTGATCTCCGCAGGGATTGAGACGAACTAGCTCCGTTTCTTCAAGGCTCTGTCAGTTCCGATCAGCAACCCAAGAGACTCCCGTGCCCAACGTTTTCCGGCATGGGCATTGTTGGCGCTGAAATAGCAATACCAGCACTCCTCATCGGATTTGTAGCGCACATCGCACCCCATCACATACCCGTCAGCCCACCCCCGGTCCGCATGGACCAGGACGGGCGGGCGTGGAACTTTGTTCCACGTCTTCCCATCCAGCGACCCAAGCATCGTCATGCGGGTAATCGTACGACCCGCCTCAGGATCCCAAGAAGCACCACATTCGAATGCCATCAGCCCATCGGCACCCGGGACAATCTTCAGGCTCCCTACTGCTAGGTTGCGGTCAGCGTCATCCGGCATGGGTTCCAGCAACGGCTTGTTCTCATTTGTCAGGACAAACGGCCCGGCAAGGCTCTCGCTGTGGGCCATGGCAAAGTACCGGCTCACCTTTTGGTGGGTGTCGGGGAGCACCACGTGAGATGCCCCGAAGTAGAGGTCATATCCAGTGTCAGTTGCAACGAGTTGTGGACGGGAGACACGGGGATGCTCAAGGTAATCGCTGGCAAAGGAGACATCCCGGCTGTCGAGCAGCAAGCGTGGCTCGCTCCACATCACCAGGTCGTTTGAGGAGAGCATCTCGATGCGGCTTGCCTTCAGTCGTTCCTTGCGACGGAGACGGCGCCCAAAGCCCATCTCCACGATGGGTATCGGCGCATTGTGCTTCTCATACAGCAGGTACCATGTCCCCCGGTCAAAGAAAATGAACGGGCTATGGCCACGCACCACAACCATCTTCATCGGCTCCCAGGCAATACCCGAATCGCTGACAAAATGATGAATCCCCACCCATGAGTGGGCAAACATATGCCACTTCTGGTCGGGGGATTCCTCAGGGAAGAGGAAAGCGGGGTCACAGAGCTTGGGGAGGAACCACTGGCTCGATAGGACGGGTTCATCGGAGAACGGGAACCACGAGCCCTGAGCCAGCTTCGCCACTGAGGGATAGCGCATCGGCAACTAGTCCTGCTGCTTGCGGCGAGCCTTGCGTGATGTCCAAAGAGGGGCAAGGCGCTCGTCCAGGTTCACCTTCTTGTTGATCAGCTTGACGATGCCCGAGTATGCCAGGAAGCTTCCACCGATCGAGACGATGAACGCAAGGCCAAGCCACAAGGGCAACAGCGAGCTCTCGGGGCTGACGAACTTGGCGATCAGGAGGAAGCTCAGCAGGAAGAGTCCGATCATCAGGACAATGTTCAGTATGGTTGCCAGAACGATGAACAATGCGGTATTGGCTTTCTTATTCATTTTGTATGTTCCTTCTCGGTATGGGTACCGATGTGTTTCTGTTCTTTCGATTCCTTGACAATCTGGATGATCAAGGAGACCAGCAGGAGTATCCCGCAGACCACGACCGCGCTGTCCGCAACATTGAACGTTGGCCAACGCTCCATGCCAAACAGCCCGTAGAACTTCACGCTGACAAAGTCCACCACCCCGTCGGGGCGGAAGAACCGGTCGATGAGGTTCCCGATCCCACCTCCAAGGATGCCAGCCAAGGCCCAGCGCTCCATGGTGGAGAACTTGGGCTTCTGGGCAATGAGCATCCAGGCTATTGCCACCATGATCACCAACGGCAGGAACATAAAGAGCACCGAGCGGATATTGTCGGGCAGGTTGTGCCCCATGCTGAACGCTACGGCTTTGTTGCGCACATGCCAGATCTCAAGGAAATCCCCAAAGAAACGGGCAAAGATGGTACCCAGTGGAATAGTCGCCACGACAATGGCTTTGCTTATCTGGTCCGCCGCCAAGATTACGGCTGTAAGGGTGAACGGCAACCATCGCTGCAGTGCCGGGTGTGTGGTATGGTCGTGCATAGTCCTACTATACTACAGACCAGTAGGTAAGGCAACAAAGGCCGTTTCGAGCCCCAGCTCGTCACCCACCAACTGCTGCACAGCCTGCACCCCGAACGTCTCGGTCTGGTAGTGGCCGCCACAGATCATGGTGATGTGCTGCTCACTGCAGTCGTGGAATGTGGCATGCTCGCTCTCACCGGTGATGAATGCATCCAACCCCTCGTCGATAGCCTGCTGCACGTCGTCGGCGGCACTGCCGCTGACGATTCCCACCGTGCGGATATTCCGCGGTCCGAAGGGAAGCACCTTCAGCCCCGTCTCGGCTGAGAACCCCAGCTTCCGGGATATCTGGTGGGCATCCATGGCGGTTGGAAGGATCCCCTTGTACCCGATGGACATTCCCTTGTACCGGTCAAACGGCTCGATGTCCACAAGACCCAGCCGCTGTGCCATCACAGCATTGTTGCCATAAACAGGATGGGCATCCAGGGGCAGATGGCAGGCAAAGAGTGATATGCCATGCTCGACCAGATACCTGATGCGCTCATAGTGCTGCTCCACGATGGCCATCTGGCGTCCCCAGAACAGCCCGTGGTGGACGAACAACAGCTGGGCACCAGACTCCTTTGCCCCGACGAACGAATCCATGCAGGCATCTACTGCGAAAGCCACTTTGGTGACTTCCCGGTCACGCGGTCCCACCTGCAGCCCATTGAGCGACACATCCAGGCCATCGAACGGGAGCATGTCCAGCGCTTGGGAAAAATACTGTACGAGTTCTTGCTGCTTCATACAGGTATTATAAAGAGTTGACAGGGTTTGTTCCACTGCCTATATTGAGCGGCATGGGTGATCTGGCATTTACGAACAAAGAGCTGACATACGAAGAGGCACGCTTCTCATACGACCCGTCGGTACTGACTGGCACGAACCAATCCCTGGAACACCTTGGGGTTGTCGGACAACCACGCGCCATGCGGGCGCTGGCGATGGGGATGGCCATCGGCAGCGATGGCTACAACGTCTATGTCAGCGGTGACCCGGGGACCGGACGCTTGTCGGCCGTGAAACAAGTTGCCAAGACGCTGGAAGGGGACCTTTCCAGGCTCCAGGACATTGCATATGTGCACAACTTCCTCAAGAGCGACAGTCCTGTCGTGCTCACCTTTGCACCCGGGGATGGAGCATTGTTCTGTGCAATGATGCAGGAGTTCACGTTCCGCCTGAGGCAACAGATTGCCGAAAATCCCCAGCAACGTGCACACAGCCAGTGGCTGGAGGAGACGGCAAAGAGCCTGCTACAGCCAATTGAACACCGCTTCGACACGGTGCCCGTCAACGCCTACCTGCGCCATGTGCGCAACGACATCGCAGAGCATGCCTACATCTTCAGCCGCCTCGAAGAGGGGACCGAAGCGCCGGTGTTTGCCCGCTATGGGGTCAACCTGCTGGTCAACCATGCCGACACCACCGTACGCCCGTTGGTGGTCGAGACCCATCCTACGTTCGCAAACCTCTTTGGATCGGTTGACCGATTTACCGACGGCAACGACGACAGGCACCTCCCCTACCGCTCCATCCATGCAGGATCACTGCTGGAGGCGGCGGGTGGCTTCATGGTGATCAACGCCGAGCAGATGCTCAGCGAAGAGGGGATGTGGGAGTCGCTCAAGCGATTCCTGGGAACTGGCTCGATCGTGATCCAGACCAGCAACGACGGAAGGACGCTGGGCATCCGCCCACAGCCTGCCCCGCTGTCGGTCAAGGTCATCCTCATCGGAAGCGAGAACACCTATGACAAGCTGTGCGAGCATGACGAGGAGTTCCTCAAGCTCTTCAAGGTGTCGGCAGAGTTCGACTTCACCATGCCCGCCGACGAGCAGAACATCAACGGTACCGTCCAGTTCATCAGGAATACCGCACACCAGCACGAGCTGCTGCCGATCACAGACGCGGGGATCTTGGAGATCCTCCGCTACAGCTCATGGTTCTCAGAGATGCGCAACGAGCTGACCACCCAGCTGTCATTCATCAGCGACTTGCTGCTGGAGTCCAACTACTGGGCGATCAAGAATGGAAACTGCGAGATAGGCTCCGAGGAAGTGGTACGGGCCATGGACGAACGCGACTATGCGTCCGGTACCACCGAGAACCGCATCAACAGCGAGATCCTCGCAGGAGAGATGATCATTGCCCTGACGGGTACCAAGACGGGCATGCTCAACGGGCTGGCCGTGATGGACCGCGGGGCCTCCTCCTTTGGCACCCCGACAGTCATCTCCGCCACGGTAGCACCGGGAAGCGAGGGGATCGTCAACATCGAGCATGAGGCGGGCTTGTCGGGTGAGATCCACGACAAGGGCCTCTTGATCTTGGAAGGGTACCTGCGCAAGCGCTATGCCCGCTCCTTCCCCCTGTCGATCTACGCCGGCATCTGCTTCGAGCAGTCCTATGCGGAGGTAGACGGAGACAGTGCCTCCTCCTCCGAGCTGTTTGCCTTGTTGTCCGCCATCGGGGAACTGCCGGTGCGCCAAGACATCGCGGTGACCGGGTCGGTCAACCAGATGGGTGAGATACAGCCAGTGGGGGGGATCAACGAGAAGATCACGGGATTCTTCAAGATCTGCCAGAAGAAGGGACTGACACGCCACCAAGGCGTCATCATCCCCAAGCAGAACATCAACAGCCTCATACTCCCCTATGAAGTACTCAACGCCATTGAGAACCGGCAGTTCCACCTCTACCCGATTGAGACTGTGGACGAAGGGATGCAGATCCTCACCAACAGGAAGGCGGGGACCCGCAATGCAAAGGGAAACTTCCCGGTCGACACACTCAACCGGGAGATAGAGGACCGGCTGAGAAAGCTCTATGAGCTTTCCCGGCCGAACAATTAGACGATATCGACCTTGATGAGGTTGGTGTTGCCCGACACCCCGTTGGTGATCCCTCCCGTGATGATGACACTGTCACCCTTGGACAGGCCCAGCGCCTTGACCGTCAGCTGCTTGGCTGCATAGAAGAGGACCTCGGTGGAATCGAACCTGTCGCTCATCACCGGCGTGACACCCCAGGAGAGGGCAAGCCTTCTCCAGGTCTTCTCGCTGGTCGTGACCCCCACGATGTCTACGGGAGTACGGAAGCGTGAGACCATCCGGGCAGTCATCCCCGACAACGAGCACACTGCAATGGCCTTTGCATGGGTATCGATCGACATGCCGCACACCGCATGGGATATTGCGTCCACCATGTTGCGGATCTCAAAGCTCGAAGTCTTGAACCTCCGCACATAGTTGATGTCCCCCTCGGTGAACTCCACGATGGAAGCCATCGTCTTGACCGTCAGCACCGGGTACTTGCCCGCGGCGGTCTCACCCGACAGCATCACGGCACTGGTACCATCATAGACGGCATTTGCCACGTCGGATGTCTCGGCACGGGTAGGACGGGGATTGTTGATCATGCTCTCCAGCATCTCGGTTGCCGTGATCACCCGCTTGCCCAGCAGGCGGCACTTGGTGATCAGCTGCTTCTGGATCGCAGGAAGGTGGGCAAACGGAATCTCAACGCCCATGTCACCACGGCCGATCATGATTCCCGAGCACTCCTCGCAGATCTCCTCGATATGCTCTATGCCACTGCTGTTCTCGATCTTGGCGATCAGCTCGAGCTCGGGGTTGCCATGCTCCTTGAGGAACTTCTTGACCAGGCGCAGGTCCTCCCGGCTGGAGACGAACGAACAGGCAATGAAGTCAATGTCGTTCTCAATTCCAAAGAGGATATCCGACTTGTCCTGCTCACTGAGATATGGCTGGCTCAG
>CAYXIH010000078.1:0-8782 GCA_964465155.1 uncultured Sphaerochaeta sp.
ATGATGACCGCGGTGAACAGTGCCAGGATAGCATCCCAGAGGATCTTCACAGCCTGCTTGAACGGAACCTTGTCACCCTTGGGGTAGTTGCGGATCTTTGCGAGGATGAAACATACGGCCAGGAGCATGACACCACACATGATGCCAGGCAGCAGACCTGCCATGAACAGTGCGCCGACAGATACGCCACCAGCTGCAACAGAGTAAATGATCATGTTGTGGCTAGGGGGAATCAGGACACCCTGACAGGAGGAAGCAACGGTGATGGCGACCGAGAACTCGGTGTCATACCCAGCCTTCTCCATCATGGGGATCTCGATGGAACCCAAGGAGGATACGTCGGCAACTGCAGAACCCGAGAGGTGTCCGAAGAACATCGAGCCCAGAACGTTCACGTAGGCAAAACCACCGCGGAAACGGCCAACCAGCGCATTGGCGCTGTCCAGCAGACGGTTGGAGATACCACCAGCACCCATGATCTCACCAGCGAGGATGAAGAAGGGGATCGCCATCAGCGAGAAGCTGTTGATCGACTTGCCCATCTGCTGGATGAACGCCATGAGGGGAATTCCCATATAGGAGAGAGTAATACAAGAGGATACAGCCAGTGCAAAGACAACGGGCATCCTACAAACAATAAATACTACGAAGGTGCCAAAAAGCAGCCAGATAGCAATGGATTGGTCAAACATTAGGCTACCTCCTTTCCTTCCTCAATCTCAATGTGTCTGAACCGGTTGAGGCCAAACAGGCTGAGCAGGGTGAAATAGATGATGAAGATACCACTGACTGGCATCATGATGTACAGGATACCTGCGGGCCACTGTGTGGCGGGCAGCGTGGAGCTCATGGTGGAAGAAACCAGGCGTGAGCCATAGATGACCAGGATGAACCCGAAGAACATGGTTGCAATCGTGTTGATCTTGGCAATGACGAACTGGACCTTCTTGGGGAACTTGTTGAAGAACATCAGGATTGCGATGTGGAGGTCTTTCTCGACTCCGATCGCCATTGAGATGAACGCCATCCAGACCATCAGCAGCAGTGCGACTTCCTCGGACCAGCGGATACTGGTGTTGAGGACCTTCCGGCTGAATACCTGGGCACTGACGATGAATACGATAACGAGCAGGACTACTTTTGCGTACTCCAGCAATACACGGTAAATTATGTCGAAGACATAGGTGATGCAGCTGAGGATCCTGGCCGGGAGCTTCATATCAGGATCGTACATCGGTGGGAGCTTTGCCATACATCCCCTCCTTGGTGAGGTGTTCGGACACTAAGGAACTGGGTGGATGTCCACCCAGTTCCTAAATCTACAATACTGTTGTTACTTGGTTGCCTGGATCTTAGCGATGACATCCTCATAACCTGCACCAAACTTGGTGTAGAGGGGAGCCATTGCATCCTGGAACTTCTGCTTCTCGCCAGGAGCCAGTTCAGTGATGATTGCACCACCAGCCTTGACCTTAGCCTCGGAAGCCTTTTCCTTCTCCGCCCAGAGCTGGCGCTCGACAAGGGCACTCTCAGCCGCAGCTTCGCGGATGATAGCCTGGTCAGCTGCACTCAGCTTGTTCCAAGTGATTGCGGAGACCATCTGCATCTCAGGAACGCGGGTGTGCTCGTCGATCACGTAGTAAGGGGAAACTTCGTAGTGGGAGGTGGACTCGTAGGAAGGCCAGTTGTTCTCTGCACCGTCGATAACGCCAGTCTGCAGGGAGCTGTAAACTTCACCATAAGCCATGGGGGTCGGGGAAGCACCGAGTGCTGCGACCATGTCCATCATCTGCTGGGATTCCTGAACGCGGATCTTCAGGTTCTTCATGTCAGCCAGGGTGGTGACAGGGCGCTTGGAGTTGTAGAAGTTACGGGCACCAGCGTCGAACCAGGAGAGACCGATCAGGCCATTGGAGGTCACGGCTGCGAGGAAGTCGTCGCCGATGGGTCCTTCAAGGACGTTCCACATGTGGGTGCTGTCGCGGTAGAGGTACGGCAGCTGCAGGACGTTCAGCATCTTGTTGAACTCTGCGAGGGGGGAGAGGGACACGCGGGTGAAGTCGATAGCACCGAACTGCATCTGCTCGATGACGGACTTTTCGTCACCCAGCTGAGCGCCGTAGTAGACTTCAACCTTGATGCGGCCATTGGTCTTTTCCTCGACCAGTTCAGCGAACTTGTACGCAGCCTGGGTCGTGGGGTAATCCTGGGGCTGGTTCTCAGCGTAGCGGAGGACCATGGTCTTCGGTGAGTCGGACTTGGTTTCCGAGTTACCGTTGGCGAAAGCGAAGGAACAAACCGCGAGCACAATGCTCAACATGACAACGATTTTCTTCATTGCAGACTCCTTATTGGAATTGATTTTGAAAAATGCGAAAGGGCAACAACCACCTCACATGTGAGACCAGTATAGGTTGCCCCGGAGTCGGCGGACAGTAGGAATTTTTTCTGTTTCTTGTCTTTATTGTCTGGATTGTCCAGATTTATAGTACTTCGGGGAGCATCCGAAACGTTGGCGAAACACTCTGGAAAAATAATTATTGTCGGAGAAACCAGTCAACGAAGCCGTTTCCCTCACGCTTTTTCCCTCCATGAGCAATGCTGCAGCCTTCTTCATCCGTATATCGGTCAAGTACTCCACAAACGGCACGGAGAAGTACTCCTTGAAGAGCTTGGAGAAGTACCCACGGTTGATATTCACAAAATCAGCCATCTCCTCGGCGGAGAGCGGCTGTGCATAATGGGCCTTGATATAGGTATCCACATGATTGAACGCCCGGGCGTACTTGTCCTGCCGGTCTGTATTCACTGCTGTACAGACTTCATCCAGGAAGTCCATGAGATAGATCTCCATCTCCATGAGGGTGCTCCGAGTCGGAGCATCCCGATATATGTAGGGAACTACATTGCGGATGTCATAGCTGAACACCAGCAACTGCTCATACACAGCATCCTCGGCAGAGTGGATATCCTCATAATGGCTGATGACGGTATCCACCAGCTCATGGCCAAACTGACGAGACTCCTCAAGCTTTCCTTCCAAGGCAGCGTCACGCATCCCCTTGGACAACACGCCAACGGCAACACGGATATCGGAGATGGGTTCGACATTGTCGACACCGGAGAACCGCTCAATGTGCAATCCGTTGTGCAATGCGGTGGTGAAGGCAATGGATGCAGTATGGATGGACTGCTGGATCCCTGAGATGGAGTCAAAGAACATACCAATGCCAACCGATGGGCATGATTCAATGAAGGGGACCCTCCCCTGGACCATACGGTCCACCACTTGCTGTTGACGGTTGGTGAACACCAGGATCGTGATCCGGTCGGGAGCAACAAAGTAACAGACTGGCATATGCATCAGTTCCGAATCCGTACTGAATGAAGCTGACAATTCCCCTGCATCCTTGTTGCTGATGATCATGGCAAAACCCTGTTCGTTCTCAATACCCTGGAGCTTCAGATAGGAATGGATTGCATCATCTGACAGGTTTCCAAACTTCAGGGAGGCAAAGAACTCCCGGGTGAACAGGTTCAATACCCGCTTGAACTCAGCCTCGGGAACTTTTTGCTTCTGCAAGTTGGCAATGCACTTGTCCAAGATGGTATAGATATCGGAATCGGAACATGGCTTGACCAGATAGTCGCTCGCACCAAGGCGGATTGCCTCCTGGGCAAACCCAAAGTCTCCCCATGCAGTCAGGAACGCCAGCTGGCAGGACGGGCAGATCTCCTTGATGAACTTGGCAGCTTCCAGCCCAGACATTCCCGGCATCTGGATATCGAGGAAGGCAATGTCGGGAGTATGCTTGCGCGCAAGCTCCACCGCTTCCCTGCCGTTCTTGGCCTTGATGCAGCGTACGCCACGGTTTCCTTTATTGATGATGAATTCCAGGGCATCTCTCTCAAGCTGCTCGTCTTCTGCTATTAACAGGGTGTACATAGTCAATTGCTCCTCCGAATGGCATCAATGCCCATGTCGTTCATCACAGTGGGTAGGATGATCACGACTTTGGTTCCAATATCACCATCCCCACGACCAACAGTCAGGGAAGCACCATCTTGGTAGACGGCACGCAGACGGTCACGGACATTGGAGATGCCGATATGGCTGCGGCGGTTCTTATGTTCTGGGATGTTTTCAACGGAAGGCGCCACAAACCCAACTCCATTGTTTGATATGGTAATGCACATCTTTCCCTCGGCAAGAGGTGCTACATCAATACGGACCTCTCCTCCCTCCTCCAACGGCTCAAGCCCATGGATGATTGCATTCTCCACGAACGGCTGTATGACCAGGGGTGGGATATGAACAGACTCAAGTGAATCATCACATGTAATCTCATAGGCAATCCTTTCTCCAAACCGCGCTTGCTGGATGCTCAGGTACTGCTTGATGAACGCTAGCTCACGCCCTACTTCAACATCGTCCTCGAACTCCAGGCTATAGCGGAAGATCGAGGCCAAGCTGTTGATCAGCTGCATTGTCGACTGGGCATTCTCGAACATTGCAGTCCGCTGGATTGTATTGAGGGTATTGAAGAGGAAGTGCGGGTTGATCTGTGCCTGGAGTGAGAGGTATCTGGCACGTTCCAGCTCCCGTGTCATGCGCACTTGTTCCAGTTCATGGCGGTGCAACCGGTTCTCCAGGCGCATGCGCTCCTGCAAGCTCGCCTTCATCTGGTTCATGCTGGTCTCCAAGAAGTACAGTTCCTCTGGCCCGGGGATGTCCAAGTCTGGGGTGGAGAGGTTGCCTTGGGTTATATCCTTTGCGGTTGTCACCATTGATGAGATCGGCTTTGTCAAACGGCTGGTAATATAATAGGTGATAGTAAAGCAGATGATCAGCATGATGATCATCATCATCACAGAGATACCTTTGTTCATCGCAATCCTGGTCATGTTCGCAACAGAAGCCACTACGTCGCTATCAACGGCAGCCGAGAGGTATTGGTTGTAGGTGAAGTCAAGCAGATAGTCATACACCTTCAAGCCCCAGTAGTATTTGCTAAAAACCTCTGGTTGGATGGGGATGCTTCCATTCTCGGAGATATCATCAATGAGCCCCATGATATGTTCCAACCCATTGGCGATGCTGTTGGAAAGAAAATACTTATCCTTATTAACTTCATAGGGCACCTTGAGGTTCTTGGCACCAAGCAAGGATTTATACTGCGTGGCACGCAAGTCCGCATACCGCAGGAGAGCTTCTTCGGAATCTCCTCCTTGGAGTGCATCAAAGTAATCGGTAAATTGAACTTTTGCTTTGGAAAGGTCGCTTGAGAGCTGGTTGATCTTCACATATTGGCTAATGCGTTCCTGCATGTCGTCTACGACACTATACATTCCTGCAAAAAGGATCAGTGCAATGAGGAATACGAGCCCCAACAAAATGAAGCTGTAGCTCATCAGGAGGGAGCGGAAACTGAGATGTGACCATAATTTGTGATCTGAACGAGCTTGTGAAAATTGTTGTGCCATGGCGCGAGTATAGCATGCATCAACAAAGAGGTGAATTCCCCCTATCTATTGACCACCTCGACATGTACACCCTGCAAGACATCCAATGCCTTTTCATGCATTACAGGATCAAAGCTCAACGTACAACGTGCATCCACTACTATTCGAGCCTCAGGCAAAGCCGCCTTTGCCATAATGGCATTCGACAGTACGCAGATATTGGATACCAATCCAACAAGCTCAACTTCATCGTATACACCTTCGCGAAGGAACTGTGCTAGCTCGAAACTCCCAAAGGTCGGCTTCTCAAAAGTAGCGGTGGCTTGTGAGAAGCAATTAGCAACGCTACCGTACAGTTTCCACCCATCTGTTCCAGCTACACAATGGACTACCGGAAGATGGTGACCTTCCTCTGATTCCAGATAGGAAGGCTGGTGTGTATCAAGTGTGAATATCAGATCTGTGCCAGCTGCCAATTCCTTCTGGATTTTGTCATAGATGGGCCCATCAAGTATCTCAGCACCTGCAAACCCAAGCGCTCCATCCACAAAGTCACGTTGGTAATCTACAACGACCAAAGCTTTCTTCATCATATTCCTCCGTTCTTGCGTCTGTCACCAAAGACCAACATTGACGAAGGTCGATCAAGGTACAGTGAACAATCAGTTCTCCTACGCAGGACCGTGCATGGAGCCAACGGGGAAATCTGGTCAAAGAGGCACATGGCTACTGCACGAGCCTTTCGCTGGTCTGGTACGGAGCAGATGATCATGCGGCTCTTGAGGATCTGACGGATGCTCATCGAGATTGCCTGTGTAGGTACTTCTTCCAAAGAAGCAAACCATCCCTCGCCAACTTGTTGCTTGCGGCAACGTTGCTCCAACTTCACGATGATATAGGGTTGGTCTGTATCGAAATCTGCAGGGGGGTCATTGAACGCAAGATGCCCGTTCTCTCCAATGCCAAGGAACGTTACATCAACAACACGGTTCTCCATCATTGAGTTCAAGCGAGCAACTTCACCATGTAGGTCAGGTTCGTCTGCATTGATATAATGGAATGCCTGCAATGTCGGGACAAGTGCTTCAAATCTATCATGCAGATATTTTCTGAAGCTCGCATCATGAGAAGCGGACAAACCGACATACTCATCAAGATGGAAAGCCTCGACCTTGCTCCAATCGATATCCATCTTCACCAGTGCATCCAGCATTTCAAACTGGCTTACCCCTGTGGCAAGCACAATCGTTGCGTGACCTTTCTCTTGTATGGCTTCACGTATCTTCACTGCACCAGCACAAGCAGCCTGATAACCAAGGTCCCGCTTGTCGTCGCATATCATTGTTCTCATGTCTGATCCTTCTCAAGCGTCATTGTCACAATGATACTCTTTCAACAGCGGTTGGGATAGCCGTTGAACGTCAAAAGGGCTGCCCTTTCGGACAGCCCTTGATAATCAATGTAGAAACTTCGATTAGAAAGCGAGCTTTGCGGAAGCCAGAACCTGGCCATACTTGCCGTTCAGCACGTCGATGTCGTTGACACCCTTCTTCCATTCGAGCTTGAGGGTAGCACCAGGGATGATGGATGCGGATTCAACAGAAGCACCGAGCTTGAGAGCCTTGGTGGTGTCGAATGCACCAGCAGTTGCGGACAATTTGGCGGATACCTTTGCAGTCATTACGGACATGACATACTTCACGTCCATACCAGCATTCCAAGCCTTGTTGTTGATGGTATATCCACCGAAGGGCTCGAGGGTCAGGACGCTCTCATTGTCAAATGCGAGGGAGAAGGAAACCTTTGCACTCAGGTCCTGAACGTTGATCAGGTCCTTACCAGTGAGGGTAAGTGCAACGGGGACATCGAAGGAAGCGAGGTCAACAACAGCCTTTGCAGACAGGAGGTCCTTCTTCGCAACACCATTCACCTTGACGTTGGTTGCATAATATACATCAGCAACGACAGGAGCGGTGGTTACGTTCAACGCTGCATCAGCATTGAAAGCCTTTGCCTTGAAATCGTAGCCAAGGTCGGAAGCAGCCTTCACGGTTACTGCATCGGTAGCATAAGCAACTTCAACAGATCCGCCAGCGGACTGGAACAAAGTCTTTGTTGGGTCATCAGCATTGGTCTTGGCGTTCTGAGCATAAGCACCAGCAACACGGAAAGAGAGGCCATCAGCGAAGGAGATGGAAGGAGTTGCAACTGCAACGTTCAAGTCAGCCTTGCCAAAGACATCGTTCTTGCCACCGGAAACGCCAGCCAGACCGAAGTTCACTTCGTAGCCATAGACCTTAGCCTTCACGCCAGCTGCCTTGATGTAGTCAAGCTTCCAGGTTGCCTTCTCGGTGTAGTCAGCGGTAGCATAGCCCCACTTGTTGGCACCATCGTTAGCATCCCAAGTGTCAACTGCAGACTTTGCGAAGTCGAAAATACCAGCAACGCCGAGGAGACTGACTTCCCAGTTCTCGCCACCGATGGTAGCAGAGTCGATCTTTGCCTGCACATACGGGACAAAAGAGGTAGTAGATGTTTTACCCCAGTCTGGAGCCTCAACCTTAGTAGAACCGTCGCCATTGGAGAACTTCAGGTACAACGAACCGTTGATGGAGGTGAAGATCCCGCCTTCCTCAACCTGCTTGGAACCAAGCTGCTCAAAGAAATTCACGTCAACCTTGACACTGGTTGTGTTACTGAAACCATAATTCTTGTTGTCGAAATTAGCACCAAAGCCAACAGTGGCGCTACCAGAGAAACCAGCGAATACGAGGCTGCTTGCCAGGACCGCCATCAAAAGTACTGCAGAAATCTTCTTCATACTTCCTCCAAAATAGTTCGGGGCAGGCCCACGACCCGCTTTTCCCTTTTTTCCGTTATACAATGGGGATTGTAACAAAGCCCCATTCTACTGTCAAGTTAAATTCATATTGGATGTATTGGTTACATATTTCCCATACAAAAACTACAAATTTCTTCTCACAACCAATATAAAGGCGCAGATAGGCAACAGTGTGATTGCCAGATGTTGAATTTCTTGAACAAAATTATGTAGGTTTTATATAGTTACCATGGAGATGGGCAAGAAGAGTATTTTCGTGTTTCTATACACCAACAGAGTCCATTGTTGGATTTTTAACACTTTTTTACATGATTTATGCAATTCGCATGTCAAAGATATGCAAGGTCAGAGGATTCGTTCCCTTCATTCCAGCGACGTGTTTTGATACTCACATACTGCGATTCAAGGGTAGGTACAACCAAGTCAAACATTGATGATACCTTGAGGCCTTCCCCTACCAAGGAAATGCAGATATCA
>CAYXIH010000079.1:0-8745 GCA_964465155.1 uncultured Sphaerochaeta sp.
GGAACCCTCACCAGCGTCCTGATCGGTATCCTCCTCGGTTCGTTGGCAGGATATCTGGGTGGCAAGGTCGACTACTTCCTGATGCGCTTTGTCGACATCATGTACGGCTTGCCATACATGCTGCTGGTCATCATTTGTATGGCGGTGTTCGGAAGGAATATCCTCAACCTGTTCTTCGCCCTTGCAATGGTCAGCTGGCTGACAATCGCCCGTATGGTACGTGGACAGATCATGAGCCTGAAGAACCAGGAGTTCGTCGAGGCAGCCCGCTCCATGGGTGCATCGACTTGGAGAATCATCTTCAAGCACCTGGTACCAAACTCGCTGAGCATCATCATTGTCTACTCGACACTGCGCATCCCCGCATTCATCATGCAGGAATCGTTCCTGTCGTTCCTTGGCCTCGGCGTCCAGGCACCATATGCATCATGGGGCTCGCTCGTCGGCGATGCAGTGGCAGGCATGACCCTGTACCCGTGGAAGCTGGTCTTCCCGGCACTGGCAATGACGATCTTCCTCTTCGCCATGAACTTCCTTGGCGACGGCCTGCGGGATGCATTTGACCCGCAGAGCAAGAACCAGCTGTAGGAGCACCGAATGGATACTCAGAACACAAACGATATGAAGACGATCCTGGACGTCCAGGATCTCAAGACCTACTTCCTCACCGACGCAGGCGTCGTAAAGGCAGTCGATGGCGTCTCCTTCTCCCTCAAGGAGGGTGAGACCCTCGGCCTGGTCGGCGAGTCCGGCTCCGGCAAGAGCGTCACCAACCTGTCGATCATGCGCCTGATCCCCTCTCCTCCCGGAAAGATCGTTGGTGGCAAGATCATGTTCGAAGGTCAGGACGTACTGCAGATGCCCGAGAAGGAACTGCGCTCGATCCGTGGAAACAAAGTCTCCATGATCTTCCAGGACCCGATGACCAGCCTCAACCCATTCTTGAAGATCTCCACCCAGATGGTCGAGACAATCCGTCTCCACGAGAAGGGTGTCTCCAAGCAGGAGGCGTTGCAGCGCTCCATCGACATGCTCAAGATGGTCGGCATTCCGTCGGCCGAGAAGCGCATCGAGTGCTACCCCCACCAGTTCTCCGGCGGTATGCGCCAGCGCGTCATGATTGCAATGGCACTTTCCTGCAATGCACAGGTGCTCATCGCAGACGAGCCCACCACTGCATTGGACGTAACGATCCAGGCACAGATCCTTGAGCTGATCAAGGACCTGAGCGTCAAGCTTCGCACCGCAGTGATCCTGATCACCCATGACCTGGGCGTAGTCGCCGGCATGTGTGACAAGGTATGCGTCATGTATGCAGGAAGAATCGTCGAGAAGGCCAATACCAATGACCTGTATGCCCATCCGGCACACCCGTACACGGAAGGACTGATCGAAAGCGTTCCCCGCATGGATGTCAACGAGAAGCGTGAGCGGTTGTTCTCCATCGAAGGCCAACCACCAAACGTCATCGACCTGCCTCCCTGCTGCCCGTTCCACCCCCGTTGCCACAAGGTCATGGAAATCTGCCGCCATGCATATCCCCCCACGACCAGTGTCGGTGAGGAGCATGAGGTCTCTTGCTGGCTGTATGTCAATGAGCAGGAACGCAACAAGGACCTGAAGCAGGCACTCGAAGTTGCAGCACAGGAAAAAGCACAGCAGCTAGCTGCTGCAGCCAAGAAGCACAAGAAGGAGGCTGCTAAATGAGCAACACGAACAATACCAAAGACAAGCAGCCCCTGCTGATCGTCAAGGACCTCAAGCAGCACTTCCCCATCGACAGTGGCTCGTTTTTCCACAAGCAAGTCGGAGCAATCCGTGCAGTGGACGGTATCTCCTTCACAGTGAATGCAGGAGAGACACTGGGCATCGTTGGTGAATCTGGCTGTGGCAAATCCACGACCATCCGCTCCATTGCACAGTTGTATACCCCTACCGCAGGTGAGATCATCTTCAATGGCGTCAACCTGGCCACGGCAAGCACCAAGGAGATGCTCCTTGCCCGCCGTGACATGCAGATGATCTTCCAGGACCCGTATGCCTCGCTGGACCCCCGCATGACCGTCCGCTCGATCATCAGCGAACCGCTGGTGACCTACAACAAGCGCAACCTGCTGGACGAGCCAATGAGCTCGCTGGACATCGAGCGCCGCGTAGAGGAGCTGATGGAGCGCGTAGGCCTGAACAAGGCTTTCAAGAACCGCTACCCGCATGAGTTCTCCGGTGGACAGCGCCAGAGAATCGGTATTGCCCGTGCATTGGCACTCAATCCGAAGGTGATCCTTGCCGACGAACCAGTTTCCGCCTTGGACGTATCGATCCAGGCCCAGATCCTCAACCTGCTGACAGACTTGCAGAAAGAGCTGGGACTGACCTACCTGTTCATTGCACACGACCTGGCCGTCATCGAATACATCAGCAGCCGCGTAGCGGTCATGTACCTGGGAAAGATCGTCGAGATCTCGAACTCCGACGACCTGTATGCAAATCCCAAGCATCCCTACACCCAGGCACTGCTCTCCGCCGCTCCGATTCCCGACCCGACTGTCGAGAAGAGCCGCCAGAGGATCATCCTCACCGGCGACGTACCGTCACCGGACAAGGAACGCAACGGCTGTTATTTCTACGACCGCTGCCCCAAGAAGATGCCATGGTGTTCCTGCCACATCCCACCGATGTTCGCCATCAACGAGCATCATGAATGTGCCTGCTGGCTCTATGACAGCGAGGACCGCTCCAAGTATACCCTTGAGCAGTCCCAGGAAGACGCAGCAATGGTTGCACTGAAGCTTGAAGAAGCCGCAGAAGCAGCCAAGGCCAAGAAAAAGAAGAACTAGTTTGCTACTCCATAAAAGATCAAGGTGCCCCTCACGGAGCACCTTGATCTTTTATGGAGCATTGTTGCTGTCAGATATCATGCAAGGAGACGTTGGTGTCCATGTCACGGGGACGGTCCACCACCAAGGCGAGGCCAGAGACGGCCGCAATTGCCTGGGCAGCCTGCTCAGTGCGCCCCTGGGAAGTCTTCTCCGGGATAATCTCGATGTCGCGCATCTCATTGTCCTTCAGCCTGATGGTGAACACCACCATGGCCTTGTTGCGGCGCTTGTTGGGCTTGAGCACTTTCGATGTCTGCCCGTTCTCAAAGCCGGGGACGCTGCCACGCACAAAGTGGTTGATCTCCAGGCGGCTGATGTCAGCATATGGAATCACTTCCTTCTTGGTGAAGCATGCCACTCCAAAGATTGAGGTGACCGTCTGTTTCTTGGGGTCGAAATACCACTCCTCGCGGTAGGAAGCGCCTGCCAAGGTCACCAATGCAAGGAATACGGGAAGGATCATGGTATACCATGGGCTTTGGTCAGCGACATTGAGGGCAATGCCGACCGCTACGATTGCAAAGAAGGCAATGCACATTGCGCGGAACAAGATTCCCGGTGCGTAGGCTATGCTTCCATCTTTTCTTCTATAGATCCTGAGTTTTATCATCTCGTGTTCCTTTGGAGCTCCCAATACGGAGCATTTCCATACATTCTTCTCCTTCTGAATATATATGATTCCTCTATGACTGACCACAACCCCCTTCAAAATGAGCCCCAGGGAGAAAAAAAGGAAATTCAACGAGAGAACCATTGCTATACAAAGATGATGAAAACATGAATTGTATGGTTCATTTTTTACATAGAGGAAGATTTATCCATGGAAAATACAAGTTATTCTCTCTAAATGAATATTTTTTGCATGGATATGCATTCGTAGTTTTGTTCGTTTACATTTCCCTTGATTCGTGATTTAATGTAGTTTATGCTAAGTCGAACGCATATATTTCACAAGGAGATATGTCTATGAAAAAAATTCTGACAATCATGTTGTGTGTTCTTCTTGTTGGCACTCTGTTCGTTTCCTGCGGGAAAAAGGCAGAGACAAAGCCGGCAACGACGACTACTACGACAACGGCCCCTGCAGCGACCACAACGCCTGCTGCCACCACAAAACCAGCAGCAACAACAACTCCTGCAGCTACGACTGAGAAAGCTCCCGAGGCAACTGCAACTGCTAGCCCGGACCTGGCTATCTTCAAGATTGCCAACGGTGCAGAACCCGAGTCACTTGACCCGGCGCAGATCCAGGGTGTTCCTGAGCACAGGATTTTTGAAGCTCTGTTCGAAGGCCTGACCGCCAACGACCCGAAGACTGCCGACCCCGTTCCTGGCGCAGCTGAAAGCTGGACTGTCTCCGAAGACGGAACTCAGTACACCTTCAAGATGCGCGACACCACATGGAGTGATGGAACCCCGCTCACAGCACATGATGTTGTCTATTCCTGGATGCGCGAGCTGGATCCCAATACTGCTAGCCCCTATGCATGGTTCCCTGCCATGTTCGTCAAGGGCGCAGCTGAATACAATGCAGGAACCGCTGGTGCTGATGCAGTGCAGATTCGTGCACTTGACGACAAGACCTTCCAGATGGACCTCATCGGGCCCCTCCCGTATGTTCTTGGCGCATTGGCCCACTACTCCTTCGCAATCGTTCCTCAGCATGCCATCGAGAAGTACGGCAAGGATTGGATCCTTCCCGCGAACTTCGTTGGCAATGGTCCCTACAAGCTCTATTCTTGGAAGCCCCAGCAGTACGTAGCTGTTGTTCCCAACGAGAAGTACTGGGATGCTGAAGCCGTCAAGCTTGACGAAGTCATCTTCTATGCTTCCGACGACAACAACACCAACTACAATATGTACCTCAACGGTGAAATCGACTGGGATACATCCATTCCGCTCGACCAGCTCGAAGCTGCGATGATGAGAAAAGACTTCCACACCGCTCCTCAGCTGTCCACCTACTACTACACGTTCCAGACCGTCAAGACTCCGACCGACAACCCGCTCGTTCGTAAGGCTCTCTCCCTCGCCATCGACCGCCAGGCCCTCGTTGACCAGGTTGTCCGCGGTGGACAGATTCCTACCTGGGGCATCGTTCCTGTCATGGCCGGCTATGATGGCCTTGGCGAACCCATCTATGATGTCGCTCTTGCTCAGAAGTACCTGGCAGAAGCTGGCTATCCCAATGGCGTAGGTTTCCCGAAGATCTCCATCCTGTACAACACCAACGACGCTCACAAGCAGATCGCTGAGTTCATCCAGCAGGAATGGAAGAACAACCTCGGAATCACCGTCGACCTTGAGAACCAGGAATGGGCAACCTACCTCTCCAACAGAAACAGCGGCAACTTCTCTGTTGCTCGTGCTGGTTGGGTTGGCGACTATCAGGACCCGAACACCTTCCTTGACATGTTCCTCACCGGCGCTGGCATGAACGGAGGCAAGTACTCCAACGACACCTATGACGTTCTGATCAACGAGGCAGCTCGCATGCCCGCAGGTCCGGACCGCATGGAAGTCCTCATGACCGCTGAAGACATCATGATCAACGAAGACCAGGCTATCATGCCTCTGTACACCTACGTGACACAGAACATGATCGACACCAACAAGTGGGGCGGCTGGTATACCAACACCATGGACTACCATCCGGTCAAGGACATCTACAAGAAGTAAGTGTCCGCTCACTGAGTGTGATGCCGGTTCATCCCGGCAACTTCAAGAGCCATCCCCAACCGGGGGTGGCTTTTTCATATCCTAGTCCTTCCAATACAACGGTGTATGGGCACTCCTTTGATTCATAGGACTGGACGCTCCAAACAACGATGGAGTATAGTCGTTTCTATGTACGACATCACACTGAACCCCTCAACCGCCAGCGGCATGATTACGATTCCGGCCTCCAAGTCACAGACGATCAGAGCCCTGCTCATCGCCACGTTCGCCAATGGACGCAGCATCATCCGCAACCCATTGCACAGCCAAGATACAGAATCATGCATGAAAGCGTGCAAAAGCCTGGGTGCCTCGATTGAGCAAGTGGATGCCAACACACTGATCCTTGACTCCACGAACGTCATACGCAGTACCACCGTCCCCTGCACTATCGATTGCGGCAACAGCGGGACAACCTTGTACCTTGCCTGCGGAATGGTCGCCTCCTTGAAACGGCCAGTGACCTTCACCGGTGACGAACAGCTGTGCAGCAGGCCTGTCGGACCGTTGCTTGATGCACTTGAGGACCTTGGGGTCTGCGTCACATATGCAGGAGACAAGAAAGGGTACCCTCCGTTTACCATTGAAGGGCCCATCCGCGGCGGAGAGACATCCATCGAGTGCCCTACAAGCCAATACCTTTCGGGCCTGCTCCTTGCGTGTGCCATGGCGGAGGATACCTGTATCATCGATGTCCCCCTCCTCTACGAGAAACCCTATGTAAGCATTACCCTTTCATGGTTGCACAGGCAGGGGATCACACATGGTGGGAGCCGGGACATGCAGCACTATGTCATCCCGGGCAACCAACACTTCGTTCCATTCGATGAACAAATCGCAGGTGACTTCAGCTCCGCATCGTTCTTCTTCTGTGCCGCCGCTGTCTGTGGCAGCAGCATCACCGTCGATGGTCTGGACCCAGATGATCCCCAGGGTGACAAGCAGATACTCTCTATCCTGCAGGAGATGGGCTGCACCGTCCAATGGAATGGACATTCGGTGACCGTTACAGGACCAGAGAACGGGGAACTGCTGGGAGGAACCTTCGACCTCAACCCGATCCCAGATGCCCTGCCCGTCCTTGCTGCGATATCATGCTTCTCAAAGCAGACGATTACCCTCTCCAACGTTCCTCAGGCACGAATCAAGGAGACCGACAGGATTGCTGTCATGTGCCGTCTGCTGAGACTGCTCGGAGCACAGATCACGGAACTCGAAGATGGCATGGTCATCCATGGCCACGGATTCCTCTTGGGGGGCACTGTAGAGGGCTTTGGCGACCACCGGGTCATCATGTCCCTAGCCATTGCATCCCTGCGCTGCAACAAACCACTGACAATCCTGGGAATCGATGCGGTGGAGGTCACGTTCCCGACCTTCTTTGAATTGCTCGCCTCGATAACCTGACATCACGGCTGTTTCAAAAACTACGACACAGTGGTATACTTGGCCCATTCAGATTTTGCATGGAGCACACGATGAAGATATATGACTTGCGAAGCGACACGATCACAAAACCGACGAAGGAGATGCGGCAGGCTATGTACTGCGCGGAAGTCGGTGACGATGTCTACCGTGAGGATCCCACGGTCAACAAGCTGGAGGAACTGGGCGCTCACCTGACAGGCAAACAACGGGCACTGTTCGTCTCCTCCGGGTCAATGGGAAACCTCATCAGCCTCTACATCAACTGCGGAAGGGGCAATGAAGTCCTTGCCGCCCGCAATAGCCATATCATCCAGCATGAGATCGGCGCCCCCACTGCAATCGCAGGTGTGCTCCCCATTGGAATTGACGCCCCCAGGGGCATTCTCAGTGCAAGGATGCTCCAGGACCTCCCCAAGCCACATGTATATGACCTTGCCCGCACCGCGATGGTAGAGGTTGAGAACACCATCGGCGGCTACTGCTACCCCATAGCAAACCTGCAGGGCATCAGGGAGTTCGCCGACCGCAACGACATGGTAGTCCACATGGACGGCGCACGTGTATTCAATGCACAGGAAGCCACCGGCATTCCAGTACGTGAGTATGCATCCTATGCCGACACTATCACATTCTGCCTCTCCAAGGGATTGGGTGCACCAGTAGGGAGCCTCCTCTGTGGTGACGAAGCCTTCTACCAACAGGCGCTGAAGCTCAGGAAGATGCTCGGCGGTGGCATGCGCCAGACAGGTATCTTGGCAGCAGCTGGACTCTATGCATTGGAGCACAACGTCAAACGCCTGGCAGACGACCACCGCAACGCACTGGCGATCGCACGCGTATTGGATGAATCACAATGGGCAGAAGTAGACATGGAAGGGGTTCAGACCAACATCATCTTCTTCACGGTCCCTGGATTCAACAGCGTTGACATTGTCCGCCAGCTTGCTGAGAATGGTATCCTTGCCAACACCGAGGGTGATGTCGTCCGCCTTGTCACCAACTTGGACCTCCATGATGAGGATATCGCGGGGCTGTGCGACGCCCTGCGACGCTTTGCACCAGAACACGGAGGCTGCAATGCCTGACACAAAGACCCTGATCGCTTGTTTCTCTGGAACTGGAAACAGCTATTATGCAGCGAACGTACTTGCCCGTGAGATGAAGGATGCCAAGGTTGCCTTGATCCCCGACTTGCTGGAGCATCCCAGCCGCTTTGGGGAACCAGAGCAGGTCGGCATTGTCTTTCCCGTATATATGAATGACCCACCTCCGATGGTGCTGACGTTCATCAACGAAGTAATCGGCAAACGCAACAACCTGGGCTTGCAGTACATGTTCATCATTGCCACATGCGGAAGCAAGAAACCAGGATGGTCTCTCTCTGTGGTGGAACACATGCTCATGCTCAATGGGGTCATGACCAGCTATGCAAACAACCTGAGGATGCCCGACAGCTATGTCTTCAAGGATCCCATTCCGAACCGGGACTACATTGAAGCAATGTACCTGGACGCGGACTCACATCTTGCGCTGCTGGTCAGTGACATCAACAAGGGCGAGCTGAAGATCCAGCACAAGAAGATGTTCACCAAGCTCCACCTGAAGATTGCCTTGAAGGCCAACAAGCCCATGCTTGCCCAGACAAGCGGCAAGTTCTTCGTCACCGACGATTGCAACGGCTGTGGAATCTGCTATCGTGGATGCCCCACCGCAACCATCA
>CAYXIH010000080.1:0-8625 GCA_964465155.1 uncultured Sphaerochaeta sp.
TAATTTTTGGAACAAAAATCCAGAGTTTTGACACTAAAATCCAGAGATTTTGCAACATTTGTTCCATGGTTTAACGTGTTTAAGCAGGTTATTCCATGGTAATTAAACGGTCGTTAACGCCATTTTAAATGTAAGCGACAAGTCGCCCAGTCACTTTCTTCAGTTTTGTTAGCGTCGAGCGGAAACAACCACAAATAGCCGGATTAAAACAACCAATGCAAGACAATAGAAAATAACCAAAACAGAAATGGGACATGAGACCCTATACTGGTGGATATACCAAATCTGCCAAGTAAAGGAGAACCCATGTCCCAAGCTATTACAAAGGACATACTATCACAAGCAGTAAAAGATGTTATAGCCAAGTTCGGCAAGATGAACCTTGCAGCGCCGACAGGAGTCTTAGAAGTCGAACCCTACGTTCACGACGACAAATACCTTTCCTGCCTGCAATCCCGACATCTTTACCTTTGCACCGAAATCTAGCCAGATGTCTGGATCGACATATATTGACAGTCCTGCATTGAGTATTGAGTCAAACGTCTCGAATTTCTTCTCAACCTTTCCCTCATACCCAGTTCCACTTCCAAGTCGTACATCGGCATACACGCTCATTCCAAACATGCCGGTACGGAAGGAGTAATACCCTCCAACCATGGCCGAGAGGGTGATCATCCGCATCATCTGGTCAGACGGTGTAGATTTCTCCATGCTCATCATGCAATCCAGGGCTGGACCGCAATAGAAGTAGGGGATTGGAGACCATGCATACTCTGTCGATACCAGCATGCTGAGTCCCATGTCCCCGTTGCTGTCTTTTCCAAGATTGAGTCCATACCCGATGATGACGCCGTTTCGTTCAACGGGGGCATAGGATCTTGGGTTGTATTCATTCCAAAGCGGTAGGTCTGTAGTTGATGATGTGCTTGCAGGGGTGCTTTGTTGTAGCACCACCGTCACGGATTCGCTTCTCTGTGGAATCTGTATTGCAGGGGTGGAGGTATAGGTGAATGCCACCTTGCGTGATTGGGAGCCCATTGTCATGATGGTCTTGGAATTGTCCAGCCTGGATACCTTCACCTTCGTAACAAATATATCATAGGAGGAATCGGCAGAGCCGGGTTGCACATCGTAGTCGATCGTAGCGCGCAGTGCATTGCCACCCAACAGGAATGCCTGGAAGACCTCCACGTTGTTGACATAGGTGTCGTAGTCTTGCCCGATTGATGTGAAGGAAGGAAGTGTTTCCCCTGTGAGCTGTTCATAGGAGATATAGCCATCCAGTTGAATCGTCTTGCCAAAGAGCTTTGTCTTGATCGCAAACGGCCAAGCGCACCGTTCACCGTCATAGGAGTCTACCATGATCTTGAAATAGTCAGTAGTCGAGTCAAGGGTGTAGGAGCTTTTGGCGAGGGTATCAATATCATCATAGATGGAGTCCAATACCTGCTGGACCTGTGAGTCGACCGACTTCAGCAGCTGGTTCGCTATCGTTTGCTTTGCAGCGTCAATTTTCCCCTGCAGCTGTTCAATCTGCTGCTGTCGTTTCTGCACCGCTCTGGCCAGAGGCTGTCCGTTGGACATTTCTGCAGCAGGGTAGGGTTTGGTTTGGAGCGTCTCCAACTGTGCATTGAGGTCGGCTACCGAAGCGGAGAGCGAGTTTGTGACCTCTGCCTTGACTGTGAGCAGCATCTGCTCGTATTTCCCCTTCTTTGACTCGATGGAATCTACCAGTTGTATGGCAGAGAGGGCGTTTGCATCCCTTCCTGCGTTGATGTTCCGCAACTGGGAGGCTACCTGGAAGTTCATGGAATCCAATTTCTGCTGGTTTTGTTGCTGGAGTCCTTGCATGGCCTCTTCTTGCCTGCGGATGTTCTCTTCGATGAAGAGTGCCTGTTGGCTCTTGTTTGCCTCAAGCTCCGCCTTTGCCTTCTGCAAGTCGTTGTAGGCAGCGCTCTGCAATGATGAAATAGTATTGGAATCGTACGAGCCAATGAGTGTCTCCAGGTCTGCCTGCTCTTCGGCCAGGAGCTCTTGGTAGGAGAGTTCCACACCGATGCGGGTCTTCTCCAGCTTGGGAATGTCCGTGTCCCCCAGTCGGACGGCAATGACACGATAGGTCTCGAACTTGGCGTAGTAGCTCAGCTGGGTAGCCAGGTTGCGCTTGCGCACCTGGTTGCTGGCCGAGTCGGAATAGGCAGCTGCCAGTTCCTCGATAGCCCGTTGTGTCTCGATGAGCTCCGCGTGGTACAATGGAATCGATGAATCGTCCAATGTAGCGGTGGAAGTCCAGGTTCCGTTCTTGTCCTGTGTTTCCTTGGTGCTGACACCCAGAAGCACCAGGTCGGTGGAGACATTTGAATTCTGAATATACGTACTCTTGTTTGTTGATCCATCCTGCGTGTCGATGGTATTGACCACTTCCATGGTGTTCACCGTGGAACGAATCTGGGTGGAAAGGCTGCGTAGCGCATCATCACGTGCTGCGTCCTGGGTCGAACCTGTACCAGTTGCAACAATTGTCTGGGAAAAACAGGGAATGGCGATGGTGGCCAACAAGAGAAGCATGGCGAGCATGCTTCTCGCAATGAGTTTTGTATACATGTGGCAAATCGTAATTCGTATTCTCTGGGTTGTAAATAGTAGCACATGGTGGTGGTTGGCTTGAATTCTCGGTAAAACTTTATATACTGTGAGTGGTACCAGATATTTCCCATAGGGAAATTCTCATACAAGGGAGTCAATGTATGAAGCGTTTTAATGGTGTCTTGCTGGTTTTGTCGGTCTTGTTGCTGATGGCAGGGTGTGCATCTGCCCCCAAGCAAGAGGTGAAGGTTGCTGTACCTGCCCCACAATCGTTGGTCATAGGCGCCGAAGGTGTCCCCCAGCCAAGTTGGGTCTACAAGTCCACTGCAAGCGATGACATGCATTATGAAACAGGCTACGGCATGATGAGCAACCGTCAGAATTCAATCAAGAAGGCCACAGTCGAGGCCAAGAACAAGATAGCTGAATGGATCAACACCAATGTCAATGAGGTGGTGGTCTCATATGTCAACGACGCAGGTTCCGATACAAGCCGCCAAGCCATCGATGCCATGGAGATCGTAAGCAAGCAGGTTGCACAGGCTTCCTTGTATGGTGTGACGACCGAGGACATCTGGGTGGATGCCGATGGTGGTGTCTGGGTGTTGTGCAAGCTGCCGCTGGAGAATGTCCAGAAGAGCTTTGACGATGCATCGAAGGTCTTGGCTGAGACCTTCCAGGAGAATGAGGCAGCTGTTGCAGCCAACGCAAAGATGCAGGAGGCGTTTGCCCGTCTGATGGACGCCACCAACTAACGGAGGGATGATGATGAAGAGATCCGTGTTGCTGGTGTTGTTGGCATGTGCACTGGTGATGGTCACCAGCTGTGCCTCCACACCCGAAGCAAATCCCGATGGCTCGCCGTATTGGACGACCCATGTACCCACGTCCGGCTCCAAGTTCTATGGAGTGGGGTATGGCAAGCTCTCGACGAAATACAATAGCCAGCTCAAGGCAGAGGCAGGGGCACGGGATGCAATCTCCCGGGCAGTCTCTACACAGATGAAGAGCATGCTCACCAATTTTGAGACCGAGGCACAGAACCGCGGGCTCTCTGCAGAGGCGTTGGGCGCATTCGAGACCATCTCCGTGCAGGTGGTGAATCTCTCGCTCCGGGGTGTCGTGATCGAGGAGACGTGGCTTGACCCAGATGGTGCCATGTGGGCATTGGCGTCATTCCCGACCAAGAACCTCAAGGATGCGATCAAGAGCGAGCAGGAAGCTTTGCAGGGTATGGGTGAGAAACCACTTACCGAAGCACAGATGCAACAGATCCAGTCCATGCTGCAAGTATGGTCGGATTCCGTGGAGTAACCGTATGTTTGAACGGATTGATGGTGCGCAGGAACAACTTCTGCGCACCTATTTGTCTCTGGAGCCTGCAATGAATTTGTTCCTCCAGGGAGATTTGGAAAACTTTGGGTTGGATGGTGAGATCTTCACAGTCTTTGCCAATGTCCGCCCCGATGGCAGCTGGGACAGCATTGCCTGTCGCTATCGCAAGGATTTTATTGTCTATAGCACGGAAGATTCCTTCGATGTGGATGCACTGGTGGATTTCTTGAAAGAACAACCAGCCATACGGATGATCAGTGGCAAGTATTCCATTGTGTCCCAGCTTGCCAATTGGTATCCGTCTTGGCGGCTGCGCGATACTACCATGTGCCGTTGTACCGAATTGCTGGGATCGGATGTGGATGTAGCTTCCGCAACCGTCAGGAAACTTGGGGCAGGGGATGCCGATGCAATGTTTGACCTGCTGGTCTCCATACCGGAGTTTGCAAGTGCCTACACTGGGAGGGGTCGTCAGGCAGTGGTGGATGAGATAGTCCTTGACCTGACACAGACTGGCATGGGATATGGTGCGTTCGTGGAGGGGCAGTTGGTATGCAGCGCCTACACCAGCGCCCAATGCAGCACTGGTGCCATGGTCATTGGAGTCGGTACCGATATCCGATTCCGCCATAGGGGGCTGGCACGGGCAGTAGTGCGGAGCCTCTGCCGCCAGAACTTCTTGGAGGAGCGGCAGTTTCTTTCGCTGTTCTACAACAACCCAGATGCAGGAAGAATCTACTTAAGCATTGGGTTCGTGCCAGTGGGACAGTGGGGAATGCTCGGTCAGTAGACTGTCTTCTCCTCCTGCTGATATTGCTCGAAGAGCTTGATGCATTGGTCATGGCCTACCTGGTCGATATGTACCAGGCCAGGCTCCTTGCGTCCTTCCGACTCAAGGTATTCATACATGAAATCATCTCGGAATCCAATGTCGTCGGCCTCTTGTGGGGTACAGCCATAGTGCACCACCTTGATGTTTGCCCAGATGATTGCCGACAGGCACATGGGACAGGGATATCCAGTTGCGTAGATCTCACATCCGCTGAGGTCATGCGTACCGAGCACCTCACCTGCCTTGCGTATTGCGTTGACCTCGGCGTGGGCTGTCGCGTCATGGTCTCCCAAGACTGTGTTGCTCGCCACCGCGATGATCTTTCCACCTTTTGTGATGGCGGATCCAAAGGGGCCGCCGATTCCCTGCTGCATGGTTTTGTTTGCCTCTGAAACTGCAAGTCGCATGGCCTCATGGTCAATATGTCGTTCGCACATGGATGTTTCCTCCATCACAGACGATATCACCGAATATGCATGTGGACAATGTCAAAACATACTCTTTTGTCAGACTACAATACTTTGATTCTGTAAAAAATAAAGACATATCTTTTATTATGTAGTCTTGTAAATTGCTGTTTTGCAACATTTTACATTATTTGATTGCCCCTCTCTATATACCGTTGGTACTTTACCAGCGAGAGGAAAGAGAAGAAAAAACTGTTCGTTTGGGGGGGTTGATTATGGCTGATACAACAAAGGGCGCCGGACCAAAGTACGTTTCCGTCGCTACGTTGAGCCTGATGACGGTCGCCGCCGTCGTAAGTCTCAGAGGCTTGCCGATGATGGCAGCAGAAGGCCTTTCAATGGTCTTCTACATTCTGTTTGCTACCTTCATCTTCCTGTTGCCCGCGGCAATGGTGTCCGCTGAGCTGGGAAGCATGTTCTACGACAAGAAAGGTGGCGTATACGACTGGGTCAAGGCTGGAATGGGGACGAAGTGGGGCTTCGTCGCAGTCTGGCTGCAGTGGATCCAGAACGTGGTATGGTATCCGACGGTCCTTGGCTTTGCCGCTGGATGTCTTGCATACCTGTTCAAACCAGCTGGTGGTGCTGCCGCGAATACCCTTGCGAACAATGGTATCTACACCGGTATCGTGATCCTGGTCATCTACTGGATTTCTTCCTTGATCGCACTGCGCGGTTCAACAGCCGTCAACAAAGTCACCAAATGGGGTGTTGTACTTGGTACCATCCTCCCCGGCATACTGGTAATCTTCTTTGCAATCCTTTGGATAGCAACCGGCCATGCAGTTGAATTCCTCAACAACGAGACATTCAAGCAGGCTGCAGCGAACCATGTACATCCCGTCTTCTTCCCGCATATCACCGGGCTAGGGAGCATCTCCTTCCTTGCTGGAATAGTCCTGTTGTTCGCAGGCGTTGAAGTCCAGGCCGTACAGGTCATGCAGATGAAGGACCCCCGCAAGCAGTTCCCAATGGCAATGTTGGTCGCTTCGGTCATCATCTTCATCATCTTCTTGCTTGGCTCGCTGGGCGTCGCCATTGTGGTTCCTGTCGCCCAGCTGACTTCTGGTGCAGGACTGACCACTGGCTTGCTCATCGCATTCCAGAACATGTTTGAAGTCTTCCATATGGGCTGGCTGGTTCCCGTCATGGGCTTGCTCATGGCATTCGGAGCCATCGGTGGCGTCATGTCCTGGATTACCGGACCTTCCCGCTCCCTGTTGCTGACTGCACAGGAGGGAAACCTTCCCCCGTCCATGGCCAAGACCAACAAGTATGGATCTCCCGTTTCGTTGATCATAGTCCAGCTGGTCATAGTATCACTCCTGGCCTGCCTGTACTTCATCATGAAGGACGTCAGCATCGCGTTCTACATCCTGTCTGCAATGACCGTCACCCTCTACCTTGGCATGTACATGCTGATGTTCATCTCCGCCATCAGGCTCAGATATACACAGCCCAATGCTACCAGGGCATTCAAGATTGGTGGTGGCAACTGGGGTATGTGGATTATCGCTGGCATTGGCTTCCTGGGTGTCCTGTTCGCCTTCATCGTAGGATTCTTCCCACCGACCAGCTTGACGATTGGAAACAATGGTTTGTATGTCGCACTCGTGGCGGCTGGCTTGATCATCTTCGTCGGAGCACCGCTTTTGATGCAGAAGTTCAAGAAGCCCTCATGGATGCCGAAAGTAGTTGCTTCGACTCCTGGCTCCGCTGCCGCCGCTTCGGCTGCCGCGACTGCACAGACGTCTACGACGGCAGATGCCGCAGCTCCCAAGGCTGCTCCTACTGCCGCACCCGCTTCCAAGACCGCTGAGCCGGCACAACCTGCATCCAGCAGCGACGCCAGCAAGCAGAATAGTTCACAGAAAACAGGAGACACAAAATGATCACAACTGACAGTGCAAAGATCAAAGCAGTAAGACAAGACTTCGAGGACGACCGATTTGCGGCATCCGATGTTGCGGGTACCCTTCCAAGCTTGAAGCTCCCACAGCAGGAGAGTGATCCCCGTGACATCTACCAGGCAGTCCATGACGAACTGATCTTCGACGGCAATGCCCGCCAGAACCTCGCAACCTTCTGCCAGACTTGGTCTGAGCCCCAGGTCCACAAGTTGATGGACGAGAGCATCAGCAAGAACATGATCGACAAGGACGAATATCCTGAGACTGCAGCTCTTGAGCAGCGCTGCATCCATATGATCGCCGACTTGTGGCATTCCCCCGAAGCCGCCACGACCATGGGTTCGTCAGCTATCGGTTCATCAGAGGCAGCAATGCTTGGTGGCTTGGCAATGAAGTGGCGCTGGAGACAGAAGATGCAGGCAGCAGGCAAAGATACCAGCAAGCCGAACATCATTTGGGGACCCGTACAGGTATGCTGGCTGAAGTTTGCCAAGTATTGGGACATCGAAGTCCGCGAGATTCCAATGGAAGGCAACCGCCTGATCATGAACGCTGAGGAAGTGATCAAGCGCTGCGACGAGAACACCATTGGTGTCGTTCCTACCTTGGGCGTCACCTATACCGGTCAGTATGAACCCGTCAAGGAAGTTTCCGATGCACTGGACCAGCTGCAGAAAGAGAAGGGATGGGACATTCCTATCCATGTGGATGCAGCATCCGGCGGTTTCCTTGCACCGTTCATCGAACCAGACCTGCTTTGGGACTTCAGGCTTCCTCGTGTCAAGTCTATCAACGCATCCGGACATAAGTTCGGCCTCGCTCCCCTTGGCATGGGCTGGGTGATCTTCCGCCAGGCGGTAGATCTTCCTACCGACCTGATCTTCTACGTGAACTATCTGGGTGGCAACATGCCGACCTATGCAATCAACTTCTCACGCCCCGCAGGCCAGATCATCAGCCAGTACTACCTGCTGACCAGACTTGGCATGGAAGGCTACACGAGGATCCAGCAGACCTCCTACGACGTCGCTGCATACATCAACACCGAAGTCGCAAAGATGGGCCTGTTCCAGACTGCATGCGACGGCAACCCCAAGACCGGTATTCCTGCCGTGTCCTGGAGCCTGAAGGACGGTACCAACCCCGGCTTCACGCTGTACGATCTCTCCGATCGCCTGCGCGTCACCGGCTGGCAGGCACCTGCCTACTCGATGTTGCCCAACCGCACTGACTTGGTAGTCCAGAGAGTATTGTGCCGCCATGGTTTCTCAATGGAGATGGCTGCACAGTTCATCGCTGACATGCAGGCTGCAATCGCACACTTCGACAAGCACCCGATCGTGAAGCCGATGACTGCTGCGGAGACTGCAGGATTCAACCATACCGGTAGGTAAGGTTTCGTAGGTTCCAACGTCGGAGCCGTAACCTCCGACGATGTTTTTCTCAATCCTCTCCCTGATTTTTTGTTGGGCCATCTGCAACGTTGTTGTAGGTG
>CAYXIH010000081.1:0-3176 GCA_964465155.1 uncultured Sphaerochaeta sp.
AATGAAAGCTACCACCTCTGAAACGTAGGTTTCTTCATTGATAGCTTCCTTCTACCTGGCTCGGTAGCCTTAACTTAATGACATTGGGAAAAACTCCGGGCCTGTACATGTTCAGCGTTTGGAAATCAGCTTGGCCGACACCTTGTTGCCGATGACCTGTATGATCTCGACAAGCACCAGGATCACGACCACCGCGATGAGCATGATCATCGGACGGTAGCGCTGGTAGCCGTAGCGTATGGCCAGATCTCCCAGGCCACCACCCCCGATCGCCCCAGCCATCGCAGAGTACCCGATGAGGTTGATGATCGTCAGCGTCACCCCCGATACCAAGGCGGGAAGCGCCTCGGGGATCATCACCTTCCAGATGATCTGGGTGTTGGTCGATCCCATGGCACGGGCTGCCTGTATTACTCCAGGATCCACTTCCTTCAGCGCAGTCTCGATGATACGAGCCACAAAGGGAGCGGCTGCGATCGACAGCGGCACGATGGCGGCTGTGGTGCCGATGCTCGTGCCCAGGATGATGCGTGACAACGGGAAGAGGATGATCATCAGGATGATGAACGGGAACGAGCGGAGGATGTTGACGATCCTTCCCAGCACGCTGGTAAGGATTGGCTTGTGCACCAGGCCACCCTGTTCCTCCGGGGCCGTGATAGCCAGCAGGATGCCAAGGGGCATCCCCAGGATCAGGGAGAAGATGGTGGAGAAGAACACCATGGAGAGGGTCTGCAGCGTGGCGGTTCCCACGAGGGTCCATATATTGCTCATCTTGCGTTCTCCTCTACTATGACACCCTGCTCCCTGAGCTTGGCGACCACTCGTTCCTTCATTGCCTCGTCACCTGAGATATCGCAGATGAGGGTTCCAATCTCCTCGTCGCCGACATGCTGCACGCCACCGGCACGGATGTTGAACTCGACGCCCATGTCGCGGCTGAGGCGGCTGAGCACCGGGGTGTCGGTCAGGTTCCCGCGGAAGCGGAACACGTAGCGTCCCCCCTCGGGCGACCAGCGCACGATATTGTCAAAGTCACCGGCTGCCGGCTCCTCGACGTCTATGCTCACCAGGTGCGAGAGGAAGTCCTTGGTCACGTCGCTGGTGGGATGGGCGAAGATGTCGGAGACGGTCCCCGTCTCAACGACCTTGCCGTCGTTGAGGACTGCCACCAAGTCACATGCGTCGCGCACGACCTCCATCTGGTGGGTGATCATGACGACGGTAAGGTTCATCTTCTTCTGGATCTCCTTGATCAGTGCGAGGATCGAGCGTGTCGTCTGGGGGTCCAGCGCACTGGTGGCCTCGTCACAGAAGAGGATGTCCGGCTTGCAGGCAAGGGCGCGTGCAATGGCAACGCGCTGCTTCTGTCCACCGCTGAGGGTACTGATCGGGGCGTTGCCCCTCCCCTCCAGGTCAACGAGCGCAAGCAGCTCCTCTACCCGTGCCTTGATCACATCCTTGTCCATCCCACAGATTTCCATGGGATAGGCAATGTTCTCCCCGGCGTTGCGGGAGGAGAAGAGGTTGAAGTTCTGGAAAATCATGCCAAGGCGCCTGCGCTGCTGTATCAGCTGGTCCTTGGGAAGGTTGTCCACACGTGCGTCATCATAGTAGATCTCACCGCCGTCTGGCCGTTCGAGGAGGCTGATGAGGCGCACCAAGGTGGACTTGCCGGCTCCACTGCGTCCGATGATCCCATAGACCGTGTTGGAAGGGATCAGCAGGCTCACGTCATTAACGGCGTGGAGCTTGCCATAGGAACGCTGGAGGTTCTGTAAACGTATCTGCATCGGAGAAGATTCCTTATTGGGAAAAATGCTTGGTATGTCTTGGAATCATAGTCAAAGAGGGAGGGTTCTGCAAGAGCCGAAAGGAGATACGTTGCAATACCGTTCAATACACCCGCACACCGTCACATGTACAGGAGATTCCCAGCATGCTGAGGATGGTGGGGGCGATGTCTATTGCCCTGCAGCTGTGGGCATGCGTGGCAGCAGGTGCGCATACCAGCGGCGAGAAAGGGCCCCTGTCGGGAAGGAAGCCATGGGAGGAACGGGATGCCCCGCTGTCTTCATAGAGAGGACCCTCCATTCCATCGGAGAAGTTGTAGCCGTCCTGTGCGACCAACAGGTGGGAAAACTGCCCGCCCAGGTGGTACTGGCTTGAGACGGCAGCGGCGTCCATGATGCTGGCAATGGCCTTGGGATGCTCTTCCAACATCCTGTGAAGCACCACTGCCGCCTCATCGGCAGCAATTTCGCCGAGGTATGCATAGGCACAGGAGGATGCACAGTGGATGCGGATACCCGGGAAGTACCCATGCTCGGACAGATATGCATTGGGATGGAAGAAGGTATGGAAATCACGGTGTGCGTGGTCACCCAGCACAACCAGCTGGACATCCTGCCCAGTCGACTCGATAGCCTTCAGGATGTCCCCCACCAGAGAATCTATGAACCGCATGGCATCCATGTTCGACTGCCAGTCCGCTCCGTTGCGGTGCTTCTGGTGGTCCAGGTAGGAGAAGTGGACGAACGACAAGTCGGGCAACCCATGGGCAAGGATATCGCAGATGCACGCACAGGCGAACCTATCCATGCCTGGGGTACGCATCCAGTCCAGCAAGTGCTTGTGGCGTTTGTATACTGCGGCTCCCTTTGGCGAGCATGCCCCCAGGAATACGCTGTCGGGGTCATCCCCGGCCTGGGGTGTCCAGATCTCGGGGATGAGGTAGTCGACGTCGGCCCCCGCCATGACGGGCCAGCAGACACAGGCGGTGGTCAGACCATGGGCACGGGCCACATCGGTCATGGTCGGCACCTGTATTGCACTGCGTTCCCACAGCCATCTGCCGTCAGGGAACGACTGGTTGTGGATCACTGACGTATGCCCAGGCCAGCACCCCGTCATAATCGAGGCATGGCAAGGATAGGTGTAGGTAGGGCATACGGCCGTCACCTGGTCAACGACCGAGGAATTGGACAACACCTTCCCCATGTTGGGAAGCGAGGCAAACCCCTGCAGGTCGTCGTGCGCCAGGGCATCGATGCTGACGACCAGCACCGGCTTCAGAACTGCCATGTGTTGTATTCGAACGGGGCAACACCCGGGGTACTGGAATCGGAAGCCTCGTTGCGGCAATACTCCAGGTATTGCTCATACACCGCCTTGAT
>CAYXIH010000081.1:3276-4518 GCA_964465155.1 uncultured Sphaerochaeta sp.
CCAATGTCCTCGACGCTGATGGCAAGCAGCCGCCTCCACATCTTGTCCTCGAACTGCGGGCTGGTGATGTACATCTCATAGGCTGCGCACAGGGCATTGTGCTCCAAGCCCCTGCGGATTGATTTCTGCAGCATGGAGATGACCTCATCTCCACCCAGGCCATTGCGGGTCTTTACAGAAGCCCACGGGTCATACGACATGAATTCGCTCATATTGGTACCTATCCTTTGATGCCGGACGACGAGACGCCGGCAACGAAATATCGTTGGGTGCAGACAAACAGGATGATCACCGGGATGATCGCCATGGCCGCGCCCGCAAGCTGCACGGGAATGTTTCCACCCCCACGCTCCTGGAAGTACTTGAGCGCGGGTGTGATCAACTGCCGTGCAGGGTCGGAGATGAACAGATATGGATCCAGGAAGTTGTTCCAGATGTTGATGAAGCTGAACAGCACCGCCGTCGCCACCGCAGGGCCCGAGAGGGGGATGAATATCCTGCAGAGGATCGTATGGTGGTGCGCCCCGTCCATCTTGGCAGCCTCGATGAAATCCTCGGGGACGGACCTGAAGAACTCCGTCAGCAGCATCAGGTAGAACACCTCGCTGACTTCCGGCAGCACGATGACCCACAGGCTGTCCAGCAGGTGCAGCGACTTGAAGTAGAGGTACCTCGGGACCATGGTCGTCTCACCGGGGACCATCAGTGTCGCCAGCAAGATGGCCATGAGCACACGGGAACCCCGGAACTTCAGCCGGGAGAAGGCATATGCTGCGGGAAGGGTCACCAGCAGCCGGAGCGCCAGCGTGATCCCCACCGTCGCAACGGTATTGCCATACCAGTTGAAGAAGTTCTTGTTACCCAATACCGTTGCATAGTTCTTCAAAGTCAGGGGGGCTAGCGACCAGAAGGGCTTGTAGGCATCGCCGCTGTTGCGCAGCGAGATGACCAGCATCATCACAAAGGGGAAGACCATCGCACAGCAGAGGAGCCACATCACCGCCGTGTAGGCAACGGGTCTCCGGTTCAGCTTCGCTCCCATGCGGCCCTCCCGATGTTGACGATCTTGTTGACCATGACGATGAAGAGGGTGAACACGACGCCTTCGGCGGCGGCGATGCTAAACTTCATGTAGGAGAACGCATCCTCATAGATCTGCAGGGAGACGACGCGCGTCGCCGTCCCCGGTCCACCGTTGGTCAGGCCCACGATGGTGGTGTAGTTCTTGAAGCTGTTGATGAT
>CAYXIH010000081.1:4618-8500 GCA_964465155.1 uncultured Sphaerochaeta sp.
CCGGACCACCCGAATGCCCTGAATATGGCGTTGACAGGCCCTTTCGTCGGGTTGAGAAGATACTTGAACACGATGCCCACGGCAATCATATTGGTCACGTAGGGCATGTAAAACAACGTCCTGGCAGCTGTCCTTCCCGAGAACCGCTTGTTGAAGAGGACTGCGAAAAGGAATCCGAACAGCATCAGCGAAGTACTATATATCAGGCTGAACATTGCCGAGCGTCCGAACGACTGCCAGAACGTTGCACTTGTAAGCACCTTGATATAGTTGGAGAATCCCACGAACTCGCCTGAGGCAAGCTTCTTGACCGAATTGCGGTCAAGGAAGCTCACCACCACCCCATAGATGATCGGGTAGATCTTGAACAGGGCGAACATCACGAGGAACGGGAGGATGAAGCACAGTGCCACCCGCTCTTCCTGCCGTGATTCCTTGCTCAGCTTCATGCGCATGGGACCTCCGCAATAGCCCGCGTCAGCGGACGTTCTTGATGGCTTCGTCTACACGGGCCGTGATCTTCGAGACAGTCTGCTCCAGGCTCTGCAGCCCCAGACAGTAGGCCTGCACCTCGGCATTGGCGATACGGTTGTATTCGTTTGCCGCGATGCCGATGATGTCGCTCTGGGCAACACCCATGCCGGTGTTCATCATGGCGTTGTACAGCTCTGCGACGGTCACCTGGCCATTGGAATTTGCGGCAATGGTGGAGAACACCTGCTCCTGCTCAGCCTGCGTCAGCGACGCAAGGGCTGGGATGCCACCCTCATACTTCCACTGGTTCTGGCCAAGCCACAGCACATACTCAAGGGCTTCCTGGGGATGGGCTGCATGCTTGTTGACCGACACATACCCCATGGAGACCAGGTTGTTGTTCCCATCGGCACCGGCTGAGGGAAGCTGGGTGACACCGTACTTCCAATCCCTAGGATAGTCTGCCTGGCTGTTGAGCAGGCGGGTGAACCAGTTGCCCTGGGGGAACATGCCCAACTTGTCGCCACCAATTGCATAGTAGTTCCACGACACGTTCTCATTGAGGATCTCGGAAGCGGGCATCTGCACACCTTCGTCCCCATATGCCTTGTACTGCTGTATTGCCTGCACGAACGCAGGATCGGAGTAGTTGCTCAGTCCTTGCTCGTTGTACAAGTCGACATTGCGCTGCTTGGCAGGAAGGATGGTCCATGGGTTCTCAAGGTTCATGAACGAGCCATAGATGCCCTTGGAGGGATCGGAGATCTTCCTTGCAGTCTCATAGTATTCGTCCCATGTCCATGCCCCGCTGGGGTAGGCAACCCCTGCTGCATCGAAGAGAGCCTTGTTGTAGAACACACAATAGACTTCCTGCTTGGTGGGAAGGGAGTAGTACTCCCCGCTCTCGTCGGTGGGGAGGTAGGAGCCCCAGATGGCAGAGGCATCCACGCCCGCTTGCCTGACCAATGCTGAAAGAGGCTGGAAATAGCCTGCATCCACGCGGTCAAAGTAGTATTTGGGCCCCAAGGAGGGGATCACGTCGATGGTGCCACCTGCAAGCAGGTCGATGTTCACCTTCGCATCATGGTCATCATCATTGCCCGGGGTGGGCATCACATTGACGCGGATGCCAGTCTGTGCCTCGAAGTCGGCGTTCATCTGGTTGTACCATGCCTCGTTCGCATAGGAGGCACGGCATACGGTGGTCACGACTTTCTGGCTTGCAGGTGTCTCCGACTTGCCACCGGCAAAAATGCCGGCCAGGCAGACAAGGGCCATGATTGACAACGCGATAGATTTCTTCATTTCTCCATCTCCTGATATGTTCAAGCACAATGGCTTGGATTGCATCTCGAGATGGGCTTTGCCCGCGCGTGTGGGCGAACCCGCTACGCGCACGTCCGCCCATCATGTTGCTATTTCGCCTCTTTCTCCTGCGCCAGGATCGCAAGGATCCTCTCGCGGTAGGTCGTGTCGCGCCCATCCCATTCAGGAGACACCAACGAACCCTCGCTGTAGAAGTCATCCTCGGTCCTGCCCTCTTGCTGGCCCTGGAGGGTATGCTTGTCCACTGCATAGGATGGGATGGTCGGCGTGAGGTTGCCACGCCCATATTCCTTGATGATCCAGTTGTACATCTCGTCGCTCGACCGGTCCTTCTTGCATTGGCACAAGTAGCGCACGGCATGGATTGCCAGCAACCCACGGTCTCCAGGCTGCTTGACACTCTTTCGCATTTGATCAAGCTCGCCAATCAAGACGGGTGCAAAGACGTCTCCAAAACCAATGTCCTCAACGCTGATTGTCTTGAGGCGGAACCACAGGTATTCTTCCAGTTCCTCGCTGGTGATGAGCATCTCGTAGGCAAGCGTTGCTGCATTCTCGGGATGATTCCTACGTATCTCTTTCTGTAGAGCTGAGATGACTAGGTCTGCAGCGAGACCGGATATCGTCTGGCATTTCTGCCAATGGTCATATGGGAACTGTGGCATCGAATCCTCCATACGGCAACGGTGCGCCGCATGGCCTTACTGTATCGGGTTCTCCAAGGGTCCTTCCAGCCTCAGCTTACCCAAAAACTTTCGAGTTTGTCTCATTTTCAGAAACATGATATGGTATGCCCATGCGATTTACCAAGGAAACAGTTCATGAACCAGCAGGAAGGGAACGGCTCCACTTCTCCTCGACGCTCGTGGAGAGCCCACCCTTTGCATCTGCACGGGTCAAGCAAGGTGGCTATGGGATATTGGAAGATGACTTTTGGTTATGGCGCATCCCAAAGAGAGGCTTCCATGTCTTTGTCCTCACCCTCTCCGGCCATGGGCAACTCACCATGGAGGATGGCACGCACCATGACCTGTATGCAGGGGATGCCTTCATCTCATGGTCAACGGGACAGGGGCACTATGAGGCAACGGCTCCGGGCGAGCTATGGGAGATGATCTGGATCACATTCTACGACGATACGCCAAGGTTCCTCCCCACCTGTCCCGATTATCAGATCATCGAGTTCCAGAAGGCGGAGACACTCAAGCAGATCGTCAAGAACATCTTCTTTGAGGAGATGTACCACGACCCCCATAGCCAGGAGGTGGTACAGCTGCTGGAGCAGTTGTTCCTGATCAACTTGGAGCGGAGCATGGGGCTGCACGAGCCTGTGGTTGACCGGCGCATGAGGCAGGCGCTGGTTCCGCTATGGGAGCTGGTTGCAAAAAAGATTGAACGGCAATGGACCATTGCACAAATCTGCAGGGAGGCGGGGTATTCGCGTTCCCATCTCACCCGCATGTGCAACGAGCTGTATGGCAAGAGTCCCGGCCAGATCATCAAGGAGATGAAGATGCGCCAGGCAAAGGTAATGCTCTGCAACTCCACCCTTTCGGTGGAAGGTGTAGGTGCCGCGGTTGGCTACAATCGCCTTTCGGCTTTCTCAGCGGCATTCAAGGAGTTCAACGGCATCTCACCACGTGAGTTCCGCCAGGACAATCACTCCCATGCAAAGCCGGACCACACCGGCTTGCCGGTATAGTGCTGCAACGCCTCGGTGCCATGCAGCACCTGCAACGCTGCATGTGCCATGGCCTCCTGCTCAAGTTCCCCCGGGTAGACTGATATAGGGGCAATCCAGCCACAGCGCCCGGAGATCATATCAATGATATCCTGGTACCGTGCCAGTCCCCCCGTGAGCAAGATGGCATCCACATGCCCCGACAAGACGCACGCCATGGCTCCTATGGACTTGCATATCTGGTAGACCATTGCATTCCATACGGCGACAGCATGAGCTTCGCCATCGAGCACCCGCTTGTGGATGACCTTGGCATCAGAGGTACCAAAGTGGCTGACGAACCCACCGCTACGCGAGCACATTGCCTCTACCGTCCCTACCCCATGCTCACCGACATATCT
>CAYXIH010000082.1:0-8414 GCA_964465155.1 uncultured Sphaerochaeta sp.
GAAAGGAAAGTTGTTGTTTTCTGAGTAAATCTCAATCTGTAAACGTTTACATCTTTTTGTTGACAAAGTGAAAAACCGATGTGAAGATACTAGTACTGGAGGAGAAGCGGGAGGCTTTGAACCCAGAAAAAAAAGAGGAAATGCTACCAGGGGGCTAGCCCTGGAACACAAAAGGAGAACTATATGAAAAAGAGAACGTTGGTCGTCCTTCTGATCTTGGCAATCGTTGCCGGTACCGTATTTGCACAGGGTGGCAAGGAAGCTGCTTCTGGCAACATCAAGATGGGTGCCCTGATTCGCAACCTGAACGAACAGTTCGTAAAAGACTATGCCGAGAACCTGAAGAAGCTCGCAGCCGCCAATGGCGTCGACCTGAACCTGCAGGATGCACAGGGCAACGTCGCAACCCAGCTTGACCAGCTCAACACGCTGCTCACCCAGGGTTACAAATACTTCGTCATCGTCCCCCAGGACACCAGCGCAACCGAACAGATGGCTCAGCAGATTGCTGCAGTCGGTGGTGGAGCAGCATTCTCCAACATCCAGCCTTCCGTCGAAGCTCTGAAGGTCGGAAAGGACTTCTACCTTGCTTCTTCCCCAGAAGCTGTTGCTGGCCAGTACCAGGCTCAGATCATCAACGACTACTTCACCAAGTATCCTGAAAAGGCACCTGGCAAAGTCCTGAACATGCTGTACCTCCAGGGCCAGCTTGGTCACCCCGCTCAGGTCAACCGCGAAGCTGGTATGATCGATGAGCTGGTGAGACTTGGCTACACCGTCAACTTCGTCGCCCGTGACACCGCCAACTGGACCCCTGACCAGGCCCAGGAAAAGATGGACACATGGCTCGCAGCATTCCCTGGCAAGTTCAACATCGTCGTTGCTCAGAATGACGGCATGGCACTCGGTGCTGTTGAATCCCTCATCACCAACGGCCTGACCAAGAAAGATTCTGCCGACGGCACAATCCTTGCTGTTCCCGTCATCGGTATCGACGCAACTGCCGACGCCCTGAACTCCATGGACCAGAACAAGCTGTACGCAACCGTCCTGCAGGACTCCGTTGGACAGAGCTCCACCGCTTTCGAACTGATGCTGACCATGGCCAAGAACGGCACCGCTGCCGGTTCCACCGCTTGGGGCATTGCTCCCGCAACCAAGACCATTGCCGAAGTTCCGGCCAATGATCCTGCTGTCATCGCACAGTGCTACCTGGTTCCTTTCAAGCCCGTCACAAAGGCCAACTACAAGGACCTGATGTAATCCCATCCTTGCGCCGGACCAATCGGTTCCGGCGCAACGTTCTTCTACATGAACCGGCCTTGCCTGCTGAAACAGAACAGGCCGGTTTTTTTGACCTTTGCCGTCTCCCGGACGGTCGGGGCGGATTATATCCAGCCCCATTGAAGAAGTAAGGAAACACGTATGGACAGCTATGCACTTGAGATGCTGAATATTACCAAGGAATTTCCCGGAGTCCTGGCATTGGACGACGTGACCCTCCGCGTACGACCTGGTACGGTGCATGCGCTGATGGGTGAGAACGGAGCAGGGAAATCTACCTTGATGAAATGCTTGTTCGGAATCTACAAAGAGAATTCGGGCACGATACTCGTAGAAGGGAAAGAAACACATTTTCATGGGTCGAAGGATGCTTTGGAGGCTGGTGTGTCGATGATCCACCAGGAACTCTCCAATGTTCCCGAGCGCTCGGTCGCGGACAATATCTGGCTGGGACGCGAGCCGAGGAACAAGTTTGGGCTCCTTGACCACAAGAAGATGATCAATGATACGGCACAGTTGCTGGAGCGGGTCGAGATGGACATTGACCCCAAGCAGCGAATGGGCAGCCTCTCCATCTCCAAGCAACAGGGATGTGAGATTGCAAAGGCAGTCAGCTATGATGCACGGATCGTCGTCATGGACGAGCCGACTTCATCGCTGACGGAGAATGAAGTCGACCATCTGTTCAAGATCATTCGCAACCTGAGGGCTCAGAACGTGGCGATCATCTACATCAGCCACAAGATGGAAGAGATCTTCCAGATTGCCGATGAGATATCGGTCATGCGCGACGGCAAGATGATCGGGACGTATGACGCTTCCTCCTTGGACAGCGACAAGCTGATCTCCCTGATGGTCGGACGGGACAGCACCCAGCGTTTCCCAGAGGTAGAGAGCCAGATTGGTGATGTCTGCCTGCAGGTCGAGCACTTGAGTGCAATCAATCCCCGTTCGTTCATGGACGTCAATTTTGAACTGCACAAGGGTGAGATCCTGGGAATCGGTGGTCTTGTCGGTGCCCAGCGCACGGAGTTGGTCGAGGCTATCTTCGGCATCCGTGGAGTGGCAGTGGGGAAGATCAACATCCATGGCCATGAGTTCACCCGGATCACCCCGCGCGAGGCTATTGCCAATGGTGTGGGTATGATCACCGAGGACCGCCGTGGAAGCGGTATCTTCCCGTTGCTCGACATCACGGAGAACACGGCAATGGCGTCCCTCTCCGAATACCGCAACAAGGTGAAGATGCTCAAGCACCATGAGATTGAGAATGAGAGCAAGCGGTACAACGAGGCACTGAGGACCAAGACACCAACGATGGAGACCCTCATCCAGAATCTGTCGGGAGGAAACCAGCAGAAGGTAATCATCAGCCGGTGGCTGATGACTGTTCCCGACATCCTCATCATGGACGAGCCCACCCGTGGTATCGACGTCGGTGCCAAGTTTGAGATCTATACGATCATGGCAAGCCTCGTCAAGGAAGGAAAGGCCATCCTGATGGTCAGCAGCGAGATGCCCGAGCTTATCGGCATGAGCCATCGTGTCATGGTCCTGTGCGAAGGCAAGGTCACCGGCATGCTGGAGAAGGATGACATCACGCAGGAAAACATCATGCGCCTCGCCACGCAGTTCTCATAAGTCACAAAGGAGATAGGAACATGGCTCAGAACAATGCACCCGAAACGAAAGAAACACCGAAGCTCTTCACAGATGCAAAGAAGATTGCTTCCAAATACACGACCTGGATCACGTTCGTAGTCCTGGTCCTATTGCTCTCGATACTGACCCAGGGAGCTGCCCTGAGGTGGCAGTCGATCAGGAACCTCCTGATCCAGGAGTCGGTCCGTGCGTTCGCCGCACTTGGCGTCGGCATGATCATCATCACCAGGGGCATCGACTTGTCCATTGGATATGTCGTTTGCTTGTGCTCCTCCGTGGCCGCTTCCTTTGCCCAGAATCCCAATTACTCCTCGGCAATCTACTCTGGCCACAGCTTCCCCTTGATCGTCCCCATCCTCGCCGGTATTGTCGCTGGTGGTATATTCGGACTGTTCAACGGCTGGCTGGTTGCATATGGAAAGTTGCCTCCGTTCATCGCAACGCTGGGTTCCATGTCCATCGCAAAAGGCTTGCAGCTGATCTACACCAAGGCGGCTGTCGTTGGTTCCCTCAATCAGAACTACAAGAACATCTCCCAGGGTTCCCTTGGTCCGATCCCCAACTTGATCATCTACGTCATTATCGCAGCTGTGATCATCTGGGTGCTCCTCAACCATACCAGACAGGGAATGAGCTTCTATGCAATCGGTGGAAACGCCCAGGCAGCCCGTGTGTCTGGAATCAACGTCGAGCGTGAGCTGATGATGGTGTACACGTACGCCGGTCTGTTGTATGGTGTTGCAGGTGTCCTGCTCTCCAGCCGCCTGGGACTTGCAAACTCCCTGACAGCAAACGGCATGGAACTGGATGCAATCGCGGCGGTAACCGTCGGTGGTGTTTCCCAGACAGGTGGTGTCGGTTCTGTATCAGGCATGATGATTGGTGTCTTCACCATGGGCTTGATCAACTACGGAATGACATTCCTGGCAATCGACAGCTACTACCAGCAGCTGGTGAAGGGCTTCATCATCATCGTGGCAGTCTTCTTCGACATGAAGAAATACGCACGCAGAGGCTAGAATCGAATTACCGTGCCGCATTTCATCAATATGAGATGCGGCACGAGACTCTCAGAGGAAGGACGGGACAGTGGAGATGGACGAACATGAGGGAGTTGAACTGAAGAAGACAGGTTCCCTCACAAGCGGGACGGCAACGATCAAGGATGTAGCTGGCCTTGCGAATGTCTCCATAGCCACTGTCAGCCGTGTACTGAACAATCTCGGAGTAGTCAATCCCGAGACCGAACGGAAGGTCCTCTCCGCCATGGCAGTGCTCAACTACCAGCGCAATGAGGTTGCCCGTTCCCTGAAGACCCGCATGACCCGGACGATTGGGTTCATCGCACCTGAGCTCTCCAATACATTCTTCACGGAAATAGTCGAGCAGTTCGAGAGGATCATGGGTCCCCTTGGGTATGCCATGCTCTTTTGTTCTTCCCAGAACTCGGTGGAGGAGGAGAAACGCCGCCTACGCTTGCTGCTGGAACGCAATGTCGATGCATTGGTGGTAATCCCGGCAAGTGATACTGGCGAGCATTTCACTGGAAAGGCTTTCGCCCATACCCCGTTGGTGATGATAGACCGTCAGATTCCTGGCTTGGATGTCGACTTGGTATTGGTGGACAACAAGAAGGGAGCCTATGAGGTCACCAAGTCCTTGATCCGAGAGGGACATACCCGCATCGGATTCCTCGGTGGAGACTTGCATGTGCATACCGCAACCGAACGCCTGCATGGCTACCTTGCCGCAATGCATGAAAGCGGTCTCCAAGTGGAGAAGGAATTTGTCTTGCTCGACGGAATGTCCCAGCAGGCGGGCCATATCGTCATGGAGAAGGTCTTGGCCCACAAAGATCATCCCAATGTATTCTTTGTCGCCAACGACATGGTGCATGTGGGAGCGAGCAGCTACCTGTATGAACATGCGGATACCAAGACGCAGCAGCAGATGGTCTTTGGTGCCTTTGACTACCTGCATTATGCTCCCTTGCTCCGTTTCTGCCACTATGCGGTTGCACAGCCACTGGAGCAGATAGGTGAGGCTGCCGCACAACTGCTGATCCGCAGGATCAACGGGGACCGCTCTGGCTTCCCTTCGAAAACAGTCTTTGCACCAACGATCAAGGTAATGGTTGCAAACGGTGGCATCGTCACCGATGAGAATCATCAGGTTAAGTCTGACATGCGTGGGATACCCCGCATGGACTGCGTGTTCAGCTAATCTTCCTTTGGGATCTGAATACTCCAACTGCCATTTCTGGGAGAGCCCTCTCTGCGTACCACTCCATAATTTCGGAGCTTCCTGATATGTTCCTCGACCTTGCGTGATGAAATTCCAATTTCCTCTGCGATCCTCGTAGCTGATATCCGTGAATTGGAAGCCATCGAGGCTAGGATCTTCCGTTGTGTGGGTGTGAGGTATATCCTTTCACTGGCATCTCGGACACTATCGATGTTTATATCTCCGACCTTATCTCCGACCTTATCTCCGACCTTATCTCCGACCTTATTGCGGATTGTGGCATTGAGCATGAAATGGTTGACTTCATATTCAGGCTGGGCAAGACCCGCTTCCTCCATGACGTTGAAGAGGCGGTCAATTCCTTCGCCAAATTCCTGTACGTATTCATAGGTATGCAAATATTGGGCGATGATGGGGTTCCTGGAGAAGTGGACATGCCTGATGTTGCTGAGCCTGACAATGCTGGGGAGTGTCCCTGGACTTTCTACGACCAGGCGGTCATCAAACATTTTGATTTGTATGTCTGTCCCTCCAATCTGATAGTCTCGATGTGCAATTGCATTTATGATGATTTCCTTCCATGCAAAATCTGGATATTCGGGGATCGTCACAAATTTGGCATCTGGACCAAGGAACGTATGTTCCTTGATTTGGCTTCTCACATATTCAAGCGATTGTTTGACAACCTCCAGAATTTTGCCAGTGAACATGACATCCTTGATGACGTTCATTTCAGTGCCAACCTTTGCCGTTGTCCCTTCGTAGCGGATGAACCGGACCCGGGCACGGGGAAAGAACTTCATTGGGTTTTTCCCGAACAAGAGAATTGCAGCCGCACTGATGCTTTCAGCTCCAAAAGTGTTTGTTACGAGTGAATTATTCTCTCGAAGATACTCACTAGGGCTCTTGTGGTAACCGATTTTCTCGATATATTCCTGTACCCACCCGATATCTATGTCTGATAGAGTTGCCCCGGCAACAGGAGAGTTTTCAAAATACCGAAGCCCTTTGGAATACATGAGTTGCAAACGTTCATCAAAGTTGAGTTTCTTGGATGCATCACCAATACGGAAAAACACTTCATCTGATTGGTTTGCATGGATATCGGAGCTTTGGAGAACTTGTATCAGGAGAATATGGTCAGGCGTGCCCATATGGTTGTTGCAGGCCATCCTCGTAGCCTCTATGTGGACAGTAGGCTTGCAAAAGAGATATGGAACCTGCAACAAGGAATTTATCTGCTCTTCATGGGAATCAATGCCGGTGATAGTTCCATCATCTTCGACTCCGATCGCAATCGTTCCTCCATCTGCATTGGCGAATGCAATGAGGGTGACAGCTAGGGCTTTGGGTGTAATGCGGATGCTCTTCCTGTCGAATTCTGCAGATTCAGCTGCGAAACGGATTCTCTCAATACTTTTCATACCATTCATGTTCCTGTCTCCGATACGAGTATAGCATATCTTATTTACTGCAACTCAAGTTGATATGCCATATAAGTTCCGTGCTGATTCACAGGATCAGAAACAGACAGCCAGCGATTCCTCGCTGGCTGTCTGAGAGTTGTTGTATTGATGGGAGAAGGACTATTTCAGTTCCTCATCGAAACAGACGGCAACCTTTCCACAGGCTCCGCTGGCCATCAGGGCATAGGCTTCGTCGGCTTTCTCCAACGGGAAGCGGTGGGTGACCAAGTCTTCGGGGTGGATGTTCCAGCGAACCAGGCGTTCTACCAAGTCCTCCATTCTCCAGATGCTGGTGACCCAGCTGCCATAGATTGTCTTTTGGTCGTGGATGATGTCCGGGCTTGGATTGAAGTGGACAGTACCACCTTCTCCCACGAATGCTATCTTGCCCCACTGGCGTGTAGCACGGATTGCCGTTGCACGGCCAGGATCACTTGCAGAGCAATCGATGGCTTTCTCGACACCCTTTCCACCGGTGACTGCCTTGATTTGCTCAACCGTGTCATCGGAAGGGGTGAATACGTAGTCCACCAGACCAAGGCGCTTTGCCAGCTCGATACGGGCAGGCTGCATCTCTACGCCGATAAGCTTGTTTGCACCCATTGCCTTGCACAGCATCAACGCTGCAAGTCCTACGGGACCAAGACCTACTACCAATACTGCATCATTGCCACTGACGCCAATCTTCTCGATAGCTTCATAGACGGTTCCGAATCCACATGCAACCTGTGCGCCGTCGGTATATGTCAGTTCATCTGGAAGGGCAACCAGGTCCTTCTCGTCACACAGCATATATTCTGCCATGCCACCGTCACGCTGCCAGCCATATGCCGCCCGCTTTGGACTTGAACAGGAGATCATATAGCCTTGGCGGCAATCATGGCATACACCACATCCGCTGATATGGTAGACAATGACGCGGTCACCTTTCTTGAACCGCTTCAGGCCAGGACCTTCCTCTACGATGACACCGCATGGCTCGTGACCCGCGATCACACCTTGATAACCCTCAGGACCCTTTCCGACATGCTCGCGGTAGATACAGCGGATATCGCTGCCACAGATCGTAGTGCTCTTGGTCTTGACCAATACCTGTCCATGCCCCGGCACCGGAACATCATATTCCTTGAATGCCACTGTGCTGTCGCCAGGGAGCGTTGCTCCCATCATCTTCTTGGTTTCCATGATTCCGTTCTCCTTGTTGAGGTTCATATAGTCAGGGATGGACAATCGATCCGTCTTCATCCCACAGGTCATGCCAGTCCGTTGCCCCTTCCCAAAGGAACACCTGTCCCTTGACCAAGCGGCAATTGCGGTCAATCTTCCGAAGTGCAGCAAATTCCTCATCCGTCAGGGGATCGCTGCAGATAGCCTCGATGTTGCTGCGGATATTTCGTTCCTTGGTGGAGAGGGGGATGGGGATATGCCCATCCGCAGCCGCCCATTTGAGGCAGATGGCAGCTGGATGGCAACCATGCGCCTGTGCAATCTCCAGTATCACAGGATCTTCCATGTCCACGGTATCGGTGGGAACCTTGTCGCGCTCGGGGCGGTTGGGCGATCCCAGCGGGCAATATCCCACTACGGTAATACCCAGGTCCTGTACATATTTGACGAACTCCTGCTGCTGGAAGTGGGGGTGAAGCTCCATCTCCTGCACGGCAGGAGCTATGGTGCAGTCCCGTATCAGGAGGTCAAGCTTGGGGATGGTCATGTTGCTGGTGCCGATATGACGTGTCAGCCCATCCTGTACCAGGC
>CAYXIH010000083.1:0-6702 GCA_964465155.1 uncultured Sphaerochaeta sp.
AGATGATACTTGGCTTCGATGTTTCGCTTTACAGTCTCTGGCAATGCTCGTTCTCCGTCGAAGGGGCCGCCAGGGGCAACGCGTACGATGAAGAAGCTGAGCGTCACGATGATAAACAACGTCGGGATAATGCCCAACAGACGCCGTATAATGTACTTTGTCATTCGGTAACCTCGCAAAATGATACAACGCTGATAACAGCGCGGGTGAGCTGGTAGGCTCAAAATTCGTGAAAAAAGGATAATGGATGATAGTATACTAAGATGCAAATTTATGCAAGTTTTGGATATACTGTTGCCGGATGAGGAAAAAGCTATACAAATTACTCAGTGTGTAGACCTAATTCGCCCCCAACGGCAAGAATTATTACACAGAGAGCTATCAGTGGGGCACTGCGGGGGAAGAACGGGTGGAAAAACTTTTTTGAGAAACTTTTCGTCCGCGGCAACCGCCTTGACAGTGGCGGCTTCCCTCCATCAGACTTGGCACTGCCGATACACGGCATAAGGGGATACTCCGATGCAACACATCATGAACGTATATCTTGAGAGCCTGGGCTGCGCAAAGAACCAGGTCGACGCTGAAGTCCTGCTGACCTACCTCTCCGAGGATGGGTGGCAGAGAACCGAAGACCTTTCCCAGGCAGACCTGATCATCGTCAATACCTGCGGGTTCATCGAATCTGCACGCAAGGAGTCCATTGATACCTTCTTCTCCCTGCATGAGGCCGCACCACAGGCAAAGATCATCGTCACAGGCTGCCTGTCCCAGCGCTATGCGCAGGACTTGGCGGAGAACCTGCCGGAGGCCGACGGGTTGTTCGGCAACCACGACCTGTCACAGATCACCAGCATGGTGCGTTCCGTCATGGACGGACAGCACCCTGTGCAGCGTCCTCCCTATCCAGATGCCTCCTGTGAGCGGGACAGCCGTATCGGGCTGCTCAACTATCCTGGCTCTGCATATGTAAAGATCAGCGAGGGATGCAACCACCGTTGCAACTACTGTGCGATCCCCCTCATCCGTGGCGGACTGCGCAGCCGCCCCCGCCAAGCCATCTTGGACGAGGTGAAGCGCCTGGCCTCCCTGGGCATCCATGAGATGAACCTCATTGCACAGGACCTGGCAGCCTATGGTACAGATTTGGGTGACCATTCGTCCCAGTTCTGCTCCCTGCTTCAGGATATCTGCAAGATTGACGGTGACTTCAAGGTCCGCTTGCTATACATCCATCCCGACGCGTTCCCACAAGAACTTCCTGCACTCATTGCGGCCAATCCAAAGATCCTCCCATACTTCGATATTCCATTCCAGCATGCCGCCGTGCCAGTGCTGCGTGGGATGGGACGTACCGGCGACAGGGAAACCTATGTGCAGCTGGTCCGCTCCATCAGGGACGTCCTGCCACAGGCACAGATCCGGAGTACGATCATGCTGGGGTTCCCCGGCGAAGGGCAGGAGGAGTTTGACGAGCTGATGCGCTTCATCAACGAAGCCCAGCTTGACTGGGTGGGCTCGTTCCTCTACTCCCGTGAGGAGGATACCCCAGCTTGGAAGATGCGCAACGCAAAAGAGCATGCCAAGGCTGCCAAGCAGGCCGCCCTCTGGCAGCAGCAGCTGCAGGATGTGCAGCAGGAGATTACTACGAACCGCCTGCAAAGATTCGTGGGCAACGAATATGATGTCCTGATCGAGGAGCTGGTGGAGGGTGAGGACCTTGCCATCGGCCGCATCTATGCCCAGGCCCCGGAGGTCGACGGCCTGACGGTCGTCATGGGCCGTGGCCTGCACGCTGGGGATGTGGTGCGGTGCGGTATCACCCGTGTCAACGGCGTGGACCTTGAGGCGATAGTCTGCTGGGAGGGCATCTGATGGCTGACTTGCAACAGTACCTGGATGCGCTGAACCCGCCACAGCTTGAGGCTGTCCTTGAGAACAAGGCACCCCTGTTGGTGCTGGCAGGCGCAGGTTCGGGGAAAACACGGGTCATCGCGACCAAGATCGCATATAGCGTCAAGGCACTTGGGATCCAGCCGTGGCAGATCCTGGCGGTGACTTTCACCAACAAGGCTGCCCAGGAGATGCGCGACCGTGTGCAGGAAATGCTTCCCGACATGCCGATGTCGGAGGCCAACATCCGCACATTCCACGCCTTTGGCGCGTGGTTGCTGCGCCGGTTTGGCGAGAAGATTGGCCTGAACCAGAACTTTACCATCTATGACGACAGTGATTCCCTGGGGCTCCTTGCCAGTTGCTTCCCGGATTTCAAGAAGAAGGAGCTCGATCCCTATATCCGTATGATCTCAAAGGCAAAGGACATGGGGCTCACTCCCAATGATGACCTGAACCAGTTCAACATGGACTCAAAGTTCCCCAAGATGTTCGAAGCCTATGAGAAGAAGCTCCATAGGGTGGGGAACGTCGACTTTGCCGACCTCATCTCCCGTAGCATCGAGCTGCTGGAGCAATTTCCTGATGTGCGCCAGTGGGTGCACCGCCGCTTCCGCGTGATCTTGGTTGATGAGTACCAAGACTCCAACGTGGCGCAGTTCAACCTGCTGCGCCTGTTGGTGGGCCCAGGGGCCTTCATATGTGTCGTGGGTGATGACGACCAGAGCATCTACCGCTTCCGTGGTGCGGAAGTGCAGAACATCCTCTCGTTCCCCCAAGTCTACGAGGGGACCAAGACTGTCAAGCTTGAGCAGAACTACCGTTCCACCCAGAGCATCCTCAGTGTCGCCAACGAGGTGATCAAGCTCAACAAGGGGCGCCATCCCAAGAAGCTGTGGACCGACAATGGCAAGGGGACCCTTCCCAAGCTCATCTATGTTGAGGATGACCAGGCGGAAGCCCGTGCCGTGGCCCAGATCATCAAGCGTGACGGGAACTTTGAGAACACCGCCATCCTCTACCGTACCAATGCGCAGTCTGTGGCCTTCGAGACCTATTTCTCCAAGGAGCAGATTCCCTGCAAGGTAGTTGGTGCCCTCCGCTTCTATGAGCGGGAGGAGGTCAAGGACGCCATGTCGCTGGTCTGCGTTGCCATGAACCCCAAGGATGAGGTGAACTGGCGCCGTATCATCAACAAGCCCCCCCGTGGTATCGGAGAGGGGGCGCAGGAGAAGATTGTCTCCTTCCTGGGCCAAACGGATGGGGATGTATTCGCCGCCATGCGCATGGCCATCCAGCAGGGTGTGCTCGTTGGCAAGGCAAGCGCAGGGACCAAGGAGTTCCTGGCGATGTATGAGCATGCACTGCAGATGCTGGATGCAGGTCCCACTGCAGATTTCGCCAACTACCTTGTCCAGCAGTCCGGGTTGTTCGAGATGTACCGCAGCTCCGATGAGCTGAACAAGACATCCAAGACGGAGAACCTGGAGGCATTCGTCAACGCCATTGCCCAATATCCCGACGGCAGGCAGGGGGTAGCCCAGTTCCTTGAGGAGTCATCCTTGGACCCGACTACCCTTGGTGCCGATGATCCGCGCAAGAAGCCAGGCGTCACCCTGATCACCATGCACAACACAAAGGGCCTGGAATTCGACCGGGTCTTCATCGTTGGGCTTGAGGAAGGGTTGTTCCCCGGCCGTGGTTGCGAGAGTGATGAAGATATGGAAGAGGAACGGCGCATATTCTATGTGTCGGTCACCCGTGCACGCAAGCAGCTGTACATGACCTGCGCCAGCAGGCGCTTGATCTGGGGAAGGGTCAACTACCAGATGCCCAGTCCTTTCATTGATGACATTCCCCCTTCTTTGATTGAGGTGCAGGGACACCGTCCAGGAAGCTCCTTCTCCTCGGAGGGGTATGGGGGCTTTGGAAGCCTGGGTGAGAAGCGTGCACGTACATCCTTCTCATATGGAGACACACAGCCTGCAGGCAGCCACCGGAGCACCCGCCACAACAACCTGTATGTCTCAAAGCCCACGGTGACCAAGGGGATAGGGGGACCAACAGTTCCCCTTCCGGCAGCGGCGAAGCCGCCGGTCTCCGACCCCTCCAAGCACTTTGAGCTGGGACAGAAGGTCTATAGCGAAAGCTATGGTACGGGTGAGGTAATCGCGGTAAAGGTGCCCAACGGGAAGGAAGTCATAGACGTCCTCTTTGAGAACGGGCGCAAGGCGACCTTCTTCAGCCAGTACGCGTCACTTGAGAAAATAGGAAACGACTGATATGCTTGATTCCATGACTAGACACAGTGACGGTGAAACATATACAATGCCAGCTGTTGTCCGCGCGCGGGGGTACTATCTGTACGACCAGCAAGGACGGCGCTATATAGATTTTTTCCAGAACCATGGCAGAGCAATCCTCGGTCATAGACCCGAAGGTGTGCAGCGTGCGCTCAAATCCACGATTTCTCGTGGCTTGGTCGCCGAGTACCCCTCGATCTACCAAGGACGGCTCGAAAAGATACTGACGAGACTGCTTCCGGACTTCCCCCATGTACGGGTTTACCCCCAGCATGGAACGGTGTCCCAGTTCCTCCAGTCCGAGTTCGGCACCGATGCGGTGGCCGATCCGGCATCCGGAACTGGGAATGCGGACTGCAGGGTATCGTACTGGCGACCATTTCTCGGGGACGGCGGGGCAGAAACCGTGTTGCTCTTCCCAATCCTACCTTTCCCAGGGAGTTTCATCCCCGAGATTGTATGTACCAGTGACGAAGACCTTGCTAGGAAGCTTCCTCCCATGACTCCATCATCGCCCTTGTTGCTTGATTTGCTCATCAAGTCGGCTGGAGCGCTGCTGAATGTCTATGGATCGGAAGAGGCAGTCGCCGCACGGATGACCCAAAATCCCCTGCAAGGGTGTTTTGGCGAACCGAGGGGTCCGTACCTGCTCACTGGCCTTACCGAGGCCAAGTACCGGGAATTCTATTCAGAATCCTTGGCTGTGGGCGTGGTGCTTCCTCCCGGACCGGAAATCCCCATGATTTTCCCAGCGGAGTATTCCGACGGGGACGTGGCGGAGTTCAGGAAAGTGGCGGCTAGGTTCTGCTGAGGTGATGGATGGCCGGAAGGCCGGACAGTATGACGTGTTCTCGAAACCCTCAAGATAGGGGCAGTCCGCCTATGTCTTGACAAGGAAACGAGAATGTGCCACCATGCGTCCTGCTTATCCGTGAACAAAACAACACGGTGGGAAGCGATTCCTACTATATAGGGTGTATACATGAAGACAATTTTTGTAAAACCGGCTTCAATCGAGAAGAAATGGTATCTCATTGACGCTGAGGGAAAGGAACTTGGTCGTGTCGCAGTAGCGGCTGCACGGATTCTCCGTGGCAAGAACAAGCCGGAGTTTGTTCCTCACCAGGACATGGGCGATTACGTGATCATCATCAATGCCTCCAAAGCGGCACTCACTGGCAACAAGTACAACGACAAGATGTACTATCACCACAGTGGATACCCCGGTGGGCTTTCCGCTTCCCCGTACTCAGACGTGATCAAGCGCAAGCCTTGCTATCCGATGGAACAGGCAGTCAAGGGCATGCTTCCCCGTGGTCCCCTCGGGCGCAAGCTGTTCACCAACATGAAGGTCTATGCCGGTGCTGAACACCAGCAGATGGCTCAGAAGCCCGTCGCGGTGGAAATCTAAGGTAGGAGCGGAATAATGGCTACAAAGAAAGAAATCAAGCAGATTGATCTTGGCCGGGGTACCGGTCGCAGGAAAACCGCCGTTGCCCGTGTCTACCTTCGTGAAGGCGAAGGCAAGATCGTTGTCAATGGCAAGGATGTTGAAGAATATTTCGCGAACCCCATGCTGGTGTTCATCGTCAAGCAGCCCCTCGAGCTGACCGAGACCCTCACCAAGTTTGACCTGGTGATCAACGTCTGTGGTGGTGGCCCATCCGGCCAGGCCGGTGCTTGCCGCCATGGCATTGCACGTGCTCTGGTCAATGAAGACGAGAACAACCTCACTGTGCTCCGCACCAGCGGCTTCCTGACTCGTGACCCCAGAATGGTCGAGAGAAAGAAGTATGGCCAGAGAGGCGCACGCCGCAGATTCCAGTTCTCCAAGCGCTAAAGCTCGGACAGGACACTGCGTGTTCGCTATTATCAAAAGAGGAGCTGCCTCGGAAGGCCTTGTTGCCATACCAGAGGAGGGCTCCTCTTTTTCTATACCCACCCAGATCATTCTCAAACAGCACATTGTAGAGGGACAGGAACTTACCCAAGAACAGTTCGAATGCCTACAGCAAGCAGTGCAGCAATTGCTGTGTGACCAGAAAGGGCTGTCACTCTTGGTGTTGAGGGAGCACTCAGCCCAAGAGCTGCAGACAAAACTCCAGCTCAAGGGATTCACCGCAGAACAAGCCAGACACACAGTGAAGGAACTCATTGAACAAGGCTCATTGGATGAGCTGCGCTATGCCAAGATGTTCGTCAGGTCCAGGATGCGCAAGAACCCAGAAGGTGCATACCTCATGGAACAGCGCCTTGCACAGAAAGGAATCTCCCAAGAACTGGCAAGGGCTGCGTTGGCAGAGTATTACCAGGACGAGGAATCCAAGCAGGAGACGATAGCTCATGCATTGGACAAGCTCTCCCGCAGGTGCTCAGATCCCAAGAAGCTCGCTATCCAACTACGCAAGAAGGGATTCTCCCACTCTGAGACAGAGCGTGCCCTGGGCATCACAACAGACGAAGAATCATATGAATAGAGGGTGATACCAATTGGCACCACCCTCTGAAA
>CAYXIH010000083.1:6802-8404 GCA_964465155.1 uncultured Sphaerochaeta sp.
TTTGGTTTGATAACCATTGTATCGACACAATACCCCATAATGTATCACAAGAACAACACACAGAACTATCAGGTTGTATATGAGTTGGGCTGAAGACATGAAAAAGCCCATGGAGAACAAGTCTTCCATGGGCTGAAATTACTGTAGCAGTGATGTTATTTCACGCGGAATACGTCGCGGCCTGCATACTCTGCGGTGTCGCCCAAGTAGTCCTCGATCCTCATCAGCTGGTTGTACTTTGCGAGACGGTCAGAGCGGCTCATCGAACCAGTCTTGATCTCACCGGTCTCCAATGCAACTACGAGGTCAGCAATGAAGTTGTCCTCGGTCTCACCGGAACGGTGTGATACGACAGCGGTGTAACCGTTGCGCTCTGCGAGCTTGATTGCCTCGTAGGTCTCGGTCAGGGTACCAATCTGGTTGACCTTGATGAGGATGGAGTTGGCAACGCCCTTCTCTAGACCCATCTTGAGTCTCTCGGTGTTGGTGACGAACAGGTCGTCGCCGACGAGCTGGACCTTGTCGCCGATGCGGTCAGTGAGGAGCTTCCAACCGTCCCAGTCGTCCTCGGCCATGCCGTCTTCGATGGAGATGATCGGGTACTTCTCGCACCAGGAAGCCCACAGGTCGACCATCTGGGCGCTGGTGAGCTGCTCTCCGGTGGTCCAGCGGAGGGTGTAGAGCTTTGTCTTGTCGTCATAGAGTTCGGAAGCAGCTGGGTCGAGGGCGATCATGAAGTCGCCGTCGCGGCCAGTGGTGTAACCGGCTTTCTTGATGGCTTCCATGATGACTTCGAGAGCTTCTTCGTTGGACTGGAGGTCAGGTGCAAAACCGCCTTCGTCGCCGACGGAGGTGTTGTAGCCACGGCCCTTCAGAACGCTCTTCAGTGCATGGAATACTTCAGCGGTCATGCGGACAGCTTCGCGAAGTGAAGGTGCGCCGATAGGCATTACCATGAACTCCTGGAAGTCGACCTTGTTGTCGCTGTGTGCACCACCATTGAGGATGTTGGCCATAGGAACGGGCAACACGCATGCATGGTAAGCGCCGAGATACTTGTAGAGGGGCAGGCCGAGGAAATCGGCTGCTGCACGTGCAACTGCCATGGAGACGCCGAGGATGGCGTTAGCGCCAAGCTTGCCCTTGTTGGGGGTGCCGTCAAGCGCGATCATTGCGCGGTCGATAGCAACCTGGTCCAGAGCGTCCATGCCTTCGAGCTCGGGGGCGATGATGTTGTTGACGTTGTCAACAGCCTTCAAAACGCCTTTGCCAAGGAAGCGGGACTTGTCACCGTCACGAAGTTCAACTGCTTCATGGACGCCGGTGGATGCACCGGATGGGACTGCCGCGCGACCCATGGATCCGTCTTCGAGGATAACATCGACTTCCACGGTAGGATTGCCACGGGAGTCAAGAATTTCCCTAGCTTCAATAAAATCAATAATGCTCATGAATGTACACTCCTGATATGATTTGAAATCTATAAAGAAATATCAACTCTTTTGGGACGATTGTCAAGGTGACGGTCTCTGTAGCAGCTCACGGGCAACCAGTTCGGATAAGGAAAATGTATTGCTTTTCAAACTGGCCTGAACACCGTAC
>CAYXIH010000084.1:0-8317 GCA_964465155.1 uncultured Sphaerochaeta sp.
CATATTAGTTAATTTTGGAATGACTTGTTGGTTAAGTGAGGATTTATATAATGAGAATGTGAGGATTTATATAATGGGAAAGGCCTTGACAAAAATAATTGGTGAAAGACATACTAAAAATTGAATTTTAGAAATGAGATTGGATTTTGCAAGCGATTGATAATAATATTTGATCATATTACTTTCTTATGGAACAAATTCATGCGCTAAACATATTGTAATACAATGGAAAAGATGTAATGAAAAATAAGTTGAATCTAGATAAAATCAAGCAGGTTACGCTTGGTATCATGAAGGAGTTCAAGCGTGTTGCGACATTGCTTGAATTACCATATTGTTTGGCATATGGGACCCTATTGGGAGCAGTTCGACACCAAGGGTTTATCCCATGGGATGATGACGCCGATGTTTGGATGAAACGTGTAGATTATGATATTTTAATTCAGAAATTTAATGATTATTGCCAACCTCATTATCGTCTCTATTCTTGTGAGATTGATTCTTCTTGGAAGTTTACATTTGCGAAAGTGATTGATCTCCGAACTGAGGCTAAAGAGTATCGGATGACAAAATATCCTGGAATGGGTATTTTCCTAGATGTATTTCCTTTGGATTATGTTCCAGAGGATTTCAAATCAGTTGATGAACAAAATCAAAAAATCTGGTGGTTTTGGAAAAGGCATTTCCTCCAAAAGATCGAGACTTTTGCACCCATAAGTTATCCTTGGTTGTCTTGGCAATATGTTACGCTCACCCGTCCTAAAACATTGAAGGGAAGTTGCAACAAGACCTGTCGTGAATATAATGATTATTGTCGTCAAATTATATCAGGAAAAGAGTTGCGTCTTGCGGCATGTGCACCGGATGCCAGACTTCAGTTTGATGCCGATATATTTGATGAACTACAGGAGATGCCATTTGAGGACGAGGTGTTCTCAATTCCTAAATCTTGGGATAGAGTATTGAGAAAGAGTTTTGGAGACTACATGCAACTACCTCCTGTTAGCAAGAGGAAAACCAACCATTACAAATATGCTCTTTGGCGCGATAGCGAATAAAAACAGTTTATTCAATTTGCAGCATATCGGAATGGTTGGTACAAGTTTCCATCAATGATGAGATTGCGATTGAAATATCAGAATCTATCATCATGCTGGGTTTGTTATGGTTGATGGCTTGCAGGAATGCAATAATCTCCAAACGGATTCCTTCTCCATCCAACTGATAGAAATATCTCCTGTTTTTGCTTTGATCTTCAAATCGTATCTCAAAATAGTCGGTTTTCCACCACGGGGCAGGTACATAGATATATCCTTCTGTTCCAGAAATAATGAGATCTCCTTCCGATTTGATACCATTACCAGCTTTGATGGATGCAGTTCCGGTCTTAAATACAAGGTTCATTCGCACGAATTGTGTGTTTCGTGATTCATGATAGATTCCTTGTTTTGCCAATACTTTAGTTCCGAAAATATGAAATGCTGGCAACAGAGAGGTGCCACCCCAATAACTAAAACCTGTCCAGCCGTTTTGAAGATCTGTGCTTAAGCTTGTGCAAGTTGAATCCAATGAGATTACTTGTCCTATTGCACCTGTCTTAATGAGCAATAGCATGCGTTGATAAGCAGTTGAAAATGCCGTCTTGATGCCTTCCTGAAGAATGCAACCTTGCTCTTCTGCATAGGAAATAAGTTCTTTGGCTTGCATTGCATTCAAAGTCAATGGCGATTCACAAAGTACATGTTTGTGTTGGTCCAATGCCTTCCTAATATGTTCTGTATGCTTGTGTGGGTCTGAGAGAATATATATTGCATCAGACCGATCTAGCAAAGCATCGTAAGAGTCTGTTACAAACTCCAAGGAATTACATCCATTGAGAGTAGTACATATTCCAGAAAGTTCAATTCCATTGACATATCGAGACTCAGCTATGAACTTTTTTATCAAGTGATCAATATTTCCAATGATTCCAATTTTTAATTTGCTATTTTCTGTGCGGATTTCTGAACTTGATACTCCTTCGGTCCTAGGGAGATATACAACTTTGCAATACTCCTGGAGATAATCAAATTTTCCTTGCCAATCGGAGCCGACGGTAAAGATGTCAATCCCATATTTTCGGATATCATCAATCTTCTGTCCCTCATATTCTTCAGCGATTACTTCATCTGCAATTCCAAGGGCTTTGACTGCAGCAACACGTTGCATCAACGTCTGCTGATTGTTGATTTTCCCACGGGTCTTGTCAAAATCATCAGATGTTACCCCCACAATGAGATAATCGCCCAAACCTTTTGCCATCTTGAGCAAGTTGATATGGCCATAATGCAAGACATCATACGTCCCATAGGTGATTACTTTTGTCATGTTCAATTCCTATCTGTCGAGCTGTAATAAAGCTTGGACGAATTTCTCCATATATTGTTGTTCTCCAATAGACACCCTGAGACAACAACCAAACTTGCCAACGTTGTCATAAGATTTGATCAAGATCTGTTTCTCTTCCTTCATTCGATGGACCAATACCCGCGGATCTGTCTTTGGTTTGATAAACATGAAGTTGCCTGCCTCTCCTGTGTGCCCATAACCATGTCCATCGAGTTCTTTCTCGAGGTAAGTACGACCTTGACGGTATTTCTTTACCAATTCATCGATCATTCCAGGCTTCATTAGAATTGCTTCAGCTATCTTCAGAGCAAAGGCATTCACATTATGAGGTGTGCACATCTTCTGAACGAGCTGGATACCCGCAGGCCAACCTGCAACATATCCCAACCTACATCCGGCCATTGAAAATAACTTGGAAAAGGTACGTGTTACGAAGATGTGTTCTTGTGTTAAAGCATAGTTTATGAAAGTTTTTGGATAAAAATAATAGTATGCTTCATCAATGAGGAGGGTAATTTGCTTTTGTTTTGCGGTTTCGAGTATCCTTGCAAATTCATTATCTGAGTATGCATTCCCCATGGGATTGTTGGGGTTGAGAAGAATGAGCAATTGGGTTTCGTCTGTCATTGCTTCTATGATATTGTTGACATCCATGGTCAGGTCTTCGTTGTATGGTACGGATACGAAATCCCTCCCATACATCTGGCTATAGATCTGGAACATGAAATATGAAGGAACAACACCTACTATTCTTCCGTTTGGAGACGTGAATGCCTGAATGATATATCTGATGCCTTCTGCAGATCCGTTGACAAGGCAAAGATGGTTAATGTCAGTATCAAGCGATTCAGCCAAAACTTGTGTAAAATGAAGGGTCTCTGGATATTGTGAGACCATCTGTGAGGTAGTTTGAGCAAGAACAGTATCTATGAATTCCTGTGGTAGCCCCCCTGGATTCTCATTGAGATCCAGGCGCAGGTAATCCTTTCGTTCATTCTGGTCAAATATTCGATTTAGATTTTTGATTTTATCGTCTTCAAAATACATTGCAAGGCTCCAATATCGACAAGGAAGTAATTGTTCTAGGAAGGTATGATATTTTTTGTTGATTCATTTTCCTCACCCTCCTGACTTTCTCATAGTATACTGGAATGCGAAAATAGTAATCTCTTTGTAACCGAAACTCGTGCAATTTGACTCTGTTGAGTTGGAAACATCGTGCATAATCTGTATATATGGGGAGTATCATGAAGCGAAGTTTGTTAAGAAGCCTATTATTGTTGGTGTTCAGTCTTTCACTGGGGGTATGTGTCTCATGCCAAGGAATCATTACTACGGTCATGAAGTCTACTCTCGATGTCTCTGAGAAGGAGTTGAGGGAACTTCGTAAGACTGATGAACCGGGAACGCTGTTGACCAAGAATGCTGCATTGGTACTTGAGGGAGTAGACCGTTTCACAGGTGGCAATCTCTTTATTTCGGCTTCTGATGCAAAGAAAGTGGGGGTTGATGTCTCTACATATGAGGGAAGTGTTACTGGTAAGAGTGAGGATGCTTTGTTGGAAGGCGCGGGAGTCTCACAAGAGGTTGTGGCAGAGGCTGGAGATGAAACAACAAAGCTGATCGCAACGTACCTTGCACCCAAGAAGGGTGATGTGATCAAGGATGTGGTCGTTCCTACTACCGATGGACAATCAGTTACAGTCCATTTGCATTATCCAGCAGATGCCGAGTCTTTGATCAAAGAGAAAGGTGTGCTTCCTGTAGTGATTGCAGCTCATGGTGGAAACTATACAATGGGAGAATTTTCCTATTACACCCGTTTTACGAGCAAGGTGGCCAATGGTGCAGATGCAGTGGTTGCTTTTGTTGATTATCGGCTTGCTCCCGAATGGAAATATCCATCACAGACAATGGACATCCTTGCAACCTGGAACTGGCTGCAAGAGAATAGCATTGAGTATTCCCTGGATAGAGATCGTATTGCATTGTTTGGTGACAGTGCTGGAGCCAACTTGATAGCTGGCGTAGTTCTTCGGTTGCTACAATCACAGCAGAAACTTCCTGTAGCCTTGGTGCTAATGTGTCCCAATGTCTCGTTGGATCCTACCATGCTTTCATCAAGAATTCTTTTCTCTGGATTGACAGGACGTACTTTCATGATTCCTTTCTCAATGTTCAAAAGTCTGCAGGATAGCTATCTTGAACACCCAGAAGATTGCACCAATCCGTTGGTCTCTCCGCTGGTAGGTTTGCTTGGGCTCATGGATGTTGGTGAAGGTGTCCAGACATACTATTCTGATAATGCGCTGGACTTGGAACTGCCCCTGAACCATCCGCCAACTTTGATCCAGGTTGCTCAAGTTGACCCCCTTCGGGATGAAGGAAAGCTATACTATTCTGCATTGAAGCATTTTGGTACCGATGTGAGCTTCCGCCAATATGATGGAATGTTCCATGAGTTCTTCCTCTTGGACATGCTCTTGCCAGAGGCTACACAGGCTTTGGATGATATGAATCAGTTCTTGAAGCAGAGATTCAATTGAACAAGAGTGAAGCCCGGCGGTTTGCCGGGCTTCTTGGTAGTTGTTGTTGCTTAGTATTTCTTGGAACTCTTCTTGGACTTGTTGTACAGGCCATGGGAACGCTTATTTCCTTGTGGACCTTTATCTTCCTTGAAGCGCTCGCGGTTGAAGGACATGAAGTCGTCTTCGTCGCGGGTGTCACGTCCATAGGGCTGCCATTCATCGCTCTGCCTTCTTGCAGGACGGTCGTTTGAATAGCGGTCCTCATATCTTGGACGGCGGTCATCACGGTATGAAGAGCCTCTGTCTGATCGGCCACCACGGTCCCAGTCGTTGCGCTTCTCAGGATACCTGTCACGGCGCTTGAAGCTGCCCCTGCTGGAAAGGTTCTTTCCATTGGGGTTGTCAGGGCGTGCCTTGGTAACGATAGGCTTTCCTTCTGGATACTTCTCGGAGAATTCACGAAGAATGTTCTCTGCCACCTGGAAGGGAGCTGTTACAAAGGAGAAATCCTCCATGACTTCCACGCCCTGCAGGTCATGGTCGTCAGCACCAGTCTGCTGGATGATGTAATCGAGCAGCATGCGCTTGTTGAGACCATCCTTGCGGCCTTTTGCAATGAACAGGCGGGTGTAGCCATGGTCATCGACATCAGAAGAATTCCTGCGGTCATCTCTCCTGTCTTCCCGTGCAAAGTCCTGACGGGGTTCACGATCACGTGGCTTTCTCTGGGAACCGATAGGACGATACTGGGATACATCCAAGTCGTTCTTGTACGTATTGTTCAGCAATGCAGCCACAACTTCTTCCGGGTTCCTGTCCGCAAGCAGTTCCTGAGCCATTGGCAGGAATGCATTGTCTTCTTCCGAAGAAAGGACGTTGTTGACCTTGTCGAAGATTCTGGCACGCTTTACGGCAATGATGTCGCTCGCCTCAGGGATTGTCTCCTTTCGGATTTCAGTCTTTGCAACGCGCTTGATGAACGTAAACTTCCTGAATTCCTGTGGGGTGATGAAGGTAATTGCAGTACCCATCTTTCCTGCACGTCCAGTTCTGCCGACGCGGTGGATGTATGCTTCAGGATCCTGGGGCAATGAGTAGTTGATGACATGGCTCAGGTCCTGGATGTCAATGCCGCGTGCTGCGACGTCTGTAGCCACAACAATGCTGATGAGGTGATCTTTCATCTTGTGAAGGATCAGCTCACGCTGCTTTTGGGACAAGTCGCCATGCAAGGCTTCTGCATCATAGCCACGGTCAACAAGCTTGCGCCCAATCTCATCGCACTGCACCTTGGTGCGGCAGAAAATCAGTCCATAGAAGTTTTCTTCCATGTCGATGATCCTGCAAAGAGCCTCGAGCTTGTCTGACTCACGGACCTCAAAGTAGATCTGGTCAGTCAGGACGCTTGTCATGGTGTCTTGCTTGACCTTGACCAGCCGGTAGTTCTTCATGAACCGTTCTGCAAGTCTGAGGATCGGGTCGGGCATGGTGGCGGAGAAGCACAGCATGCGCTTGTCTTCGGGTGTCTTGCTGAGAATGGTCTCGATGTCTTCGATGAAACCCATGTCGAGCATTTCATCAGCTTCGTCCAGGACTGCAAACTTGAGGTGGTCCAGCTTGAGGGTTCCACGTTCAATATGGTCAAGGACACGGCCCGGAGTACCAACTACAACCTGCACGCCACGGCGCAGTTTGCGGAGCTGAAGCTCCATGGATGCTCCGCCATAGACTGCTGCAACTTCAATGTCGCGGTCTCCCTTGAGGGAGTTGATCTCTTCTGCAACCTGAACTGCAAGCTCACGGGTAGGGGCAAGGATCAAAGCTTGTACATACCGCTCGCTCGAATCAACGATCTCCAAGATGGGCAGTCCGAATGCAGCGGTCTTACCGGTTCCAGTCTGTGCCTGTCCGATAACATCGACTTGTTCCTTCAGGAGGAGAGGAATACACTCCTTCTGAATCTGTGTAGGTTCTTCAAAGCCCTTTCTCTCGAGGGCTTCCAATGTGCGCGCGGACAAACCGAGTTCCGCGAAATGTGATAAATCTGGCATAGTTTTCCCTATTGTACGTATCTGTTCTTGGTTTTCTAGACATGCTGCTCATAGCATTCCGCCTCAGCCGCTAAATGTAATCCACACAAGGTATCATTTCAGTCGTCACGGTGCATCTTCCGTGTTGTGGAAAACCAAGACTACCTTCAATAGGGTTACTACTCATCAGCTTTAATAGAGCCTTTTCTGTGTCCAGTATTGGATACATGCCGAATAATATTGAAAAGGAAACGCAAGGGCAAGTAGTAAAGACTTGAAATATAAAGAAAAGAGTTTTTTATTTTTCGCTTTCGGAATAATGGCGTTGTTCTTACTGCCGATACATCAGTGCTGCAGCTATTGCAGAAGCTTCCACTGTGATGGTCCCACCTGTCGAAAACTCAACCATATAGTTGGGGAATAAGAGAAAGTCAGCCCCCAAATTCCGTGCTTGATCGACCATTGAATAGGTCGCATGGGCTTTTGCAATGTTCAATATCTGATCTTCATCCATATCAGTGTTGGGGGTGTCACTGCTGGAGGCTTCCCCAAAACCAGTGACTTTGCCAAGGATGTTGTATGATTCTGACGTGAAGTTGTTCTCTTGGAGGGTAGAGGAGGGGAAGTTGACGGATGCTCGATATTTTTGACCGGCAGTGTTGCATGATGTACAGAAACACATCACAGCAAGCAACGTTGATGCTAATACAATCCGGATGACTCTCCTATACCCCATGGTTTGTTCTCCCTCTCATAGATGAAATGCATGAGAGGGAAATACGTTACATTACCATCGGTTGAAAACGTCTTCGGCAAAGCCCATGAAGTTCTCAATATGGATTGGCTTCTGGTCGTCAAGGAAGACTGTGCCTGTGAAATAGCCGAATATTTGGTGTTGCACCGATTTGATGATTCCAAAGTTGGTTGTCGACGAACGGTCTGCAGCAGGAACAAAATCTAGTTCAAAACGGCCGTCATTGCTGGTGAACTTCCATGGCTTCATATAATCATCTTCAGGAATATGGAATGTGACCTCATCAAGCTTGTGGACGGTGTGATCATAGAAGATGACATTCTCACTGGCTGGGGTCCTATCGGAGAATCCATAGCCAATGTTGAAACCAAACGGAACATTGTCCACCAACCCTGATGCAGATCCCCAGAACCATTGGTTTTGGTATGTCCATCTTCCGCGTCCCCAATCAAGGACACCAAAGGCTTCCTCAGGTGCTATCTGATACTCCTGTGAACCTAAACGGACCTTTCCTGTGGCAGGCATGCAGTTGACCTTTTCATTGAGATAGAAGGACTTCCTGTGTTTCTCCCAGGATGTAGCAATATTCATGCTTTCCATGCCTTCTTCCTGAACGA
>CAYXIH010000085.1:0-7826 GCA_964465155.1 uncultured Sphaerochaeta sp.
CTACGCCCCTTGGGACTTTCACCCAAGACTCAGGACATGCCTGTCATACTAAACAGTGGAGCGGACCCGCTTGGGGCCCGCTCCACTGGAACAATACTATTGGATATCACTTATTGCTTGGCGCGCATGGGGCGGTTGGACAACTTGGGGATGAAGATCATCGCCACCACGAAACAAGCGACAGCCGCACCCCAGGCTGCGAATGCATTGAGGAAGATGCCTCCGAAGAGGAATCCAACGAATGCACAGGCTGCAACAGTCACTGCATACGGCAACTGGGTAGCAACGTGCTCGAGGTGGGGACATCCTGCACCGGTGGAGGAGAGGATGGTGGTGTCGGAGATCGGGGAAGCATGGTCACCGAACACGGCACCTCCCAGAACTGCACTGATGGAGATGAAGACTGCATTGTAGAATGCAGAGCCCTCGATTCCCTTGGACTGTGCCAAGCCTACGACGATCGGCATCACGATGGGGATCATGATTGCGAACGTTCCCCAGCTGGTGCCGGTGGAGAAGGCGATCAAGGCAGAGAGTGCAAAGACAACCATGGGGATGAACCAGATGGGCAGTCCACCACTGACGACCAGGTCGGAGAGGTAGCTGGAGAGCCCAAGGCCTCCGTCTGCGGGAGAGGACTTGATGATTGCGCCAATGGTCCAAGCCAGAGCAAGGATCATCAAAGCGGGAACCATCGACTTGAGACCGTCACAGATTGCCTCGCTGGCCTCCTTGATCGTAAACAGCCGGCGAACCATGTAGTAGATATAGGTCAGCACCAGCGTGATGATCACGGCATAGAACAACGCCATCGAAGCATCGGTATTGTTGAATGCTTCGGAAAGGGACATCGAACCCATGGCATCGCCAATGGTCTTGATCATGTCGCCGTCGATGGCAAGCTTCCATGTCGTGTAGGGGAAGAGCACCAGGGCGGATACGATCAGGACGATGATGGGGAAGAGCATGTCGATCGGGCGTGCCTTTGCAGCCTTGTCGTCACCTTCAATGGAGACTTCTCCAGGGGCTTCGCCATATGCCGTGTCATACAGCTGGCCAGAGCGTGCACGCCTGACCGACTTGGCCATCGGGCCATAATCGCGGCCACTGATGATGATGGTCACAACCATTACCAGGGTGAGGATCGCATAGATGTTGTAGGGAATGGAGCGGATGAAGAACTCGAACTCGCTCATGCCCAGTGCAGAGAACCCCTCCGATCCCTTGACGATCGACATGACGGTGATCACCCAGGAGGAGACGGGAACCAAGATACAGACCGGGGCAGCAGTACTGTCCAGGATGTAGGCGAGCTTGGCGCGGGGCACCCCGTTCTTGTCGGTGATCGGGCGCATGACCGTACCAACAGCCAAGGAGTTGAAGTAGTCGTCGATGAAGATGATCAGGCCACAGAACCAGGCCATGAGCATCGAAGTCTTGGGACTGCTCACCTTCTTTGCCGCCCAACGGCCGAAGGCACGTGCGGCACCCGTGCGGCTGAGCATGCCCACCAGGCCACCAAGCAACGCACAGAACAAGAAGATACGGATGTTCCATCCGTCATTGAGGGAATCTGCAAGCATGTCGGTCAGGTTCATGATCGCGACGATGGGATTGCCACCTGCAACGATCAGGGCACCTGAGAATATGCCGAGAAACAACGAAACGATTACGTCCTTGGTGATGAACGCAAGGGTAATAGTAAGGATTGGGGGCAAGAGTCCCCAGATACCAAAGTTTTCCATGATGAACCTCTCTCCTGGATGGAATGAGGGGAGTCTCCCCAAATTGGGGCAACTATACCATGTGTTGTGTAACAGATTCAATCTTTCAGGTCGAAAAATGTAGTAAATATTCTATTATTGTTATTATAATAACAGATATTTCCATTCATCCACTCTTTTGGAATTCAGTTGCTGTATCTAGACCAATTACCTATACTGTCCAAATGGGGAGAAATACATACCATGGGCAAGACAAAAAAACGCCACAGAAAAGATAGATATGATGGATACTTTGTGCAGGACCAAGACCCCCTGCACATCATGATGCCCTTCTTGATGCCAAACCGGGTCGACAACGAAGGGGTCCTCACAGAGGATATCGACGTCACCAACCTGCTGGCATTCGCTGGCATTCGTGCAGCAGAAGAACGATGAGCAACCCCAATACCCCTACACCATGTTCCACGTGGTGGTGGCGGCCTTGGCAAAGACACTCAAACTGCGCCCCCGCATGAACCGGTTCTACAAGAACAACCTCCTGTACGAACGCAAGTTCATCTCCTTCTCCTTTGTCGCCAAGGAGAAATTCAGCGACAACGGAAGGGAGGCCATCCTCGTGCTCACCTACAAGGAAGATGCCCCCTATGGATCGCCACTGGAGCAAATCCACGCCGAGATCTGCAAGCGAGTCTACCGGGTGAAGCAGGAATACAAGGAAGACCCTACGACCAAGGACCTCAAGCTGCTGGTCAAGCTCCCGACTTGGATGATCAAGATCATCATGAACTTCATGAGGTACCTGGATGAGAAGGGGCATTATCCGCAGAGCCTTGCACACAATGATCCAGACTTTGCCTCCGTGTTCATCACAAACCTGGGAAGCATCAAGATGCATGCATCCTACCACCACCTTGCAAACTGGGGCACCAACTCCTTCTTCACCGTCATCGGGGAGAAACAAATCCGCCCTGTGTTCGCAGAAGATGGCAGCTATGAGATGAAACCCCTCCTCCCCATCAGCATCACCATCGACGAGCGAATTGCAGACGGTGTCTACTTTGCCCGGAGCATCCAACTGTTCAAGCACCTGCTACAGAATCCCCAGCTGCTTGAGCGACCCATCGAAGAAGAGGTTCCCATTGAGTAACCATACAGCCCCATGGGCAAAGAATTATGGTGAGGTCCCGTTGAACCTCTCCTATCCCACAACCACCATGTCCGGATGCCTCTTTGCAACGGCTGAGGCATACCCGTCTACCATTGCACTTTCGTTCATGGGCAGCAACACCAGCTTTGCCCAGCTCAAGCAGCAAGTGCTGGTAGCCGCCCGGGCGTTCAAGGCAATGGGTATCGGGGAAGATGACGTTGTCTCCATTGTCATGCCCAACGTCCCACAGGCTATCATATGCCTGTATGCACTGAACCATATTGGTGCAATAGCCAGCATGATACACCCCCTTTCGGCAGTGGGAGAGTTGGTCACCTACCTTACCCAAACCAGTAGTTCGGTTGTCATTACCCTGGACCTCTTCTACAAGAAGCTCCTGGAAGTGCAGGAAACGGTCCCCCTCAGGCAGGTGCTGGTGGCTTCCATTGCAGATGCGCTCTCCCCTCCGATGAAGCTAGGCTATGCATTGACTACCGGACGCAAGGTCAAGAAGGTTCCCTTGGGCGCAAACGCCATGACCTTCAAGGCATTCCTCAGGACTTCCAAGAAGTATCTGCAACCAACAGAGTGTACCCGTTCCGTCAACGACGTGGCCGTCATCCTGTTCTCAGGTGGCACCACCGGCAACACCAAGGCAATCCTCCTGTCCAACCTCAACTTCAATGCGTTGGCACTGCAGACGATTGCAATGAGCCATGAGCAAATCCAGGGAAGCAGGATGCTGGCCGCAATGCCGGTGTTCCACGGGTTTGGGCTGGGAGTCTGCATCCATACCATGATGGTAGCCGGTGGCACCTCGATCCTCGTACCCAAGTTCAACGTGAAGTCGTACGCCAAGCTGCTCAAGAAGGAGCAACCGAACTTCATTGCAGGGGTACCCACCCTTTTTGAGTCGTTGACCCGCAACCCCTATCTCGATTCTGTTGATCTCAGTTGCCTCAAGGGCGTCTTCTCAGGTGGAGACAGCCTCTCCATCGAGCTGAAGAAGAAACTCGATGCATTCCTGCGTGCCCACCACTGCAGGGTCCAAGTCCGGGAAGGATATGGGACTACCGAATGTGTCACCGCCAGTTGCCTGACACCCTACAACATGGAGCGGGAGGGGAGCATCGGCTTCCCTTATCCCGATACCACCTATGTGATCTGCCGTCCTGAGTCGGTCGAAGAGTTGGGAACCAATGTAGAGGGAGAGATCTGCATCAGCGGCCCCAGCGTCATGCTGGGCTACCTGAACAATGAAATTGAGACGCACCAGACGCTACGTATCCATGCCGATGGCAATACCTACCTCCACACGGGAGATATCGGACTCATAGACGATGAGGGGTTCGTGTTCTTCAAGCAGCGGCTCAAGCGGATCATCATCACCAGTGGATACAACGTATATCCGTCACAGATTGAGAATGTCATTGACTCGCACCCGTCGGTGCAGGCAAGCTGTGCCATCGGTGTCCCCGACTCCCACAAGATGCAGAAGATCAAGGTATTCGTCACATTGCGTACCCACGGCTCGGATGAATCAGTGCTCAAGGATGAGTTGATGCAGCTGTGCAGGAAGCATATCGCAAGGTATGCCCTCCCCTATGACATCGAAGTGCGCAAGGAACTCCCCAAGACACTTGTAGGCAAGATTGCCTACAAGCAGCTTGAGCAGGAAGAACATGAAAAGCTGCAGATCTGCTGAACAAAAGGAACCTACCGGTCATACCCCAAGCTGACACGTACGCTCAGTGCATCGACAGGCTTGTCACCCAACTGGGCACCAAACTCCTGCCAATAGTAGGACGCCTCGACCTGCATCACATACATGTCCAATGTGGCTCCCAGCGAGAGGTAGCCTTGGTTCACCCCCACGCGAAGGTCAAGGCAGGAAAGGAGCTTCAGCTCCAACCCGGCATTGATGTGCTCCAACAACGACGACCATGTCGGTGCATCCTCGAAGAAGCCCACGATATCGACGAAGTCCAGGGCAACGACAGGCTTGAAGAAGTACCCGACTTTTCCAAACGAGGGATCCCATCCAAAGCCAAAGTCCAAGGTGGGCTTGCTGTAGATCTTGAACGCTGTGGTCTCACCGGCAGTATAGGAACCGTCGGAAGTCCAAGCATTGCCAAAGCTCTCATGACCCCATGTGCTGATCGCTGGGTACGCCCACATGTAGAACATGCCGTTGAGGTTCCTCCCCACCACGGAAAGGGTAAATCCATAGGGCATGTTGAAGTTGACGGCCATGTCGAGGGGAACTGCGAAGCCAGACATCAGCTGGGTTCCGTTCAATAAGGAGTCCACCAAGTTTGAGTTGCCACTATTTGCACCCAACAACAGGGGAAGTACCGTCTGAGCATCGATACGGGATGTATAGACGCGCCAGTCAAAGCGCAACGTTGCTCCAAAGTCTATGCTGTATTGGTCATTGGGCATCACCCACCGGTACGCATAGCCCAACGAACCGGTGAGGTCGACCTGTCCGATGATATTTGTGGTAGAGGGTTGTCCATATGGGCTATAGGTGTGCAGTTGCTCCTGGGCACGGAACATGAGGGAAAAGCCATGGGTGGAGAACCCCAATGCAGCGTCGACTGTGGCAATCTCATTGTACCCTTGTGTACTGATGATCCCCAAATACTTGTCAGCTGCATTGATCAATGCAGCATCATTCCCACCGGCATTGAAGACATCCTCGATCATACCGGTGCTGAGCATGTTGTGAAGATTGTACAATGTCACCGTAGCCGCAGGGATAGTAATCGAGAAACGCCCATCGGCATAGGAGGCAGGATTGAGGTAATGGTTGCCAAAGGACGACGCTACTGCGATACCAGCCCCACCCATTCCCATTGCACGGGAACTCACGGGATAGAAGGGCTCACCTACTGGGAGGTATGCCGCATCTGTCGAGGGACCAACAGGTGTCGTGGCGAACAAAACCGACATACCCAGGCAGACAACCAAGCACATCATGATTCGCTTGTTCATATCAGTTGCTCCCCTTCATGGAATCGAGATAGGTAGCAAGCAGGTCGGAGATACCCATCATCTGTCCATTGTTCAATATGCCGGTACCGGCCAATGCCTTCGATACATTCCCCATGAACAACAGCTGGTTGGCCACCGAGAGGATGGCATTGCCGATCTGTTCCTTGGTGACACCTGCATCCAGCAGCTTCACCGCTGCATTTCCCACAAGGGTCACCAAGTTGGTGATCAGCTGTATCTGCACAGCATCGCCATTGGTAATATTCGCAGAAGCAATGGCCTGCTTCAGCAAGTCAGAAAATGCATGCAGCGCATTCTTCAGATCCGCATAGGAAGTTGAGGACTCTGCATTCAGATATGCAACCGCGGCATCCAATCCCGCCACGGCTACGAGCATGCTTCCCTTGCATGCAGCTGATACCTCTTCGGTAGCTGGTGTCTGCATGACTGCATACAAGGCCTTGCGCTGATGAGGCGATGCAAGGGCTTTGCTCAGCTGGGTTGAGAAATTGAGTTGCTGCTCAAGCGTCTGGGGAAGCAACATCGTCCCCTTGAGCAAAGCACCATATCCCAGGTTGTCAATCTGCTGCTGCAAATCATTCATATTAATCTTGTCGGTTATCGCAGTTGGAAGATCGAGGTTGCCAATGACCGTACTCAGGTTGGTGGTCTTGTTTGCAGTATCCACCGCATCCTTGACACCTGTCACGTTGGCTGTACTGGGTTGGATGATGCCGGCATCGATGAGAATATTCCCCTGGGTGTTGCCTGTGATGGATGCAAGGTTTGCCAGCATCGAGGCATCACAGGAACTCAATATCATGACAGCGGTCAGGAGCACCGCTGAATATAGGAAACGTCTTGTCATGGAAGCATCCTCCTCGGTCATAGTCTCTCAGCCCAATAATACAACTAGGGCTACAATAACGGCGAGAGGAAACCACTGATACAAGAACAGGCCGGCTTGCATGAGCAAACCGGCCTGGAATTGCAACTATTGCTGGACTAACGGTCAAAACCAATGTTGAACCGAATGGTAAACGAGTCTATGGGCTTGTCACCCAAAGCGACTCCGAATTCCTGCCAGGTATACGCAGCATCGACACGGATGATGAAGATATCGACACCTGCTCCCAATGACATGTAGCCTTGCCTCAGTCCTGCACGGATATCAAGGAACGACAGCAACCGGACCTCGGCACCCATGTTCAGGTGGGTGAGGAATCCTTCCCATGACAAGTCGTTGGCGAAGAATCCCACCATGTCGGCAAAGTCGATTGCGATCACAGGCTTGATGAAGTTGTTGACCTTACCAAAATCAGGATCCCAGCCAAAACCCAAGTCCAATGACCAAGGGGTATTCATCTGGAACGCAGTGACAGTTCCCGTACCAACCGAATTGTCGGAGGTAAAGGGTTTCCCAAATAGTTCCTTGCCCCAGTTGCTGATGCCTGGATACGCATTCATGTAGAACTTACCATTGAGATTGCGTGCCACCAACGCGGTAGAGAACCCATACGGCATATTCAGCGTTACACCAACATCAATGGGAATTGCCCAACCGGCCATCAGGGGAGTCTTGTTCAGGAAGTCATTCAACATAGTGTTGGATGCCGCGGAACCATTGGCTGGCATCAAGGCAAGGATAGAGTCTGCTGTCACGGCACTGGTATATACCCGATAGTTGAAGCGGGCCATCAGGCCAACATCAAGGGACAACGAATCTGGAGCAAAATGGAATCTCCATCCAAATCCCAAGGCTGCTGCGACATTTCCCTCTCCAATAACCAAGGTGGAGGTAGTCTTTCCATCAGGATTGTAGGAATGCAGCTGTTCCTGGGCCTGTACGCCAAACCCAAACCCACCTGCGGTAAACCCAACCGAGACGTCAGTAGTCACGACCTCGTTGTACCCCTTTGTGGAGATGATGCCCAGATACTTCTGCAAAGCAGTAAGGG
>CAYXIH010000086.1:0-7752 GCA_964465155.1 uncultured Sphaerochaeta sp.
AAGGAGAATTTGTCATGAATGCAATAAAGCGAAAAAAACAAATCATGGAGATGCTGATGCAGCGCTCATCAGTTGATGTAGTCTCCCTTTCCCAGGACCTTGGGACTTCCAAGGTGACGATACGCAATGACCTGGACAATCTTGAAAAGAAAGGACTCTTGGTCCGTACCCGCGGAGGGGCCATTCTTGCTGAGAGCCAGGACCTCGTTCGCCTGATCACCAACACGCTGCATGAGTGCGAGACTGAAAAGCGTGCGATTGCAAAGCTGGCAGCCAAGATGATCCAACCCAACATGAACATCATCATCGACAGCGGAAGCACCACGATCCACCTGGCCAAGGAAATTGTGTCGATCCCGCTGACCGTAGCGACAAACTCGATGCTGGTCGTACAGGGCTTGGTTGGCCACGACAACCTGGAGCTGCTGGTTGCAGGTGGTGTTGTCCGCCAGCAGTCAATGGCTACCATGGGCAACGACGCCAAGCATTGCTTTGAGCAAATCCATGCCGACATTCTGTTCCTTGGTGCATCGGGGTTCTCCCTGACGCAGGGGATTACCTGCAGCAACCTCATTGAAGCCGACACCAAGAAGTCCATGATCCGCTCCAGTGCGAAAGTCGTGCTGATGGTGGACTCCACAAAGGCAAATATATCATCGCTTGCCCGCATTTGTGGTTGGGACTCGATCGATGTCATGGTCACTGATAATCGCCTGGCACCGGAGCTTCGTGCAGCTATCGAAGCCAAGGGTGTCGAAGTCATTACAGATTAACGAACAGACGGTGTCTGATTTATTCTTGCATATCATGGAGACCTTATGAGAAAATTTGTGTGTGTAGCAGCGTTGTTTTTACTGAGTGTTTCTCTCTTCGCCGGTGGTTCGAAGGAGACCTCCTTCCCCGATCCTGAGAAGACGATCACCATTGTCGTTCCCCATGCGGCAGGGGGTGGTACCGACCGTATCTTCCGTGCCCTTGCCGATGAGATGAAGAAGATCTCAGGCCAGAACTTCATCGTCACCAACATCACTGGTGCTGGAAGCGCGACGGGAACCAATGAGGTGCTCAATGGTTCAGCTGATGGGTATACCTTGCTGGGTGCAGGGACCCATACCACTGCAGCCACGATGCAGGGCCTTACCGAAGGATACAAAGCCCTTGACTATGTGGCGGCCCTCAACTGGGATCCGTTCATCATCGCCGTGCGCAACGACAAGCCTTGGAAGACGCTTCAGGAACTTGAAGTCGCTGCAAAGGCAAACCATGGTAAGATTACCTTTGGCAATGCTGGGATGGGTGGTGCCACTGGAGTAGCGTGTGTTGGCCTGAACATTGCCTTTGACAAGGCATTCAACGTCACACCCTTCAATGGTGGTGCGGACTTGATCGCCTCCGTGTTGGGTGGCCATTGCGATGTGGGCATCTTCAGCCAGAGCGAGGTTGTTGCAAACCTTGACGCCCTGCGTCCCCTTGCAATCCTGGGCGACTCGGCCAGTACGATCGATGCACTTGCTGCTGTCCCGACCCTTGCGCAGGCTGGCTATCCCTCCCTCAACATCCCCAGTGGCTCGTTCAGGTCCCTGATGGTCAAGGCCGGCACTCCGTTGGAGGCTTGCCAATGGCTTGCCAGCGTGGCGGAAAAGGCGTTCAAGTCCCCAACATTCCAGAAGTTCATGGAGAACAACGGTTTGATTCCTGCGTTCTATACCCTGGACGATTTCGCAGAGTACGATCAGCAGATCATCGCAGAGTATGAGCCGATCTTGCAGGAAGCAGGACTGTACAAGCTGTGAGCAACACCAGCCACGGCGGCATGCTCCGCAACCGCAAGCCCATCCCCATCACCTTCGCGATTGTCTCGGTGCTCTACTTCATCTATGTAGTCAGCTCTGGCAGTTCAAAGATGATTGGTGATGAGATAGGGGGCGATCCCGGTGGGATGCTGCTGCCGATGGTGCTCTCTGCATTCATGTTCTTTGCTTCGGTCTACCTGTTCATCACGGACAAGCGCGACGAGTCCTCCAAGCCCCGTGCAATGACCCGGGAGGAGAGGCAGCTCTTCGTGCTCACAGTCTGTGGTGCGATTGGGTACGTGCTCCTCAGCCGTGTGTTGGGATTTGTCCTGTGCACGGTGCTCTTGCTGTTCATCCTGTGCTTTGCAAACATGCGCAAGGGGCTCCGTCGCGCCGATGCTATGGCAGCCCTCCTGGGCTGTGGTGGCTCGTTGGTCTCCTTGCTTGGCTTGTATAGTCTCTGCAGGGTAGTGACCCGTTCGTTGCTGATAGCGGGGAGGAGGGGGACGATCCCTTCCTGGTTGGGGTCGACCACGACCACTGCCGCGCTGTCCATGGTGATCACGGTCATCGTGGTCGTGGCGGCAATAGTGCTGCTGCGCAGGATTTGGCCAAATTCCGAACAGACGCAGCGCTCCCATGACAGCTGGTATTCCGCCGTCATTGCAGTGGCTACGACAGAGATCTTGTATCTCGTGTTCAAACAACTGTTCCTTGTCGAGCTCGTCAAGGGACCGATTACCTGGTAGGGGGCCCATACAATGGATGCATTCATGCAGGGCCTCTCGCAGGTCGCGAATATTTCTACGGTTCTCTGGATGGCTGGAGGTTCGATACTGGGTATTATCCTCGGGGCACTTCCAGGTCTGACAGCTACCATGGGCATCGCTTTGATCATGCCCATCAGTTTCCAGCTTCCCAGCGCAACGGGCATTGGTCTGTTGCTGGCTGTCTATTGCGGTGCTGTCAGTGGTGCTTCCATTCCTGCAATCCTTCTGGGAATCCCTGGGAATCCCAATGCTATCGCAACAGTTGAGGATGGAATCCTCATGACTCGCCGTGGAAGGGCAGGGCAAGCCTTGGGCGGTGCAGTCGTTGCTTCGTTCATTGGCGGCATGGGGAGCCTGCTGTGCCTGGTACTGTTTGCCCCCATGATAGCCAAGCTGACTTTGGCATTCGGCCCTGCAGAAAAGACTACGCTGGCATTGGTCGGACTGGTAATCATTGCCTCCATATCCAGCAAGAACCTGATGAAGGGGTTGCTGATGGGGGCATTTGGCATGGCGTTGGCCTTCCTCGGAACCGATCCGTTCTCTGGACAGCTGCGCATACCGTTCCAGGGGCTGTTGGCGACGACACCCCTTGCCAAGGGGCTGGACCTGACTTCCACGCTCATTGGCTTGTATGGCGTGTCGCAGGTGTTCACCGAGATGCGCAAGATCAATGAACCTCCAAGGATCATCCCCAAGGTGGAGATAGACCATGTGTTCCCGCCTTGGAGAAAAGTGTGTGCAATGTGGAAGATCATCCTCAGTTCGCTGGGAATTGGCACCGTTGTCGGTGCAATTCCCGGAACTGGAGCTTCCATTGCAGTATTCCTTGCCAGAAATACTGCAAAGAATATCTGTGAAGCCTCCGGTGGAAAACTCGAGCCGCTGGGCAGTGGTTGCCTGGAGGGTATCTTTGCCCCGGAAGTTGCCAACAATGCCGTGACAGGCGGTGCGTTGATCCCGGCTCTGGCGCTGGGTATCCCCGGGGACGCAGCAACTGCAGTCCTCATCGGAGCCCTGATGATCAAGGGGGTAACCCCGGGCTTCCAGCTGTTCCAGCAGAACATGCCGTTGGTCTATGCCATCTTCATCACGCTGTTCTTCTCCAACTGCTTCATGGCCATCTTCCAGCTGGCAGGAGTTCGCCTCTATCCCAAGGTGTTGGGCGTGCCCTCCCAGCTGCTGCTTCCTCTTGTATTGGTACTCTCGTTCATTGGTTCTTATGCCATCGCAGGGCAAGCAACCAGCGCCGGGTTGTTCAACATGGGCACGGCATTGGTCATGGGCTGGCTGGGGTATGTGCTCAAGCGGGATGACTACCCCATAGCACCGATAGTCCTGGGACTGATCCTTGGAAGCATGTTCGAGGAGAATTTCCGCAGGGCCGTCAAGCTTGCAGGTGGAAACTACCTGACGTTCTTCACCAAGCCGATTTGCTGGATCTTCATCCTGCTTGCTGTCGCATCGATCGTATTTCCCGTAGTATCACGCAAGCTGAAGGCTCGCAAGGGGCGGTGACATGGATGTGACCTTCCTTGGTGCCAACGGGAGCCTGCAAGGTGTTGGCTCGGGCAATACCTCGTTGCTTGTCACGGGTAACTGTTCAAGCATCCTCATAGATGTCAGCGGGTCCCCGCTGCAGCAACTGCGCCAGGCTGGCATGCACGATCCGGCCTCATTGGATGCGGTGGTGCTGACCCATGCCCATATCGACCATGTCTATGGGCTGCCGTCGTTGCTGCACAACCTATGGCTCCTGGGCAGGAGCAAGGAGCTGCAGGTCATATCCAATAGGCCCACATTGGACCTTGCACGGTCGTTGTGCTCCGTGTTTTCTTTGGAGACGAAACAAGGGATGTTCCCCATTCGATGGATAGATGGAGAAGATGCTCCACATCGTATATATGAAGATCTCCACCTGCAACTTGTAAGGGTGGACCATGGAATTCCAGCAGTGGGCGTGGTGGTTGCACAAGGCAGTTCCAAGCTGGTGTACAGCGGGGACACGAGGGCTCTACATCCAAGCCCACGCATGTGTGGTGCCAGGCTGTTGGTCCATGAAGCAGGAGGTGTCTCTTCCCAGCAGGCAATACTGGCTGGGAAAGGGCACAGCAGTGCCGCTGACGCCGCCCGCTTTGCCCAAGAGTCGGATGCACAGTCGCTGTTGCTCTGCCATCTTCCACTTGATGTTGCCATCCATGGCGAAATGCTTGCCGAGGCTCGGCAGATATTTGCCAATACCAACTTGCCCGTCATCTTTCATCACTATTCGATTTGACAGGATATTCACTCTGGATCCTTTGCAGGATACTATTGGAGACATGAACAAACATCTGTTGGTATTGTTGTTGCTCGCCGTCTCCTTACCCCTTTCGGCTGTCGGGTATGAGTCGCTGTATGGACAATGGGACATCGTGGTCGACACTCCCATCGGATTGAAGGATGGGAGTGTGGTCATGCAACAGGGGAAGGACGGAGAGCTTGCCGGTGCCCTCACGTTGTTTGACAAGACCACCCCTTTCTTGGAAGCTTCCTATGACGGGGAGGTCCTCTATTTCCGGGGGAAGATCAAATTTGCTATTTTCTCGATACCCTATGAAGCCACCGGGAAGCTGGATGGCGACAGCGTTGTAGCCGTTGCCGACACAAAGATGGGAAAGATGGAGATAGTGGGGAAACGTAGCTCAAAAATGGGGAAATAGACAGTTGTTCAGAGATATCGTGCGGTGTATACTACTCTGCAAAGGTCAGCCTGGGCTGAACAGGAGGGTGTCATGGTCGTCAAACGACATTTCGGAACTTTGGAGAATGGAGAAGATGTATTTCTCTATACATTGACCGCTGGACAATACCGTGCGGATATCTGCACGTACGGGGCAACCCTTCAGTCGTTCCATGCACCTGATTCCAAAGGGAACATCAACGATGTGGTGCTGGGCTATGATGACCTGGAATCCTATACCAAGACAACAAACTACTTTGGAATGACCGTCGGCCGTTTCGCCAATCGAATCGGCAACGGGTCCTTCGTGCTGGATGGGACGACCTACACCCTTGAGAAAAACGACGGGGGCAAGAACTCCCTGCACAGTGGCCATGACGGTATGAGCTTCAAGAACTGGCATGGAGAGGTATTTGATGTCCAGGGAATGCCCGGACTGATGCTGAGCCTCCGTTCTTGTGATGGGGAAGGTGGGTTCCCCGGATGTGTGACGGTCACCACGAGTTACCTGCTCAAGGACAATGGTGAATTGGTGATCGATTATGAAGCGACCACCGACAAGCCGACTCCCGTCAACATGACAAACCATACCTATTTCAACCTAGGTGGTGCAGGAAGCAACAAATCCGTGTTGGAGCATGAGGTTGTCCTCAACTGCGACAAATACCTTCCTGTGGACAGCAGCCTGATCCCTACGGGTGAGGTTCTCTCTGTAGGAGGGACTCCCTATGACTTTACAACAGTCAAGACAATCGGGCGTGATATTGCCAAGGCTTCGGGACGTGGGTACGACCATTGCCTGGTCTTGGGAAACCAGCATCAGGGAATGAAGGAAGTTGCCAAGGTCCTCGAGCCCTCAAGTGGCAGGACCCTGGTGGTCAAGACCACAAAGCCTGCCGTACAGTTCTACACAGGCAACTTCCTCGATGGGACAGAGGAGGGAAAGGGTGGGGTTCCGTATGCCAAGAATACCGGATTCTGCCTGGAGACCCAGTACTACCCCGATGCTCCCAACCATCCAGAGTTTCCCAGCTGCATCCTGCTTCCGGACGGCATCTACAAGCAGACAACCATTTTTGAATTCGGCCACAACTAACCAGAGAAGGAGCTATCAGGCATGAAGGACGTGAAGATAATAGGAATCACCGGTGGATCCGGTTCGGGCAAGTCGACGATTGTTCGGAAAATATCGGAGGTGTGCTCTGATTTCGTATTCATTGCTCAGGACAACTACTATCGATCGGCGTCCTTCATCAGCAACGAGAACATCACTGCATTCAACTTTGACCATCCAGATGCATTCGATACCGAACTGCTGCACAAGCACCTGACCAGCCTGAAGCGTGGTGAGAGTATCGAGATGCCCCAGTATGACTTCGTACACCACCGGCGCAAGGATGAGACTGTCAGCGTGGCTCCCAGGCCGCTGGTGATCATCGAAGGGCTGATGGTGCTCTATGACAAGGAGATCCGTGACTTGCTGGACCTGAAGCTGTATGTCGACACCCCCGATGACATTCGGTTTATCCGTCGTCTCAAGCGAGATATCAACGAACGCGGCAGGACTGCCGACTCGGTCATCACGCAGTATCTGGAGGTGGTGCGCCCCGGTCATTTCAATTTCATCGAGCCGACCAAGGCCTATGCGGACCTGATCATTCCTGAGGGTGGCTACAATGAGAGTGCGCTGCAGGTGTTGATTCCGTTTGTCCGTGAGCTGTCGATGGATCTGGAGGAGATGTAGGGTCGTCGTCATGGCCATGCCGTTTGTTGCGTGGCCTATGAAAGATGACGTAGGACTGACGGATCTGGCTCCATGAGAAGGTGTCGGGAACGGGGTCCGGTCCTCCCATGAAAGCCCGGCTGCAGCGGAATATCCTAGCCATGCCCATCGCTGTTCCCTTGAAGATGCCGTGTTTCTGTACCGCCTGAAGCATATAAGCAGAGCATGTGGGGGTGTAAATGCACGAGGGTCCGAGATATGGTGATATCATGCCCCGGTAGAGGTGGACTGGAATGAGGAATATGTTGCGCATTGCTGTGCGGGCTTTTTCTCGAAATCGTGCCATGCAACGAGGATATCCTCTTTTTCTGGGATTGAACATACTTGACGAACAGGACGAGAGCTACTACAGTGGGTGCTACGGATATTTTCGGGTAGGGTTTGACTTTGCCTGCAGAAATATTGTATATTCAGTCGGATTGTGATGAATTTTTATGGAGGGATACGCATATGCCAGGCAATGTTTCTAAGAACGCACGTCGTGAAGGTGAAAAAGTCTTGACCAGCCGTTGGGGTGGAGCAATCAAGATGAAGTCCGTGTTTGAAAACGGAAAGCTTCGTCACGTCGCTTATTGCGAGAAGAGTGGCAACACCGCACGCAAAGCAAAGGATTTGATGTAAATCATTCGTCCAGCGACAGCAACGAACAAGCCCCGTGGCTCTCATGCCATGGGCTTTTTTTTA
>CAYXIH010000087.1:0-2254 GCA_964465155.1 uncultured Sphaerochaeta sp.
ACACCCCACTGGAACCCTTTGCAATTGCACGCCTAGCCTCCATGGCTGACCATGTCGTACAGACATCAGTGAAGACCGGAGCTGGAATCGACGAGCTGCAGCAGCAGATAGAACAGATCATCCACCAGCTGAGACCACTACACACCTATCTCTTCCCAAACAGCCGGCATGACTTGGTTGCATGGCTACGCCGCAACGGCTCGATAGAGACAATCGACTACCAGGAACAGGGAATCCTTGTTACAGCACGCATCTCACAGAGAAACGAAGGGACGATCAAGGAGTTCCTGCAGTAGGATTGCATTCGGGCAACAACATACAATTCAGTACCCATCAGACAATAAAAAACCTGGCCGAAGCCAGGTTTTTTATTATCAAGAGAATATCTCTTAGTTGAATGCGTAGGTGCAGCCCAGTGCGCCGTTGAAGCCAAAGCCGGTTGTCATACCACTGCCATTGAACAACAGGTTGACGCCGAGGTCAACGCGGACGAACACATCCCAACCCTCGCTGAATGCATACAGAGCGCGGATGTCCCCTTTGGGAGTCAATGAGAAGTATCCGTTGGATCCAAAGAAACCACCAAGACCGGTACCAGCACCAGCGGAGAACTCCCATGCATCACCATTGCGGAAACCATCGACTGTTGCAAAGTTCCAGTTGATCAGCACGTCGCCTTCAATACCAATACCGTTTCCAACCAGCAGACCTGCGTCAGCGATCATGAACCAATCCTGGTTGAAGTTGATGTCGGCGGTAGCAGCCACAACAGTGGGATAACCAACCTGAACACCAAGGGAAAAGTCACCAGTTGCACGTGGGGCGGAGAACGCCGGAACTGCAACGAGACATGCCAACAGAGCCACAATCATCAATCTCTTTTTCATCTCTTGCTCCTTTGAGACGGGTCAGGTCACAGTGATCCTTCCACTATCTCTCGCTTTGTCATTTGATACTGAATATCATACTACTTTCAGCAAAGAGCGACTAGTATTACAAATCAAGAAAATATGTAAGAAATTGCACATTTCTTATATTTTTGTCACGAACTAGCCACACACTCCATCTGTTACCGTACATACTTGTTAACAAATGCACCATAAATTTGCATGTTCCATTTTTCAGCTCCATAGCATAGAAGGGAAAAATCCAGTAGGATGCCAATCGAGGTACGAGAAATGGAGAAGAGACAACTAACAGTACGGGGCATGGTGATTGGAATCGCAGGACTGCTCGTGATCACAGCAAGTTCCATGTATGTGGCACTGCGCATGGGAGCACTCCCATGGCCAACAGTATTCGTCACAATTGTAAGCTTGGCTGCCCTCAAGCACATGAAGGGATCGACAACCAAGGAGATGTGCGTCACCTATACCCTGATGAGCGCAGGGGCCATGGTTGCAGGAGGCCTTGCCTTCACCATCCCCGGCATCTGGATGCTCAATCCCCAGGCACATGTCCCCACCTCCTCATTGTTGGTGTTGGCCATCTGCGGTTCACTATTGGGAACCTGCTTCACATCCGTCTTCCGCAAGGAGTTCATTGTGGAAGAACAGCTTCCCTACCCCATGGGACAAGCCTCCTACAACACCCTTATGGCAGGCATGGAGGGAGGAAAGGGTGCACGCACCCTCTTCATCTCCATGGGTGGCAGCGCAGTGTTCACGGTATTGCGTGATGGCTTTGCCAAGATCCCCACATTGCTGACGTTCTTCAAAGGAAGTGCAATAGTTCCGGCTGTCAGCATCTGGGTCTCCCCCATGGCACTTGGCATTGGTGCCATCATTGGACCACTGCTCTCACTTGTCTGGCTGGGTGGTGCAATATTCGCATACTACATGATGACACCCGTAGGTATTTCCATGGGCTGGTTCTCGGACATGGCTGCAGCGGACCTGTTCCGTACCAACCTGGGCCTTGGCCTGATGGTCGGAACCGGCTTTGGCGTCTTCTTCAAGGCAGTATGGAAGAAGGGAAAGCAATTCAAGCAGAGGAAGGAGACACCCCAGGGGCGGAGGAACATCTCCACCAAGAAGACCCTGATCATCCTAGGAGTAGCTCTTGCATGCTGCATTGCACTGGCGCTGTGGACTGAAATCTCCTTCCTGCAGGCCCTGGTGGTCATGGTAGGCATCTACCTGACCACATACCTTGCAGGAATGCTGACAGGCCAGACGGGAGTCAACCCCATGGAAGTCTTTGGCATCCTGGTGCTGTTGGTCATCCAAGTACTATGGAACCCATCCCTCATCGC
>CAYXIH010000087.1:2354-7525 GCA_964465155.1 uncultured Sphaerochaeta sp.
TTGGCATCCTGGTGCTGTTGGTCATCCAAGTACTATGGAACCCATCCCTCATCGCCGCATTCTCCGTAGCAGGGATCACCGCCGTGGCATGTGGCCTGACAGGGGACGTCATGAATGACTTCAAGAGCGGCTACATGATCGGCACGGACCCCAAGGCACAGCTTGTGGCAGAAGGAATCGGGGGCGTCCTCGGAGCCGTGGTAGCAGTCATAGTCCTGCTGGTCATGAAGCAGTCCTTCGGTGGATTTGGAACAGCAGCACTGCCCGCTCCCCAAGCAGCCGCAGTCTCTGCCATGGCCGGAGGCCTTGGCCATGTCCCTGCGTTCCTGATCGGGGCAATCATTGGAGTGGCCTTGTACCTCTTCAACGTACCAGCCGCGACACTGGGGCTTGGCATCTATCTTCCCGTGTACATATCTTCTATCATGGGAATGGGTGCGATCTCCATGCTCATTGTCAGGGCATGCACACGCAAAGTACCCCAAGAGAAAGTGACCCATACCACCAACCTCGTTGCCAGCGGCCTGCTGGGAGGAGAAGGAGTCACAGGAGTCATCATAGCAATCATCAGCATGTTCTGATGAAAGGAATACATATCATGGACGAACAGACACGCAAACTACCACTCTCACTCTACGGACTCTCGGCACAGGACCTCTGTACCGTCTTGGAACTGCCACGCTCATTCCAAGGCAAGCAGGTACGGGACTGGCTGCTCAAGGGAGTCACATCCTTTGACCAGATGACCAACCTCAGCAAAGCTGAGCGTGAGCGCCTGACGGCGCTCATGCCGAAGATCTGCTCATCAGAGGTCATAGAAGAGCAAGTGGATGAGACGGGAGCTGCCAAGCTGGCCGTCAAGCTGTATGACGGGGCCGTGGTTGAATGCGTGATGCTCACGGACAAGGAAGGGCGCAAGACTGCATGTCTCTCAAGCCAGGTAGGCTGTGCAATGGGGTGTACGTTCTGCCGTACGGGTACGATGGGACTTGCAAGGAACCTTGCAACCGAGGAGATCATAGAGCAGTTCATGCACCTGAAGAAGATGGGGGATATCACCCACATCGTATTCATGGGGATGGGAGAGCCATTGGCCAACATCGCCGCGGTAACGCGGGCGATCCGGTATTTCCATGATCCCGAAGGATTGGACATCAGCCTGCGCAGGATCACGATCAGCACATGTGGTGTTGTACCTGGGATCAACAAGCTTGCAGAACAGGAGCTGGGTGTGAAGCTCGCGGTATCCTTGGTATCGGCGGACAACGAGCTCAGGTCTGCCCTGATGCCGGTCAACAAGACCTGGCCACTGGAGGAACTGCGCAAGGCGCTGATCCACTACCAGAACGTCTTCGGCAAGCGCTTCACCTTCGAATACTGCATGATCGGAGGAAAAAACACCGACGAGACGGCGGCCAGGAAACTTGCCAGGTACATCAGGGACCTGGACGTGGTGGTGAATCTCATCCCATGGAATCCCGCGGCAGAACTGCCGTGGGAGACACCGTCCATGGCGGAGATCAATGCATTCACAGATGCGTTGGATCGTCTACGTGTCTCCTACACGCGCCGTTTCTCCCGTGGACGGGATATCAACGGTGCATGTGGTCAACTGGCTGTTCCCTTGAACGTACCAGAACAAGAAATGTGAAGAACGAAAAGCTTGCAGGTAGAACTAAGATAGCAGCAGTCACTCCCCATCCCTGGTGGGGTGACTGTCTCGAACTGGACAAATCTCTTTCAAAGCAACCTGGACAGCACTCGGCAAATGCGCGAACTGGTGGGTTGCATAAAATTCCCTGATGACACTACGAGCGATTCGACGCCGTTCAGCGGCGACCCTGCGACCAGGACGCGGCTCACTACGCTTCGAATCTTTCAAAACTTCCCCCTGCAATACAATAGTTGCATGGCAACTCAACAAGAGCTCCACGCATGTGGTTGCCATACTACACAACAACCACACATGCTTGTCAATTTGAGTTATATCATTTCCTTCACTACCAATACCCATTTTCATACAATTATCTGGGTTTTGTTTCAGTACGTACTGACAAGACCAACAAGACCGCGACCAAACAGATACCAGCAGCAACATACATGGTATTGCCAACGCTCACTCCTGCAACCTTGCCCAACAACAAGCTGACCCCAATCTCAATACCATTGCCCAAGACAGCAAACATGCTCAGCACAGTAGCCTTGATACCCTGTGGAGCACATTGGTTCTCCAGTGACAATCTATAGGGCACCAACATCACACTGAACAAGCGAAGCAGGCAGACCAGCAACACCACGACACCTACCAAATGTATCCATCCCAACAACAGACAGCACATAAGGCAAACCACCAGACAACCAAGAACTGCCCAACGCCTACGAAGATATTGGGCACATGCCGAGCCAATGATGGAGCAGATGGTCACCAAGAAGAATGCAATCCCCATTCCTGTGGAACTCATGCCAATATCAACATACTTGAGCTGCATGATGAACACCGTCAGGCTCTGATTCACAGCAGCAATGAGGAACAGTCCCAGCACCACTGGCAAAACTGCCTTACATGCAGCAATGGAGCGGAAGACAGCACCAAAGCCACCCCGAGCTGTCGTTGTACCACCGACAGCCACAGGTGGCAACAGCAAGGTACACACCAACGCAACAGCATAGGCAATGCAAGTCAGGAACGCAGCAAGGGAATAGGAATCACCGACAAACAGGGTAAACACACACGAGGCAACCAACAGCCCTACCATGCCACTGGCATCATACCACCCCAACGACTGCTGCAGCCGTTCTGGTGGCACAACACCCGCCAAATAAGCAACATCTACCCCACTGGTCCCTGCCATGACGACAGCCAACAAAATACGCTCAACCAAAAACAAAGGAAAAGAAGTAGCCTTCCAGAAGATCACCTTCCCTACCAATGCCACAACGGCACAGATGACCAAGGTACGCTTGTACCCTATACGGTCGGCTACCATTCCCCATGGAACCTCCAAGGCTATGGCAACGAGCAGGCATACTGACTCTATGATGGATATTTGGAAGATGGTCACACCGCGCACTTGACGATACAAGGTGGCAACGGGACCAAAGAAGATCATTCCCTGCAACGAGGCAATGATGCAGAACAACACAATGGCCATCTGGCCACGACGAATGTGCATGATATAATTCTCCAAGGACATGACGAAACGACACAACCCCCAACAAGGGAGTTGAAACCTTCCTATTCGTCATGTTCAGCTTGGTATATACATCATGCAGAAAACATACCATGCAATATTCCAATACGCAAGAAAACCACCCAGAGAAAAAGTCAAATAAAGCAAGTATGAGAAGAACCTACACCAAGGAACGCATATGAACTGCTAATATTAAAATTCACGATATCTCTTCTATGGAAAGCAAATCCTTAATACCGGTACCCACAACATTAGTTCCAGAAAGAAACTCATAAAACAGAAAAGAGGATACTCAATAATATCAAGACAGCACCAACATCCTCTCTCTCCCACATTGAAAGAGAAACAAGATATTAAGTCGAGCACAAGAGGAATATCTGTAAGGGAAAACCCATCCCAATCAAACAGAAAATAACAAATCCAACATCAAGCTTTCCCAAGATGCAGTATCAATGCAAAAAAATATCCTCCACATCGGCAACAACCGACATGGAGGATAATGTATTATCAAAACTGATAACTACTATTTCTCAAGCACTGCCTTGATACGGCGCACACCAGCAGAAGAAGACTGCTCCTTGAGGATCTTGAAGTGTCCCATGCCACCAGTATGCTCTACATGGGGACCACCACAAACTTCCTTGGAGTAGTCACCGATGGAGTATACCTTGACCTGCTCACCATATTTGCTGTCAAAGAAAGCAATGGCTCCCTGATCACGGGCTTCCTCAAGCGTCATGGTCTCACAAGTGACAGGCAGGTCACGTGCAATTGCAGCATTGACCATATCCTCAACTTCCTTGATCTCCTGTGGAGTCATTGGAGTCGGATGGGTAAAGTCAAAGCGCAGGCGCTCTGTGGTGATATTCGAACCCTTTTGACCAACATGGTCACCCAAGACTGTACGAAGGGCCTTGTGGAGCATATGGGTAGCTGTGTGCAGTTCAGTAGTCAGTTCACTGTGGTCTGCAAGACCACCCTTGAACTGCTGCTCCGCACCAGCACGGCTGGTCTCCTGATGCTTTGCAAATGCAGCATCGAACCCTTCCTCATCAACAGAGAACCCATGCTCAGCGGCAAGCTCACGGGTAAGCTCAATGGGGAACCCATATGTATCATAGAGCTTAAAGGCAATCCTTCCGTTGATCACCCTGGAAGTACCCTTGAGCAAGTTGGGAAGCATCTTCTCAAACTCACGCTCACCCTTCTGCAGGGTCTCGGAGAACTTGGCCTCCTCGGCAGCAAGCTCATCCATGATGAACTGGCGGTGCTCGATGAGCTCAGGATAGGCGTTGCCATACAAATCAAGGACAACCTTGGCCAAGGTTCCCATGAACTGTCCCTCGATACCCAACTTGCGGGCATGGCGCACAGCACGGCGGATCAGGCGGCGCAGGATATACCCTTGTCCAACATTGGAAGGAGCAACACCCTTCTGGTCACCCAGGATGAAGACGCTGGTGCGCACATGGTCGCTGATGATACGGATGGACATATCCTTCTCAGGATCCTCACCATAGGTAACACCGGACAACTCCTTGACACCTGCAATGATCGGCTGGAACACCTCAGTCTCATAGACAGACTTCTTGCCCTGCAAGATTGCAATGGTTCTCTCAATGCCCATGCCGGTATCAACGCACTTGCGATCCATGGGGACATACTCCCCTTCTGCAGTCTTGCGGTACCCCATGAAGACATCATTCCAAATCTCAAAATACTTGCCGCACTTGCAGCCGGGCTTGCAGTCCGGACCACAGGCCGGACGGCCAGTGTCGATGAACATCTCACTGTCCGGTCCGCAAGGACCGGTCTCACCAGCAGGACCCCACCAGTTGTCCTCACGTGGCATGAAGTAGATGCGTTCTGCGGGAATGCCCAGGCTCTTCCAAGTCTCTGCTGCAATCTCATCACGGGGAACACCCTCATCACCTTCAAACACGGTGACGGAGAGCTTGTCAACATCCAAGTCCAAGACCT
>CAYXIH010000088.1:0-7461 GCA_964465155.1 uncultured Sphaerochaeta sp.
GCATTGGGAGCATCGGTACAGATGTTTGGAGCACCAATGCAAATAATAATCTAGGAGAGAGCTTGCATAGAAATTCCATACGGGGGATCTGGTCATGGAATTTCGTCGTGTAATGTGAGTATGAGGGGGAACATCAATGGAAATCACGGATATTCGGATTCGGAAGATCGAGGAGGAAGGGCGCCTGCTCGCCTATGTGACTATTACGTTCGACGATGTATTTGTGGTGCACAACATCAAGATCATCGACGGTACAGGTGGTGCCTTTATCGCTATGCCCAGCCGCCAGTCGCGCAGTGGTGAATATAAGGATATAGCACATCCTATCAACAGCGAGTTTCGAGAGAAGCTGCAGCACGAGATCATGGATGCATATCAGAATTGTGACGATGCTCCAGTGGAAAATGGAGAGGAGTAGCCGAATCTCTGGTAGCTTCTACTTGTGCAACGTTTGCCTTTTCGTGTAGAATGGCGCAGCATGCACAAATGACTGCATGACGTTGGGAAGTCGCCAAGCGGTTAAGGCTCCGGTTTTTGGTGTCGGCATCGAAGGTTCGAATCCTTCCTTCCCAGTAAGCGTGTCTTGGACACGAATCATCCCATGGTAATTGGGCAAAGGCCCAATGAGAGTATTAGGAGTAGTATTATGAACGATAAGCATCTGAGTGCACAGTTCAGGACCGAAGACTTCGGTTCCTCCGGTTCCCGCCGCGTACTTCGCAGCGGTCGTATCCCCGCCGTCATCTATGGCAAGAATGCACCTGTGCATGTGACCTTGAACGCCAAGGAATTCACCAACAAGCTTCGCCACTTCTCAGAAACCACACTGCTGACCATTGCAACCGACTCCAAGGAGTTCGAGGTCCTGATGAAGGACTATCAGGAAGACCTGATGCATGGTGCTATCAAGCATGTTGACTTCTTCGAGGTTACCCGTGGCCATGCACTGCGCACCCACATCTCCATCGTCCTCCATGGCAACGCCAAGGGTGTCCGCGAGGGTGGTGTCGTTGACCAGGTCATGCATGAAGTTGAGATCGAGTGTCTGCCCAAGGACCTCCCCGAGTCCATCGTTGTCGACATCTCTGACCTCGGCGTGAACGAGAGCCTCCATGTGAACGCCCTCAATGTTCCCGCAGGCGTCAAGCTCCATGTCAATCCTGATGCAACCGTCGTCAGCGTGAAGTCCATCAAGGAAGAAGTCGTTGAACCTGCAGCTGATGCAGCTGCTCCTGCCGAAGTCACCACTGCTGCAGCTCCTGCTGCTTCTGAAGCGACCCCGGCAAAATAACCCAAGGAGGTACATCCTGTATATTGTGTATGGGTTGGGCAATCCCGGAGTGGAATACCAACATACCCGACACAACGTCGGATTCGATGTACTCCAACAGACTGCAGCGTTTTTTCAGGTTCACCTGAGAAAACGCTGTTTTCGTCTGTATCGGGAGGCATCCTGCGTTGTTGGTGGTGAGCCGGTTACTCTGGTGGAACCCTTGACCTTCATGAACAACTCTGGTGCGGTAGCCCAATATTTTCCCCTTGCCCCCGACACCAAGTGTATAGTTGTCTGTGACAACCTCGACCTTCCTGCCGGAATGATTCGTATCCGCAGTGGTGGCTCCTCAGCTGGCCACAATGGGCTCAAGTCCATGATAGCCTCCTATGGGACTTCCGACTTCATCCGAATCTATGTCGGCATTGGCAGGCCTGTCGGTGATGCGACGGTTGTCGACCATGTGTTGGGAGCTCCTACGGGAAGTGAGCGTATTGCACTTGGTGATGGGATAGCCCTCGGTTCCAAAGCTCTGGTACAGATGCTGGGAGGAATGGGGATCCAGGAGGCCATGCTTGAGTTCAACCGAAAAGTCATTGGTAGCTGAAACACAACGCTTTCTCGATCTGCATGGCATTGATGCCCACAAGGGCATCGTCGTTGCATTCTCAGGGGGAAGTGATTCCTTGGGGATGCTGTGCATCTTGTCATCTATGTTCCCTGCTGGATGCTTGCATCCTGTATATGTCAACCATAACCTGCGCACTGAACGCGAGCTTGCGGATGAAGTCCTGTTGAACCAGGAGAACTGCATCAGGCTTGGCTGTCCACTGGAAGTGGTGGTGTTCGAAACAGGATTGGTTGCGGAAACCGCCCGTGTACGTGGCATGGGTGTCGAGGAGGCGGCTCGCTTCCTTCGCTATGAAGCTCTACAGCAGATCCAACAACGGCTTGGATATGCATATATTGCAACGGCACATACGAGTGACGACCAATTGGAGACACTGTTGATGCGGTTGCTCCAAGCCAGCGATATTTCTACGATGCGGGGGATTGCCCCTGTCAACGGCCAGGTTGTCCGGCCTGTGCTGCACTCTGACCGCCAGAAGTTGCAGCAGCTGCTTGTGGAGAAGGGGATGCATTGGGCGGAGGATTCCACCAATGGCGAGGACCAATACCTGCGAAACAAGATCCGCCATACGTTGGTAGGACCGGTGCTGCAGGTATTTGCGCATGCACGGGAAGGGGCTTGTGATTTTGCCAGCAAGGCCGACATGGCGTTGGATTTCATGCGCCAGTCCCTCCAATCCCAATTCCCGCCGATAGAGCTTGAATTGGATGGGTCCATTTCAGTTGGGATCACGGCCTGCATGCAGCTGCATCCATATGTACGCATGCAGCTTGCCTATCGGATGTGGGACCTGCTGCATGCAAACGAGCGGCTCTCCCATGAAATGGCATCTCGCGTCGGAGCACTGTTCGTCGCTCAGCCAGGAACGCTGGTACAGGCTTGCGGGACGACAGCTGTCAGGGAGCAGGACCGGCTGGTATGGCGCAAGGATGCAGTGCCCGCTTGTCAGTTTGTACGGAAGGTGGAATACCCTTTGACACTCCTCCCTGGCGGTAATTGGCTGTCCGTGGGGAAGGTTGTGCCAGGGTCCGACATGGCCAGCTCCCAGTTGATTGCAGTGGCTGACGCTTCCCTGCAAGTTCCGCTGGTCGTGCGGACATGGCAGGACGGGGATGCAATCTGCCTTGAGGATGGTACTGTTTCGGTCTCCAAAATGATTGGTGGTTGGAAATTGCCCCAAGGCAGGCGGAATGAGGTACTCGTTCTCGAGGACCGCAGTGGAATTGTGGCAGTCTTGGGTCGCTTCCTTGGTGGGAGAGACCGGCTTGCCAAGCGATACAAGGTCTTTGGTGCACTTGCCCCAAACGACATATCTCATTATAGTGTCTTGCAAAGGAATGAATGCAGTGAATAATGATGATCAGCTCGATCCCAAGAATCCCAAGGATGAACAGGGGTCGGACCACACCGATATGAAACGGGGCAATGATGATCAACGCAGCTCCGCGCAGATGTTCTTCGGCCGTGATGACAAAAGCAATCACGAGCAGAAGGACAATGAAGACAAGAACTCCGGTCCATTCCGAAAGGATTACTGGAGACCCAACAACGATACAAACGGCAACAACCGCAGACCTCAGCAAAAGGGTAACAATCCCTTGCAGCCGGGCAAGAACCGCATTGCACTGGTCGTGTTCATCGTATTGCTTGCGACGTTTGTGTTCATGCTGTTCAGCGATCCCAGCGGTTCGGCACAGGAAGTCCCATATACATCGTTCATGAAGTATGTGGAGGCTGGCCAAGTCTCCTCCGCCGAGATAGTGGAGAGCTCACAGATTAAATTCACACTTGTCAACGGCGTCTCGGCCAAGACACGGATTCCGTATTTCGACGAAAAGCTCCTGCCCGCGCTGGAGGCCAGCAATGTCGTGGTCACCGGTTCCGTCCAGAGTGTCTCGTTCCTGCAGATTTTGCTGCAGATGGTTCCCTGGATCGTCCTGTTGGGCTTCTCCGTAATGCTTTGGAGACAGGTCAGCGGGGCAAATGGCAAGATGATGTCCTCCTTGGGCAAGAGCCATGCCAAGGAGTTCATGGATACTGATGTCCATCTGACATTCGCCGATGTCGCAGGTCAGAAGGAGGCCAAGTACGAGCTGCAGGAAGTCGTGGAGTTCCTCAAGCATCCGGACAAGTTCCAGCAGATTGGTGCACGCATCCCCAAGGGTGTGCTCCTCGTAGGACCTCCGGGAACCGGTAAGACGCTGCTTGCCAAGGCAGTTGCAGGTGAGGCTGGCGTTGCCTTCTTCCATACCAGCGGTTCCGATTTCGTCGAGATGTTCGTCGGCATGGGTGCGGCACGCGTGCGCGACTTGTTCGAGCAGGGCAAGAAGAACGCTCCATGTATCTTGTTCATCGACGAACTGGATGCTGTTGGTCGTACCCGTGGAAGTGGCCTGGGTGGCGGACATGATGAACGTGAGCAGACCCTCAACCAGATGCTGGTGGAGATGGATGGATTTGAGACGGCCAATGGAGTCATTGTCATCGCAGCCACCAACCGTCCCGATGTCCTGGACCCGGCGCTCCTGCGTCCTGGTCGTTTCGACCGCCAGGTCGTGGTAGATCTTCCCGATGTGCAGGAGCGTGAGGCTATCCTCAAGATCCACTGCAAGAAGGTAAAGCTGCAGCCAGACGTAGACCTCCACAGGATTGCCCGGGCAACCCCCGGTACCAGCGGAGCAGACCTTGCCAACTTGGTCAACGAGTCCGCCCTCTTTGCAGCACGTGAAGGGAAGGATACTGTTTCCATGAACGATTTCGAGCAGGCTCGCGACAAGATCCTGCTGGGAGTCGCTCGCCAGAGCAAGTTCATGACCGTCGAGGAGAAGCGGGCGACCGCTTACCATGAGGCTGGCCATACCTTGCTGCACTATTATCTGAAGAACCTCGACCCCCTGCACAAGGTGACGATCATTCCTCACGGCCGTGCATTGGGCCTGACGATCAGTTTGCCGGAGAAGGATGCATACACCAAGAACAAGAGCATGCTCATGGACTGGATCAAGGTATGCATGGGTGGCTATGTCGCCGAGGAGATTGTCTATGGCGAGACCACCACTGGAACCAGCAACGACATCAAGCAGGCGACCGACATAGCCAGGCGCATGGTTACCGAATGGGGTATGAGCAGCCTTGGTTTCTGTTCCTATGGTGAAGAGGATGAACCGTTGTTCCTCGGCCGGCAGATTGCACAGCACAAGGTCTATTCCGAGGATACCGCCCGGAAGATCGATGCCGAGGTAGGGAAGATCCTCAGCGAGGCCATGGCGGCAACGAGGGATATCCTCAACGGACACCGCGACCAGCTGGACATGATCACCGAGGCATTGGTTGAGAAAGAGACATTGGACGACATGGAGATCCGGGAATTGCTCGGACTCGAGGCAGTGGAGCAGGCAACGAGCTTCACTTGATTGACCCAGGAGAATTATGCCCAAAGATTCAAGTTTTACCCGAAATTTCTGTATCATTGCACATATTGACCATGGCAAGTCGACTTTGGCGGACCGTTTCATTGAAAAGGCCCGCATCGTCACTACCCGTGGCCCTGCCCAGGCACAGATGCTGGACAACATGGATATCGAGCGTGAGCGCGGAATTACGATCAAGAGCCAGGCGGTTACCATTCCGTATACCTCGCTCTCCGGCGATGAGTATGAGCTGAACCTCGTAGACACCCCGGGACATGTTGACTTCTCCTATGAAGTCTCCCGTGCGATCAGCTCGTGTGAAGGTGCGCTGCTGCTCATCGACGCCTCACAAGGTGTCGAGGCGCAGACATTGGCCAACCTCTATCTCGCGATGGAGCACAACCTCGAAGTGATCCCGGTGATCAACAAGATCGACCTGCCCAGCGCGGACATCCCGTCGTGCCTGCACCAGATCGACCATGACCTTGGGCTCAACCCCGATGACACTGTCTTGGTCAGCGCCAAGACGGGGGCGGGTGTCGATGCGCTCTACGAGCAGATCGTCAATTTGATCCCACCTCCGACAGGTGATGTCACGGCTCCCCTGCAGGCGTTGATCTTCGACTCCCACTATGATCCCTACCGGGGTGTCATAGTCCACTTCAGGATATTCAACGGAACCCTCAAGGAGGGCGATCCAATCCTCTTCATGCATAGCGGTGCCCGCTATACCGTGGAGGAAGTTGGTGTATTCCAATTGGAGCTTATCCGCAAGGGGGAGCTGCAGGCGGGAGATGTCGGATACTTCATCGCTGGTATCAAGACCATTGGTGACATCCGTGTCGGCGATACCGTCACCAATGCCCTGCGTCCGGCTTCCGAAGCCCTGGCTGGGTTCAAGGAAGTCAAGCCGGTTGTATTCAGCTCGATCTATCCTGTGGATACGAACGACTATGAGGAGCTGCAGGCTGCCATCGAGCGGCTGAAGCTCAACGATGCATCGTTGGTATATGAGAAGGACTCCTCTGCTGCATTGGGATTTGGATTCCGCTGTGGCTTCCTGGGATTGCTCCATCTGGAGGTCGTGCAGGAGCGTATCGAGCGTGAGTTCAACCTCTCCATTGTATTCACCAGCCCCTCGGTAAAGTATATCGTCCACATGAAGAACGGTGAGACGCTGAACATTGACAATCCATTGGATTATCCCGATCCCCTGCGTGTCGAATCCGTAGAGGAACCGTATATCCAGGCAAATATCATCACCCCTACATCCTATGTCGGCAGCATCATCACGCTGTGCATGGAGAAGCGGGGAGTGCAGAGCGGCATGAATTACTTGGATGAGAAGCGGGTGGAGATGATCTACGAGATGCCCCTTGCCGAAGTCCTGTTTGAGTTCTATGACCGGCTCAAGTCGATATCCCGTGGCTATGCCTCGTTCGACTACCATATCATTGGATACAAGGCCACGGACTTGGTGCGGATGGATATCCTCGTCAATTCGGAGCCCGTGGACGCACTGAGCCAACTGGTGTTCCGTGGCAACGTGCAGGCGCGCGGGAGAATGGTCTGCGAGAAGCTCAAGGACGAGATTCCCCGCCAGCAATTCCGTATCCCCATCCAAGCTGCAGTTGGCGGTTCCATCGTGGCCCGTGAGACTATCAGCGCCTTCCGCAAGGACGTTACTGCCAAGTGCTATGGTGGTGACATCAGCAGAAAGAGAAAGCTGCTGGAGAAGCAGAAGGAAGGAAAGAAGCGGATGAAGATGGTCGGCAACGTCGAGATACCACAGCAGGCCTTCCTGGCCGTCCTCAAGAGCGACGACAAGAATTCCTAACGGTATGGCGGGCACTTGCGTGTTCCGCCATATCGCATATTTCCCTCCCAGTCCAAAACACACGATACATGGAAAGCTAGGAAAACTATGTTGTTTTAAACTTTCTTTTAATGTACAATAATTTGCCTTTACTTTCATTATTGCTACAATCTATTCGAACTGCATGAAAGGGAACAAAAAAGAGAGAATCTATGGCTTTCCTGTGCGTTGGTATGAGGCTACTTGTTGCATATGATTGACGGCAAAGCAAAAGGAGTGTAGACAACGCACCTTATCGGATAAGTAGACCGCTATTGATGGGGTAACGAAA
>CAYXIH010000089.1:0-7217 GCA_964465155.1 uncultured Sphaerochaeta sp.
GTACCTCCAGCGACAGTACATGCGTCCGTGTTGTTCTTGTCGTAGGTCTTGTAGGTGGGATTTGCCCCCGATGACTGGGGTACTTTGACCGTGACGTTCATCGAGGCACCAATGGGATTGCCTGTCGCCACATCCCTGATCGTCAATGCGATGGAGGTGCTCTGGCGGGTACGGGAGATGCTCTGTGTCACCGAGTTGGCATTGTTGCTGTCGGAGATGACCAATATCTGGGAACTGTTCTTGAACAACCCATAGTCCTTGTGGAAGAACAGCAGGAACAGCTCATGCTGGTCGGCAGTCTTTCCCCACTTGGGGTCGAGGCTCTCCCATACCAGCTTGTTGACGGTGAACGTGCCATCAGTGCCAGTGGTCGTGGCCGCGGCGCGCGTGGAACCAGAAGGGGCAAAGGATTCGTTGAACAGAGAGCCTGCCGTATGGTTGGCCATATAGGCATTATAGTCGGTGTCCCGTTCGGAAGCAGTCGTATATGCATATACAGACACAGCGGCAACTCCATTGTCGGTATCCGAATCGATCACCGTCCCGCTCACCCCGGCCTTGAAGACAGCGGAGCAACTTGACAGAAGCACCAAGGTTGCAACCAGCAGTATCACATATGTTTTTTTCATATCAACGTTCCTCCGTGGAATGTCCGTCCGTATCGTCACCATGTGCAAGCTCCTGCTGCTCCTCCCGGTCCAACGGCAAGTCGGAGGGGACGAGAGTCTCGGTGCCAAACGGTGGCTTGGTGGGGTCAGGCACCGGGGCTATGACAGTCCCCTTGCCTGACGCATAGAATTTCCTGATCTTCCTGTGCTCAGTCACATAATACAGGATTGGGATCATGAACAGTGTGATCAAGGTGGAAGTGAGCAATCCACCTGCGATGGCCTGACCCAGCGGCGCGTAGATCTCTGCCCCTTCACCAGTGGAGATTGCCATGGGGACGACACCGAGCATCGTCGTCAGCGTCGTCATGAATATCGGCCTGATGCGGGATGCAGAACCGTCCGCGACACAGTCGCGCAGCAAGGTTGACTCATCATCAGGGCCCAGGCACAAGGTTCGTTCGGTCTGCAGCGAATCTTCCTCCGCAGTCTTGAGATCTTTGCCGGTTCTCTTGGCGACGATGACCGCACGGCGCTCGTCACGCAGCAGGTTGACGTAGTCGATGAGGATGATGCCGTTGTTGACGACTACCCCTCCCAGGGCAATGATTCCCAGGAATGCGATCAGGGAGAGGGTCGAGCCGAACATCAGCAGTCCCAGGATGACTCCGATGAAACAGAATGGGATGGTGATCATCACGATCAGGGGCTGGCGGAACCGCTCGAACTGGATGACCATCACGACATACACCAAGAACCATGCAATGGCCAAGGCCGTGATCATCGGTGATATCGAATCGCCGATGAGCTCCATGATGCCACCGGCCTTGGAGGAGACTCCATCTGGGAGGGGGTGCTCCTGCAGCCACTGGTCCATATGCTTGGAAACCGCTGCAGTATCCTCATTGACCAGCCGGGCCGAGATAGTGACCGTCTTGGACCGCTCGCTGCGGTTGATCTGCGACACGGACTGCTCCAGCTTGACGTCTGAGATATTGGCAAAGGAGATGGAGCTGCCACCCATTGATATGACCTGGATGTCGTTGATCTCCTTCATTGAGAGAGGATTGTCGGTGATATCGCTATACAACCTGATATCATACCGGTTCCCATCTGCATCATTGCGCAGCCGTCCCGCGTCCAGCCCCTGGAAGAGGATGGCGCTGGTAATCCCCGCCTCATAGCTGGTGAGCCCCAGCGAAGTCAGGTACTCCTGGGACATGTCCAGCACCATGGTGTTGTTGTCATAGGAGGTATCGATCGAGACGGTGACGACCGAGGGATCCTTGAGCAGCTCATCCTCAATGTCCAAGGCTGTCTGGTACAGCAACGGCATGTCCTCGCTAATGAGCGTCAGGCCGTACCCACCACCTCCGGATACATACCCCAACAGCTTGTCATACCCGCCGTTGCTCACCTCCACAGTCGTGCCGGGCATCTGTGCGCTCAGCACCTCCTGGACTTGGAGGATGATGTCATGGATGTCACGCTTGCGGTCCTTGACTGGCACCAGCACGATCTTGCCATAGGAACTATTTGCAGCAGAGGAGCCGATCAGGGATTTCTGGCTCTTTCCGGTAAAGAACACCGCACTCTGTATCTCAGGGACATACTCCCTGATCAATTGCTCCGCTTGCCAAGTCCGCTGACGTGTCTGGTTCAGCGAATACCCGTTGGGGAACGACAGGTCAACATAGAAGTCGCTGTTGTCCGTGGAGGGAATGAATGCAATACCCAGCGCCCCTGCGATGAACAACGTCACCACCAACACCGAGACAGAGAGCAGCAACACATATCGCCAGGTGCTCATCGACCACTGCAGGGCCCTGCGGTAGCCATTCTCCAGCTTGTCGATCCAACGGTTGAAATGGCTCTCCTTCTTGACCTTTGGCCCTGCTGGGTTGAGGAACAGCTTGAGCAGGAACGGCACGACGATGACCGCCACCAGGAACGATGCAAACAGGGCTAGGATCAGCGTCATGGCCACGTCTTCCAAGATCATGCCGATGATGCCGCTGAGCATCGCTATGGGGATAAAGACAACGATCGTCGTCGCGGTGGAGGCAAGGATCGAGCCACCTACTTCATCGGCACCACGGAAGATGGCACCATTGACGCTGTAGGTCCGCTCATGATAGTAGCGATAGACTTGCTCGAGCATGACGATCGAGCCATCGACGACCATTCCCAGGGCAACCACCATGCCCGAGAGGCTCATCAGGTTGATCGTAATGCCCGTGATGCGCATCCCGATGAACGTGAACAACACCGACAGGGGGATGGAGAGACCGATGATCAAGGTGGCACGGAAGTCGCTGAGGAACAACAGCAGCACCAGCATCGCCATGATTACACCACTGATACCGGAGTTGATCACCGTCGAGAGGGAGGCGTTGATCGTACGGCTGTCATCGGAGATGATGCCGTAGGTCACCGCCCCGGAGCTGTCACGCTCCGATTTCTCCAGGATCCGCTTCACTTCCTTGATGATCTTCAGCGAGTTGCCCGATGAACGCTTGGAGATGTCCACCACCACAAGTGGCTCGCCGTTGCTGTCGACATAGTAGTCGGGATCGGGATATTCCAATGTCACGTCGGCGATATCCGACAGCCGGATGGGGACATTGTCACTGCCCATGCCGACGATGAGGTTTGCAATCTCATCCACATTCTTGAACCCACCGTCATACCTGACATCGATGGTGCGGCCCTTGTACTGTGCGCTGCCGACAGGCAGCTGCACGTTCCCATAGCTGAGGATCTGATAGACATTCGCCACAGACACCCCTTTGGCTGCAATATCCTCCGTGCGGAGCTTGACGCTGACATGCAGGTCCTTGCCCCCGCTGATCTCCACTTCGGAAACACCTGCAACCTGGGTCAGCTGCGGTGTGAGGACATCCTGTGCGTATTGGGTGAGCTTGCCGGTATCAGCACCACCGCTGATGGTGAAGGTGAAGATGGGGAGCATCGTGGCACCGCCGACGAGCGCACGGGGAGTCCCCTCCAGGCCATCTGGCAAGTCGCTCATCAGCTGCTCGATCCTATTGCGTACCTCAGGCAGCTGTTCATACGGGTCCACACCATCTTTGAAGGTGACGGTGATGAAGCTCACCGAGTTGGCACTCAGGCTATCGATGCTCTTGAAGTTGGGCAACGTGACAAAGTTGTCCTCCAATATCTGTGTGATATCCTGCTCCACATCCTCCGCACCTGCTCCGGGATAGATGGAAAGGACCATCACCGACGGCAACGAGAGGTCACCCATGAACTCCACGTTCATTCCCACGGCACAGAAGATGCCGAATGCAACGAGCACGATGAGGAGCATCCCGATGACCACGGGATGCTTGACCGCGAAATGCGATACCTTCACAACTGCTCCTTGACGGTCACCGGTTGCCCGTCGAACACGTTGTTCTGTCCCTCCACCACGAACCATGCATCTGCAAGTTCAGGGGGAACTGCAAGGACAAACTCATTCTCGACCACTGGCTGGAGGTCTACCCACTGGACGGTCTTGTTGGCCATATCATAGAGGTATACCGAACCGTCGACCTTGCGCACCACCTGGTCCACGGTGGGCATGTCGGGCCATGTCCGGTAGATGACCGAAACCTTGACGTACATACCCGGACGGAACTGGCTGAGGTTGTCCGTCAGCGCAAGCTCCACCTTGAACACTTTGCTTTGGGCTTCGACATAGGGGGCAATCGTCACCACCTGTGCGTTTGCCGTAGCCGCAGGAGATAGCTCACCGTTCTGTGGACGGGTAACGGTAGCCTGCAAGGATGATTTGTATTCATTGAATAGCGAGAAATACTTTTCTGGGACATTGAGCCTGACGACCAGCTCATCCAAGTCAGCTATTACTGCGACAGGCTGTTGCTGTGAGGCGATGTTTCCCACTGCAGAGGGAGCCATGAGAACGGTCCCCGATACAGGGGCTGTGACGGTGGCATACCCCAACTGCAGCTTTGCCAGTTCATACTGTGCAAGGCCTGCATCCCGTTGGGCGACGACCTGGTCATAGTTCTGCCTGGTAGTTGCCCCAGCGTCATAGAGGGCCTTTACCCGCTCGTAGGTGCTTTGGTATGCAAGGTAGGCAGCCTGGGCCTGCAGCATCTGCTGTTCATATGGTGCTGGGTCGATGACTGCAAGCACCTGCCCCTGCTTCACCTGTTGTCCTGCAGCTATTGGGTATTGGAGCACCGTCCCGGCGACCAGCGGGACTACGGGGATCATGGCCTTGGCCTCGACATATCCCGAGAGGGTAATGCTCTGCTGTACGGTTGCCGTCTGTGGCTGGCTGATGACCACGGGGGTTACCGGTGGCTCATAGGTGACCGTCTTCTTGTGGGACTGGTAGTAGAGGATCCACAGCACCAAAGCCAAGAGGATCGCCACCAATATGACATACCGCAAGGCTACGGTGAAGGCATGCTTGCTCCCTTTACCCCTGCGTTGTTGCTTCTCGTTCCGTTTTGCCACGTCCGTACCTCCGGGCCCGTCTCTACCAACACGATGAGGCAGGAGGGCAACTCATTCAGACAGCTATCACGATACACTTCCATATTTGCCAAGGTATATCCAAAAGTCAACTATATTCCTTGAACATGCTCAAATATTGATCAGGTTGTTCCTTGCTTTTCACATACAAAAGGTGAATACTTGCAATAGGGAGGGTCAAGATGCCCAAGGACCATGCGATAGACACACAACGCAACATCCTCTGTGCCGCCTGCGAGCTGTTCTTTACCCTCGGCTACAAGGAGACGACCGTCCGCAAGATCATCGAGCGGGCGGGCATCCGCAATGGGACGCTCTATCATTACTACACTGGCAAGGATGACATCTTCAGCCACCTGGTCAGCCAGTTGCTGGATATCGTCCGTACCAGGGCCCAGCAGATGACCAGGAGTGAAGATGACCCGATCCTCACCCATTGCGTGGACACGGCGCTGAAGATCCAAATCCTCTGCAGCTACCAGCCCGTGTTCGATCTCATCTCGGATGCATTTGCCAGCTGGAACTCGATGCAAGGGGTGTTGGATTGTGCAGTCCAGCGGGACCTGCAGATGTTCTATTCCATCAGGCCCGACCTGACACAGGAGGATTGCTACATGCATGAGGCAATCCTCTTTGGATCGATCAGGGGGTTGGTACAGGCAGGCAGCTACCTCCACATCGACTATACCACCCTGATACGGTATCAGCTGACGATGTCACTGCAGCTGTTCCAATTCCCACAAGACCGCATCGACCACACGATCGACCAGGTCATACGGTTGGTGACCGAACAAGCTGGGGTAGACTTGTATGCGTTTGCCCGGCAACAGCTATCGTCAGTCGGGAACTGAGGCAAAGAAGACGCTTCCGTTCACATCCAACGTGAACTGCGACACGGATGCCCCGATCACACAGCACTCCCCTTTCTTGACCACTACCTCTTCCTTGCCATGGGATATGGTTGCCTTGCCTTCTACGCACAGCATCAGGGAAATGCTGGTCCGCCCATTGATATCGTATGTCCCACTGCCAGCTTGTGCCAGGACAAACTCCTCGGTGGGGGTGAGGAAGTACTTCAGCCCATTCGATCCAACCGTCACGGGGGTACACTGGGGCTGGGCCTCCGCTACCTCCATCACCGACATCAGCTCGGGGACATCCACCTTCTTGTGGGTCAGTCCACCACGCAGCACGTTGTCGCTGGCGCTCATCAGCTCAATCCCATCCCCATAGACATAGGCATGCAGCGTCTGGGGCTTGAGGAAGAGGGCTTCCCCCACTTCCAGGTGCAGGACATTCAGCAAGAACGGGCAGAAGAGCCCAGGGTCGGAGGGATACTCTGCACTACAGGAGAGGACAATCCCCTTGGGCTCCAGGAACTTTCCGTCCGCTGTGGCCAACGGAAGCTCCTCATGTGCCTTCAACGAGTCAATGTACTCCTTGATGCACGCATCCAATGAGTCTTGGTCCAGCGTGTAGAGGGTCTCGAACAACGATGCGATGATATCTGAGCACTGCTGGGTGTCCCCAGAGGCAATGGCTGCAGGGGCATCTGCACATTCGGTTGGGAAATATGCTGCATACGAAGTGGGAATCAGCAGACGAAGGTTCTGGTCGATCTGTTGCAGGGGACGGAACGCGCACATGGCCGTCACCGGAGTCAGCGCACACAGCACTTCAGCCTTGCGGTTTGCATCCTTGTAGTTCCAGGCATCCCTGGGAGCACTCTCATGCAGGGCACGCTCCTTGAGAAAGCCTGCCTGCGCTTGGCTGGTGGAGGGATGGCACTGGATGGACAATGGCTTGTCAATGGCAAGGACCTTGAGCAACAACGGAAGGGTTTCACCAAATATCTCCACATGTCCAGGGCCAAAATACGCCGGTGCATGCTCCTTGAGGAATGCACCCAGGGGCATGTCGCCATGGCCTTGCACAGTCGACTCGGCTGCAGGATGGGTTCCAAACCAGACTTCAGCCTTTGGCTTGCCATCAGCGGAAGTTCCCAGCAGAGCTGGGATGAAGTTGATATTGCCCCAGTCGTATTCCATGACCTTTGGTGTAATTTTGACGATGTCCATGTCGACCCCCATATCTGTGTAT
>CAYXIH010000090.1:0-6839 GCA_964465155.1 uncultured Sphaerochaeta sp.
AGGCAGTGAAGATCGCCTTGACTTATATCTACGGTATCGGCAGGGTTTCTGCGGTGGAGATTTGCGAGAAGACCAACATCAACCCCGATGTACGCATCAACACCCTTTCTGCTGACGACGTAGCTGTTTTGAGAAAGGTGATTGAAGATGAATACAAGGTCGAAGGTCGCCTTCGCACCGAAGTAGCTTTGAATATCAAGCGCTTGATGGATATCGGATGCTACCGTGGACTCAGGCACAGAAAGGGTCTTCCCGTACGCGGACAGCGGACAAAAACCAATGCCCGTACTCGCAAGGGTAAGAAGAAGACCGTTGCTGGCAAGAAGAAATAAGGAGTAGTTGAACATGGCTAACATCAAGAAGAAAGTCAAGAAGACGGTATTCGAGGGAAATGTCTACATCCAGGCTACCTTCAACAATACCATCGTTACGATTACCGACCTCAATGGCAATGCCGTATCTTGGGCAAGTGCTGGTGGCCTCGGTTTCCGTGGCGCAAAGAAGTCTACTCCGTATGCTGCGCAGACAACTGCGGAAACAGCAGCCAAGAAGGCAATGGACTACGGCCTTCGCGAAGTCAATGTATTCGTGAAGGGACCCGGAGTCGGTCGTGAGAGTGCAATCCGCACGTTGGGTGTCCTCGGACTCAAAGTCCGCGCCATCCGTGACGTGACCCCGATTCCTCACAACGGTTGTCGTCCCAGAAAGAGCAGACGTGTCTAATTAGGAGCAGATAGAATATGGCAAGATATACTGGACCCAAGTGCAGATACTGCAGAGCCGAGAGGTGCAAACTGTTCCTCAAGGGTGATAGATGTCATTCGGGCAAGTGCCCCATGAACGATAAAGCCGGCCTCCCCGGTCGCGATCCCCGCGCCCGTTCCAAGAAGCCGACCGATTATGGTTTGCAGCTCCGTGAGAAGCAGAAGCTCAAGAGAAGCTACTGCATGCTCGAGAAGCAGTTCAAGCTGACCTTCGAAGAAGCAAACAGGGTTCCCGGCAAGACTGGTGAAAACTTGATCATGCTGCTCGAGAGACGCCTGGACAACGTTGTGTTCCGCATGCATTTTGCAAGCAGCCGCAACCAAGCAGCTCAGCTCATCAACCATGGTCACGTCCAGGTCAACGGCAAGCGTGTGGACATCTGCTCCTACCGCCTCAAGCCCGGTGATGTGGTCTCCATTGGACCCACGAGCCAGAAGATGCTGTTGATCAAGGAGAATCTCAAGGAGTTCTCCAAGTCTGGTGTTGCCCAGTGGCTGACACTCGACGTTGATGCGATGAAGGGTACCTTTGTTGCTATTCCGAGAAGAAGCGAAGTAACCGATATGAAGGATATCAACGAGCAGCTGATTGTTGAATTGTATTCCAGATAAGGAGTAACCATGGCACGAAAAAACCTTCTGAAAGGCTTCAAGAAGCCTAAGGGGATCACATTCGAGCACAACACGGTAGAGCCCAATTATGGGAAGTTCGTTGCATATCCTTTTGAGAGAGGATTTGGAACCACGATCGGCAATACGCTGCGTCGTGTGCTCCTTTCCTCGATCCAGGGCTATGCTGTGACAGCCGTGAAATTCACCTGCTTCAATGAAGACGGTGTGCCTCATTTGGTCTCCAGTGAATACGAGGCGCTGCCTGGCGTCCGCGAGGATATCGCAGACATCATCGCATCGCTGAAGAAGCTGCAGATCCGGATGCCCGAGGATTCGGAAGGCTGCAACCTTCTGATCGAATGCAAGGGACCCGGCGTAGTGACTGGTGCGGACTTTGAACGTGATCAGGTTGAAATCATCAACAAGGACATGGTCCTCTTCACGATGATGGATGATGCCAACATCGAGGTCGAGGTTCAGATTGACCTTGGGCGTGGGTATGTTCCTTCCGAGATCAACGAGAAGTACGTGGAAGAGATTGGAACCATCCCCATAGATGCGACCTTCTCGCCCGTTCCCCGCGTCAAGTATTCCATTGAGCCGACCCGTGTGGGCCAGCGCAGTGACTACGACAAGCTGATTCTTGAAGTCTATACCGACGGAACGATTGCTCCTGAGAATGCCTTGGCCGAGGCTGCGAAGATTGCGAAAGACCATTTCTCCATCTTCATCAACTTCGACGAGAGCCTGATCAGCAACAATGATGAGGTCGACGAGGAAGAGGAACGGGTCCGCAAGATCCTGAACACTTCCGTCGAAGAGCTCGAGTTGACCGTTCGCTCAAGCAACTGCCTGAAGAACGCCAACATCCGTACCATCGGTGATTTGACGAAGAAGACCGAGGAAGAGATTGCAAAGACACGCAACTTCGGAAAGAAGTCGCTGTCTGAGATCAAGGACAAGCTCAAAGAGTGGAACCTGAGCCTCGGTATGACAGACTACAGCGTACTGAAGACTGCAATCAGAGTACCAGGGAACAAGGAAGAAGAGAATGAAGCATAAGATTGGTTTCAATGCGCTGAGCAGGACTAACAGCCAGCGCAAGTCGCTCAAGCGCAACATGGTGACCTCCCTCTTCAGATACGAGAGGATCGAGACCACCAAGGCCAAGGCCCTTGAAGTAAGGAAGTTGGCTGAGAAGATGATCACCCGTGCGAAAGAGGACTCCGTCCACAATCGCCGTATGATCGACCGTGACATCAAGGATGAGGCAATCCTCAACAAGCTGTTCACGGAAATCGCCCCGCTGTTCATGGACCGCAAGGGCGGTTACACCCGCATCCTGAAGACTGGAAACAGACTCGGGGATGCAGCGGAAATGGTTATCCTCGAGCTGGTCGTCAAGACTGAAAAGCCCAAGAAGGATGACAAGAAGGCCGATAAAAAGGCTGACAAGAAGGCTGAGAAGCAGGCAGCTGCAACTGAAGCCAAGGCTGAATAAGCCCTTCCGCACATGTCTGACGGCTCCTGTAACAGAAAGACAGGATGACCTAGGACAACCAAGTTTACGATCCGAAAGGATGAAGCCGCTCCTCGTTTGGGGCGGTTTTTTTTGCCCTACCGCTTGTTTGGTTGCATTTGTGGAGTCCGGAAATTGTCCTCCAGCCACCGCTCGGAATGGATAGAGCGTGCATATTCTGTGGGGGACATCCCCTCGATCTCCTTGAACTGACGGGAGAAGTAGTGGATGGAGTTGTACCCCAGCATGTCGGCGATCGTGGTGATGTTGTACCTTCCGTCCTGGAGCAGGCGACGTGCCTCAGTGGTCCTGAGCTTATAGTAGTAGTCCATGACGCTCATGCCTGTTTTCTCCTTGAACATTTTCTGAAGGGCAGAGCGGCTCATCGAGGCCGCCTGGCACACTTCGTTGAGGCTCAGGTGCTTGGCTACATTCTCCTCCAGGAAGTTGAAGATCGTCACCATGCGCAGGTACGTCGTCTTCTCCTTGATGTTTGATACTTGCCGGTTGGAGATGTCGGGATATTGGCGTTGGAAGAGGACCAGCAGCATCTCAAGGCTGTTGATGAGAATCTGCTCGCATCCAAACATCTGCGTCTTGCGCCGATGCATTCCCTTGAGGTATGGATCCTCGATCTGGGAGTCGAATGCCTCCTCGGCCTCCTGGACAATGGTGGAGAGGTATTTCCTCTCTTTCTCCGACACGTTGATGACCTTGCCATCGAAGAACGACATGCTGGGTGAATGGGTGTCAAAAGAGACTACCACCAGGTTGGGGGCAATCTGGTTGTCACATGACACGTTGTGGAACTCACCTGGTTTGTGGAATATAATCTGGCCCTGCGAGAGTTTATGCTTCGTTTCGCCGGCTGTGACATCTACTTCACCCTTGTCTACGTATAGGAATTCCCAGAACCGGTGGGATTCCCCGGGAAAATAGAAGTTCTTGGGGTACACGAAGTAGTGCACCGTGATAATGGAAGATATGGAAATCTCTTTTCTGCATGTAGTAAGAGAGAAACCGTCAATTATATTTTTGCCCATGGTCATACTATATCTGGGGAAAGCCAAAAATGCAAACATTACAGCATATCGGACAAATACGGCTGGAATAAGTCGTTCTAGAATACAAGTACGGTTCAAACCGCCGACCGTATGGGTACCCGTCGGGTATGAGGGGGCGGTTGACCTCAGGAGGAAATTACTATGAAGAAAACGAGAATCGTTGCTCTGTTGCTGATTCTGACGATGTGTATCGTCCCTGTGTTCGCCCAGGGCGGATCCGAGGGCAGCAAAGCTGACTCCCCCAAACTTGTATACTGGACAATGTGGAACGAAGCCGAACCCCAGGGCACAGTCATTGCTGAAGCAGTAGCTGCATACAGCAAGAAGACCGGCGTTCCCGTGGAAGTGGTCTTCAACGGCCGCGACATCCGCAAAACCCTCCAGCCCGCTTTGGATGCTGGTGAAACCATCGACATGTTCGACGAAGACATCGAGCGTGTGCTCAACGTATGGGGCAACTACCTGCTCCCACTCGACTCCTATGTTGAGAAGTCCTATTCCACCACAAACGGAAAGGCTTACAAGGACGTTGTCAGCTCGACCCTGCTGAACCTGGTCAAGTCCCTTGGCAATGGTTCGATCAAGAACATTCCTTACCAGCCCTCCATGTTCGTCACCATGTACAACAAGGACCTGTTCCAGAAGGCCGGCATCACCGCTGTCCCCAAGACCTGGGCTGAGTTCGAAGCTGCTTGTGACAAGCTCCTCAAGATTGGCGTAACTCCTCTGACAGTCGACGACGCCTACATGGCAGCTCTCTTTGGGTATACCCTCAGCCGCGTAGCTGGCATGGACAAGACCCTGCAGATGGCAGCAACCAACAACTTCAACGATCCTACCGTGCTCCAGGTTGCACAGATCTTCGAGAACATGGCCAAGAAGGGCTACATCTCCAAGAAGGCTGCTTCCAACATCTATCCTGCTGGACAGGTTGAAGAGATCGCAACTGGCAAGGTTGCCATGTACCTCAACGGCACCTGGCTCCCCAACGAGATCAAGGGCAACGCTCCCAACATGAGCTGGGGTGCATTCGCATGGCCCGCAATCGTCGCTGGCGCTGCCGGTACCGAGTCCAACAACTACGGTGCACAGTCCTTCGGCATCAACAAGAACACCAAGTACCCCCAGGAAGCATTTGACCTGGTCGTATGGCTGACCACCGGCGAATGGGATGCAACCCTTGCTGCAGACAGCCTTGGCGTTCCCGTTGGCAACGACTCCGCATGGCCTGTACAGCTTGCTGAAGCAAAGGCAGTGCTTGACACCACCACCGTGCGCATGCCTTGGGCAGTCGGCATGGAAGACAATCCTGAGATCAACGCAAAGATCAAGGAAAACCTTGCCAAGCTGATCCAGGGGTCCATCAATGCACAGGGCTTCTACAACGGAATGAACAAATAAGTTCATAGTTCACAGCAACCACAAGCCCCATCGCACATGCGGTGGGGCTTTCATGAACCACCCATGCATGGCCTTTCTTGGGAGCATGCACGAGGGAGAAACGTACCATGCCTAAAAATCCAAGCACCGTCGCCGATGCTCCAATATTGAAGACCAAGCGATACAACCAGAAGACGAAGAACAATGTGATGTATGTCGTGTTCCTGGCGCCTGCAGTCTTTTGCTTCGTGATGGTATTCCTGTATCCTACGATCCGAACAATTATCATGAGCTTCTTCCAAGTCGAGGCTGTCACCGAACCTGTCTCGAACTGGACCTTCTTCGGGTTCGGCAACTACAAGAAGATATTCACTACGCCACTGTTCCTGCAATCATTGAAGAACATTGGCCGTATCTGGCTTATCGGCGGATTGGGAACCATGTTCCTCAGCCTTGTCTTTGCTGTAGCACTGACTAGCGGCATGAAGGGCGTCAAGTTCTACCGCAGCGTCATCTACCTTCCCAACGTCGTCTCCGCAGTAGCAATGGGAACGATGTGGATCAACTACGTCTACAATACGGACTATGGTCTGTTCCATGACATATTCAAGTTCTTCGGCGCTACACGCCTGAGCCAGACTCTCTGGACCGGTCCGAGCATGATCTTCTGGTCGATGCTGATCGCATACTGCTTTGGTATGGTTGGCTATCACATGCTGATCTTCATGAGCGGTATCGAGCAGATCCCCAAGGACTACTATGAAGCGGCCCAGATCGAGGGTGCCAACGTATTCCAGCGGTTTGGCCATATCACCCTCCCGTTCCTGCGGGGATGTATCCGGACGAACCTTGTCATGTGGACCGTGTTTACCGTCGGATTCTTCGTATGGGGCCAGTTGTTCAGCCCGGTCAACCTTTCCAACGGAACCGTTGCACCGATGAACTACATGTATGAGCTGGTATTCGGCTCATCGTCTTCAGCTGCCTCTGTAAGGAACAGCGGAGCAGGTGCGGCAATTGGTGTGGTGATGATGCTGATCGTCGTCATTACCTTCTTCCTGACGAACTTCATCGTCAAGAACGATGACGTCGAGCTGTAAGGGGGAGACGCATGGAACAGAACAACACACAAGTGAAACAGCGCAAACCCAAGCGCATGAAGAGCATTGAGAACAAAGGGCAGGTGAGGCTGATCCCCGGATATATCATCACGACTATCTGGGTGGTGTTCACCTTTGTCCTGATCGGATGGGTGTTCTTTGCCTCATTCTCGACCTCCAGTGAAATTTTCTCCGACCATATGTTCAGGTTCGAGAGTGGCTTCCACTTCGAGAACTACGTAAAGGCATGGAAGACGCAGAAGGTATCGGTGTTCTTCATGAACTCGATCCTCTACACGGCAGTATCCTGTACGGCGATCGTATTGGTCGCGGCTCCCGCCGCATACGTGCTGTCGAGGTTCAAGTTCAAGGGAAATGCCTTGATCCAGAACAGCTTCGC
>CAYXIH010000091.1:0-6675 GCA_964465155.1 uncultured Sphaerochaeta sp.
GGGCCTTCAGGCACGAAGAGGGGCTCACCCCGTTGCAATACCGGAAGATGGGTGGACCCCGGAAGGACCCTGCCGTTCAATGAGTGCCGACAAGTTGAACCACAGGTCTGCTGTCGATCGCAAGTTCTCGATACGTATTCATGTCAAAATTTTCCTTTCCTGATTATTTCCATAGAGTTGTTCAATTTTAAATTGTTATTATTAAAAAAAATATGAGAAAAATAAACACTTTGCAAAATTTGTCATAGATTTCTTTTGACAATACGGATTCGCCATGCATATAATTGTTGCATGCAATAAATCATTCATAAAGGAGTATGTATGAAGAAACTAATCGTTGTTCTTCTCATGGTATGTCTCGCTACGGCAGCTTTTGCGCAAGGTTCGCAAGAAACTGCTGCCTATCCTAGCAAAACAGTCAAAGTAATTATCCCCTGGTCCGTTGGTGGAATGACCGATGTCCTGACCCGTCCCATCACACAGTGGATGGAAAAGCACTTTGGTGTTCCCTTTGTCGTCGAGAACAAGCCCGGTGGGGGTGGTGTTGTTGGCTCTCTCTTGATTGAGAATTCTTCCAAGGACGGCTATACGATCGGAACCACCAGTATGTCCACCGTCTCTGCCAAATATGTCTCCCCGATCTATCCGGACATCAACAACGTCGAGCTGATCAGCCAGGTCATCACCATTCCTGCTACGGTCACCGTCAATGCTGCCAGCCCGTTCAAGACCCTTGATGACCTGCTTGCCTATGCAAAGGCAAACCCCGGAAAACTCCGCAACTCGAACAGCGGCACGGGTGCAAGCGCACACATCTATGCTGTCTATTTTGAGAACATGGCGGGCATCGAGATGAACCATATTCCGTATGATGCATATGCCGAGGCTATCACTGCATTGCTTGGCAACCATGTCGACGTCACCAACATTCCTCTTCCTGACGTAGCTGCACATGTCGACTCCGGTTCGCTGCGCCTGTTGGCTATCGCTTCTGCGGAACGCCATCCTTCATACCCTGACGTTCCTACCCTCAAGGAGCTTGGAATTGATGCAGTGATGGGTAACTATTCTGGCTTCGTAGCACCAAAGGGAACTTCTGCTGAGCAGATCAAGGTTCTGGATGATGCAATTGCCCAGGCTGTTGCCGATCCCGCCATCCGTGAGTTCTTGATCAGTGCTGGTTACCAGCCTGTCTATCTCAACAGTACCGACTTTGCACAGGTCATCAAGGATGCAGAGGCTCAGCTTGACTATATGGTCAATGAATTGGGCATTACATTCGTAGACGACTGATCGCAACCAATCACATCCTGCCATCATCCAATCGATGGCAGGATGATGTTACCTCCTCATAGGATTTCCAAATGAATAAGAAAACACAAGATCTCGTTTCGAGCATCTCGCTGCTTTGTTTTGCAGGGCTGTTTTATTGGGGCGCAAGTATGTTCCCCAGCCGCGCGAACACCCTCTCCATCCTTACGACTGGGTTCTATCCCAAGTTGCTGGCAATTGCCTTGGCATCCCTGTCTATCTTGCTGCTCATCTCTGCTGTGCGCCGAAAGACCGACCCCGATGAGAAGGTTGCACCGCTTTGGAATGGACGACACTCTGTCATACTCTTTTGTAGTGTGCTTGTGGCGTTGGTCCTCTTTCCAATTGTCATGGAGTACATCGGATTTGGAGTGACTACGTTTGTTTTTATCTCGACTTTGGTGTTTCTCCTTTCTGACCCAGGGCACCGTACACCTTTGGTTACCCTTGGCATCTCATTGGCAATTACCATTGTAATTTATCTGATTTTCAAGAAATTCCTTGGAATACCATTCCCCTCTGGGATCCTCATATAAAGGAACGTATCATGGCTGCATTTTCTTTTGACCTCTATTTGGCAGGACTCCCATATTTTGCCAACCCAATAATCTACGTCTACTCCTTCATGGGCACCTTGATCGGAATCATGTTTGGTGCGTTGCCGGGACTGTCGGCTACCATGACACTTGCAGTGTTCATCCCATTTACATTTGGCCTGAGTCCTGTAATTGCGTTTGCGTTCCTTCTTGGATTGTACTCGGGTTCCGTATACGGAGGATCCATTTCCGCTATCCTGATGAATATTCCTGGAACTCCGAATGCTATTGCTACCAGCTTGGATGGATATCCCCTCTGCCAAAAGGGAAAGGCTGGCAAAGCGATTGGCATTGCAACGGTCTCCTCTGCGATCGGTGGTATTATCAGTGTAGTTGTATTGATGTTTGCTGCACCGTTCATCGCAAGCCTCGCGTTGAAGTTCAGTGCAGAGGAGTATGTCGGGCTTGCCCTTATCGGCCTGAGCATCATTGCCATCATTTCTCCGGGATCAACCCTCAAAGGATTGATAGCCGGTGTCCTCGGCTTGATGATCGGTGTTGTAGGATTGGACCCTATGACCAGTTATCCTCGGTTCTATTTGGGCCAGGCGGAATTGATCGATGGAATCAACAGCGTGCCCGTCATGATCGGTGCCTATGGTTTGTCCGAGATGCTCCTGCAGCTTTCGAATTACAAGAATACTACTGTCGTGAAGCAGGAGCTGAAGAATATCATCCCAACCTGGGGTGAGATCAAGATGACACTCGGTACGGTCATTCGGTCCTCGTTCATTGGTGTCATTATCGGGGCACTTCCTGCAGCTGGTGGTTCAATAGCCTCCTTGGTTGCCTATGGTCAGGAAAAGAGGATGGGCAACAGGAAGGAACTTGTTGGAACAGGAATCATCGAGGGTGTTGCAGCTCCTGAGGCCGCCAACAACGCATGTACCGGTGGCGCTTTGATTCCGATGATGACCCTGGGTATTCCAGGGGATGCAATGACAGCCGTCCTGATGGGTGGCTTGGTAATCCAAGGATTGCGCCCTGGTCCGCTGTTGTTCCAGCAGCAGATGCCATTTGTATCCTCAATTTTCATCAGCTTGCTGATATCAGTAATCTTCATGTTGGTGCTGGGGCTGTTTGGTGCAAAGTATTTTGCAAAGCTCATTGGCTTTCCAAGACGGTTCCTGGTCCCTGCAATCATTACATTCAGCTTGGTCGGATCGTATGCGATTGGCAACTCGACATTCGATATCGGTGTCATGCTGATTGCAGGCGTAGTCGGGTTCTTCCTCCGCAAGATGTCGTTCTCGGTCGCTCCGATAATATTGGGAATGATCCTCGGGCCTTTGTTTGAGAGCAATCTGAGAAGAGCCTTGATGTTGTCCCAGGGAAATTGGATGACGTTCATTTCCCGTCCGATAAGCCTGTTCTTCCTGATAGTTGTCATTGGCATCCTGGCCGGACCTTCCCTCAAGGGGTTTGTGATGGGATTGAGAAAAGAGAAGGCAGTGAACTGACAAATGTTGCCCAATGTGAAATTGTTTGCATTGGGCAACAAAGTAATGATAGTTTTTGTGAAGAAGGATATGATGGGAGCAGTAGGGTGGTACGATGGCTAAGACGACCGTATATGACATTGCAAGCGCACTGAATATTTCTCCCAGCACTGTATCGCGGGTTCTCAACAATTCATCCCTTATCAGTGATGAGAAGAAGGAACTGATCCTGCGTACAGCTGAAGAGATGCAATATGAGCGCCGGGTGATCAAGAAGCAAGGGGCACGTGCCATCTTGAATATCCGGTTGTTCCTCCCTCAATCCCAGTTCAGCTATATGAATCTATTCTATGATGTCGCAGAGCTTGCTGACAGCATCAGAAGTGGGTTCAACGGGACCAAGATCAATATTATCCTTACTACAGATACGAACAATGACGCAATTTTTGATCACAAGAAGACCGGTGAGACAGACGGTTGTGTTTTTGCCTTCTGTATTCCAGGACCACCGTTGAAGAAGCGGCTGCAAGAGCTTGAGATTCCATTTGTCCTGCTCAACAGGGCAATGGATGGGTGCAACCATATCTTGGTAGACAACCATGCTGGCATGATGCAGTTGGTTGGTGCGATGCACCGGCGCCATGGTTCTGGGTCACGTTTCTGCTATGTGGGGTTCGAGCCTCTCGCAAAGCTATCAAACATACGTGCAACGGGTATCCAACAGGCTTGCCAAAGCCTTGGGATTCCCTTTTCAGATGAGGATTGTTATTCGCTGGATACGATCTCTCATATCTATGAGATTGGTGAAGATCTGATCAGGAAACAATATAATGGCATCCTATGTTTCAATGACGTTGTTGCTGTTTCATGTTACAACATGTTGCTGCACCATAATATTGATGTGCCATTGCAAGTTTCCCTCTCAGGCTTCGATAGTTCTCCGATCCTGTGCCTCGTTGACCAACCGATAGACACGGTTGAATTCTCAGTGAAGGCACTTGGCATCAACGCTGGCAAATGGCTCAAGGATCGGATAATTGAAAAGGATGGTTCTGATATTCATCTGAGCCTTCCAGGAAAATACATTGTGGGTACAACAATTTGATGAATATTCGATACAACAATTCTCTGGTCACGGTTCCACTCCGAAAGGTTCCTGCATTGGTCATCGGTTCTGGGGCAGCAGGTCTGTCTGCTGCTGTTCACATCAAGCGTGGGGGTGGAGAAGTCACAATAGTAACTGACAACGTCAATGGTGGGACTTCGCGCAATACTGGGTCTGACAAACAAACCTACTATAAGCTTTCTGATGCCTCATTGACCCCCGATAGTCCGTACGACATGGCAAAGAGTTATCTAGTGAATGGATGTGCCCATGGTGACATCACCCTTGCAGAGGCAGCAGGCTCCAACGCGGCGTTCTACAACTTGGTTTCGATGGGGGTAGATTTCCCTTCGAACCGGTATGGGGGCTTCACAGGATACAAGACCGACCATGATGCATCCCAAAGGGGTGTGTCACTAGGTCCTTTCACATCACGTGAAATGGTCAGGCGCCTTCGCAAGGAAACCGAATTGCTGGGAATACCTTTGTTGGACAGACATGAGGTTGTGAAGCTTCTCGTACAGAAGGATACCATTGTCGGCGCTATTTTGCTTGACAAGCTGCACCTGCAGGATCCGTCCCATGGGTTGGAAGTGATGCTTGCAGACCATGTCGTCATGGCAACGGGTGGGCCTGCCGGCATGTATCAGGATTCAGTATACCCAAAGGTACATACCGGCGCTATTGGGCTTGCCTTGGAAGTTGGTGCCCAGGCGGTGAACCTTACTGAAAGCCAGTTTGGAATAGCTTCAACCAAATTCAGGTGGAATCTCTCAGGAAGCTATCAGCAAGTTGTCCCCCATTATTTCAGTACTGATGAAGACGGATGCAACAAGGAGGACTTCCTCCTGCCATATTTCGAGAATTGGGAATCGCTTACCCAGGCGATATTCCTCAAGGGCTACCAATGGCCTTTTGATGCAAAGAAGATATCGGACAATGGGTCTTCCCTGATTGATTTGCTGGTGTACCATGAACGGGTTGTGAGAAATCGACGTGTCTTCATGGACTTTCGAAGCAATTTGACAGGAAAGTCTGATTGGCCTCCTTTTTCTATGGAGGTAGTGGCACCCATAGCACGTGAATATCTTCAGAACTCACAAGCTTATGGAGAAACTCCCCTTGAGCGCCTGATGCTGCTGAACCCTGCGGCAGTTTCACTATATGAAGAACACCATGTCGACCTGGCCTCTGAACCGCTGGAGATTGCAGTATGCGCCCAGCACAACAACGGTGGGTTGGCTGCCGACATATGGTGGGAGTCTACAACGGTGTCCCATCTCTATCCAATCGGAGAGCTCAATGGCAGCCATGGGGTAAGTCGTCCTGGCGGCAGTGCGTTGAATGCTGGACAGGTCGGGGCAAAGCGGGCATCACAGTTGATCTTGCATAGGATGCAGACAGAAGCCCCGTTCACAGCAGATATTGATTTGATCTGCAAAGACGTACAGGACTTCGTCAACGATATATTTCCCTTGGTTGATGATGAAGCATGTGGATCAACAAATGATGTCCGGGATGCCATCCGCGTGAGCATGAGTGCATGTGCGGGGCCTTTGAGGACTCAGGCGCAGGTACGCAGTTGCTTGGAAGACAGCCGATTGAATCTTGGTTCGTATCGAATGAAGGTGCCATCTTGCAGGTTGCCGGCCCTTCTGAAAGTGCGACACATGCTCATCGCAAGATATTGCTACCTTGCTGCTATATTGGAATATCTTGAGCACGGAGGAGGTAGCCGCGGTTCCTTTTTGGTAGCCGATCCCAATGGCGTGATTGTCCATCCATTGCTTCCCCAATATATGATGAAGCCTGCCGATTCCAATATGGCTGCGTGTATTCAGCAGCTATGCCTGAATAACGGGATTGCAGAGGTGGGATATGTTCCGTGCCGACCGATTCCGACCGATTCTTTCTGGTTCGAGACCGTGTGGGCTGAATATCGGGAAGGGAAGATCTACCGGTAATAGCCATCGGATATGCTGTCCAGTGGGTATGGAACAGGCTACGTGCAAAGGGACTCACTGATGCCGTTGCACATCGATCTTTTGATCATGACGGCAACGGCAGGGGGGATGTGTGGTTGGTGTCAAGCCTGTGTAGGGTGTGCGCCGTTAGCCGCCTGCAGCAGTGGTATGATGTCCTTGGGCTCAAGCAGGTGGCCCGAACTGACTACCTTGCCGTCAATGACCAGGGCAGGGGTAACCATGACGCCATAGGCAGCGAT
>CAYXIH010000092.1:0-6638 GCA_964465155.1 uncultured Sphaerochaeta sp.
TAGGCATTCCTGGGATTGAACAGCATGAACTCGTTGATCGTATCCTTGTTTACATACGTATCGATCTCTTTTGTTGGGTAGCAGTCGGTCCCCTTGCCACGGGCATGGAGGCGGATTTCCTTTCCAGCTATGAGGTCCTCTATGACATGTGCACCACCATAGCGGCAATCATAGGGAGACTCTGCCGTGGCACCGATATAGGTGTCAACTGCCGCCAATCCTTCATAGACAGGGACATCGTTGAGGGTGATATGCTCCATTCGGATACCTGGGCTCCAATGGCCAAAGTTCACCACCGCCCCTGAACTGCACATCGGACCGAACGTCGCGGTCGTCACGATGTCCACTTCCTGGGCAAGCTGCCGTGGCTCCCGTGTCCGTGCCATGGCCGTGAATTCCTCCGCCGTCACTACGACGACGTTCCCGGCCTTGATCTTCTCATTGATCTGGGCAACGCTCTTTGCCATTGCTTGCTCCTCCCTCAACTTTGTGGATGGTCAATATTGCTCTATCTCGTCAGGCACATCCTCGAACGTCATGATGGGAATCAGATGGTATGCAGGAGTCTCATAGGGATGGGCTTTCTTCATTGCCCGCACTGCATCCACCGCATGATCATCGTCAACGACCAATTCAATGCGCCATTCACCCACATGCTCGGTCACTCCCTGAGCCCCAATGTAGGGGTTGCTCCCAGGAAGGGGCTTGAATTGTCCTTCACCCAATACTTCCCAACAACAGTCGCAATAGGAGCCAAGTGCCCCGGCTCCGCTGGCAAACAATGCATCCTTGACTGCCTGGCGGTGAGAGTCTGGTACATAGCATACAAGTACATACATGGCGAACTCCTTGTAACGTGCCTGCACAAAACCTATCAGATTCGGTGATTGTCGTACAGCATCCGATTGCATATATTATGTGGAGCTATGATACAGATGATCGTATTTCTGGGTAATCCAGGCAAACAATATGAAAAAACCCGTCACAATGCCGGTTGGATGGTCAGTTCCGACATTCCTACCACCACACCTTGGAAGGTACAGTTCCAAGCCTTGGTCTCGTCCATGGCAGGTCCTTCTGGAACCATACGCCTGCTCAAGCCTCAGACGTTCATGAACGAGAGCGGGACCAGCGTACAACAGGCCATGAAGTTCTACAATCTGTCACCGGATGAGGTATTGGTCGTCAACGATGACCTGGAGCTTCCATTTGGTACGGTGCGGCTGCAGCTGGGTGGTGGTCTCCAAGGGCACAATGGGTTGAAGTCGATCAAGCAGCGGACTGCAAGCGATGGATTCTACCGTGTGCGCGTTGGCATTGGCAGGCCTGCCCGTGGCGATGTCGCTTCATATGTCCTCTCAAGATTTACGGTTTCGGAGGAGATTTCCCTACCCTTGGTATTGGACCTGGCGACATCTTTGATCCACAAGGCTATCTTCGGACCAATGCCGGCTCTTCCCGACACTCTTGCAATTTAGTCCGACAATACCTCCCTTTTGCGAGTTTTGGTGATGTATTCGCTTCCTCTCCATGGTATACTGATTTTGTTGGAACGCACGGTTTGATGAGTACCAGCGTTGCTACGTATCCCCTTCTCCGGAGGTTTCCATGGGCGCAAGAGACTTGCGAATTTCAGTTAGGACCAGGACGGACATGGATTATTTCCTTCCTGTATTCCCCGCAGGAAGTGATTTTCGGGCAATGCACGAGCAAGCCAATGACATTGCCATGCGTTACAATGCCATGGTGCATACCCATAATGGCAAATCATTTGTTTCAAGCGGCAAGTTGTATGCATCGGGTGTCCTGCACCTGTTGTACCAGACAGTCATTACAAAATACCTGTTGGAGAGCGACCACGACTTCTTCACCAGATTGAGCCCGCTGGTTGCCAAAAACCATGCATGTCAGGATGTACTTGCCTTCTATGCCAAGGAATTCCCATCTCCACTGCTGATGGAACAAGATCCGACTCTCCCCTACTTCATGGAGGAGACCACCAGGGGATTCTTCGTTCATCAGGTAATGTTGGCCAACCCGGCGCTGATCAAGGCTGCTCGTCCATTCATAGCCCCCGAGGCATTGAAATTCCCCCCAGCGACACAAGCCCTTTCGGCCCTTATGGGTGGCTACACCAAGAATGCCCCGGTCGTCGGGCTCAGCGACGAAGACCTGTTCACATTCCTCACACGACCAGCCCTCCTCCATCCCGACTCCCTGCAGGAGCAGATCCGGTATATCATCGAGACTTGGACCAATTTGATCCCTGAGGAGATGAAGGTCCTGTTGCTGCATGCCGTGGACTTCGTCAATGAAGAAGAGAAGCCAGTGTTCACCGGTGGTGGTCCTGGTCCTGCATATGTCCCCGACTATGCATCATTCCACAACGAGGCTGTGGAGTATGAAGCCTTCACAGCAGACCGCAACTGGATGCCAAACGTCGTCATGATGGCCAAGAGCACCTTGGTATGGCTGGACCAGCTGAGCAAGCTGTACGGGTATCCGATCACGACCCTTGACCAAATCCCCGACCGCGAGCTGGCATTGCTGCATGAACGCGGATTCACCGCATTGTGGTTGATCGGGCTTTGGGAGCGGAGCTCTGCATCCAAGAGAATCAAGAACCTCTGCGGAAACCCAGATGCTGAGGCGTCGGCCTATTCGCTGAAGGGCTATGAGATCGCAACATCCATTGGTGGATGGCAGGCCTTGGAGAACCTCCGCAGGCGTTGTTCCGACCACCACATCCGCCTTGCCTCGGATATGGTACCCAACCATACCGGCATCGACAGCGATTGGATCATGGACCATCCAGAATACTTCATGCAGCAGCCGTGTTCCCCCTTCCCGTCCTATACCTACAACGGGGAGGATCTCTCTTCGAACCCCGATATTGAGATCAAGCTCGAGGACCACTACTACAACCGCACCGATGCGGCAGTAACCTTCCGCAGGATCGACAAGCGAACAGGATGGACTTCCTACATCTATCATGGAAATGATGGCACCTCGATGCCTTGGAATGACACTGCACAGCTTGATTTCCTCAATCCGATCACTCGTGAGGCAGTCGTCCAGCAGATTCTCCATGTGGCTAGGAACTTCCCGATCATCCGCTTCGATGCTGCCATGACCTTGGCAAAGAAGCACATCCAGCGCTTGTGGTATCCAAAGCCGGGAAGCGGTGGCGACATTGCAGGGCGTTCGATGTACTCCATGAGCAACGAGGAGTTCAACAAGCTCATACCCGTCGAGTTCTGGAGAGAAGTCGTTGACCGCGTGGGTGAGGAGCTTCCCGACACCTTGTTGCTGGCTGAGGCATTCTGGATGATGGAGGGGTACTTCGTCAGGACCTTGGGGATGCACCGTGTCTACAACAGCGCGTTCATGAACATGCTGAAGAACCAAGACAACAAGAAATACCGCGATACCATCAAGAATACCATCTCCTTTGATCCAGAGATCCTCAAGCGGTTCGTCAACTTCATGAACAACCCTGATGAGGAGACAGCGATCGCGCAGTTTGGCGACGGAGACAAGTACTATGGTGTATGTACCCTCTTGTCCACGATGCCCGGCCTGCCAATGTTCGGACATGGACAGCTGGAGGGATACCGAGAGAAATACGGCATGGAGTACCGCCGTGCATATTGGGATGAGAAACCCAACGAGGGGATGCTCTCCGAGCATGCCCGCAGGATCTTCCCCTTGCTGCGCAAGCGTCATGTCTTCTCCGGCGTGGACAACTTTGAGATCTTCGACATGACCAGGGATGGTCATGTGCAGGAGTCGGTATATGCCTACGTCAACAGCGACGGTCATGAGACCGCCATGGTACTGTACAACAACGAGTATGAAGCGGTAGAAGGGAATATCCGCACTTCATGTCCGAAGCTCCAGCGGGAGGCTGACGGAACCCGTTCGCAGAAGCGGGTATCGTTGGCTGAGAGCCTGGGGCTCACCCTCGGTGGCAGACGGTTCCTGATCTATGATGATTTCCCCGAGAACCTCACGTACATCGTCCCGACCATGAGGATTTTCGATGAGGGTGCATGGTTCCACCTTGGTGGCTACCAGTGCAAGGTCCTGATGAATATCCGTGAGGTCGAGGACCTCGATGGCTCCTATGCCCGCTTGTATGGGATGCTGGGAGGCAGGGGGACTGACAATCTCGAGGAAGACTTGCAGTCACTGCGGCTCAAGCCGGTTTTCAAGGCAATGGAGAGCCTCAAGAGCGAATCCATGCTGCGCTTGATCAAGTCGATGACCCATGGTGGTTCCAACGCCCAGGCGGACAGGAAGATCATCTTGTTCCTCGGGGAGGCGTTTACCCACCTTGGGGCAGTAGTCGAGACGCTCCATCCCGTCGCACGGGAAGGGTTGCCCTCAATCCCGCATGAAATTCAGCCTTCGGCGATGATGGCGGAGGTTCAGAAGCTCTCCGGTTTGTTCAGACAGGATGATGGTGCTCCAGACAACTTCTTCCTCAATGGTGGAAAGATCATGGACGAGCTTCCGGTGATTATCTCGGCAAATATGTTCATCAAGCCGTTCATCAACAATGTCGTTTCGATCAGCCAGGCAACCGAGACAGTCCGCAAGCTCCTGCTCCCACGTTTCTACCGGCAGGAATTGTCATCATTGGGGTTCAAGGATGCTGCTGCTGTCAGAGTCTGCTGTGGTGCAGCGTTGCTCTCGATGGGACATCATGTCATTGGGGACCTGGTGGCAGCTGGCGACATGACCGGAGCCTTGAGACGGTTGTTGGATGACAATGCGTTCAGAAGCTATATCGGATGCAATGAATACCAGAATGTCACATGGTACACCAAGGAGTCGTTCCAGGACGCGGTGTACCTCCTCTCCATTTCGCTCGCCTTGTATGGGGATGCCCCCCAATTCGAGGCAATCGATGCATTCTCCAGCGAACTGCTGCGCCGCGACAGTCTCTCTGGCTATAGCATCGACGGACTATTCAAGTAAGTTCTTCTGGCCGGGCTTGTCATACAGGTCCGGCCGGCTCTTTCCTCTTTCTTTCCCTCCTGGAGAGAAGCTTCATTGACTTGCATACTTCATTGTTATACTCTTTACAACATGAAGACTTGGATTACCTATTTGGCCGCAGCCGCTATGGGGTTGGCTGCGACATTGTTGTTTGGGGAGACCGCTGCGTACCAACAGAGCATGAGCATCATCTCATCGTTCTTGGTTCAGTTCGGAAGCTTCATCCTGTTGCCGCTGGTGTTCATCGGATTTGCATCCGGTGTTGCATCGCTGAGAAAGGACTCCCGCGGAGGTACCGTGGCATGGACCACCATCCTCTGGAGTTTCTGCGGCACAGTCCTGCTGACAGTCCTGGGAGCCGTGGCTTTCAAGTTCTTGCCAGCAATGTTCCCCGCAACCAGTACCGCAGGAGCCAATGCCGAGATAGTGAATTCCATTGGTGTGGGAACGTTCTCCGAGGTTCTTTCCTCCGTTTTCCAAGGCAATCCATTCTACACGCTCGTAGTCTCGGGCACCTACCTCCTCCCGATTATCTTCGTCGCATGGATCCTAGGCTTTGCCATCAAACCCAACGTTGAGGTAATCCGTCCCGCCTATGTAGTGATGAACTCGTTCAGCGAAGCCATGTTCCGCGTGGCATATATCTTCAGCTGCATCGGATTCGCATTCTTGTTCTTCATCTCAGCCGCATGGTTCGCCCAGGTTTGGAAGGACGGCACAGTATTCGTTGCAATCTCCTTCATGCGCACCTTGCTGATCATCGTCGGCATCATGCTGTTTGGATTCCTACCACTGTTCTATGCAGTGTTCACCAAGTTCCGCAGAAATCCCTACAGGGAGCTCTACCGAATGATCGCACCTGCCACGGCCGCGTTGTTCAGTGGCAACATCTTCTTCTCCACTCCTATCCTCATGTCGGTCACACGGCATAATCTGGGAACCCAGAAGCGTATCAGTGCAACAGCAATACCTGCATATACAGTCATCGGACGTGGTGGCAGCGCTTTGGTCGCTACAATCTGCGTCTGCTCGTTGCTGTATGCCGCAACAGGTAGTGTACCGTCCTGGACCGTCGTGCTGATGGTAGCAGGTGCCTGCACGCAATTCTCATTCATCTGTTCCTTCAGCTTGGGATTCGAGGTTGTGTTCATCTCCATCGTAGCCCTGAGGATCCTGAAGATTGACCTCTATGGTGCGGAAATGACGTTGTTCGGCCTCCTGCCAGTCCTCAATGGCCTGGGCATCATGATGGACACCGTTATCGCAGGTCTGGGCACCAGCGCCACAAGCGACATCATGGGAACAACCGCTCCGGCTCCCTATAAGACAACACTGTAGGAACATATGAACAAATCCGCACGGTATGTGCTGCTTGCCATCCAAGCAGCACTTGCCACTACCTTCATCGTCCTGATGGTGCAGGCTGTTATCATGCTGTTCACCGACAGCTCTGTGGTTCGCCTGTTCAGTGGCGAAAGCCCCTCCATGGTCGTCCTCAAGTATTTCGTGCCGGCAGCGCTGCACATCCTCGTCTCGATGGTCGCAGCCATCTTGTTGTGCATCTTCTACCGTGCAAACACTGGCGCAGAAGCTCAGTTGCTTCCCGCGTTGTTCCTGATGATCACACTTGAGAA
>CAYXIH010000093.1:0-4883 GCA_964465155.1 uncultured Sphaerochaeta sp.
TGTGTCTATTTTTATTTGATATGGGCAAGGAACTCCAGGTATTCATTCTCAGGCTTTGCCTCGGGCTCGTAGTCCATCAAGGGGTAGTGCTCCATGACGAAGTCGATGTCCTTGTCTCCACGGCCAGAGAGGTTGACCAGGATGGTTGCCTCCTTTGGCAGGGTGAGTGCCAGCTTGGTGGCATAGGCGACAGCGTGGGAAGACTCCAAGGCTGGGATGATACCCTCCATCCTGGACAGGCCATAGAAGGCCTCCACTGCCTCACGGTCGGTTGCTGTCACATAGTTGACCCGGTCGATCGTCTTGAGGAAGCTGTGCTGGGGGCCAACGCCTGGGTAGTCAAGTCCGCTTGCGATGGAGTAGACCGGTAGGGGTTCGCCGTCCTTGTCCTGGAGCAGGAAGCTCTTGAACCCATGGAGGATGCCTACCGAACCTTTGGTCAGGGTTGCGGCATGCATGTTGGTATCCAGTCCCTTTCCTGCGGGTTCGACGCCAAAGAGCTTCACGGGATCATCAAGGAATGCACTGAAGATGCCCATGGCATTGGAGCCACCACCTACGCAGGCTACGATGTTCTGGGGAAGGGAACCCGTCATCTCCTTGAACTGCTTCTTTGCCTCGACGCCGATGATGCTCTGGAAGTCACGGACCATCATGGGGAAGGGATGGGGACCAACTACGGAACCAATGCAGTAGATCTGGGTCACGGGGTCGGCAAGGTATGCCTCGAATGCAGCATCCACTGCATCCTTGAGGGTCTGGGTTCCTCTGGTCACTTCCACGACACGGGCACCCAGGACCTTCATTCTGCTGACGTTCGGAGCCTCCTTGCGGATGTCCACCGCTCCCATATATATATCGCACTCCAAGCCCATCAGCGCAGCTGCCGTGGCAAGGGCCACGCCATGCTGGCCTGCGCCTGTCTCTGCGATGATCTTCTTCTTGCCCATCTTGCGGGCGAGCAGGGCTTCTCCGATGCAGTGGTTGATCTTATGGGCACCGGTATGGTTGAGGTCCTCACGCTTGAGGTAGATCTGGGCACCGCCGACAGCCTGGGAGAGGCGCTTGGCATGGTAGACCGGGGACGGCCTGCCCACATAATGGATCTGCAGGTCGGAAAGCTCTGCGAGGAACGAGGGGTCTTGTACGATCTCCTCATAGGACTTGGTGACCTCGTCCATGACAGACTGCAGCTGTTCTGGCAGGTATGCACCTCCGAATTCCCCGAAGTATCCGTTGTTGTTGGGCATGTCCTTGGTGTTGATCTCTTGTGTGATGGCATTGTTCATGATGTGCTCCTGGAAGCTGTGCTTCCTGATGTGTTGATGACGGCACTGTCTGTACCGGGTGTCTGGTGTGTGTCGTCAGCGTCGCCATCGGAGCGCATGGTCATCTATCATCTTCTGCATGGTGTCCTCTATGGGGATGATGTTACTGTTTATAGAAACACAATGTCAAGCATCTTGTGGAAAAGTAGGGATTTTCTTTTTTCAACATGCTATGCTGGGGGCAAGGGGGAACCCATGGTCAGTGAATCAGATGTCCGTTACCTACAGGAAATGCTGCCGTTTTGGAAATATCTACGGGAAGAAGACCGCCAGTTGTTCATTCAGGAGACCCATCGGGTGACCTATGCGAAAGGGGAGGTGATCCACCGGGATAAGTCCTCCTGCACCGGTGTGCTCCCGATCATCCACGGGAGACTGAGAATCTACTTCATGGGTTCGGACGGCAAGGAGATCACCCTCTACCGGCTGGTGGAGCAGGACGTGTGCGTCCTGTCCGCATCGTGCGTGCTACGGAACATTACATTCGACGTGCAGATCATGGCGGAGGAGGCTACCACCGTACTCAATATCCCTGCTGAGATCTACAAGCAGGTGGAGAAGCGTTCCATAGAGGCGCAGGACTTCACCACCCAGCTGGTCACCTCCCGCTTCAGCGACGTGATGTGGGTGATGGAGCAGGTGGTGTTCATGTCGATGGACCGTCGCCTGGCAATCTACCTACAGGAGCAATCCAACTTGGCCGGCAGCGACACGCTGCAGCTGACCCATGAGACGATTGCCCACGACATGGGCACTGCCCGCGAAGTGGTGACCCGCCTGCTGCGCTACTTCCAGGACGAAAAAATAGTGACGCTTTCACGAGGAAAGGTCACTATTACCGATGAACAGGCGCTGTCCGCACTAGCTAGGTGATCAGAGGCCGAGCAATGCCTTGAGCTGGTCTTCGTTCTGTACGCCGACCACCTTGTTTACTGCTTTGCCGTCCTTGAACAGGACCAGGGTGGGGATGCTCATCACGCCGAACTGGGCTGCGAGTGCCTGCTCCTCATCCACGTTTACTTTTGCCAGCACGAACTTGGCGGCATTGCCATGGTTGGTGTCGAATGCTTCCAGGATCTGTCCCTGCATCCTGCACGGACCGCACCATGAAGCCCAGAAATCAACGAGAACGGGTACCTTGCTGTCAAGGACGTCTGCCTTGAACGAACTGTTGGTCACATGCTTGATCATATACTGCCTCCTCAAGGTCGTATGCCAAGAATATACTCATTTTTCATCACGTCGTACGTGATTTTGTTACTGATGTCATCAACTGGAGAAACTGAACTTCAACGTGGGGTAGAAAATCTTCATGACTCTGTCGGGCAAGAGATAGTCGACGAATTCTGCATAGGCCGTATGGTGTGGCTTTCCCTTCATGCGGAGTTCCCATTCGAACACGGCTGTGGTGGAGAGGATGGCCGATGCAATGAACAGCAATGCGCAGTAGATTGCGATCTTGTGCATCACCTGCGGCTTCATCCAGTTGATGAACTCCAGCAGCCAGGGAAGGGCAAACACCACCCATCCCAATCCGAGGAATCCCCAGCAGATGGCCATGCCCAGGCTGGTGCGTCCCGCTATGTTGAATTTCTGGCTATGGTATTCCCATGATGTCGAGTGGAACACGAGGGACTGTGCCAGTGATGCACAGAACTCGAATGCCGATCCGATGACCGCAGCTCCGACAAAGACGCTGAGGTATTTTGCCTTGAACTTCAGCAGTGGCCTGAGGAAGATGGTCATCAGGAAGGTGCCAATGGCGTAGATGGGGTGGATGGGGCAGAAGATCAATGGCGAGCGCCATTGCAGCTGGTGCTGGGAGACTCCAATCCAGAAGGTCTCGATGATGGTCCCGGCGATACCACCCAGGCAGAAGATCATGATCAGCTCGATGGCAGATATCGAATATGATGGCTGAAGGTAGTACTGGCGCTTGGTCTGTATCTTGACAGGGGCTGCTGTGTTTCCTGCTTCCATTGGTTGTGTTCCTTTCATAAGTTTCGTGATGTCCATTTGTAACGTACAATTCTTCGTGTGTGTCGGCAAGACATTGACCATATGCATTGTCAATTTACTTTGGAAACTCTTGCGCCGGTCATCTATTTAGCAGAGAATGGGGGTGGGGGTTCCAAATGATAGATTTGCATTGTGATACGATATATGCCCTGCACAACAAAGGTGGTGCACTTCACTCCAATTCCCTGAGCGTCGATATTGCCAAGATGCGCCAAGGCGGCGTGCAGGCCCAGTGCTTTGCAATGTTCGTCTCCTTGTCTGAATGCGAAGAGGCACAGATAGGTGCATGGGACATGTACAACATCCTCCATGACCGGTTTGTCTCCGAGCTTGACGCCTACAAGAGTTCCATCAGGCAGATGCGCACGGTGCAGGATATTGCCAAGCACCGGGAGCAGGGGCTCCTCACGGCAATACTGACCACCGAGGAGGGTGGGATCATAGAGGGGGACCTTGCCAGGCTTGCCATCCTCAAGGTCCATGGTGTGAAGCTCTTCACGTTGACGTGGAACCACCCCAATGCCCTGGCGTTCCCCAAGACCCAGGATCCTGTGGCCATGGCCCTGGGATTGACCGACCTTGGGAAGGAAGCTGTCTCCATCCTGCAGACGCTGGGGATCTTGGTGGATGTCTCCCATCTGAGCGATGGGGGCTTTGCCGATGTGGTCTGTATGAGCAAGAAGACAGGAATCCCGTTTGTCGCCAGCCACTCCAATAGCCGTGCCATGACCGATTCTGCCCGCAACCTCACCGATGGGATGCTTCGCCAGCTTGCCGACTGTGGTGGGGTAGCCGGGCTCAACTTCTGCCCGGCGTTCCTCCTGCCCAATGAGTTGCTGGGTGTCAGTCCTGCTAGCAGGATCGAGGACATGGTGCGCCATGTGCTCCATGTCAGGGATGTCGCTGGCGCGTCGGTATTGGCCATGGGGACTGACTTTGATGGGATCAGTGGTGAGCTTGAGGTTCCAACCTGCGCACAGCTGCCGTTGCTGCGTGATGCACTGTCGCGTGCTGGGATGAGCAACACCGAGCTGGACATGATGTGGGAGGGCAATGCACTGCGTGTCCTCACCGATGCCCAGTCACGGTCCAAGGTCAGTTCCTGATGCTCCTCAGCCACTGCTTGTCGGATTCGCTGACGCGCAGTGACTCAATGCACTTGCGGATCGCCTTGCTGCGGATTGGCTGTGACAATAGCTCCCTGTTGGCAAGCAGGGGGGCCGTCAGCTGTGGAAACTTGACATAGCAGACTGACAGGGCCCACCCAGCTGCCATCTGGACCAAGTACACGTCACTGTCCACCTGCTGGAGTTCTGCTAGGACAGCTGGGATGTATGCTGGATTGATGTAGTGGTCTAGCAACATGACAATGGCAAAGCGCTGTGCCATGGGGGTGTTCCCATGCAGGTGTTGCATCAGGTACTCCCATGTCTCGTGGTGCTCTTTCCGTGCAAATGTATAGGTGGCGCATGCATAGTCGCATGTGCCCCAGCCGTCTATGAGTGGAATGAACTGGTCAAGGTATGAGAAGCGTTG
>CAYXIH010000093.1:4983-6586 GCA_964465155.1 uncultured Sphaerochaeta sp.
TTGTACCCGTCTTGGGGTGCAAGGTTGCCAAAGTCGGTGACCACCCAGAAGTAGCTGTCGTTGGCATGGGAGACGGTCATTGCACCAGCTCCGATTGCCATGGCTGCAAGTGCGGCATGGGATGGCGTATCCATTCCAAAGGATGCCATGAGTGAATAGGGGTCGCTGATGCTTCCCATGATGCTTGCAGATGTGATGATGGCCACCAGTGTCGAGCCTTGGGCAGTCTTGAGGACAGCAGCAAGGATGAATGGGAGGAACAGCCCGATCTTGACGAACATGTATGAATAGCTGAGCAGCAGGTCTACGAATCCTGAGTCCACGATGATGGTGCCCAATACGGAACCCGCTCCTGCGACAAAGAGGATGGGGCCGCTGAAGGTCAAGGCTTTGACGGTCATTGTGGCAAAGTCGGAAAGGTGGTGGGTGCAACCCAACAGGATGATCGCGAATATCAGGCCAATGACCATTGCTATGGTGGGTGATCCTATGAGAACGCAGATGTTGCCCCAGACTCCTCCCCATTCAAGGGAGGTGGAGAGGCTGCCCAGGGTCAGTGCAATAATAGGGGTGATGATCGGGGCAATGGAGAGCCATCCGTTGGGGAGGTGGGAGAAGCTGTCCATCAGCTGGTCATAGGAGTCCATGGCAATTCGGCGGTCCGAATCCTCTATGGTATGGACTCTCTTGCCGATACAGTTGGCATAGGCCCATGCTGCAATGAGGCAGGGAACCGATATGATGCACCCGAATACTATCATCTGGAGCATGTCGTGGCGTACGATTCCCAGCATCCCACCTGCAATCAGGGGACCAGGGGTAGGTGGTATGAACACGTTGGAGATGAAGAGACCACTGGCAAGCGCTACGGTCAGTGTTACGCTGGAGCGGCCTGTCTTGTAGTGCAGTGCCCTGCGTACGGGGTCGAGGATGATGAACCCGCTGTCCCTGAAGATAGGGATGGAGATGATCCAGCCCATCAGCTCCAATGCAATCTCGGGGTGCTTTTTCCCGCAGAACTTGACGGTGCACTCTGCAAGTTTCATTGCAGCACCTGTCTTGTCCATGATGATCCCGATGATCGAGCCGAATATCACCAGCAGCCCAATGGAGCTGAATATGGAGCCAAAGCCCCGTTCAATGGTCGTTGGGATTGCCCGCAGGGGTATTCCCGCCACAAAGGCAAGGATCAGGGAGATGCCTATGATGGCGATGAATGGTGGTACTTTGAATCTTGATATCGAGACGATCATAACAGCTATGGCTATGACCAGTGCAACAAACAGCCAGAGACCCGACATATATGCTCCCCACTCACATTGAAGTTATTGCTATGAGACTCCCTCGTAGCTACTACAATACTGTCTCTGAGCCAATTAAACAATGCTCGCACCTGTGTTTCAGGAGCAAAGCGAGACAAAATTCAAGTTTTTGGACTTCACGCAATGCAATTGTCTCCCTGCAAACATCAAAAGTGACAAATATCTGCAATGAGTTGTAGAATATAGCTATAAGACTATATATCATGTAAGCTTGCAACTTTTGGCAACAACTTCAAACTATTTTTCAAAACCATGTTGACAATTGTTGCAATCTCCTTTAC
>CAYXIH010000094.1:0-6564 GCA_964465155.1 uncultured Sphaerochaeta sp.
CACTGGATGCAATCCCAACCGCCTGGACTGCGAAGGGTCGAACCTAGCTGGTATCCACACCCTGCGCACCCTTGACGATGCCATATCGCTGCGCGCCGACTTGCTGGCACATGCAAGCGAGCCGGTGGTGGTCATCGGAGGTGGACTCCTTGGCTTGGAGGCTGCCATGGGGATGAAGTCCTGTGTCCCAGGCCATGTGGGTGTGCTTGAGTTTGCCCCGTACCTCCTTTCCCGCCAATTGGACCAGAGCGCTGCCAAGCTGTTGACTGACCACCTGCAGACACTGGGGTTGGACATCGTCACCAGTGCATGCACCCAGGCGTTCTATGACGAGGGAGATGGCCGGGTTGGCGCCATCAAGTTGGCTGACGGACGGACAATCAAGGCACGCACTGTCCTGCTCTCCCTGGGAGTGAGCCCCGAAGTGTTCCTTGCCCAGAAGGCTGGGATCGCCACCAACCGTGGCATCATCGTCAACGAGAAGCTGCAGACCACCTATACGGACATCTACGCCGTAGGCGACTGCGCCGAGTTCGGTGGCCGGTGCTGGGGAATTGTCCCCGCTGCCTTGGAGCAGGCACAGACGGCCGCACGTGTGATTAGAGGGGAGGACGTCACCTACGATGGGACTGTCCCCTCGACCATGCTCAAGGTTGCAGGCATAGAGGCTGTCTCGCTGGGGCAAATCAGTATCAGCGCAGAGGAACAGGCCAGCGGCGAATGGCACACCAAGAGCCATAGCGATGGTGGAAGATATGAATGCTTCTTCCTCCAGGGGGAAGTCCTGCGCGGTGCGGTCCTGTATGGATCGAAAGCCCATATGGCAATCGTACGCAAGCTCATCGGCACAAGCGTGGATGCGGCAGAGATCCAGAAGCTGCTGACATTCTGAGAGACATATACCGGCAGGCATATCCTGCCTGCCGGAGCGTTCCTATGTGGTGGGCAACACCCGCTTGATCACATACAGCCGTGAGCCAAAGTCGCCCAGGACACGTGTCTGCGAATCAAAGCCGGTACCACCGAACTGCTGGTTGAGCTTGATGCCTGCGTAGGCGAGCATGTCACCGGCTACGAAGTAGTGTTCCACTTCATTGTCCAATGAATACTTTTGGCTGACGATCTGCTGCAGCAGGCCGTCATTCTTCATCTGCACCGATGATACTTGGTTGATCAGATCCCCAAATACCTTGATGTTGATCTTTTCCTTGCGTGGGAGCACCTCGTAGTCATAGCCAGGATTGGCCATCGGGATCCGTAGGATATCCGCACCGGGGTTGGCTGTGTTCAGCGTCTGAGCCCAGAGGACCAGCATCTCGCTACGGTCGGGATTCGTGGCAACCCAGACTGCGTTGTTGCACTCCGATGCCTTGCTGACCCGGAAGAACTCACCATATTGGAAGATCGAGCGGTGCAGCTTGTAGAAGGCTATCTGGTTCTTCACCTTCTCCTGCTCCTGGGTATTGAGCGCAGTCAAGTCCAGCTCATACCCCAGTACCCCGAACGCTGCAACGTTGAACCTGCTCTCGATGGAGGTCTTGCGCAGTGTCTGGTGGTTGGGGGAGGCTGAGACATGGGCACCCATGCTCGACAGCGGGTACCCACAGCTTGTCCCCTCCTGGATGTTCAGGCGGCAGACCAAGTCGGTATTGTCGCTGGTCCAGGTCTGGGGCATGTAGCAGAGCATCCCCAGGTCGAACCGGGCACCACCTGAGGAACAGGACTCGAACAGGACATCGGGAAAGAGCTCGGTGAGCTTCTCCAGCACTTGGTAGAGACCCATCACATACCGGTGGGAGAATTCTCCCATGTCCCGGATCTCCTTGTTGGATGAATACAAGTCGGTGAACGTGCGGTTCATGTCCCACTTCACATAGTCTACCCTGGCCAGGCGCCAGATGGCAGTCAGGGACTGGATGAGGTAGCTGCGGACATCTTCGCGCGTCAGGTCCAGGATATACTGGTTGCGTCCAGGGGAGGGCTCACGGTTGGGGATCGCGATCATCCACTCCGGATGGGCGCGGTACAGGTCGCTCTCGATGCTGACCATCTCAGGCTCAACCCAGAGGCCGAACATCAGGCCCATGCGGTGTATCTTGGTGGAAAGGCTCCCGATCCCCGAGGGGAGCTTGCGGGTATTGACCGTCCAATCCCCCAAGCTGGTGGTGTCGTTCTCCCTGCTGCCAAACCAACCGTCATCCAGCACAAACAGCTCGGCTCCCAAGTCGGAGGCCTTCTGGGCCATGTCAAGCAGCTTGGACTCGGTGAAGTTGAAGTAGGTGGCCTCCCAGTTGTTGGCAAGCACAGGGCGCAGGCGGTTCTTCCAGATACCATGGATGATATGCTCGTTGACAAACCTGTGGAAGTTCCTCGATGCACCGTTCATACCTTCGGCTGAGAAGGTCAGCACCGCCTCTGGCGTCTGGAAGCGTTCGTTGGATCCCAACCTCCAGGAGAAGGTGGATGGGTTGATGCCTGTCATCAGGCGGACCTTGGAGTAGGGGGATGTCTCGACAAGCTCGCGGTGGTCGGCACTATAGATGAGGTTGCATCCGATGGTGTCCCCACGCGACTCGTTGCCATCTGGCCTGCGCAGGAATACGCAGGGGTTGTGGAACGAACTGCTGATGCCCAGCTTGCTGTCGTTTACCATGATCCCCGGGGCCAGGGGGCGTTCGGTCCGGTACCGCTCCCGCGCCCATGCCCCGTCAAAGGTGATGAAGTTCCAGTCGGAATCGGGGAGATCCAGCTGCAGGGAGGCGAGATTGCGGATGACGACGGTATCCGAGCCGTCATTGTAGAGGGTCGCCTTCCGGCAGATGACATTGCAGTCCTCGAACGCCGTGTAGGTGAGGCTGAGGCGCAGTGGCAGCAATTTCTCCTTGAGCACCACTTCCAGGGTGTCGCAGACATCCTTGTCACCATAGCAGGAGGGGAGGCCGGAGAATGACCGGGGTTTCCCGGGGATAATCCTGTGCTCCTTGTAGATGAAGTCAAGGGTCCGTAGCCCAGCTCCATACTCGATGACCACCGAACTTTCCCGGTAGTCTCCTTTTCCCGGGGTGGAGACTTCCAGGCAGAGATTCTCCATGTTCAGCGTAGGATGCAGTGCATCATAGGCAGCCCCCATCCCGTTGGGAAGGGAATGCTTGTCCACCAAGGCTTCAATGGAGGAAGTGTTGCGCAGCAGGCGCCCATAGTACAGCTGCTCCAGATGTCCGGTCTCCTCGACACGGAAGAGATAGGTGGTCGATCGGGTTGCCAAGGTAAAAACGCGATTGTTTTCGGTGATCATGTCTGCTCCTTCCCACTGAATGGGCTCTCATATATAGGATACAGGGAAATTAGCTGTTTTTCCAGCTATACAATCTTGGTGGTATCTGCTATTCACTAAATATCAGGACATGCAGGGGGCAACCACATGGATGTACGGAGATTCCCGCTTTGGGAAGGACGCAACGCAACATTATTGACCAACGACTTGGTCCGGGTAGTCATCGAGGACCAAGGGGGCATGGTGCTGGAACTCAGCAACACAAGCGCCCAAGGTGGGTTGGTCAACGCACATGCGCTGCCCTGGTTCCGCGGGACGGGCATGTCTGTGCACTATGACGACAACCATGAATTCTGGCAGGACAACTCCTTGCTGTACCAACGGGCTGGCAGCTATTTCTGTTTCCCCAACTTCGGGGCACCATGCGTGGTGGACGGCTATGAGCACGACCGCGATGGGTTTGCTGCCAACGGCTATTGGATGGTGGAACGCTACGGGACCGACACCCAGTTCGGGGCGGCGTGGCTCCTTTCAACTATCTCCTGCCGGGACTCTCAGCACTCCTGGACCATCCGCAAGGTGGATATGCTGCTTCCCAAGCACCCGGTGCTCTATACCTCCTGCACGATCACAAACAATGAATCGACACCGATGGTGGCGAACGTTGCATGGAGGAACTTCCTAGGTTCTCCCTTCCTGGAGTCGGGGTGTGTACTCAACTCCAGTGCAAACTCATGGATCGCCTCCAGTCTCAATGACAATGGCGTTGCCTCACGGATATTGCCCGGTACCCCGTTTGATACTCTTGGGTCATCACCCATGGCCGATGGACTGTTTGCAGACCTCAATACCGTCCCTGGCATGGTCGGCGCGACCGACTTCCTTGCCGGGTCACAAGCCCAGGAGAGCAAGCTGGGGTGGAGCACCGTGATCAACCCACGGCTGCAGATGCTCTACTGTACGTTCTTCCCAGGTCCTGCCGCACAGGAACCGACTGACCTTCCGTTGACCGACATCCACCTGCTGTGTGACTACGGCGGGAGGGCAATGCCCCCATGGTCGCTCTATCCAGGTGGTACGTCCCAAGTGTTCAGCTTGGGATGCGGAGCGGGAACCTCCTACTTGGACAAGGGGTTGTCCCAGAGCCTGTCGGTCACCGAGGCTCCCCTTGGCCCGACCTGCATCTCCTTGGGAGCCGGTCAGAGCAAGTCGGTCATGTATGCAAGTGCGTTTGCCCCGTTCGAGAATCCCCGGATCGGCTCCAACATCTATAGCGTGGAGCAGGTTGTCGAGGGGCTGGTGTTCAAGCGTACCCGCTCATATGCCTTCATTGAGGCGGACAGCACCTTCCATGCCCTGCGCACCCTCACATCCAAGCTGGTTGGAAACGAAAGCTAGAACGGCTGAGCTGTCCCGTGGGTGAATGTTGGGATGTCCGGGACGGGAATCCCCCATGTAATGGAAACTTTTGGTGTATCCCGCTGCACGGGTGTGTTTGGAGCAACAGGCTCCTCCACTTGTGGGGGAAGAGCAATCTCAACGACCGGTTCAGGTGCATCATCCCTTGCTGGGGCAACTGGATGGGTCGGCATGAGCAGCAATAGTTGATTGGCATCTGGCAATGTGTTGGGTGGACTCTTGGGAGCCTGTGGCAGTGGGGGCAGCTCTTTGGGTTCCTGGACGGGGACTGTTGGCGCTGGCTCTACAACACCAGGGATAGGTTCTTCGACAGTAGCCTGCACCTGTTCCACACCCTGTGGTTCTTGGTAGAGACGCACGGAATAGAGGGTCGTGCCTACGGGTCTCTCCCATGGGACGATTGCCCAAGCCAGCAATGCCCCGTAGGCAACAGCACACACAATGATGAGGAGTGTACGCCAGAGATGTTTGTTCATGGCGTTGCCTCTGTCTGTACGACAAAGCTGAGATCCTGGACTCCTCCGTCACGCAATGCCTCATATACAACCAGCACATGCCCGTAGTCCGTTTGGCCATCTGCAATGATGGTGTAGGTGTCCTGTGGATGTTCCATGGCGTAGCGTGTGCATGTGCTGGGGACAACTTGCTCCGCGCCTAAGAAAATGGCTCCGTTTGGTTCGACTCTGAACACTACCGCATCTTCTTGGGCAACCATGGCCGACTGGGAGAAGGGCAGCGCGGAAGATTCGGATCCCATGGCCATGACGATAAAGAACATCAATAGGAGGAACGCGGCGTCGGCCATCATCATGGGCATAGGCTTGGAGCGCTTCATGGCAATGCCTCCATGAGGATGGGGGTGTCTGTCTCCTGGCAGATGCCGATGTACGGGATGACTGACGCCCAAGGGGCGTGTGTGTCTGCGATGATGCGCATCGCCGCATGGCGCTCTGCTTGGAGAATTTCCAAAGCTGAAGTCGGGGTGAGGGTGCTTCCCGTAGGGATGCGTGCCGTCCCGTCGGCAGAAATCTGCACGGTGAGCATGGGCTTCACTGGGGCTTCGGATGATGTAGAAATGCTTGGGGTGGGGACCCGTAGCCGTGCGGTGGTGACGGTCCCCGCCATGAGGATGAAGAAGATGATGAGCAGGAATGCGAGGTCGCTCATGTAGGGGCTCCCTCCCGAATCCCGGTTGCGCCGCATCAGGGGTGGGTGGTCTCCTCACCCACGGTTGCCATTGCGGTGCTGAGGTTGACGTCGTAGGAGTCGATCACCTGTCGCAGGATATGGGCGGCTATCGCGGCTACGATTGCAATGATCAGACCAAAGGCTGTCGTGAACAGTGCCTCGTACAACCCCGAGGCTACCAGCTGCAGCTGTACGGTGTTTGCCGATGCTATGGACTTGAACGCTGCGATCATACCAGTGACGGTGCCCAGGAACCCAACGATGGGAGAAATGTTCGCAATGAGGTCGAGGTAGGAGATCGGGCGATCCATCTGTTCCACGCTCTCCTTTGCCTGTACCACCGCAAGTCCCATCTCCCCGGACAGTGCGCTGTTCAGCGTGGTGCCCCACGGGCTCCGGATCTGGGTGCAGAAATGTTGGGCAGCTTCCTTGCCTTGGGTCCTTGCTATCTCCACTGCACGTTGTGCACCACGCTGTGGGTGCATGTCATAGCGGATGAAATAGACGATCCGTTCAATGATGATTGCAGTAGCGAAGACGAGCAGGACCAACAGGGGCCACATGACGGGCCCACCCATGCTGAAGAGAGAGAAAAGGGAAATGGTGCCTTGCATCGTACTATCCTCCAAGAAGCGGTTTCTCATTGTATATACCGCCAAGGTGTCATCCGTCCAGAGAAACAG
>CAYXIH010000095.1:0-3257 GCA_964465155.1 uncultured Sphaerochaeta sp.
GTCTATCTCTATGATTCTTCGCTTCATATGTTCCTTCCTTGTTCTATTGATGATAGTATCCAATCATCAACGAGAAGTATGTTGTATTTACAACAAAATGGAGAAATCTTTATGGACCATGCATTGGTATTGTCCTGCCTGCGCCATACACCGCTTTCCGCGGGAATCGACGATGTGTCGCTTTCGCAGTTGCTTGCGTGCCTCAGGCCTCACTTCCGTTCCTATGCACAAGGAGCTGTCCTTGTGGCAAGTGGTGATGAAATCCATGAGATAGGAGTCGTCGTGTCGGGAAAGGTCGTGGTTTCCCATGGGGACTGGTGGGGCAACCGGACCATCCTGATGCAGCTGGGAGCCGGTGAGCTGTTTGCCGAAAGCTACGCCTGTGTCCCCCGTTCGGTAGTGCTGGTCGATGTCGTGGCGATGGTTGAGAGTTCTGTCTTGTGGATACCCGTCGATGCCATTTTGGGAAGCTGCCGGCAGGCCTGTGTCCACCATGCGCTGCTGATGCGCAACCTGGTGGGAATCCTGGCAGAGAAGAATATTGCCCACACGAGGAGGTCTCTGGTCATTTCCCATAGGACGACCCGGGAAAAACTATTGGCCTTCCTCTCCGCATGTGCACGCAATGCCGACAGCGGGAGCTTTGACTTGCCGTTTGACCGCCAGCAGCTTGCCGATTACCTGACGGTAGACAGGAGCGCCCTGTCCACGGTCATGGGGACGCTCAAGTCAGAGGGGATCATTGAATGCAGTGGAAGGCATGTGACGTTGCTTGCATCAGAATAAGAACCCCGCCGTGTTGCGGCGGGGTGTCCATGGGTTAGTTGGGGATTGAGTCGGGAAGGTAGAGGGGAGCTATCCGCTTCTTGTACTCCCACTTGTAGAAGATGACGGTGAGGATCAGCGATGCAACCTCTGCGATGGGGAAGGCGAACCAGACACCATCCAGGCCGATGGCCTTTCCCATCAGCCACGCCACTGGGAGGACGAACACCAGCTGGCGTGCAATTGAGATGATCATCGACAGGTAGCCGTCACCCGTTGCCTGGAAGACAGCTCCCAACGATATGGAGATGCCTGCACTGATGAAGCACAGCGAGATTGCCCGCAGTGCGACGACACCGATGCGCGTCATATCCGGCGAGGGGTTGAACAGCGAGAGCAGCTGGCTGGGGAACAACTGGAACAGCAGGGTTCCCGTGGCCATGATCCCAAGGGAGATGAAGACGCCGACCTTGACGGTCTTGGTCATGCGCTTGGGTTGCTTTGCCCCGTAGTTGAAGCCGAGGATCGGGATCATGCCGCTGTTCAGGCCGAAGATCGGCATGAACACAAACGACTGCAGCTTGAAATATACACCGAAGACGGCTGTTGCCGTGGTAGTGAACGATATGAGGATCTTGTTGATCCCGACGGTCATCAGCGTCCCGATGGACTGCATGATGATCGCAGGGAGCCCGACTGCGTAGATGTCCTTGACCGTCTGCTTCTCCAGTTTCCATTCCTTGAGCCTGACATGGACGTCACGGTTGCGTAGCACGAAGAAGACTGCGACGCCCATGGCGATAATCTGCCCGATGACGGTTGCAATGGCCGCACCAGTGACCCCCATCGCTGGGAACCCTAGGAGCCCGAAGATCATGATGGGGTCGAGGATGATGTTCACCACGCATCCGATGATCTGGATGATCATCGGGTGGATGGTGTCCCCGGTTGATTGGAGGATGCGTTCGCATGTGATCGACACGAACACTCCAAAGGAGAAGACCAGGCAGATCCTGGTATAGGAGACACACATCTGCACGAGGGTTGCATCATCTGTGAACATGCGGAAGAACGGACCCATCAGGGTTGCGCCGATGATGGCGAACGCCGCCCAGCTGATGATCGAGAGGGTCATGCCGTTGGATGCCGCAATGTTTGCCTCTTCATACCTTCGTTCCCCCAGTCTCCGGGAGATGAGGGAGTTGATACCGACACCGGTACCCACGGCCACTGCAATGAGCAGGTTCTGCATGGGGAAGGCGAGTGAGACTGCCGTGAGGGCGTTTTCGCTGACTTGTGCGACGAACATGCTGTCGACGATGTTGTAGAGTGCTTGGATGAGCATTGAGAACATGATCGGCAAAGACATGCTGACCAGCAGACGGCCGACGGGCTTGACGCCCATCTTGTTTTGAACACGTTGTTCCATGAGGTTGTTGTCCTTGAAATATAACGGAAAGAGGCAACCGTTTTGAGGGTTGTCGGCAAGATCCTGCCGGATGGTCATGGTACTACGTACCGACTTCTCCCTGACCCGCACCAAGTATGTACCACAGAGACGAAATAATGTAAATCATACGATGATGAAATATTATTAATTGTCTTTCAATGAATTATTTGTCTGTAGTTGTTATGTTTCCTGCCTGTTGGTTATATGTGGCCAGTGATTGTGCTGCTTGTTTCTCATCAACTTTGGTCAGGATGATGCCTCCTGCGACGAAGAGGATGACCAGGCTGACGATGCCGATGCGGTTGCTTCCGGTCATCACCGTCACGATACCGACGAGCAGTGGCCCGATGATGGCGGCGAACTTGCCCAGCATGTTGAAGAACCCGAAGAACTGGGCCGACTGCTGCTTGGGGATCAGGCGGGTATAGAAGCTGCGGCTGAGGGCCTGGATGCCTCCCTGGAACAGTCCGATCGCAACTGCCAGGATGTAGAAGTGGATGGGCTTGGTCATGAAGCAGCCGAAGATTGCGATGAGGCTATATCCCCCGATGGCAACCAGCAGTGCCCTCTTGATCCCGATCTTGTGGCCGAACCAGTTGTAGCCAAGGGCTGCGGGGAATGCCACGAACTGCGTGATCAGCAGCGCGATGATGAGGCTGGAGGAGGGGAATCCCAATGCCGTGCCATAGTCGACTGCCATGCGGATGATCGTGTCGACACCGTCGATGTAGCACCAATATGCAATGAGGAACAGCCCCGTGACCTTCAGCAGCTTGATCGAGCGGAACGTTTCTCCCAGCTGTGAGAACCCGCTCTTGATCGCATTGCCCAAGGTGAAGTGCTGGGTACCAGCTGGTTCCTTGACGAAGAGGAAGACGGGCAGCGAGAATACGATCCACCAGATGGCGACGCACAAAAACGATGCCTTGACGGCTGCTACTTCGTTGGCAAGCCCAAACATCTGGGGCTTCAGGTACATCAATACGTTGATGAGGAACAGCAGTCCACCCCCGATATACCCAAGGCTGAATCCCAACGAGGA
>CAYXIH010000095.1:3357-6279 GCA_964465155.1 uncultured Sphaerochaeta sp.
AATCCAGCCATGACGGTCGTTGCGAAAGCACTGTTGGCCCAGTCGTAGAGCGACCATGATATGATGGCCTTGCGGGTATCCTGCATACTATTCATCCTCCTGTGGCTACACACCACAACAAGAGTGTACAACAGCAACGCTTTGCTGTCACGGGCATGCAGTGGGAAACGGATTGCCTAAGGGTTAAAAATGTAATAATCTCCCCTCAGAATAAGCATGCGGAGCTTCAATGTATTCCGTATGAGCGAGAGGAGATAGTCCATGACACATAAGAAAGATACAATGACGAAGTCGACGGCTGATATCATTGTCTGCAAGTTCGGAGGCAGCTCGGTAGCCGATGCAGTGCATCTGCAGAAGGTCCGCTCTATTTTGGAGAGCAACCCGGGTAGAAGAGTCGTGGTGGTCTCCGCTCCCGGCAAACGGTTCAAGGATGACGAGAAGGTCACCGACATGCTCTATGCCTGTAACAAGATGGTGCAGGATGGTCAGTCATGCAGGCCATTGTTCGACAAGGTTGCCCAGCGCTATCTCTCCATCATGGATGAGCTGGGCATGAAGGATACCGAGACATTCCAGCAGACGTTGGATGATGTACGCCAATATATCGATGCAGGCCATGGCGCGGACTATGCCGCCAGCCGGGGTGAATACCTCAGCGCACGCCTCGTCTCCGAGTACCTGGGGTGGACGTTCATCGATACCGCCTCCATGATCATCATCAACCACGATGGTACGGTCAATCCTCAGACGTGGACCCGCTTGGAGAATGCCGTGGATACCCACAAGGGCTGCTATGTCGTCCCCGGTTTCTATGGTGCTACCGCTGACGGTGTGGTCAAGACATTCTCCCGTGGCGGCTCGGATATCACCGGTTCGATCATGGCCCGTGCAGTCAATGCGGTGCGCTATGAGAACTGGACCGATGTCTCGGGCGTCTATATGGCAGACCCGCGCATGATCGCCGATGCAAAAGTTGTCAATACTATGACCTACCGTGAGGTACGCGAGCTTGCCGAAGTCGGGGCTGGTGTATTCCATGAAGAGGCAATCATCCCCGTGATGAGCGTTGGAATTCCCATCAACGTCAAGAATACCAATGACCCCGAGGCCCCCGGCACCATGATCGTCCCCCAGCGCGATGCGTCGGAGCATCCTCTGGTAGGCATTTCCGGGAAGAAGGGATATACGAAGCTCTCGGTCCACAAGATGCTGTTGTTCAAGCGCGTGGGGATCCGCCAGGCATTGCTGACCATGCTGCATGTGTTTGGCATACGCCCTTCGTTCTCCTTGTTTGGCATTGACTCCGTGGTGTGGTACTTTGAGTCCTCCCAGGCTTCGGACAGTGTCCTGGACGCTTTGAAGACACGCCTGATGAGCGAGTTCGAGCTGGACGATGCCGAGTATGAGGTCGGATTCTCGATCATAGGCATCGTAGGTGAGGGGCTGATGCAGGTGCCTGACTTGCTGGGCAAAGCAAACAATGCCCTGGAGCATGACGGCATCAACGTCGAGTTCCTCAACTATGGTGGTTCCAGCACTACTTGTATCTTTGGCGTCAAGAGCGCTCAGCAGGATGCAATGGTCAAGAGCCTGTATCGGGCACTTGTTGGATAACACCCTCGCATGAGGTCCGCACATCAGTGCAATGAACCACTAGGTGTGGCGGGACAATCAGGAAGACAACCATGGACGAGCATCAAGCTCCTGCATGGTTGCTTTTTTTTGTATGCAGGTGCAATCGACTGGCAGGGCATAAAAAACCGGCCCATTGCTGAGCCGGTTGGAATGTAAACTTGAAACTTAGCGGATAGCCAGTTCGGTCTCGAGGTCGAAGAACTTGGCCTTGCTCATGTCGGGGATCAGGGAAATCTTCTGGTCCACGTCGATGGTCACGCCCGGTTCGATCTTGCCGATGACCTGGTTCTTGGAAGTTGCAACGTACACGTGGGTTTCCGAACCGAGGGGCTCTACAACGCTCACGACGCCGTCGATGGTCTCACCGTCGACCGGGGTGTGGCTGAAGCGGACGTCCTCAGGGCGGATGCCGAAGGTGACGGACTTGCCGACGTACGGCTTGAGCATCTTCTTCTGTGCATCGTTGAGCTTCAGGCGGAAGGTACCTTCGTTAGCATAGAGGTTGTCGCCCTGTGCTTCGATGGCAACTTCGAGGAAGTTCATGGGTGGGGAACCGATGAAGCCTGCGACAAACTTGTTGTCGGGGTTGTTGTACAGCTCAAGTGGTCCGCCAATCTGCTGGATGATACCGAGCTTCATGACGACGATCTTGTCAGCCATGGTCAGGGCTTCGACCTGGTCGTGGGTAACGTAGATCATAGTTGCCTTCAGGCGGTTGTGCAGCCCGGAGATCTCAGCTCTCATCTGAACGCGGAGCTTTGCGTCGAGGTTCGACAGAGGTTCGTCGAACAAGAATACCTTGGGCTTTCTGACGATTGCACGGCCGACTGCGACACGCTGTCTCTGTCCACCGGAAAGAGCCTTGGGCTTTCTCTCAAGCAGTTCTTCGATGTCGAGGATCTTTGCAGCCTCGCGGACACGCTGGTCGATCTCTTCCTTGGGGAACTTGCGGATCTTCAGTCCGAATGCCATGTTGTCATAGACAGTCATGTGGGGATACAGGGCATAGTTCTGGAATACCATCGCGATGTCGCGATCCTTGGGGGGAACGTCGTTGACGAGCTTGCCGTCAATCAGCAGTTCGCCGCTGGAAATATCTTCCAGACCAGCGACCATGCGCAGTGTGGTGGATTTGCCGCAACCGGAAGGACCGACGAGAACTACGAATTCCCTGTCCTGAATGTCAATGTTGACATTATCAACGGCCTTGACGCCTCCATCATAGATTTTGCAGATGTTTTTCAATTCTACAGTGGCCATGAGGACCTCCTAAATTATTTTATC
>CAYXIH010000096.1:0-5920 GCA_964465155.1 uncultured Sphaerochaeta sp.
TCGTTGTACCCCTTTGTGGAGATGATGCCCAGATACTTCTGCAAAGCAGTAAGGGCGGCATTTGAATCTGATGCAATGGCAAGCAGGTCATCCACCATTCCTTGTGCCAAAACCTGCTGTGGATTGAAAATGGTCACCGCAACCGATGGAACCGAAATCATGAATTCGCGTGCACCAAGAGACGCAGGGTTGAGGTACATGCTGTCGGCCCGGCTTGCTACCGCGATTCCAGCACCACCCATGCCCAAGACACGGGAACTTGTAGGCTCAAAGGCTTCGCCTACTACTGAGTAATATGGTGCATTCGCATCCATTCCAGGTCCAACGGGCGTAGTTGCCCATACAGATGAGACAACCACCAACAATACAAGGAGTCCAGCACTCAGTTTCTTCAAAGTGTTCATACTTATTCCTCCCCGCCCATGTTGGTAATCATGTCCTCAAGATACTTCAGCATACTCTCGACAATATCCAAGTTCGAGAAACCAGCCATCCCTGTGATGGTGCTCATCATAGTTTTTAATCGTTCGACAAGGTCTGTATTTCCCAAGTAATCACCGAGCTTGTCCAAGGCAGCTTGTTTGCCACTTGAATACCCTGTCAACATATCCATATATTTCTTCTCGATGGTGATCACATCACCCTTGGCCAGGGTACCATTGAGCAGCTTTGGATTGCTCTGCAACAGGGACTCTATGATAGCCCGTGAAGTAGTAGTGCCGTCATTAAAGACAGCCTTGAACTCACCTGAATTCTCAAATGTATCAAGTTCTGTGAAGATTACCGCAAGGAAGTAGTCGACCATACCGGTGGTAGTGGTGCACTGCAGCGTATGGGTAGCAACAACCTGATTATTTTTCTTTGCTGCCATCAGCGTTGCAATCGTGGTGTCCACGGTGGCTCGGTATTGCCGCAAGTAGAAGATGGTCTTTTTGTAATTTGCTTCGGAAATGGATCCATCGGCGCCTGCATTGAAATAGGAGGCGAGAATTTTCCCACCATGGCCAACCAATGTTGCTACCATGTCACTGTCGATGGTGACGATGCCGGTGGAATTGGCTGCACGGGATGATACACCCTTCTTGCCCTGAGCCAAGTTCAACAGGGATTTCAGGTCAATTCCCTGCAGTGGGTCAACATTGCTTGCACCAGAAGCCAGTTGGTTGAAGCGCAACAACGTGTTTGCAGTATCCACAAGGTTGTTGAGGCTGGCAGCATCAACAGGATCCGAAGTTGCCAACTTGTTTACTATCGGGGCAATCTTGGTGACAAGGTCAAACGTTGCTGCCGCATTGAGTGCATCGATTCCCTGCGTTGCATCGGAAGGTATCTGAGTATTCAGATTCGAAAGCAATGTTTTGAGTTCAGTATTGCCTGCATCGTTGGCCTTTTCGGCAAGTTTGCCGATAATCGCCTTGGTCAAAGTGTTGGTATCGTTCACCACTTGCTTATTGGACTCATTCAAATTCTGTGAAAGAACCTGCTTTGCCTGCTGAATCTCAGAGTTTGAAGCATCGGTACCGGTCAGGTGATTGATAGTGGCTATCGAAGATGCCACCGTACTACTGTCAAGCACTGTACCAGTAGTAACTACACCCAAATCTTTGATTGCATCGTTGCTTGTCACAACGTCAGCTGCAGGAGTAGCTGTTGGATTCGTGACAATCGCAGTCACCGTATTGGCTGTCGTTGTATCGGGTTTCACTATGCCAGAGGCCACCCAGGCATTCGTGTTGGTCTTGCCCATCATCTGGGCCAATTTGGTACGCATATCAGCGTCACATGATGTCAATGTACAGATCACCAACACCACGGTAAGAAGCAACACCGTCGTCTTCCTCATATGAAATCCTCCACGTTGGAGAAATGCCCTTTTGATGACACCACTCCATCACTGACAATCATACTTCAGGAATTCAAGCAAAGCTAGTATCTGGTAAATTTTCAAACACAAAAAAACAACAACCTGACACCATTTTGCAACAGTGACAGGTTGTTTATGAGATTAATTATTATTTACGCAACAAGAAACTATGTCAGAAAAACAGTGTTTTCAATGCATCAAGGTTCATTGCATCATGCTGCTCGCTGTTCTTGTACATTGCATCTATGCGGTCCTTGTAGAACTCAATCGTCTTGTAGCGCACCAGCTTCATCGTGGAGTTCACCAGACCGTCTGCCTCGGAGAACGCCTTGGGGATAATTGCAAAGCGGGCAGGATGCCACACCGTAGGAATACCCTGTGCCAGGGGCACATACTGATTGAGCGATACATACAGCATGTCAAGAAGCTTCTGGGGATCCTTGATCCCATGGACCTTGACCATCTGCTTCACAACATCCTCCTGCAGCGTGACCAATGCGGTGGTGATGGCCTGGTGGTCGTTGTACACGACCAACTGGTTGATCACATCACAGTTGTTGATCATCACCTCCTCGATCTCCTCGGGAGAATACTTTTCACCGTCCTTGCCAATCAGCAATGCCTTTGCACGACCGGTCACCACGAGGAATCCATCCTCATCGTAATAGCCAAGGTCACCAGTCCACAACCAACCATCACGCAGGACTTCAGCGGATGCCTGCTCATTCTTGAAATAGCCCTTCATCACGTTGTCGCCCTTGATGACGATCTCACCACGCTCGTTGACTGCTGCCTCATGCTGGTCATCCTTCATGATCTTGCAGGTAACAGACGGTGCAACCATTCCAGAAGAACCAAACTTGTAGCGCTTGGGAGAGTTGCTGCTGATGATCGGAGCAGCCTCGGTCAGTCCATAGCCTTGGTAGACGGGGACACCGATGGCCGCAAAGAAGTGCTGCTGCTTGGCCTCCAGGAGAGCACCGCCCCCTACGCAATATTGAATCTTTGAACCAAATACCCTGCGTAGCTTTGGGAACACCAATACGTTTGCCAGAGTATACGGCAACCAGGTCCTGGCACGTCGGACGCGCCCACCCTTGTTGAAGCCATCCCCATTGCGCTTGATGCCGGCGGCAAGCCCACGGTTGAAGATTCCCTCGATGAAGGGTCCCTTTGCATGGACACCCTGGGTGATCTTCTTCATGAAGTTTCCGCTGATCGACGGGACGGTCATCAGGAAGGTGGGATTCACCTCGACCAAGTTCTTGGGGAAGTTGCGGATGATCGATGCATTTGAGCCACGGGCATCGACAAAGTGGAGGGTGATGCCCTTCAGCAATGCCGTGTAGATACCTACCGTATGGGCAAACGAATGGTCCACCGGAAGGACAATCAACGTTTCATATACGCCGTCGGGCAACTCAAAGAGCTGCACGGCATCATGGCTGTTTGCCCAATAGTTGAGGTGGGTCAGCATGATCCCCTTGGGGTTGCCGGTGGTTCCGCTGGTGTAGCAGATGTTGACCACGTCATCCTCATCGATCGAAGCCTCTTCATTTGCCACGAACTGGGGATCGGACGCCAATATAGTCTCACCCTCAGCCATGAGCATATCCCACGTAACGTATTCAACTCCAGCAGTCCAGCCGTGCTGGGCTGCCTCTGCCTTGATCTTATCGTCCATGTCATACAGATAGATGAACAGCGGCATCCTCTCGAACATGGGGACCGCTTTGCTGACATTGCCCAAGGTGTTGCCACTGATGGCGAACCCCACGGCTTCACTATGGTTTACCCTGAATGCAATCTCGTCTGGTGTCAGTTTGATGGACAGGGGAACACTGACACACCGTGCCTTGATCACCCCAAGCTCGAAGGCAACCCACTGGGGGTGTCCTTCCGACAAGATTGCGAAAGTCTGTTGTGGCTTGAACCCACGTCCCAGCAGCGCAGCTGCTACTGCATCGGAAACATGGTCTGCCTGAGCAAAGGAACAAGGTGTCCACCCCTCGCTAGTCTTAGATGTTGTATATGCACGATTGCCATAACGCTCCGCTGCCTCATGGAGCATTCGTACCAGTGTCCGTTCCATTGTGTTTCCTCTCTCTTATGTTGCCTTGCCTACTGACAAATTGAATATTTTTGTCAATAACGACACTATACCCGAGAAAGTATACAAAACGCAACAAAACATTGGTGCAATCGGTGGAAGACCTTACATCAATAGGTTTTCTGTCAGTCCCATGAAGGCAATACCAACGAGCAACATGAATATCGAGCGGGAACGGCCACCGCCGCTCCTTGCTGCCGGCCACAACTCGTCGAATGTGATGAACACAAGGATACCTGCAACAAAGCTGTTGAGAAGAGCCATGACAAACGGCGATGCTTCTGTTCCGAACAGCAGCAATCCCAGCAATGCACCCAAAGGCTGGGTCAATCCAACCAGCAATGCCCATAGGACTGCCTTCCGCTTGGAACCACCATACGCAACTGGCAATGCAAGAGTGGCACCGATGGGAATATTGTGCAGTGCAATGGCCAATCCCATGCCAATGCCCAGACGGACATTTCCCACGGTGGTCATTCCAGTGGCCATTCCCTCGATGACATTGTGGAGCATCAGGGCAAAGACCATTCCCATTCCTGCCCGCTCTATCTCATGACGCTGCTCAAATGCAGTATCAATGAAGTGTCCTGGTTCCTCATGCAGCGAACCTTCGTTGCACTCGACGCAGGCATGCTCATGTTCATGGGGAAAGGCGATGTCCAAGATCCAGGAAATGAGTGCTCCTGCACCAAACATCGCAATTGCCATCAGGGTACCGGAGACCTGCCCCCAGCTATCAATCATATCGTTGATTGACTCGGGCAACAGCTCACCCAAGGCAATTGTGAGCATGACTCCAGTTGCGAATGCAAGAGAATATTCGACGAAATTGCTCCGCTTGGAGAGCTTTGTAAAGACAAGCAACGCACCAATGACAGTCGCAAGACCAGCGAGACCCGTCACCAGCAAGGGCGCACCAAAAGAATTCATACTGTATCTCCCATGTGTACACCCGAACAATAGTGATTCACACCAAAAGAAGCAAAGGGACAACGGCAAAAAAATACAAAGATGTTCTAAAACCACACATTTTTATTGAGTATATGTAAAGTCTTGCGTAAAGTATAAGCAGGGAGCATCCATATGATCACAATGAAACAAGAACTTCCGAACGGCCCGCTATCAGTAGTTCTCCTGCAAATCCAATATGCACCAATATTGGATATTGATACGTACATTCCTGCAATACAAGATTATTGCAGACGGTCAGGCTATCCTCAGACCACAAAGTTGCGTGGAGATATGATAGAGATTGGCAAGAATGGAGAGGTGGAGAAAACCATTGTCCACCAATGGGTATTTTCTTCAGCTGATTATCAGCGAACAGTGGTTATTGATTCGGAGAGGCTTACGTTTCAGGTCTTTGATCTGACAAACTACTCTTTTGATGATTTGCTTGATGCTTTCTTGCAGATTATCAACACAGTTGATGGTCTTGTTGATATCTCGTTAATCAAGAGGTTGGGTCTTCGATATATTAACTCCATTGAAGAATCGCCTGAATTATCCTGGCATCATGCAATACAGCCAGAATTCCAAGGCAAATCTTTTCCTGATGATGTACAGTGGACAGATCCTGGGTTGTTCACCTGGGCTCTCCAAAGGAGTGCAAGATTGCCTGACCTGAACATGAACAGCAACTTGTTGTTGAGGATTTACCAAAACAATGAAGGAAGAAAATATCCAGATGACATTTTGCGTGATCCTCGCGGTACGATAGACCGTGTTGCTTCTGGATCTTTGGTTACGTTTATAGATCTAGACCATTACATCTTGTTCCAGTACTACCCCAAGAAAAAGATATCCGCAAGGGGCAAAACAATATTTGCTGCTTTGCACGATGTCATAGAGAAAGTCTTTTTCTCTTCCATTATCACAGAGGAGGCAAAACAGCTATGGGCTTAAGCAGAGTACGAGATCAAGTTGAACCTGTAGAATACATACCC
>CAYXIH010000097.1:0-5708 GCA_964465155.1 uncultured Sphaerochaeta sp.
ATGGGCTACAAGCTGGGTGTCATCAGCAACACAACAAGTGCCAATATGCCTGGGACGCTGATGCGCTCCTATGGGATCGAATCCTTTTTTGATTGTTTCCTCCTCTCCTCCATCGAGGGAATCCGCAAACCGGATGTTCGGATATTCCACCAGGCTGCCAGGATATTGGACATTGAGCCAGCTGCCTGTGCCTACGTGGGAGACCAACCCAGCAGGGACTGCCGTGGACCAGCCCTTGCAGGGTACGCAACCAATGTCTTGATCGGCAATGCCCCGTGGGGTTCAGATGCCCAGTATGTTGGCCATGCAGTCTCCAGGTTGTCGGAACTGCCGGATTTGTTTGAACGTCTGAAGGAGAGTAAATAATGCAGGCAACGATTAAAACGATATCCCATGCGATGGGGATTTCCGTATCAACCGTATCAAAAGCCTTGAACGGATACTCTGATATCTCCGAAGAAACGAGAAATCGGGTTGTAGCTGTAGCTTCAGAAATGGGGTATATCCCAAACATGATGGCACGGAATCTGGTGAAACAGGTTTCGAATGTCGTAGGGGTAATCATTCCAGATATTGAAACCTCTATCTATGGGGAAATATTTAAAAGTATCCAAGTTGCCTCCCGCGCCAATGATATCAATTTATTCCTGTGTGATTGTAATCGGGATCTTGCACTTGAGCGTGAGTACGTCCGGTCCATTTTGGAAAGTCAGGCAAAAGGACTGATCATAGCACCTTGTACATCCAAAATCGGACATATCAAAGATATGGTCGCCGACCGACTTCCCGTGGTGTACGTGGGGGGTAAGGTAGAGGATGAACAAGAAACATTCGTATCTAGCGACAATGCAAGTGGTGCACGTTTTGCTGTGGAATATCTCGTTGACCTTGGACATACCAATATCATGATGCTCAACGATACGCAAACATCTGTTTCCTGTAGCAAACGTGTATCCGGATATGAACAAACGATGAGAGAGCATGGTTTGCAACCACACGTGCTTTTGAGCAGGAATGAAAATTTGTCAGCTATGGAGTGCGGGTATCAGCTGACAAAAAAAATACTTCAGGACCCACATCGTCCAACCGCCTTGTTTGCAGTGAAGGATACGGTTGCCATTGGTGCCTTGCAGGCTCTCAATGAAGCTGGGGTTCGGGTTCCTCAGGATATGTCGGTCGTAGGCTATGACGATATTGCGATGTCCTCGTTGCCGATGATCAATCTGACAACTATTGCCCAGCCAAAGAAGGAAATGGGAGAACGCTCCATGCAATTGTTGCTGAATTGTGTAGAAAGCGGGAGGCCTGATATCCCCGAGCATTTTTATGCCCATCCTTCATTGGTTGTCCGAGCCAGCTGTGGCCCTGTGCCAAAGCTTTGGTGAAAACGTTTGAGGAGAGGAAACGCATCATGCCCAACAACAAAATCAAGAGATTTGGAAATATCACAAAAAATACCATTTGCAACCCGTATAATATAGTGACGTTCATCTCAGTGATCGCACTGTTCCTATTGATTATTGTCCCATTGTGGGAGATTGTCAGTTCCACATTTGTCTGGACACAGTCTGATATGCGCTTGACCCGTGAAGCCAATCCAGGACATTTTACCTTCTTCCATTGGATTCGGATGTTTGCAAGCAATATCAGTGAGTCGATGCTCTATGTTCCTCTTCGGAATTCCCTGATCATTGGAATTTGCGTCTCCATTCTCTCCATTTTCCTGGGGTGCTTGTTTGCCTGGTTATTTACTCGAACCGATATCCCCATGAAAAAAACCTTCTCCTTCTTGATGATGGTCCCCTACATCCTCCCATCCTGGTATCTCTCGATGGCATGGCTGACAATCTTCAAAAACAGTAGGTCTGGGGGCAGCCTTGGGTTCCTGCAGGCTCTGTTCCATATTGAGCCACCAAACTGGTTGGCCTATGGCATGATCCCCATCATCATTACTCTTTCCCTCCATTACTATGCATATACCTTCCTGCTCGTCTCCTCAGCCTTGACTTCCGTAGGAGGGGATTTGGAGGAAATGGCAGAGATCAAGGGAGCTAAACGGATAACAATTCTTCGAAAGATTACAATCCCACTTGTGCTACCTGCTATTTTGTCATCCTTTATCCTGACATTCTCAAAGGCTATCGGTACCTTTGGCGTCCCAGCTTTCCTTGGGTTGAGAATGCGGTTTTATACCCTTTCCACGATGCTATATTCATCTATCCGTTCACGCCAAACTGTTGAAGGGTATATCCTGTCGATTGTCCTAATCCTCCTGGCAATGGTGACCATATTCATGAACCAGCAGATGATTGGCAAACGCAAGAGTTTTGCCACCATCAGTGGAAAAGCAACTCGAAAAAATCTTGTTTCACTGGGGAAGTGGAAGATTCCCGTGATGATTGTATTGAGTATCTTTATCATCTTCGCAGTGCTTCTTCCCACAGGCATCTTGGTCCTCAATACATTTATGAGGGTTGATGGCGTCTATACATTTGAAAACTTGACGACTCATTATTGGGTGGGGCGCTCAAATCCGGCTATTGCTGAAGGCGAAGCCGGGGTATTGCGGAATCCCCAGATTATTTCTGGGTTGAAGAACACAATAATCCTTGTAATATCATCATCCTTGATTGCAACGTTGGTGGGGATACTGTTTGGATACATTATTTCTCGAGGAAGGAACAAACTCAGTGGAAAACTCATTGAACAAGTCTCTTTTTTGCCATACCTCATACCTTCAATAGCGTTTGGAGCAATCTATCTATCGATGTTCTCGCGCCCCCATTGGTGTATTCCGTCACTTTACGGAACTATGGGTTTGTTGATTTTGATTTGTTCCGTAAAATACCTTCCTTTTTCTACACGGGCTGGAACGAGTACGATGATGCAGATTAGTACAGAATTGGAAGAAGCTGCCCAGATTAAGGGTGCTGGATTTATTACAAGATTCAGGAAAGTCCTGATCCCTCTTGCCAAGGGAGGATTCATGAGCGGGTTCTTGTTGATCTTCATTAGTGCCATGAAGGAACTGGACTTGATTGTGTTGCTGGTGACACCACGGACAAGTACCCTCTCGTCCTTGACATATACGTATCAGGAACTAGGGTTTGATCAATTTTCTGGTGCAGTAATAACCATCATCATGGTGATAACAATCTTGGTGTATTTGTTGTCTGAGAAACTATCAAATGCTGATTTGAGCCAAGGTATCGGCGGATGAGTCAAAAGGAGTAGTTGCAGTTATGAGCACGATTAGCTTGAAGGGAATACACAAATACTATGGGAATGCACATATCCTCAAAGATGTAAATCTTGAGATCGCGGACGGGGACTTCATGACCTTGTTGGGACCATCAGGATGTGGCAAGACTACAACGCTCCGGCTGATCTCAGGATTGGAGAACCCGCAACAGGGCATCATATCCATTGATGGTTCGGAAGTGGCAAATGGTGAGGACAAGTTGTTTTTTCCTCCGGCTAAGCGGGGGTTGGACTTGGTTTTCCAAAGCTATGCTCTGTGGCCCCATATGACAGTCTTTGACAATGTTGCTTTTGGTTTGCAGCTCAAGAAACTTCCTAAGAAAGAGATATTTCAAAAGGTGCATCATGCACTGAAGCGGATGCATATTGATGAATATTCTGATCGGTACCCCAATGAACTTTCAGGGGGACAACAACAACGCGTTGCCATAGCAAGGGCAATCGTATCCGAGACGAAGATCCTGCTGTTGGATGAGCCACTTTCGAATCTTGATGCAAAACTTCGAATTGAGATGCGCTCGGAAATCAAGCGGTTGCATAAGGAACTTGGTACGACAGTGATATATGTGACTCACGATCAGACTGAAGCCCTGACAATGTCGACCAAGATTGCCCTCTTCTTTGATGGTGTGCTTGTCCAGTGTGACAAGCCCATGGATGTATATCGGAATCCAGCCAACGTCCAGATTGCCGACTTCATAGGCAATCCAAAAATCAACTTTATCGATTGTAATATTGTGGAAAGCAATGGGGATGCGATTGAACTGGCGTGCTCTTTTGGGTCTGTCCGGCTAAAGAATGTCGCCGATAGGAAAAGGACACTGACTGAACACAGTGTTGTCTATGTAGAACCTCAAGAGCGAGGACTTCTTGCTCTCCGACCAGAACACATAACGATGTATGAGACGCCTGCGGATGTGGTTGAAGATATCAAGGTGGTTGCGATGGTCTACTCCGACATGCCAGCTGGGTCCGAGACATTGGTGCAGCTGCAATTGGAAGATGGTTCGTTCTTGATGGCGAAATGTATTGGAGAACGAACATTTGAAACAAACCAGTTGCTGTATCTGGGAATTGATAGCGGTCACCTGAATCTGTTCGACAAGGATTCAGGACAGGTTGTTCTAGGTATGGATTATGCGTGAGTTTTTCAATCAAGGAGGTTGGAAATGAAACATATAGGAAAGACATTGTATGTGTTTGCCTTGTTGTGGGTATGTGCAGGGATGTTGTTTGCACAAGGTGCTTCAGATGTGAAGGCAACTCTGCCAGCAGATGTCGTCACGGAACAGCTGTCGGTGCCAGAGCTGTATGAGCTGGCTCAGGCGGAAGGAAAAGTTGTCGTGTATTCTGTTTCTAGCCGAATCAAGACAGCCGCCACAACTTTTATGGAGGCGTATCCAGGGATTGTAGTCGAAGCCTACGACATGCGCATGCCTGCAATCTTGGAGAAACTGGAGAGAGAAAATGCTGCAGGGGTGAGGAATGCCGATGTAATTTTGGGTAATGACAATGGTGGTTCCCTTACCTTTGAAAGTTTGCCATCGCAAATCGTGACAACATGGATTCCTATGGGTATGGATGACATGACCAATGAATTCAAGGATTCGCCGCTCTATGACTTCACCGTGGAGTTGGTGACGGTATTCTACAACAATGAGGTGTACCCTCAGGCTCCGATTGAAAGCTGGTGGGACCTGACATTGCCACGGTGGAAGGGGAAGGTAATGATGCCTGATCCTATGAGTGCTCCAGAATTGTTGAGTCTCTTTGGTGCATTCTCTCAGCATTCTGAGGCTATGGCAGCTGACTATGAACGGCGGTTTGGAGAAAAGCTTGTCCTTAGCGGGACTCCTGATGCTGGCTATGAATTTATGAAACGGTTGCTGGCAAATGATGTGGTCATCGTGGACTCCCAAGGAGGAGCAGTGAAGGCCATTGGGACACCAGGGCAAAGCGACCCATCTCTCTGCATAGTTGTCTCTTCCAAGTTGCGTGATAGAGAAAAAGGGTTGGCAATTGCCATCGCAACCGAGCTGACACCAGTGGTTGGAATGGCAAACCCAAATAGTTTGATCTTGGTAACGGAGGCACCCCATCCAAATGCAGCCAAGCTGTTCATCCGCTGGGTAGCTGGTGAGGCCGATGGTACAGGGCCTGGGTTCGATGGTTTTAAGGTCATTGGGGCCTGGCCAACAAGGAAGAGTGGACAGTCTGTGAGTGATCAACCTTTATCTGACCTAGAATACTGGATTGATGACCATGAGTTTATGTACTACAACGGGCTGAAGCTGCGCGATGCTTGGTTGATGTATCAGAAATAGTAATACGATGGGTCTCTCGATTGCGGGAGACCCTTTTTCGACTATGGCTACATGCGATGATATTGTAACAATAGATCTGGACCACATGGTCACAGGCTGCTATCCTGGCTGGGAGGGGTATCA
>CAYXIH010000098.1:0-5618 GCA_964465155.1 uncultured Sphaerochaeta sp.
ACCACGTTCGAGCTCGGAGATGATCTGCATCACCTCATTGACATATTGGGCATAGGGAAGTTCCTGCGTACCGACAACTTTCACCGAGCATTTGCTCACGGGGATGAGGATCTTGCGTGCGCTGCAGCGCCCGACTGCCGTGGCCATGGTGGCCGTGACCTCACCCATGAGGGAATCGGCCACGATGATCCCGATGGGTCCGATGACCACATCTGCCTTGGCGCAAGCGACCACCACGGGATTCTCCCCGGTAGCGCCATGGTCAGCACCTGCACGGACCATATTGGCCGTAGCAATGCCGTTTGTGCCGATAGCGATCACCTCATGGGATACTGCACGTCCCTTGAGCTGCTCCACGATACTCTTGCCCAGGCTTCCGCCCTGTCCGTCGATCACCACGATGTTCATATGCCCAGTGTAGCATGGATGCAACATCATCCTCCAGTCCCAAATGCCTGACGGAATGAAATGGGTGTAGTCCTCCACAACCTTTCCCATTGACAATTCCAATGCCTCCAGTACAATGGAATGTACCGATGATAGTATCACAGACCGCTGCCCCTCCAGGTGCAGAAGCTAAGCGGCTAGTCACACGGGAACGACAGGCACCGGCATAAAGGCCGATGCTACCTGACATTTCCTGGTTGCTATCCATGTGACCGTGGAAACTGCTGATTTGGAGGACACTCTGTGTATGCATTTAGCGTAAACGGAAAACAGATTCAGACCGGGCAGGACAAGAAGCTCCTACGTTTTCTCCGCGACGATCTGAAACTGGTTGGTACAAAAGACGGGTGCAGCGAGGGTGCATGTGGCACCTGTACCGTCATCATCAATGGAAAGGCCACCAAGGCATGCGTTCCATCCCTCTCCAAGCTGGAGGGAGCCTCCGTCATCACCATAGAGGGGTTGACGGCGCGTGAGCAAGAAGTCTATGTCCACTGCTTCGCTGAGGCGGGAGCCGTCCAATGCGGGTATTGTACACCTGGCATGATCATGGCGGCAAAGGCGTTGCTTGACCAAACCCCCGACCCTACACCCGAAGATGTCAAGAAGGCTTTGCGTGGCAATATCTGCCGCTGCACTGGGTATGTGAAGATTGAGCAGGCCGTGATGATGGCAGCCAAGTTCTTCCGTGAACAGACTCCAGTGCCCACCCTTGAGGAACTTCCGCTGCTCTCCCACCGCTTCAAGCGGATCGACGTGCAGGAGAAAGTCCTGGGTACCGGACAGTTCGTAGACGACATGGATGAAACCGGAATTGCCCATGCCAAGGCGGTGCGCAGTGCATACCCCCGGGCCAAAGTCCTTGCCATCGATACAACGGCAGCATTGGCCCACCCCGACTGTATCACCGTCCTCACCGCGGCGGATGTCCCCCAGGACATGATCGGGCACCTGGTCCAGGACTGGGATGTGATGATCCCCGTTGGCCACGTCACCCACTACATCGGCGATGCAGTGGCACTGGTTGTATCCCGGCGCAAGGAGTCGTTGGATGAGATTGCCGCCTTGGTGCAGGTCTCCTACGAAGTCCTGGAGCCGGTTGTCAGCCCAGCCCAAGCCATGGCAGATGGAGCACCCTTGCTTCACGAGACAGGCAATATCCTGTCAGAAGAGCACATCCTCAGGGGGGATGCAGCATCGGCATTGGCAAGCAGTGCCCATGTCGTCACCTGCCACTTCAGCACCCCGTTCACCGAGCATGCCTTCATGGAACCCGAATGTGCATTGGCCTATCCCACCGAAGATGGTGGGGTCAGCGTCTATACAGGTGGCCAGTCTGTCTATGACGAACAGCATGAGATCGCACGGATGCTCAAGCTTCCGCTGGAGTTGGTGCGTTGCCGCAGCAAGCTCGTCGGAGGTGGATTCGGAGGCAAGGAGGACATGAGCGTCCAACACCATGCGGCGCTGGCTGCTTGGGTCACCAAGCTCCCCGTGAAGGTACGCCTCAGCCGCCAGGAGAGCATCAACGTCCACCCCAAGCGCCATCCCATGGAGATGGACTTCACCGTGGGCTGCGATGCAGATGGGAAACTTACCGGCATGCAGGCAGTCCTCATTGCTGACACGGGTGCCTATGCATCGTTGGGAGGCCCGGTGCTCCAGCGTGCATGTACCCATGCCGCCGGTCCCTACAACTACCAGAACATCGACATCCTCGGACGTGCGGTCTACACCAACAACGTACCGGCAGGTGCGTTCCGTGGCTTTGGCGTCACCCAAAGCTGCTTTGCCATGGAGTGTACCCTCAACCTCCTTGCTGAGAAGGCGGGGATCGACCCATGGGTAATCAGGCGGATCAATGCCATAGCCCCAGGTCAGACACTGCCCAACGGACAGATCGCGACTCCCGACACGGGGATCATCGAATGCCTGGAGGCGGTCAAGGAAGCCTATTATGCATCTCCGCGCTCAGGCATCGCATGCGCCATGAAGAATAGTGGCATCGGGGTGGGATGTCCCGACGTAGGGCGGTGTATCCTCTCCATTGAGGACGGAATAGTGCATGTGCGCACCTCAGCGGCTTGCATGGGACAAGGAGTCGCCACCATGTGCGTGCAGATGGTGGGACAGACCACTGGCCTGAGCGCAGACAAGATCATGGTCGAGCTTCCCGATACCCAGCGGACACCCGACTCTGGGACCAGTACGGCAAGCCGCCAGACTGCATTCACCGGAGAAGCGGTGCGCAAGGCATCCCATGACCTTCGCATTGCATTGGATGCCATGGATGGGGACCTGGGCAAGCTTGACGGCCAGGAGTACATGGCTGAGTTCATGGTGATGACCGACCCCATCTCTTCAAAGAAGGAGCATCCGGTCAGCCACCTCGCCTACAGCTACTCGGCACAGGTGGTCCATTTGGACGAGACTGGAAAAGTCAGCGATGTGGTGGCTGCCTGTGATGTCGGCACCGTTGTCAACATCCAATCGGTGGAGGGACAGATCGAAGGCGGTGTCATCATGGGCCTGGGCTATGCACTGACTGAGAAGTTCCCCATAGAAGGTGGGTATCCCAAGGTCAAATATGGGACGCTGGGTCTGCTGCGCAGTACCGATGCACCCCCTATATCAGTCTTGCTGGTCACTGGCCCGCATGTAGGCCATACGGCGTATGGGGCAAAGGGGGTGGGAGAACTCTGTACGATCCCCACTGCCCCAGCCTGCCAACATGCCTACCAGCGGTTTGACGGCAAGTTCCGCACATCGTTGCCGATGGACGGAACCGCCTACCGCAAGTAGAAATTACCTATGGTGTGAGAATCTTCCCGATTGCCTGCAGCTGGTCATCAGTGAGGGCAATCGGTTTCTCAATTGCCTGCAGGTTCTGCTCCAGCTGGGCTACGGAGCTGGCTCCGATGAGGACGCTGGTCACCCGCTTGTCCCGAAGCAACCAAGAGATGGCCATCTGGGAAAGACTCTGACCCCGCTCTTTTGCAATTGCAGCCAATGAGGTGAGGTTCGCCATCATCTGTTCGGTCAGGACATCGGGCTTGAGGAATCTCCCTTCCGATGCACGTGATCCCTCTGGCACCCTGCCGCTGAGGTAGCGGTCGGTCAGCAACCCCTGTGCCAACGGGGAGAAGCAGATGCATCCGACACCCTCGGCATCCAGCACATCCAGCAGGTGGGTTTCTTCCACCCAGCGGTTGAGCATGGAGTAGCTGACTTGGTCCAGCACGCAGGGACACCCCATCGAACGAAGGATATCTATTGCACGCTTGGCTTCCTGGGGCTTGTAGTTGGAGATCCCTGCATACAACGCCTTGCCCTGGTGGACAATGTCGACAAGTGCACCCATGGTCTCCTCAAGGGGCGTATCAGGATCGGGGCGGTGGTGGTAGAAGATATCCACATACTCCAGCCCCATCCGCTTGAGGCTCTGGTCACAGCTGGCGATCAGATACTTGCGGGAACCCCAGTTCCCGTAGGGACCTGCCCACATGTCGTATCCTGCCTTGCTGGATATGATGAGCTCATCCCTGTATGGCTTGAGATTGTCGGCATAGATCTTCCCAAACCGGCGCTCAGCGGCCCCCGGGGGAGGCCCATAGTTGTTGGCCAGGTCAAAGTGGGTGATCCCATGGTCAAACGCAGTACAAACGATGTCCCGCGCCACACCTCCGCCAGCCTGTCCACCGAAGTTGTGCCATAATCCCAACGAGAGCTCGGGAAGCTTCAATCCTGACCGACCTGCACGTCGGTATGTCATTGCATCGTAGCGATTGGGCTTTGCGATGAACTGTGCATCCATGTTTGTGTACCTCTTGGTCACAATGTCGCAGTCATCTCACCTGCTGTCAAGCACAGAACTGGTTGTAGTGCAATTCTTGTGATATCCTGTGCACATGCAGGAAACAGATACGCTGGCAATGGCTACATTGTACGAGCTGCTGGACATCAACTCCCCCAGCGGTGAGGAATCGGAGATCCGGGACTATATCATCAACCGGCTCAGGACCATCGGCGCTTCGGTGAAGACCGACGAAAGCGGAAATATCATTGCAAAGGTTGGGGCTTCGGAGAACCAGTGCGAGCCAGGGAGCCTGATGTTCAATGCCCATATGGATACCGTTGCCCTTGCAAGCAACGTCCATCCGTCGGTCAAGGAGCGCTTGCTGGTCACCGACGGGACGAGCGCACTGGGAGCCGACGACAAGGCAGGGATTGCTGCAATCCTCTCCGCCCTCCAGCACGTGGTCGAGCATGCCCTGCCCCATCCTGCCATTACGTTGATATTCACCGTGCGGGAAGAAGAGGGTCTTGCCGGGGCCAGGTTGCTCCAGCCCCAGTCGCTTCCTGCGATCAAGATGGGCTTCACCCTCGACGCAAGTGGCCCAGTAGGCACGATCATCACCAAGGCTCCCAGCAAACGGCGCATTACCGCCACATTCCATGGAACTGCAGCCCATGCGGGGTTCAATCCTGAGGCTGGCAACAGTGCCATCAGCATGGCTTGCCGTGCGGTGGACTTGATGAAGCAGGGAAGGATAGATTCCGAGACCACAGCAAATGTAGGAACCATACATGGAGGGGTTGCCACCAACGTTGTCAGCGACACTGCTACGGTGGTCATGGAAGCTAGGAGCCTGAGCTCCAAGAAGGCTGACCAGCAGGCGGAGCACATGGCATCCTGCTGCAACATAGGTGCACGGGCCTTCGGAGGTACCGTGGATGTCGACATCGAGCAGTTGTATGAGCAATACCACCTTGATCAAGATTCTCCACTCCTGCCAAAGTTCAGGACTGCCTGCTTCCATCTGGGAATTCCTTGCCATGAAACAGACACCACCGGTGGCAGTGACGCGAACATCTTCAATGCCTTGGGCATTCCCACCGCAGTATTGTGCTGTGGCTACAGCGCAGCCCACTCCATCCGCGAGTCCTTGGACCTGGATGACTTCTCCAAGCTCCTGTGGCTGGTTGTCCTGTTGATGACAGCACGGGGTGCCGCATGATCAAGACTGTCTCCATGATAGGAATGGGAGCTGTGGGAACTGTCCTTGCTGCCCGTCTTACCAATGCGCTGCCTCCCGGCAATGTCCGCATCATAGTAGATGCACAGCGAAAACAGCGGTATGAGCAGGAAACGGTTGTCCTCAATGGCACTC
>CAYXIH010000099.1:0-5492 GCA_964465155.1 uncultured Sphaerochaeta sp.
CGTTATTTCCCCTTGCGCTTCACCTTGTCCCCAATGGTATGGCAATAGCCAATGATCTTGTCCTTGAACATGATGCCAAGCAGGCAGATTACGGCAATCGAAACAAACAGAATGATTGCCGTGATCCAATTGCCATCGCTGACAGATGATCCCAGCATGGTGGACATGGCCGTGGCAGGAATTCGTGCCAAGGAGGAGATGATGAGGAACGAGGACATCTTGATGTCGCTGATCCCCGCTACATAGGTAAGGATATCCTTTGGCAACCCTGGTATCAAAAAGAGGATGAGGGTAATCACCTCAATCTTCTTGTTGTCATGGAGGAATGAGAAGCTCTTCACGTTCTGCTCACCAAAGAGCTTGTTGACCAGGGGTGCTCCAAACCGGTGGGAAATGGCAAAGACTGCCGCCGACCCAATGAAGGCACCTACTGTACAGACCAGTACGCCACCCCAAGTTCCATACAAAGCTCCGGCAATGACTTCCACAGGTCCGCCGGGGATAAAGGCAATGATGATCTGCAAGCTCATGAAGAGCATGACGATCAGCCATCCCCAAATCCCAAGGGATTGCACCCATTGTTGGAATGCCTCTCGGTTGGCAGGGACAGAGAGCTTGCGCGCATACGGCCAGATGAGCACAGTCACGATGACGCACAATGCCAGATACACGCATATCGTAATAATCAATTTCTTGGTTGATGCATCAAGTTTCTTCATCTCATGGACAAAGATACGACAATATCACACAACGCGGACAGATGTTGGGGTACGAAAAAGGGACTGTCTTTCGACAGTCCCCTTGAAAATCAATGGTGAGGCTTAGTGCTTTCCGCAACCGCAACCACAGCAGGTGCCCTTGGCATCCTTTGCAGCGCGAAGCTTTGCTTCCAGCTCGTCCAGTGCAGCGTTCAGCTCCTTGGGCAGCTTGTCGCCGAACTTCGGGTAGTGGTTGGCGCGGATGTCCGCGACTTCCTTCAACCAGCCATCGACATCAACTGCAAGCAGCTGCTCCATGTCGACTTCGGTGACACCCTCGGGGCGGTCGATTGCATCGACGGTGGGCATGATTCCGATCGGAGTATCCACAGTCTTTGCCTTGCCGTCACAGCATTCGAAGACCCACTTGAGGACGCGGCTGTTCTCGCCGTAACCGGGCCAGAGCCACTTGCCGTCAGCGGTCTTGCGGAACCAGTTGACGTAGAAGATCTTGGGCAGGTGATCCGGGTTGGGAGCGTTCTTGCCGATGTCGATCCAGTGCTGGAAGTACTCGCCCATGTTGTAGCCGCAGAACGGAAGCATGGCGAACGGGTCGCGGCGGATGGTGCCAGCAGCGACGTCAAGCGCAGCAGCGGTGACTTCGGAACCAACGATTGAACCAAGGAATACTCCATGGGCCCAGTCGCGGCTCTGGTGCACGAGGGGAACAGTGCTCGGGCGGCGTCCACCGAAGAGGATTGCGCTGATCGGAACACCAGCGGGATTCTCCCATTCGGGTGCGATGCAGGGGCACTGGCCTGCAGGAGCGGTGAAGCGTGAGTTCGGGTGAGCGGCAGGTGGCTGACTCTTGTTTCCCTTGTCCTGGGTCCAAGGATTGCCATGCCAGTCGATGACTTCGCCCGGTGCATCGTAGCCAATTCCTTCCCACCAGATGTCCTTGTCTTTGGTAAGGGCAACGTTGGTGAAGATGGTGTTCTTGGATGCGGAGATGAGGGCGTTGGGGTTGGAATCCATGGAAGTTCCGGGAGCGACTCCGAAGAAGCCGGCCTCGGGGTTGATCGCATAGAGGTAGCCATCCTTGCCAAACTTCATCCATGCAATGTCGTCACCGATGGTCTGGACAGTCCAGCCAGGGATGGTGGAGATCAGCATTGCGAGGTTGGTCTTGCCACAAGCGGACGGGAAGGCTGCGGTCACGTACTTGGACTCGCCTTCTGGGCTGGTGATCTTCAGGATGAGCATGTGCTCTGCGAGCCAGCCTTCGTCACGTGCCAGGACGGATGCAATGCGCAGTGCAAGACACTTCTTGCCCAGCAGAGCGTTCCCGCCGTAGCCCGAACCGTAGGACCAGATCTCACGGGTGTTGGGGAAATGGGAGATGTACTTGTCATCCATCGGAGCGCAGGGCCAGATGCCGTTGTCGCTCTCGCCTTCAGCAAGAGGCTTGCCGACGCTGTGGAGACAAGGAACATAGTAGCCGTCGGTTCCGAGGAGGTCGAGGACCTTCTGACCGACACGGGCCATGATCATCATGTTCAGCACAACATAGGAGCTGTCGGTGATCTCGACGCCGATCTTGGAGATCGGGGAGCCGATCGGGCCCATGGAGAAAGGAATCACATACATGGTGCGACCCTTCATGCAGCCACTGTAGAGCTTGGTCATGGTAGCCTTCAGCTCCTTGGGGTCGATCCAGTTGTTGGTAGGACCGGCTTCTTCCTTGGTGTTGGAGGCGATGTAGGTGCGCTTTTCAACGCGTGCAACGTCGGAGGGATCCGACCGGTACAGCACACAACCAGGCTTCTTCTCTGGGTTGAGTTCGGTAGCAAGGCCACTTGCAATGGCTTCTTTGATGAGTTCGTCGTACTGGGCGGAGCTCCCATCACAGACAACGATGGCATCGGGAGTGGTGAGGGCTGCAACTTCCTCGACCCACTTAATCAGTCCCGCATGTTTGAGTTCATTGATATTCATGGACTTCTCCTTATAGACACACAGCAGTACCGGTCAACGGTTCCGTGTAATGTTCTCTTGGGAAAACGTACAGCTTTTCCCCGGTTTTATCAAGCCACAGGGAGATACTCAGTGAAATTCAGTAACAATATATCGAATTGGAAAAAAATGAGCCCCTTCATCAAGTTACAGAGGGGGCTCGCAAGCTTAGAGCATGTTCCCATGGAAGCGGGAATAACAGCTCATGTACAAATCTGGCGGAACATCCGGTGGAATCTCCAGGAACAAATCGGCATACCGCTTGAGGCGGTCTCGCAGGCTCTGTTTCTTCGGAGGCTTGTCCCCCATCTCAGCCAGACAGTCATAGATGACGCCCTGGGCCATCTTCAGTTCATCCATGACGTTCTTGAAACGATGGCTCAAGTCCTTGATGATGAGCTGTGCCTCATCGGGATGTTCCGCTATGAACTTCCCAAACGCAGCCTCCTCAATCTCTACCAACGTACAGTCCTCCAAGGCCACTGCCGTGGCATTGCGGGGTTCACCTTCCAACAAACCCATCTCGCCCAAGCTCGAACCAGGACGGGACACCTCCAGCAGCTCATATTGCTTTGGAGTTCCGAAAGCCAGGTAGAGACCAACCTTTCCTTGGCGCAGCACATACATGGAATTACAATCGTCACCCTGTTGGTAAATCACCGTTCCTTGCGGAATATGGCGAATCTTGTCTGCCATTGGGCCACCTCCCTGTCTCAGAATTGCCCAAATTATACAGTGTATTCACCACATCACGCAACAAAACAATCGCTTTCCCGTGCTTTGGTGGTAGAATACACACACAAGTGAGGGGATATGTCCATGAAAGAGAGAAGTGTCGCTGCTTCTGGCGCCTATGTAGGCAAAGGTGAGAAATTCGCCTATGGGTTCGGATGTTTCGGACAGAACATGATCTATAGCTTCATGGCGAACTTCCTGTTGTACTTCTATACCGACGTATTTGGCATTCTCCCAGCGGCAGCCGGAACACTCCTGCTGATCGCCCGATGCTGGGATGCCGTGAACGACCCGTTCATGGGGATATTGGCCGACAGGACCAATACCCGCTGGGGAAAGTTCCGGCCGTACCTTATCTTCACCCCGATCTTGTTCGTCCCCTTTGCGGTAGGGACTTTCACCGTGCCGAACTTCCCCTATGCGGGAAAGCTTGTCTGGGCGTATGTGACCTACATCATGTTCTCCATGATCTACACTGCAAGCGACATCCCTTTCTGGGCCCTGTCCAGCTCGATCACCGACGACACAAACGTCAGAAACAGCATCATTGTCTATCCGCGCTTCATGGCCACGATTGCCGTTGCGATCGCAACGGTCGTTACCCAACCCATGATCTTTGCCTTCCAGAGAATGTTCGCCAACAAGGGGGAGCTGGTATCTGAGGTACGGGGCTTCCAATTCACCGCATTGGTCTACAGCCTGCTGACGGTACTGTGCTTTGCGATCACATTCTTCTTCGTCAAGGAACGGGTCAAGCCAAAGAAACAAGCAAAGACAACGTTCAAGACGGTCATCCATACCTTTACCCAGAACCCTCCCCTGCTGCTGGTGATCGTCAGCGGCCTGTTCACGGGTATTGCACAGACTGCAAAGCTCTCCATGTTGATCTACTACGCAAAATACAACCTGGGCAGCGAGATCCTCTACACCCTCTTTGCAGGTGTCAACATTCCCTTCATCCTGCTTGGAATCAGCGTGGTCCCTTTCTTTTCCCGCAAGTTTGGAAAGAAAGCCACATGCATCGGTGCCAACTTGCTCTACGCGGTTGGCTCGTTGGGTTTCTACTTCGCTGGCTGGAGCAACTTCTACGTACTGTTGATCTGGAACTGCATCAGCTCCATCGGCATGGCAAGCCCACAGGTCATCCAGACTGCCATGATCGCCGACAGCATCGAGTATGCAGAGCTCAAGACCGGCGTCCGCTCAGAGGGCGTCATCTTCTCCTCCCAGACATTCCTGGCAAAGCTCACGGCGGCGCTGGTCTCCGTCATGATCGCATCCTCCCTTGCCATGCTTGGATACATCCCCAACATGGTGCAGACGCCGCAAGTACTCCAAGGAATCCATGCATTGACAGCTTTCATACCTTTCACCTGCTGCATCCTTGGCATCATCCCATTAATTTTCTATCCTTTGAGTGAACAGCGGCATGCACAGATCGTCGCTGAACTCCATGCAAGGGATGGTCTGACTGATTAATATGATGGAATTGGCATTACCAGCGGGTTCACTACAGAGCGCGCTGCAGGCATTCAAGGCGGGAGCCGATGCCGTATATCTGGGCATGCGGCTCTTCTCCGCGCGCAAAGGGGCGACGAACTTCTCGTTCGACGACCTCGCGGCTCTGCGGGCCATAGCCCAGGAGACACACAAGAAGATCTATGTGACGGTCAACACCATCGTCACGGACGAACAGATGGACGAGGTTGTCTCCCTGTTGCGGGAGATAGCGTTCATCGGATGTGACGGGATCATCGTCCAGGACCTTGGCATAGCCAGGATCGTCCGTACCTGTTTCCCGTCGGTTCCCCTGCATGGGTCAACCCAGCTTGCCGTACATACGGTACAGGGGGTGAAGGCAATGCAGCAGGTGGGCTTTACCCGTGTGGTGCTGGCACGTGAACTGACGCTCACCGAGATAGCTTCCATACGCAAGGAATGCCCCGACGTGGAGCTGAAGGTATTCATCCACGGAGCACTCTGCTATGGAATGTCGGGCTTGTGCACCGCAAGCAGGTACCTGTGCGACCGCAGTGCAAACTGTGG
>CAYXIH010000100.1:0-5346 GCA_964465155.1 uncultured Sphaerochaeta sp.
CGGACGACGGTCATGATGACCTTGTCTTTGCTTTCGTTGTACTTGAGGCCAACGAGGACGTCGATGAGCTCAATGTACTTGATCATTGAATCAGGAATACCATTCTGGTCGTAGACAACGTTCGGTCGAACGGGTGATACGGAGAACCAGACCTCGAGGTTCATCTCTTTAGCAAATTCCTTGATCTTCCGGACATCATCTTCGGTGGCAATCGTCAGTTTGTAGCCATCGAACAGGATAGTCTCGGCTTTGAAGGAACCCTGCTTGATGAGGGTCTTGAGGCTCGCCAGTACCTTGTCGATCGTGACGTTCTCCTGGCTGAAGTTCATCACAACGCGGTTTGCTAGGATTTCATTGTAGACAGAAGAAGCATCGTCCAGAGAACGATTCTCAGAGATTTCCCTAAACACTTCCTTGTACCAATTGATCACATGCTCCACGTTTCCGGAGAAAGAGACATGAATGACGTGCTCGCCTCTGAACAGCTTGTCAGTAGCAAGGTGGACCAAACAGGCTGTCTTGCCGACGCCATGGCGGGATACCAGGACGCCGAGATTTCCGGCTCCAAGACCTCCGTTGATGGACTGTTCAAAGACGCGAAGCGGACTCAAATCGTTCAACTCTTGAATTTCCATATGCAGCACCTCCGAGTATTATGCTTGACCCAAGTATAACATGATAACTCGCTATCGGGAGAAAATGTTTCCACCTGCACACCAGATTGACTTGCAGGCGGGTATGGAGAATGCTGAGAATCCATGACTTTGCAAGCAATTGCAGAAGCTCTTGCTTGGTGAAAAAAAATGTGGCATGGTCCGAAAACCATGCCAACAAATATATCATCGAGGTCACAAGTGGCTTATTTGCCAGCTTCTTTCCTGCGTTTCTCCTGGTAGTCCTTCTTGAGCTCATCGGAGACACTGGAGGGAACACGACCGTACTTGGCCAGCTCCATGGTGAACTCTGCCTTGCCCTGGGTCAGGGAGCGGAGCACGGTGGAGTAACCGAACATCTCGGAGAGTGGAACCTCTGCCTCGACGGTACAGGTGTTGTGGTCCTCGGTGGAACTCACGATGATACCACGGCGCTGGTTGATGCTGCCGAAGATATTGCCCTGGAACTCGGAGGGACCTTCAACCTCAACCTTCATGATGGGTTCGAGGATTGCAGGCTTTGCCTTCTCATAGGCATCACGGAATGCACCCAAAGCTGCAGTCTGGAACGCCATGTCGGAGGAGTCAACCGGGTGCCATGCGCCGTCATTGATGACGCAGCGGACGCCCACGACGGGGAAGCCAATCTGAGTACCCTTCTTCAGCGCGGACTGGAAGCCCTTGTCGCAGGAGGGGATGTACTCGTTGGGGATTGAACCGCCCTTGATCTCGTCGACGAACTCGTAGTCCTTCATGTCCTCACCGTCTGCAGGAGCCTCGATCGGTTCAATGTAACCAGCAACGCGAGCGTACTGGCCGGAACCACCGGTCTGCTTCTTGTGGGTGTAGTTGAAGTCTGCGCGCTGGGTGATTGCCTCACGGTAGGCAACCTCGGGCTGACCGACAGTCACTTCTGCCTTGTACTCACGCTTCATGCGTTCGATGTAGACATCGAGGTGCAGCTCGCCCATGCCCTGGATGATCGTCTGGTTGGACTCAGGGTCGACGTACGTGCGGAACGTCGGGTCTTCCTTGGTGAAGCGGTTCAGTGCCTTGGCCATGTTGTCTGCAGCCTTCTTGTCGATCGGATCGATGGCAAGGGAGATAACAGGGTTGGGGACGAACATGGAGCTCATCGAGTAGTTGAGGCCAGGAGCACAGAAGGTGTCGCCGCTTGCGCATTCGATACCGAACAGTGCTGCGATGTCACCACAACCAACTTCGGAGATGTCTTCCATTTCAGCGGAGTGCATCTTGATCAGGCGTCCGACCTTGAACTTTCTGCGGGTACGGGTATTGTACAGCTCATCACCCTTCTTGATCTTGCCCTGATAGACACGGATGTAGGTCAGCTGACCATACTGGCCGTCCTCAAGCTTGAACGCAAGGATAACGGGAGGTGCATCCTCGACAGACTTCAGGACAACCGGCTTCTCGTTGTCGTCCAGGTCAAGTGCAATGTTCTCGACTTCGGTCGGGTTGGGCAGGTATGCAAGCACAGCGTCCAGCAGGGGCTGGATGCCCTTGTTCTTGTATGCGGAACCCATGAACACTGGGCAGAGAGCCAAAGAGATGGTTCCCTTGCGGACTGCGTCCATGATCAGCTCGTTGGTCACTGTGTCCTCGAGCATGGCTTCCATCAGCTCGTCGCTGAACAGGGAGACTGCATCGAGCATTTCCTCGCGCTTTGCCTCTGCTTCTTCGAGCAGCTCTGCGGGGATCTCAGCTTCGCGGACCTGGTCGTGGTTGTCACCTGCATCAAAGTAAATTGCCTTCATGGTGATGAGGTCGACAACGCCTTCGAGGCGGTCCTCAAGACCAATGGGGATCTGCATCAGGACAGCGTTGAGGCCGAGCTTCTCGATCAGCTGCTGTTTGACGCGGTACGGGTTTGCACCGGTACGGTCACACTTGTTGACGAACGCGATGCGGGGAACATGGTAACGCTTCATCTGGCGGTCAACGGTGATGGACTGGGACTGGACGCCACCAACGGAGCACAGAACCAGGATTGCACCGTCAAGAACGCGCAGGGAGCGTTCGACTTCGATGGTGAAGTCAACGTGTCCCGGGGTGTCGATGACGTTGATGTCGAAATCCTTCCACGTAACGTTGGTCGCAGCGGAAGCAATGGTGATGCCTCTTTCTCTTTCGAGCTCCATGTTGTCCATGGTTGCACCGACGCCATCCTTGCCACGAACTTCGTGGATTGCATGAATCCTATTGCAATAATAGAGGATACGTTCAGAAAGGGTAGTTTTTCCGGAGTCAATATGGGCGCTAATACCGATATTTCTCATTTTCTGCAGGTCACAAATCATTTATAAAACCTCTCAATAGAAAACTTCTTGCACGGCTGTCCAGCGACTTTGTCGCCATGGGTGCCGACTCATATATCAACAAGCGTTGTTCCCTTCCGGTTTTCGTCATGGGAATATTGCTTGAATCCCTTAGCCGCCTTGCTTGCGCCTCGACGGTCATTTCAGCCGAATCCACCCGAAAATAAGGAGGTACAACCTCCTCATCAACTCGTTCCTACTGCCTGTATGGGATCCAGCTCATGAATGTAGGCACAAAATGTGCGTACCGAACAGGATAATATAGTATTCGATACAATTGTTCAATCCGTTCACTGTTAAATACTTGTGTTTTTTCATCATACCATTTCCATGCATATACGTCATATACAGTCCCCTGTCGCATGGATTTCACCCTTGTTGGCGTACATGGCTTCCCTCCCATGCCGAAAAGACATCTTTCGGCATGGGGATACATGATTAATTATTTCAAAGGTGATATGATGTATGGCAACGGAGGCTCATCATGGAGACTATTTTCTCTCGGATCATCAGCGGGGAACTACCGTCGGTAAAAATTCACGAGGATGACCTGTGTATTGTCATCCTGGACATCAATCCCATCAAGAAAGGACATGTCCTGATCATCTCCAAGAAGCCATATCCATCGGTTGCCCAATGCCCAGAGGAGACTCTTGGACACATGATGGCGATTGCAAAGACCATTGACGGCAAGCTCCACAAGGCCCTTGCCTGCACCGGGTCGAACATCCTCATCAACAACGGGCCTTCCGCAGGACAGGAGGTGCCACACCTCCACATCCATGTAATCCCCCGTTTCGACAATGACGGCATCAAGCCAAACATCCACAAGGAGAGCTATTCCGAGGGTGAGATGATGGCCTACGGCAAACGTCTGTTGTTCTGATTTTTTTCTTGCCGTGTTGCATTGACATTGGTACACTGGGAGCCATGATGAGATCGTGTAGGCATTGCGGTATGGCCGTTCCTGCCGGATCGGCCATTGGAAGGACAACATTATGTGAGGGGTGCGGCAAGCCATTGCATGCCTGCTGCAACTGCGAGTATTTTGAACGGGGAGCATACCACGACTGCAGGGAGTCCACTGATGAATACATCGAGGACAAGGAAGCAGGAAACTTCTGCGACTACTTTGTCCTCGCCCAGGGCTCCGATTCTCCGATCAGCGACAAGCAGAAGAAGGAAGCGGCCAGAGCAAAGGCCGAAGCCCTCTTCAACTTTTAGGGGTTAGCGATGATCACAACCGGCAGAAAGATGCCATCCTTTTCACTGAAAGACGACCAAGGGATTGTCAGGACACCAGCAGACTTCGCCGGCAAGACTGTCGTACTCTATGCATACCCCAAGGATTCGACCCCTGGTTGCACCATCGAGGCATGTACCTTGCGAGACAACCAGCAGGAAATCCTAGACGAAGGTGCAATCATTGTCGGAATCAGTCCCGACTCCGTGGAATCCCACGTCCGCTTCAGGGACAAGCACGAACTGCCGTTCATGCTCCTCTCAGACCCCGACAAGACACTGTTGTCCGAGCTCGGGGCATGGGGTGAGAAAGTACTGTATGGCAAGCACGTCATGGGCATCATCCGCAGCACGTTCGTCATAGCACCGGATGGAACCATCGAGAAAGTCTGGCCTCGGGTGACACCCCTCAAACATGCACAACAGATTGCAACCTACCTGCGTGAAAGGAAGGCCCAATGAAGCACAAACGCCTCATTGCAATCATTATAATCTGCTCCTTGATGCTGACAAGCTGCGCACACTATACCTATGAGGATGCAAAGAGCCGCATAGAACCCATCCCGTCAGTACCGCAGGAACAAGCCATCCCGACCAAGCTTTCGGACATCAAGGCTATCCGTGCTGCCGAGACCGCCCGCCTCAAGGCCATCCTCGATGCCGCGCAAGCCAAGGAAACGGAAGAACGAACTGCCCAGGAGCAGGCAGAAGCTGCAGCGCTGGAGCAGGAACGGACAGCATTGGAACAACAGCAGGCTGAGCAGGCGCGCCTGGCAGCAGAGCAAGAGCGCCTTGTGCAGGAACAGCTGGCTGCACAAGAGGCAGAGGCACGCAGGCAAGAGGAGATCAGGCAAGAAGCCCTCAAGCTCGCCACCCAAATGGAATCCGAACGGATCTCTGCCCAGATCGAGGCCATGCGCCAGGCCCAAGTGGCTGAAGAGCAGCGACAGGCACAAATCAAGGCAGAGGAAGCAGCTCGGCTCGCGGCTGAGCAGGAAGCACAGAGGATACAACAAGAGGCAGCGGATGCTGAAGCAGTCAGGTTGGCAGCAGAGGCAGCGGCAAAGCTTGTTGCACCAGTGCCCCCCGTTTCCCAGATTATCTATCCATAC
>CAYXIH010000101.1:0-5316 GCA_964465155.1 uncultured Sphaerochaeta sp.
CCTATATCAGGTTCGATGACAACGCTTGCGTGATCATCGATGCCAACAATAACCCACGCGGTAAGCGTATCTTTGGGCCAGTTGCTCGCGAACTTCGCGACGGCTACATGAAGATCGTTTCTCTCGCGCCGGAAGTGTTGTAGGAGTGTGGATACATGAGACTGAAGAAGAACGACACCGTCAAGATTATTGCCGGTAAGGACAAAGGGAAGACTGGACGGATCATCAAGTGTGATCCCAACAGCGATCGGGTCGTTGTCCAGGGTGCTAACATGGTCAAGAAGACCATGAAGAAGAAGAACGCCCAGGACAAGGGCGGTATCATGGAAATCGAAGCACCGATCCAGGTATCCAACGTCGCCTATGCCTTGAAGAATGGCGAGACAACGAGGATCGGTTACAAGATTGACGAGAACGGCAACAAAGTCCGTTACGCGAAGAAAACCGGGGAAGTACTCTAATGGAAGAAAAGTTTATACCTAACTTTAAGAAGAAGTATCTCGAGACCGTAGCTCCCGAACTCCTCAAGGATTTCAACTACAAGTCGAAGATGCAGATTCCCGGGCTCGAGAAGATTACCGTCAGCGTTGGCGTCGGCGAAGCTATTGCCAACAAGAAGCTTCTTGACGCAGCAGTGAAGGAACTTGAGCAGATCACCGGCCAGCACGTCGTAAAGACGAAGGCTCGCAAGTCCATCGCTAACTTCAAGGTTCGCGAAGGTCAGGAGATCGGTGCAATGGTTACCCTCCGTGGCAACAACATGTGGTACTTCCTGGAAAGACTGATTTCTATCGCTCTTCCCCGCGTCAAGGACTTCAAGGGTGTCAAGCCGAATGCATTCGACGGTCATGGAAACTACTCTCTCGGAATCACCGAGCAGATCATCTTCCCTGAGATCGACTATGACAAGATTGAACGTGTCAGCGGACTGAACGTCGCCATTGTGACGACCGCCAAGACCGATGAAGAGGGTTACGCTCTGCTGAAGAAGCTCGGCATGCCCTTCAGCAAATAAGGTGGAGAAAGACAGATGGCAAAGAAATCATTGATCGTCAAGGCGAACAGGGATCCGAAGTTCAGCACCAGAAGCGTCAACCGCTGCAGAATCTGTGGAAGACCTCGCGGGTATATGCGCAAGTTCGACATGTGCAGGATTTGCTTCCGCAAATTGGCCAGTGAAGGCCAGATTCCTGGTGTTACCAAATCCAGCTGGTAGGAGATTGAGATGGCTATAAGTGATCCTGTTGCTGATATGCTGACTAAGATTCGCAATGCTAGTCAGGCGAAGCATGAGAAAGTAGATATTACGACTTCAAAGATGAAGCTTCAGATCGTCAAGATCATGAAGAATGAAGGGTTCGTCAAGAACTTCAAGAAAGTCACCAAAGATGGCATTAGCTATATTCGGGTCTTCCTCAAGTATGACGAAAAGCAGGCTCCGGTGCTCCATGGCATCGAGCGTGTCTCCACTCCTGGCCGCCGCGTCTATAGCGGATACCGGGAAATGCCCAGGGTCTTCAACGGCATGGGTGTAGTGGTAGTGTCGACTTCCAACGGTGTCATCACCGGGAAGAAGGCTAGTGAGAAGATGGTCGGCGGTGAGCTGATCTGCACGATTTGGTAAGGGGTATTCAGAATGTCGCGAATTGGTAAGCTGCCTATTGCAGTCCCCGCAGGGGTGAAAGTAACACTCGCCGACGGTATGGTTAATGTTGAGGGTCCGAAAGGAAAGCTCAGTGTCCCATCCCGCCCGGAAGTGAGTGTGGAAGTAGCGGACGGACATGTTGTCGTCTCCAGAAAGGATGACTCCAAGGAGTCCAAAAGCTTCCATGGCCTGTACCGCCAGCTGATCAACAACATGGTCATCGGTGTTTCCACTGGTTACACCAAGAACCTGTTGATCAACGGTGTCGGTTACCGTGCCGAGGTGAAGGGAAACCTTCTGATTCTCAATCTGGGCTATTCGACCGTGATCGAATATGTGATTCCTGCAGACATCAAGATCACCAGCGATGCTCCCACAAAGATCACCGTTTCTGGTATCAACAAGCAGCGTGTCGGTCAGGTTTGTGCAGAAATTCGCTCCTTGAGAGCTCCTGAACCGTATAAGGGCAAGGGCATCAAGTACGAAACCGAGACTATCCGCCGTAAGGTCGGTAAGTCTGGCGGTAAGAAGTAAGCGGTAGGGTGAACAGATGAATAGAGTCATTGATAAAAACAGAAAGCATGCCAAGCGCAAGCTTCATATCAGGAAGAATCTTTCCGGTACTGCCAGCAGGCCGAGAATGAGTGTGTTCAGAAGTAACCTCCACATGTATGTCCAGGTCATCGACGATGTTGCAGGCAAGACTCTTGTTTCCGCCAGTAGCATGGAGAAAGAGCTCAAGGGCTTGAGGAACAACGTGGAAGACGCCGCCAAGCTTGGCGAAGTCGTTGGTAAGAGAATGCTCGAGCAGAACATCGACACTGTCGTGTTCGACCGCAACGGCTACCTCTATCATGGAATCGTGAAAAGCATCGCCGACGGTGCCCGCAAAGCCGGCGTCAAGTTCTAGGGGGATACTGTGGAAAGAACTAGAGATAGAGAAAAGAACGACGATTACGTCGAAAAGCTGATCAAGCTCAACCGTGTCGCCAAGGTCGTCAAGGGTGGTAGAAGGTTCTCCTTCTCCGCACTGGTGGTCGTTGGTGACCAGAAGGGCAAGGTCGGATATGGTTTCGGCAAGGCTAATGACGTCACCGAGGCAATTCGCAAGGCAGTTGACCGTGCAAAGACCCACATGGTGGAGGTTCCGATGAAGAAGTCGACCATTCCCCATGAAGTTACCGGCAACTACAAGAGTGCTTCCGTGCTGCTCAAGCCCGCCGTACCTGGTACTGGTGTTATCGCAGGTGGTGCAGTCCGTGCCGTCTGTGATGCTTGTGGCATCAACGACATCCTGAGCAAGTCCTTGGGATCCAAGAACTCAATCAACACGGTCAAGGCCGCGTTTGATGCCCTCGAGCATCTGTTTGATGCAAAGAGTGTCGCCAAGAACAGGGGTAAGTCCCTGAGTGAGATGTGGGGTTAATCAAATGGCAAATACAACTGAACCCAAGAAGATTAAGATCACATTGAAGAAGGGCCTCGCTGGCCGTCTTCCCGATCAGAGGAAGACTGTCAAGGCGCTCGGTCTTGGCAAGATCAACAGTTCCGTGGTTCACGACGCGACCCCCAGCATCCTGGGTATGGTCCGTGTCGTCGAGCACATGGTGCAAGTCGAGGAGATGTAAGATGGCACAGATTAGCGCACCTTACGGTGCTAATACCAAGAAGACGATCGTCGGTCGTGGTGCTTCTTCCAAGGGCAGAGCTTGCGGAAGAGGCCATGACGGTCAGAATTCCCGCACCGGCGGCGGTCCCCGCCCCGGTTTTGAAGGCGGCCAGATGCCTCTGTACCGCCGAGTTGCCCGCAGGGGTTTCTCAAATTACCCGTTCAAGCAGGTTTATGAGGTTGTTTCCCTTGACACCTTGTCCTCAAAGTTTGAGGATGGTGAAGTGGTAAACCTTCAGGCATTGCTGGATCGCAAGATTGTGAAGGGAGCCGATGTCCTGGTGAAAATCCTGGCCAACGGTGAACTGACCAAGAAGGTAATTATTGAAGGTATTAAGGTATCCGCTCCCGCAGTTGAAAAGATTACGGCAGCGGGTGGTGAAATCAGATAACAAAGAAGGTCCCCATGGCAAACTCCTTGGTTGATATGTTACGAATCAAAGATCTCCGGAAAAAGATTTTCTTTACCATCCTGCTGTTGGTAATCAGCAGGGTTGGTACTGTCATTCCTATTCCCGGAATCGACCCAGAAGTCCTGAGGCTGTACTTTCTTGCCCAGAGCAATTCTACCAGCATTGGGTTGACCGAATATCTGAACTTCTTCTCCGGTGGTGCGTTCTCGAATTTCTCGTTGTTCATGCTCGGCGTCATGCCGTACATCAGCACGCAGATTATCGTTCAGCTCCTCATGCTGGTTATCCCCAGCATGAAGAAGCTGGCCCAGGACCCCAACGGACAGAAGAAGATGCAGCGGTACACCCGGTATGGTACGATCGTGGTCTGTCTGATTCAGTCCTATGTGGTAACCATCTATGCACAGTCCATTCCCGGCGTGCTTACGATGGGTCTCCTGCCCTTTACGTTGCTGTCGATGGTCACTGTCACCGCAGGTTCAATGTTCCTGGTGTGGCTTGGTGAGAAGATCACTCAGTTCGGTGTCGGAAACGGTATCTCCCTGTTGATCTTCGCAGGCATCGTAGCTCGCATTCCCGATGCACTGACAACCCTGGTGAAGAGCGTCTCGGCTGGCGTCCTCAACCCAATTGTCGTGCTTGTCGTATTCATCATGTTCTTCGTGGTGGTAGCGCTCGTCGTGTATGAAGAGCAGGGCCAGAGGAAGATTCCCGTACATTACGCCAAGCGTGTTGTCGGAAGGAAGATGTATGGAGCCCAGAGCACCTACATCCCCTTCAAGATCAACCCTTCCGGTGTTATCCCGGTAATCTTCGCGTCCGCGCTGCTTTCCTTCCCGTTGCAGATTGCTACGTCTCTCGGAGCACAGGTTGGATGGTTGGCTCGGTTCGCGAATTGGCTTGATCCCCAGGGTGCCCCCTATCTGATTATCTACACCCTGCTGATCATCGCATTTGCGTTCTTCTATACGCAGGTGAGTTTGAATCCTGTCGAAATGGCCAAACAGATCAGGGAGAACGGTGGTTCTGTTCCTGGAGTCCGTGCCGAGAAGCTGGAGGAGTACCTTTCCAAGGTCCTCAACCGGATCATTCTCCCCGGCTCACTGTTCCTGGCTTTCATCGCCTTGATTCCGACTCTCGTCCAGAAGTTCTTCAACTTCCCAGCGTCCGTCGCAATGTTGTTCGGCGGTACGTCCTTGCTGATCCTCGTTGGCGTCGACCTCGACACCATGAGACAGTTGGAAGGGATCATGAAGATGCATCACCATGACGGTCTCGTCGGGGTGAGTAAGATCAAGACAAGAAGTCTGTAAACCAGGCTCAGGAGCAAGTCATGAAAGTAAGAGCAAGTGTCAAACCGATTTGTGACAAGTGCAAAGTTATCAGACGCGCTGGGGTGGTGCGCATTATCTGCGAGAATCCCAAGCACAAGCAGAGACAAAAATAAGGGGTTCGGCGAAAGCCTTCCGTTATAAAGAGAAGATTTTCAGGAGGCCATTAATGGCGAGAATTGCAGGTGTAGATTTGCCGAACAAGGCAGTGAAGATCGCCTTGACTTATATCTACGGTATCGGCAGGGTTTCTGCGGT
>CAYXIH010000102.1:0-5265 GCA_964465155.1 uncultured Sphaerochaeta sp.
GAGGGATTGGCCGTTGGCGTTGCTTTCGGAGCATTGGGCTCTGGAAACGACGCCGCCCTCATGGCTGCCCTGGTAGTCGCCATCGGCATCAGCATCCAGAACTTCCCAGAAGGTGCTGCTGTGTCGATCCCCTTGCGCAAGGAGGGACTCTCACGGGCCAAGAGCTTCTTCTATGGACAGGCATCTGGAATCGTTGAACCAATCTCTGGTGTCCTGGGAGCACTGCTGGTGACCCAGATGACCTCAATCCTCCCCTACGCCCTTGCATTCGCAGCAGGCGCCATGATCTACGTGGTGGTTGAGGAACTCATCCCCGAGTCCCAGAGAAGCCACGACGGCGACACACACAAGAGCACACACCTCGCTACGTTCGGGTGCATCATTGGCTTCACCGTCATGATGATCTTGGATGTGGCGCTTACCGCCTAGACACGCTCCAGCAAGTTCTCGATCGTCAGGTTCCCCAGAGAATCGATTCCATGGCCCTGTATCTGCAGGGCCACGGCCTCTCCAGGGGTATCCTGCACCTCACCCTCCATTCCTTCGAACCCATACAATGAATTGACCAATGTCTGGATCTTCAGGTCCTCAAGGGGGCGTGCTGGGATAAAGGCCGTGCGGCCATTGTTGGTCGGCAGGATATAATGCAGGCCAGTCAGCAAGTCCAAATATCCGTACAACCTGCGGTCTGGTATCAAGAGGCGCTGGGTCAGCTCACGGATTGTAGTTGCACCCTTGCCACTCTTGTAGTTGCTCCCCACCAGCATCATGATGTTGACACCCTCGCTCATCTGGCGTGCCGGTGATTGTGGCAGGCCACGGGAAGGCTGCTTCCCGGGACGATACTGATGGACATATGCTATCTCAACGGAGCACAGGGCAATGACCCACATGACGAACATATACAGCAGGAACAGGAACACCACGGCCACCGAGCCATAGATGACAGAATAGGTCACCAGCATCGAAGACAGGCGCGTATAGGCGGCATTGAGGATCACAACCCCGATCATGCCACAGAACGAGCCCAATGCCGCCGATCCAAAGCGGACCTTGGCGTTGGGGACAAAGAAGATCAAGAGGAACAAACCAGCCCAGATGATCAGCCAGGGGACCACGACCTTCACCAACTGCATCCATCCCACTACGGCTGGGCGCCCCATCAGGGTGGTGAACCAACCGCTGAGCACCGATTGTATGGAGAAGTAGGCGGCCAGCATCAAGGTGCCGACCACCATGAACGTCAGGAAGCCCGCAAAGCGCTTGAGTGGATTGCGGTTCATGGAAGTGTGGTAGATCTGGTTGACTATCGTCCAGACCTTGTTGATCAGCAAAATCGAGGTGATGATGAACGAAATGATACCGACCACCCCCAAGGAGGTGGCGTTGCCGGTATAGGAGCTGATCATCTGCACGATCTCAAGTCCTGCTTCCGTGCCGAAGATATCCACCATGAACTGTGTCACGGCATCGGTAACAGCCTGCAGGACTCCAAAGGCACCCAAGAATACAAAGATGAACGTCAGGCATGGCACCAGGGCCATCAAGGAAGTGTAGACCAAGGCAGACGCCATGTTGGTCACCTGGTCACGCAGCACGTTGCGCAGGCACAACGATACGAACGACCCAGCATGGGAGAACGCACCTGCTATGCGCGACGTGATATGGTGGCCATTGGAAACATCCGCCCCATCATGTGGTGAGAACGGATCGGACTCGCGCTCAATCTTCATGCCTCAATGCACCTGTTGATCCAGCGGGCAATGTCCTGCTGGACTTCCATGTAGTTGGTCTCGTTGAGCAGCTCATGACGGCCACCTGGGATCAACTTCAGCGTTACATCCTGCAGCCCGGCATCATGGTACAGCTCATACACCTTGCGTACCCCTTTCCCATAGTCACCCACGGGATCCATGTCACCGCTGATGATCAGCAGCGGAAGGTCCTTGGGCAACGAACGGGCGTTGACCTTGCTGTTGGCATATTCGACGCCGGTAAGGAGGTCAACGAAGAACTGAGAAGAGCATACGAAGCCACACATGTCGTCATCGATATATTTCTGAACTTCTTTCTCATCCCGGGAGAGCCATGCAAAGCCATTCTTGGCATCTGGGAACTGCTTGTTGAAGTTGCCAAAGCTCAGCTTGTCCATGGTGGGATCAGGAGCATGGCCACCATTCTTCTTGGCATGGCGGGTAGCAAGCCACTTGCCTACCTTCCCGATTGCACCCTTTGCTGCGCCAGTGCCACTGATGATCACACCAGTGTAGAGGTCAGGATGCTGGACCATGACGGTCCTGGCCATGAAGGAACCCATGCTATGCCCCATGAGGAACAAGTCGGTCCCGGGGTTCTCGGTAGCGATAAGATTGGAAAGCTCAAAGGCATCCTCGGCGACACGCTGCCACCCGTCCTTCTCGGCGAACCATCCAAGCTCATCCTTGCCAGCAGTATCACCATGACCACGGTGGTCCTGGGCATATACGGCAATACCCTGCTCATTGAGGAATGTTGCAAAGCGGTCATACCGGGAGGCATGTTCGGCCATACCATGGAGGATATGCACGATTGCACGAATCGCCTGTTTCTGGGGAACCCACACGCGATATACGAGATTGTGCCCGTCCGAGCACTTGAGGTTTCTTACTTCCATGGCCTGCCCTTCCCTTTCTTATATGATTCCTATATGAAATGATAGCAGTATTGATGTATGCTGACAAGCAACGATTATCGCCAGTTGTGAGAAATCATTGCTTTTCTCATATTCATGGGTTTTTCCATGGTATAGTACTGCAACGGCAAGAGAGGAATTCCAGATGGAAACACATACCCATGCACAGCTATCCACCGTATTGGTGGCTTCCGATATACATGGCAACCATGAGTCGGTCCATCGGCTCCTGGAGTTGGCAGGTACATTCAACGCCGACATGATTATCCTTGCCGGAGATACCTGCCCCGCCTCATCCGTTGCCTTGGTACATGATATCTGGTATTCGGAGATCCCCATCCTGATGGTCAGGGGCAACAGTGAGAGCCCCTACGAATTCCAAGAGTCTGGACTGCCCATCCCACCGGTCTACCGCACGGAGATGCTGGGAGACCGGAGGATCGTGGTCACCCACGGAGACCGTTTTCCCACGCCATTGGGACTTCCAGTGGAAATGCATGAGAATGACATCTTCATCAGCGGCCACACCCATTGTCCGTCATTGCACCATGAAGATGGAAAACCATGGATGCTCAATCCCGGCTCTACTACCTACCCACGCAACCGTGTAGGTGCAACATTTGCAGTCATCGATGCAACGGGTATTTCCATCCGTTCCTTTGACACCACCAAGCCAATAGTCGGCTTGCAGGCCTATTGGGCCTGACGAAGCTGCCAATAGGCAAGCAACAACTTCCTGATCGGGATTACTTGGCCATCAGGAACATTCCCCTGGGGCATGATCTCAAAGAACTGTGGCAGTGACCCACCACCTTCCATGTCATGGCCCAGCTGGGCATCAATCTCCATCTGCAGCGCCCAACAGCGGTGGCCCAAGGTCATGATGTCTGCAGCAGTACAGGTACCACCATAGGCAGCTTTGACCAAGTCACCAAAGATCTTGGGGGGAGCAAGGAACTGAGGATGCGTCCCATGGTGCAGCAACCATTTGCGGAGCGTCTTGTTCCGCATCAGGATATTGCCACAGGTTCCCTCCAGCAGTGCAGGTACAGCCAATGAGGGACAGAACCCCAAGGACTGCAGTGCAGCGCTCAACTCCTCCCAGTAGATGGTCCACGCAGCGATGCTGCGCACCGAGGCTTTGGATGTGAGCGCTGACAACAAGATTCCTGGCAACTGGATGTCAGAGCCCATGGCGGAAAGGATACCCTGTCCATAGGAACCGCGGGGATCTATCGGGCCGAGTTCCAAGGAGTCGACCATGCGGGCTATATCGGCACCCCCTACGCGGGCAACCAATGCATTCAGGCCAAGCCCCAGTTCCTCTCCACTACCCTTGCGGTATGCGATCGAGTCTATGAGACGGACCATCTCATCTGTAGTTGCCCTGCGGATATCGGGAATGGTGTTGAGGATCCCACGCTGTCGGGCAGCAATGGCCCACCCCATGATGTTTCCCAGCGAGACTGGGTCCAGCCCTGTCTCAATACATGCAGTCTCCAGAGCCAACGCCCGTTGGGCATCGAACATCCCCAGGTTTGCACCAAGCATCATCATTGCAGAGGCAGAGGGACACAGCGTCTGAAGCGCTGACGATTCATCGGTCATGCTCCGGTTGCATGCAGCAGGGCAAGAGATGCACGGGTTGCGGCTGTCGCCACAACGGCGCGTCAGCTCCGGTCCCCCGAAATAGAACGAACGGGGGTCCTTTGCCAATGTATAGTTGAGAATTGGCAGTGCATTGCAGGCTACTACGTCCTCCACCTTGCTCACATCCCCATACATGCGCATTGCCTTGATCGTATCGCTGGCATCACAGGCTTTGGAGAGCTTCACTGCCTCTGTACGTTGCGCATGGTCAACTATGACGGGCTCAGCATTGGCCTCAGCGCCCATGACAATCGCCTTGATGTTCTTGAAACCGAATACAGTACCGATACCCCCACGGCCAATGGAGGTTCCCTCACAGACGACCGAGGCATATGGGACATGGGACTCACCCGCAGGTCCAATGGCGAGGATGGAGTCTCCGTTTCCCTGAGAGAGTGCCTGGCACACGCGTGTCGTCTTGAAGCCCATCATCCGCTCGGAGTTCTCTATGCTGAGATTGCCGTCCCGAAACGAAAGCACCACCGGGCGGCGGGCACGCCCCACGACCACGATGGCAACAAGGTTGTTCTCCTGCATCACATGGCCAAAGCGGGTACAGCTGCTCGCTACGGCAATACGTCCGGTAGTAGCCGAACGTGTTGCAATTGACCAGGTGTTCCCGCCGTCGGACAACGGTGTTCCTGCAATGACTATGGGATTGTCCGCCTCATAGGAGGCAGGACTTTGTACGCTTGGACCAGCATGCTTCTGCCAAAGAGCCAGTGCAAGGGCACGGCCACCTGCATACTCCTTGCGCAAGGAGGCTTCTATCTCCTTGATCTCCCAGGAGTCGGATGCCACATCAACAACCAGCATGTTCGCCGGGGGCAGCAGCTGTAGGGTCTGGGGTTCGTCAGCATGTTTCATGCCAATACTCTACCTGTACACACACAGGGTGTCAATGAACAGCCGGCTGAGCATATCAGTGCAAATGTCTTGCTGGA
>CAYXIH010000103.1:0-5099 GCA_964465155.1 uncultured Sphaerochaeta sp.
TGGAAGTTGCAAAGACTCTCTACAATGGAGATGCAAAGATAGATTCTGCCCTCAAGAAACTTCAAAAATAAGGCTGGACCGATCAATGGCTATACTTTGGGTCTATGTGACCATCATCCTGTTCATGGGCCTCTATGCAACGATCATCACCCTTACCAATTTGATAACCATCCGTAGGCAGACCCCAAAGGTACTGAAGTCGGATGGCCCGCTGGTATCGGTCCTCGTCCCTGCCAGGAATGAGGAGGAGCACCTTCGAAAGTGCATTGCCTCATTGACCAAGCAAGACTACCGCAACATGGAGATCATCGTTCTAGACGACAACTCGACGGATGCCACCTGGTCAATAATCCAAGAGTTCATGGAGTCAGACCCACGGGTCAAGGGAATCAAGGGACAGCCACTACCACAAGGGTGGAAGGGGAAGATATTTGCCATGAAGCAGCTTGAGGAAGCAGCTTCCGGTGAGTATATCCTCTTCACCGATGCAGACACGGTACATACTCCAAAAAGCGTCTCATTTGGATATTCGCTGGCGGAAAAGAACCAAGCCTCCTTGGTGTCAGGATATCCATATGAGCATTGCAACTCCTGGTCGATAGGGACAATTGTCGCCGCCATGGAATTCAACATGGTCATATTTGTCCCCTTGCTCCTGCAAAGCAAGCGCCCCTCTTCATTCTTTGCAATGGCCATCGGGCAATACCTGTTCATCAAGAGCAAGACGTTGCAGGACCTTGGAGGCTTCTCTACCCTCTGCGACAAGATTACCGACGATGTGAACCTGGCCCGGCTCTTTGCACGGAATGGCTACAAGAATATCCTGGTCAACGCAAGCGACGCACTATCGTGCAACATGTATGGGACCACGAAGGAGGCCTTCCGCGGAATGGAGCGGAGTGTGATTGGTGTGCTTCCCCGCAAGGCTTGGCCGTTGATAATCGTTGCAGCGACGGTATTGTTCTCCTTGGCAGTTGCCCCATTGTCGAGCATCGCCCTGTGGGTTGCATATGCCCTGGGACATACCGCATTCCTCATCCCAGCAATCATGATCAGTGCAGGGACTGTCCTGATGGGAAGCATGTGGACCATTGCTACCATCAAGCAGCGGTACTCCGTGTCGGTAGCACTGAGTGGCTGGATGACCTTCCTCTGGATTTGCATGCTGTATGTACATGGTTTGTATCGGACACTCACCCACAAAGGGGTTGTCTGGAAAGGGAGAAAAGTTGACTAATTTTGTCGAAAAACCCTTAATTTATGGCAAATTTCAAGGTTTTTTATCTTTTTTCCCTTGCGTTTTGAACGTGAAATGCTACTATTGAGTGGAGAAAGTCAACAGGAGGCTCACATGACCATTCATGAGCAGATCGTAGCACAGTATGAGGCGTATATCGTTGAAAACGCCAAATTCACAGAAAAGGGCGTCAAGGCTTCCGCAGCGAGAGCACGTAAGGCACTTGGTGAACTTGCAAAGCTTTGCAAGGAACGCAGAAAGGAAATTCAGGAAGAGAAAGAGAAGGAAACGAACTAATTCGTTCCCAACATACGAAAAAAAGATCGGATCCGTTTGGATTTCCGATCTTTTTTTGTAGTTTGACTTACTGTTATAAGATTGTCTGCAGGCCTACGCTGCTGAGCTTGTAGATGAACATTGCTATGTCGGCCGGGGGCTCTTTCATTCCACCCAAGACCCAGCTCTGGATCAACCCTACGCTTCCCTCCGCCGTGAAGGTGTACAACCACTCCAAGTGGACCCTGTCCAGCCCTTGTGCATATTGGGCCCATTCGGTCATGCATTTGTCATGGACGATCTGCAGGATGCTCTTAATGAAATCCTTGTCCCCGTACTCGCCGAACAGGATCTTGCACAAATCCCCATTGCGCTCGATTGACTGGAAAATATCCTGCAGCAGTGTGGGAATCGAATCACTCTTCAACGACCGTTCGATCGAGGTGACTATCTCTTGGTAGAGCTCCGCCTCAATCTGGTGCAGCAAGTCATATGGATCAGTATAGTGGGCATAGAAAGTACCCCGGTTTACTTCTGCCTTCTCGCAGATATTCGTCACTGTGATCTTGCTGATCGATTGCTCTTTCATCAAGTCCAACAGGCTCTGTCTCAGGACCATCCGGGTATATTGTACTCTCCTGTCCAATTTGTTGCTTTTCATCCACTACCGTCCTCAATTGCATGTTATAGACAATATATACTACTTTTCGGATAAAAAACAGACACACTATTAAAACTTGTTGTTTTTATTTCAAAATGAAAAAGAACGGCTACTAACATACAAAGAGAAAGACCACCTGCGCGTTGTATAGCGAAGATGGTCTTTCCGGTTGTTTCCTTCAGGTTCTAGATAAAGGAGCGGAGCACCTCGATATGCTTGGTTCCCTTCTCGATTTTCTCCTCGAACTCAGCCTTCTTGGCTTGTTCCTTTGCAATGGCCTCGGCCTTTGCATTCTGCAGGAACTGCTGGTTCTCCAGTTTCTTCATGACACCAACCAACTGCCCCTGTGTCTTGGAGATATCGGCTTGGATGCGCTCAATCTCCTTGGAGATGTCTATCGCCTCACGGACGAACACATAGATCTCAAACCCACTGCCTGCCACAGGCACAGCACCGCTGACATCTGCAGTTCCATCGGCGTCGATGATCAACTCGCCTGCTCCAATGAAGGAGGCCAGCAGCTGGGCATGCTGAACAAAGAAATCCGTTGCAATGAATCCTGCATCTGGCCTGATGACCACATGCAGCTTCTTCTCTGGGCCAATCTGCAGTTCGCCACGGAGATTTCTCACCGCCCTCACTGCATCCTGCATCGAGTTGACCTGCTGGGCAGCATCAATGCTCTGGCGTGACTGTGTCCAAGTCGGATACTTGGAGATGATCAACTGGTCGTCTACGTTGGGAAGCTTCTCATAGATTTCTTCGGTAATGAACGACAAGAAGGGGTGCATCAGCCTCATGGACTCAGCAAGCAGGTCGATGAGGATGGAAACTGCCCGGTCCTTCTCGGCAGGGTCATCGCTGAACAACGACTGCTTGGCAGCTTCGATGTACCAGTCGCAGAAATCGTTCCAGAAGAACTCATAGATAGCCTGGGCACCATCGTTGTAACGATAGTTCTCCATGGAAGATGCAACCTTTGCGGCAGCTTCGTTCAGCTCATGGTAGATCCATTTGTCCATCGTGTTGAGCTCTACCTTGGATACATCGACCAAGGTACGTCCCTCTAGGTTCATCAGCAGGAAGCGGGCTGCATTCCAAATCTTGTTTGCAAAGCGTGACCCCATCTTGAAGGTATCCATGTCGATGAGGATATCCTGCCCCTGTGTCGCCAGATAGCAGAGGGTAAACTTCATTGCGTCCGCACCATAGATGTCGATGACTTCCAGCGGGTCAATGCCGTTGCCCAGTGACTTGGACATCTTGCGGCCCTGCTTGTCACGCACCAAGCCTGTGATGTAGATATCCTTGAAAGGCACCTCACCAGTGAATTCCAAGCTGGCCATGATCATGCGGGAAACCCAGAAGAAGATGATGTCGTAGGCGGTGACCAAGGTCGAAGTTGGGAAGAACTCCTTGAGGTCTGGTGTGTTCTCAGGCCACCCAAGGGTGCTGAACGGCCACAGCCAGGAGGAGAACCAGGTATCCAGTACGTCATGTTCCTGCTCGATATTGTGGCTTCCGCACTTGGAGCAACATGTAGGATCGACGCGTTCCACCATCATCTGCCCACAATCCTTGCAATACCATACTGGGATGCGGTGTCCCCACCACAACTGGCGGGAGATACACCAGTCACGGATATTCTCAAGCCAATGGGAGAAGGTGTTCTCCCAGCGCTTGGGGAAGAACTGGACATCTCCTGCCTTCCATGCGTTGAGGGCCTTCTCAGCCATGCCCGACATCTTCACAAACCACTGCTCCGAGAGATAGGGCTCGATGACGGTTCCACAGCGGTAGCAGTGGCCAACCTCATGGTTGTGCTCCTTCTCCCCTACCAGGTAGCCTCCTTCGCGCAGTGCTTCAGCCACGAGCTTGCGGGCCTCCACTGCAGGAAGGTTCCTATATGCTTGGGGAGTATTGTCATTGAGCGTTCCATCTGGGTTGAGGATATTGATAGTCTCAAGACCATGGCGCTTTCCGCACTCCCAGTCATTGGGGTCGTGGGCTGGGGTAATCTTCACCATGCCGGTACCAAACTCCAAATCGACGAACGAGTCGGCGATGATGGGGATCTTCCGGTCGGTCAATGGGAGGGAGAGCTCCTTGCCAATGATGTCCTTGTAGCGCTCGTCCTCTGGGTTCACGGCAACTGCTACGTCGCCGAACATCGTCTCAGGACGTGTGGTGGCAACGGTGATGTACCCAGATCCATCTGCATAGGGGTAGCGCACATCGTACAGCTTGCCCGGAAGTTCCTTGAACTCCACTTCGTCGTCTGCCAACGCAGTCCCACAATGGGGACAATAGTTGACCAAGTAATTTCCTTTGTAGATAAGGCCGCGCTCGTACAGCGTGACAAAGCATTCGCGAACCGCTTGGGAAAGCCCTTCGTCCATGGTAAAACGCTCATGCTCCCAGTCACAACTGCAGCCCATCTTCTCCAGCTGGCGTGCAATGATGTCATGGTGCTTGTTCTTGGTCTCCCATGTGCGCTCAATGAACTTCTCACGCCCCAGGTCCTGCCTGCGCAGCCCCTCGGTGGCGAGCTGACGCTCCACCACGTGCTGGGTTGCGATGCCCGCGTGGTCGGTTCCAGGAATCCACAGCGTCGGGCGTCCTGTCATGCGCCAGTAACGGATGACAATGTCCTGCAGGGAGTTGTTCAATGCATGTCCCATATGGAGGATACCCGTGACGTTGGGGGGTGGCATGACGATTGTAAAGGGCTTTCCAGCTCCTTGTTGGGGCTTGAACATCCCATTCTCTTTCCACGCCTTGTAGATGCGATCCTCGAATTCCTTCGGATCATATGCTTTTTCCAACTCCACAGCCTTCATGCGGATGCCTCCTGGGGGACTGATATAATAGCAAACATAGTATCAAAAAAATGTAAGCTACACAATGAACCGTGGTGCCAGGACA
>CAYXIH010000104.1:0-5026 GCA_964465155.1 uncultured Sphaerochaeta sp.
CCCCGCACCAGCACGGCGGTGACCAACTTCCGCCTCCTTCCCGGAGACACCCAGCAGTCGGTCCTCCACTGGCTGGGCAGTACGGTGCACGACAAGCGCGTCACCCTCTCCACGTTGCTGGTGCTCCTCCCCTCTGCAGTCTCGCCCACCGACACCCCGCAGTTCGCAGCCCTCACCAATGCAGTGAGGGACATCTTCCCCACGGCAATCCCCACTTCATACCTGATGATGGGTGGTACCGACGCAAAACGGTATGAAGGGGTATGCGACTGCATCTACCGCCTCACACCGGTGCAGATGGACAAGTCTGAGATTGGCAGGATGCACAGCTACGACGAGCGCATCAGCGTGCAGAACGTCAATACGGCGGTTCAGTTCTTCCGCCATCTGATCAAGACCTACTAGGAGAGGAACGTCCCCATCTGGCTCCAGTCGATCTTCCTGTCGCGATAGTAGTACACCTGGTCCTGCTCACCCACCTCACGCAGCACCCTGCAGGGATTGCCGACTGCAATGACGTTGGACGGGAGGTCCTTGGTGACGATGCTGCCTGCCCCGACGATGGTATTGTCGCCGATGGTGATCCCGGGCATCACGATGGCGCCTGCACCGAACCAGCAGTTGCATCCGATATGAATCGGGAGGTTGTATTGGATCCCGTGGACACGCAGCTGTGGCATCAGGGGATGCCCTGCGGTTGCAAGCACTACATTGGGGCCGAACATGGTATGGCTGCCGACATAGATATGGGTATCATCCACGCACGTGAGGTTGAAGTTGGCATAGACGCCGTCTCCGAAATGGACATGGTGGCCGCCCCAGTTGGAATGGAACGGCGGTTCTATGTAGCAATGCTCGCCGACTTCGGCGAGCATCTGGTGAAGCAGCTCGTCCCGCAGCTGGAGCTGGGAAGGACGAGTCGCATTGAAATCATAGAGCTTGTCCAAGCATTGGAGCTGCTGCTCCATGATCGTCTGGTCATTTGGCAAATAGAGCTTGCCGTTGTGCAAATTCTCATAATGGTCCATTGGCTGTCCTTCCTTGCGTACCACCATACTGGCCAACGAAGGACATTGCAAGAAGGACTAGTTGCCCAGCGTCGCCACCATCACGGCCTTGATCGTATGCATCCGGTTCTCCGCTTCGTCGAACACCACCGAATGGGAACTGCGGAAGACCTCGTCGGTCACCTCCATCTCATCCAGGCCATATTGCTCCTTCACCGACTTGGCGACGGTGGTCTCCAGGTCATGGAACGAAGGAAGGCAATGCTCGAACACCACGCTCTCATTCCCGGAGGCCTTGAGGAGGTCCATGGTCACCTGGTAGGGCTTGAGCAGTGCAATGCGCTGTGCCATCTGGTCTTCCTCACCCATTGATACCCAGATGTCGGTATAGATGATGTCCGCACCCTTGACCGCCTCATAGGGATCGGTGGTGATGCTGATCGTACAGCCGCTCTCCTTCGCTACAGGTGCCAGCTCGTCCAGCAGCTTCTGAGAGGGGAACAACGGCTTGGGAGATCCCACGCTGTAGTCCATGCCCACTTTGGCACATCCGATCATCAGCGCATTGGCAACGTTGTTCCGCCCGTCGCCGATATAGGCCAGCTTCATCTGGTCCAGCGGCTTGTCCACATGCTCCATGGCCGTCAGGAAGTCGGCCAGGACCTGCGTGGGATGGTCATCGTCGGTCAGGCCGTTCCAAACGGGAACGCCACTATAGTCGCGCAGGTCCTCAACCAGCTTCTGGCTGAAGCCCCGGTACTGGATCCCGTCATACATCCGTCCCAATACCTTTGCAGTGTCCTCGATCGATTCCTTCTTGCCCATCTGGCTGTTGGTCAGGAACGTGACATGGGCACCCTCGTCATAGGCCGCGACTTCAAAGGAACAACGCGTGCGGGTGGATGACTTGTCAAAGATCAATACGATGTTCTTGCCTGCAAGTGCCCCGTTGCTGGTCTTGATGACCCCGGCTTTCTTGTCAGCCTTCAACTGCTTGGAGAGATCCAGCAGATAGAGGATTTCCTCTTTCGAAAAGTCCTTGAGCGTCAAAAAGCTCTTACCCTTGAGATTGACCATGTTCATTCCTCCGACGATATGTTGTTCTTGCTCAGAATACATAGATATGCATTATCTGTCAACATTTCATGCATAATAATACAAAATAGAGAAATCTAATGAAATAATATGCAGTTATTCGGAGACATCCACCAACAGCTGCTGGGCATCCTCCACCGGCAGCGACTCAACGCTGCGCAGCTTGCGCTCGATCTGGCGAGAGCGCACCGTTGCATTCTCTATCGAAGAGGCGGCCTGGGTCAGCTTGGTGTGGGTCTTCTCCAGCACATCCCCAAAGCGTCCGAACTCGGTCTTCACAGCACCGAGCACCTTCCAGACCTCGCTCGAGCGCCGCTCGATGGCAAGGGTGCGGAAGCCCATCTGCAGGCTGTTGAGCATCGCCGCGAAGGTCGAGGGACCGGAGACCACCACCCGGTAGTCACGCTGCAGGGCATCGGCAAGCCCGTTGATCCGCAGCACCTCGGCATACAGTCCCTCGGTTGGGAGGAACATCACGGCAAAGTCGGTGGTGCGGGGAACATCGAGGTACTTGCTGCTGATGTCCTTCCCCTCGGAGAGAATCCTCCTCCGGATTGCCTCCACGGCCACATCCACAGCAGGTGCGTCCGCACGCTCCTGGGCATCCAGCAGGCGCTCGTAGTCCTCCTTGGGGAACTTGGCGTCGACAGGCAGGTATACGGGGTGGCTCGCAGGATCACCTGCATCCCTTCCTGGCAGCTTGACCGCAAACTCCACGCGGTCGGTGCTCCCTGCCTTGGTCGCCACATTGGTCTCATATTGGTCGGGGGTCAGCACCTCCTGCAAGATCATCCCCACCTGGACCTCGCCCCACGTCCCCCTGGTCTTGATGTTGGTGAGCACCCGCTTGAGGTCCCCCACCCCCGCGGCAAGCCCCTGCATCTCCCCAACGGACTTGTGGACCATCTCAAGCTGGTCGCTGACGAGCTTGAACGACTCTCCCAGACGTTGCTCCAGCGTCGCCTGCAGCCGTTCGTCCACCGTCTGGCGCATCTGCTCAAGGCGCTGGGCATTGTCGGTGCGGATGTTGTCCAGCTTGGCCTGCACCTGCTCGGTCAAGGCAGCCGTCTTGCCCTCCACAGCCTCCAGCCTCCGCTCGATGGTGTCGGTGATTCCCTTCAGGGAAGCGGTCATGGCCTGCTGGGAACGTGACAACCCCTGCTCCATCTCCTGGCGGGAGTCACGGCCTTGGGTCAGGATGAGGTTCTGCAGGCCGTCGATGGCCTGCTGCTGCGCCGCAAGGCGCTGGAGCACCTCATCCGGTCCTTGTGGTACACGGGACCTCCTCAAGCTGAGGAACACCAGCAATACAACCAACAGCGACACAAGGCACACGCACGATACAACCAAGACCCAGAACAGGGGATTCGTCAGCATGGGAACACACTCCTTCTCCGCTGTATCGTACCATCGGAGGAGACAAAAGACAAATGGCGTGAAAAAGCCGCCCAGGAAAACGGGCGGCCAATATATCAGGAATTCAGGAAGAATGCCTAGAACACCAGGACAACTTCCCCATTGGGGTAGCGCTTTGCCACGAAATCCTTGATCTCCTGGCTCTGCAGTGCCTTGACCAATGCCTGGATGGCAGGTGAAGACTCATTGCCTTCCTTGACTGTGATGATGTTCACATATGGGCTGTCAGCACCTTCGACGAACAGTCCGTCACGCGTTGCGATCAAGCCGGCTGGGATGGCGTAGTTGCCGTTGATGACAGCTGCGTCGACATCGGTCAGCACGCGTGGCAGCGATGCAGCCTCAATCTCGCGGAACTTGAGGTTCTTGGGATTGGAGGCGATATCCAGCGGGGTAGCCTCCAAGCCTGCATCAGCCTTGAGGGTGATCAGGCCCGCACTCTGCAGCAGGAGCAATGCGCGTCCTTCGTTGGTGGGGTCGTTGGGAATGGCTACGGTTGCACCGTTCTTGATATCCCCGATCGACGACACTTTCTTGGAGTAGAGGGCCAGTGGCTCGACATGGATGCCACCGGCGTTGACGAGATGGAACCCACGCTCGCTGTTGAAGGTGTCCATGTAGGGGACATGCTGGAAGAAGTTGGCGTCGATCTGGCCAGACTCGAGGGCCTCGTTCGGAGTGACATAGTCGGTGAACTCAATGACCTTCAGGACGATTCCCTGGGAAGCCAGGTCGTCGACGATGAGGTTGAGCATCTCGGCATGCGGCTCGGGAGTTGCGCCGACCTTCAGTTCGGTCGTGGATGATTCCTTGGCTCCGCCAGCGAATGCAAAGGAAACGGCCAGCAATACGACAAGCGCTGTTGCTACAAATCTTTTCATGATGATACACCCCTTGTATAACAATATAAAAAATGACTTTGGTTGGTTGGTTGGAAAAACAATACGGATTTGGTGGATATGAATATATTATGCCCCTTGGGGCATCATCATGAGAGACATCATGTACAGGCTGTTGTTCAGGTTGGTGTTCATGTGTCTCTCCTTTGCGGGCTATGCCGCGAAACGTTTTGTGTTTCTGAATATACAACCATGAGTATTATTATGCAATAGGTATGCATTCATTATGGTGAAAAAAACATCACAACACGGTAAATCCATATGCCCCAAAGACACTGATTGCTTTTGGAGTATAGAGATAATCAACTAGCTTGCGCGCTTGCTCCACATGCAAAGAAGCCTTGACAACTGCCACCGGATAGATTTCCATCTCTGGATTGTCCGTCGGACCGGTGGTGATGATGTCCGCCGCCACCCCACTTCCCGTGCTTCCCTGCGCGTTTCCCAACGCGTTGAACAGCTGCTGGGAAGCAGGTCCGACAGGTCCGTTGCCCACTGGGACATCGGATACAACCTGGGCATGTGCACCGGCATCCACCTGTGCCTGGGCGGGGACCACCTGCACCACCTTGTTCTCCAACAAGTCCTGCAGCGTTGCGTCGACGACCA
>CAYXIH010000105.1:0-5022 GCA_964465155.1 uncultured Sphaerochaeta sp.
CAATTGGATCCAGTTCGCGTTGGATGCGATAGGTGGACCCGACCCGATTGGGACGTTCACATACTCTCCGATCATGGGTGCCCATATCCTCTCTGCTATCTTGGCCGAAGCCACTGGAATGTCATTGCTGGAGTTTGCCAAGGAGTATCTCTTCGGTCCTTTGAAGATGGATGTTCCCCACAGTATTGTCGTGCATGACCAACAGGAGCAGGAGGCTGTGATGGCTGACCGGAATACCCGTGGATGGATGGTCGATCCGCAGGGGTACAACACGGCAAGCTGGGGATTGTTCCTCACTCCCCACGACATGCTTGCCGTTGGGAATCTGTATCTGCGTGGAGGTGATTCCATTCTTTCACAAGACTGGATCACCCAGAGCACCACCATACAGAGCACCTGCGGACAACTTGCATATGGATACTTGTGGTGGTTGCCACAAGATACCTGGTGTGCCATTGGAGACGGTGGAAACCTCATCTGCTGTATCCCAACCTTGGATGCGGTGGTTGTGCTGTGTGGTGAATACACCCCGGATAATTGTGACCCATTGCAGTTGGTGTTTGGTTCAATTCTCCCGTTGCTTCTCTCCTGATTGTGTTCCCCAGGTGAAAATGGGGGTATATTTGCCTATGTGGCTTTAGTGCCACACTATGGAGGCGCAATATGTCATTGTCACAGTTGCATGCTTGGAAACAGAATCAGAAAGGGAAAGAAGGAACCGCCTGCGGTGCTTCTTGCAGTGCAGGAAACAAACCAGGGGAGCAATCGACTCCATGCAGTTCAACCTGCAGCTCGGGGGACAAACCTTCCTCCTGCAGCGGTGGGCAGAAGCCTGAGGAGCAGCCTTCTTCCTGTGGTTCTCGTGGAAAGTAATCCGTTTCGAATGGCGGCGTCCCCATCTGGGGCCACCGCCAAACAAGGCAATCGTACATGAGCGTACAATATTTCTCGTTCCAATGGCATATCACCGATGATTGTGACCAACGGTGCAAGCACTGCTATATCTTCTCATCTGATGCTGGCAAACAGCTGGATTCGATGCAGTGGGAGCAGATGGTGCAGACCTTGGACAACTGCCTTGATTTCTGCAGTACATTTGGGCGCAGGCCCTTTTTCTATATTACCGGAGGCGACCCAATCCTCCATCCCGATTTCTGGCGGTTGTTGGAACTGCTCCACTCCAAGGAGATCCCATTTGCCATCTTGGGCAATCCGTTTCACCTGGATGATGACGTATGTAGGCGCCTGAAGGACCTGGGGTGCCAACGATACCAGCTGTCTATCGATGGGATGCGTAAGACCCACGACTGGTTACGGAAACCAGGCTCGTTCGATGCAACGCTTGCTGCGGTTGGCACGATCAACAGGGCCGGGATACATAGCGTGATCATGACCACGGTATCGGACAAGAACATCGAGGAGATTCCCCAGATCATCGATACCGTGGTTGCTGTGGGCGCGGATGTTTTCTCGTTCGCCCGGTATTGTCCAACCTCGGAGGAGCATGATACGGGTATATCACCCCTGCGGTACAGGAAACTCCTGCATGACTGCAATGCATTGTTCCAGTCGTATGAACAGCAGGGGTGCAATACCTACTTCGACAAGAAGGATCATCTGTGGACGTTGCTTGACTATGAGGAGGGACGCTTTGTGATTCCCCCCGATGCGGAACCAGATACCATCTATGGCGGATGCCACTGTGGCAATAGCCACCTGACCATCCTGCCCACCGGTGATGTCTACGCATGCCGGCGGGTACAGGACAGCAAGGTCGGCAATGTCCTGCATGACCGGCTTGTCGATCTCTGGCTTGGACAGATGGAGCAATACCGCAACTACAGTCAGTTCGAGAAGTGCCATGCATGCGAGTTGCTGGCATATTGTCGTGGCTGTCCGGCGGTGGCAAGCGGGCGCAGTGGGATGTTCTATGCTGCCGACCCCCAATGCTGGAAGGAAGTCGGTCAGCCTTCTGGGTAACCGATTCTCAGAGCCTGGGGATGTGGAAACCTCCATCCACGTCGATATGGTTGCCCGTTGAATAGCACATCCTCTCGTCGCACAGCAGGCTTACTACCGAGGCTACGTCCTGTGGCGTACCCCATCTGTTCATTGGGAATACCCCTTGTTCGAGCATGGCGTCATACTTTGCCTTGACGGTGCTGGTCATGTCGGTGAGGATGATGCCTGGTCTGACTTCGTGCACCATGATGCCATCGGCGGCGAGGCGGTGGGCAAAGAGTGTCGTCTCCATGCTCATCGCCGCCTTGGAAATGCAATACTCGGCACGAGAAGGTGATGATACTACCGAAGAACAAGACGCAATATTGACGATGACTCCCCGTTTTGGTCCTGAAGGTGTTTGTTGCAGCATGATGTTTGCTACAAGTTGGGTCAGGAACAATGGAGCCTTGGTGTTGATCCCTATGACCCGGTCAAAGCTCTCCTCGGTCATCTGCAGGATATCATTGCGCTGCAGTGGTGCAACCCCGGCATTGTTCACCAGCACATCGATGCCGCCAAATGTTTGCACGGCGGCATCCACGATCTTCTTCCTGTCATCCGAACTGGCGATGTCCGCCTGGACATACAGGTAGGAGATGTGCTCCTGGGAAAGGGCATCGAGTGATTCCTGGTATTTCTGCTGGTCACCGGTGCCGACCATCACAACCTGGTATCCGTCCCGTCCCAACTGCCTTGCAATGGCATAGCCGATGCCTCGGCTCGATCCTGTGATGATAGCTGTTTTCTGTCTCATGCCTGTGCCTCCCGCTGTTCCCGCTCCGCCTGATACTGCTTTGCCAGGGGGGCATAGACCTTGGCATCCCTGACCACGCACCCGGTCATCCCATGGTCGCGCATGATCTGGGTGCATTTGCTGCAGGATACACAGCATTTGCCTGGTTCCATCCTGCCAGTTTCAAGGATATCCTTGGGTGCATCGGGATAGGCAAAGCTTGACCTCCCAAGCCCAACGAACGAACAGTCTCCATTGCGGATATTTTCAGCTGCAAAGTAGGGGAGCAAATTACGCAGCCAAGTGTACCCATTGCCTACTACAGGAATATCTCCAGCAGCTTGCTGAACGGTCTTTGTGAACATGAACAGGCGCTGGATCGATACCAGCTGGGACTCCTCCGGGGTAGGGATGCCCAAGGATGAGATGTCGAATGGACGGGTCACCTGTGGGTAGATGTAGTAGGGGTTCCCTGCGGAGTTGGAAAGAAGCTGGGCACCTGCTTCGCACATGAGCTTGACCAGCTGAACCGGTTCTGTTGGGTCGAACTTCCACATGTCCTGGGTATCGCATCCAAATCCATAGGGATAGGGATGGGCATCGAATACATTGAACCTGACCGCAATGATGAAGTCATTGCCCACGGCCTCGCGGACCGCCCGGATGATATCCAGCAATAGCCGGCTCCTATTCTCGAACGAGCCACCATATTTGCCAGGTCGTGTATGGCTTGCCAACAACTCGCTGAGCAAGTAGCGGTGGCAAGCCTTGATGTCTACTCCATCAAATCCCGCCTCCTTGGCAAGGAGTGCCGACTGGACATACTTGGGAACCAGAGACTCCAGGTATGCATCGGTAACCACTTGGTCATCGCTGACCACACGGGTGCGTGGGTCAAGGATGGGGTCGCGCTGCGGCACCATGGGCTCGGGCATATGGGTATTGGGCCTGCTGTATCTTCCCGAGTGGGTCAGCTGCAGGATGATGATCGGGTCTTTTGCTGTAGCCGCTGCATGTGTGTGTGCAACGAGGTCCTTGAATTTGGGAAGATTCTCCTGCGTAAGCATCATCTGCTGGGGGTTTGCACGTCCTTCTGGAACGACTGCATTTGCTTCTCCCCACAAGAGGCCTGCGCCTCCTGCTGCGAATCGCTCGTAGCGGCGGTAGACCAGTTCGGATGGAGAGCCGTCAGGGTTCGAGTCACACCCTTCCATTGGCAAGACAGCGAACCTGTTGGGTGCCAGTTTGTTGCCAACTGCCCTTGGCGTACCAAGGATCGACAAGTCGGTGGTGCTGTCCATGGTGATGCCCATGGAATCAATGCTGGAGCGAATCTCCTCCAGGCTCTGGTAGTTGAATTTCTGATGTCCCATGCTATACCTCACATTACATGCTGACTGTACTGCCAGTATGTACTGGAAGCTATGCCTGTTCTTGTGCAATAATATGCATATCTTGTCATGATGAGGTGCAATTGAAATGCCACAAGAGATGCAAGTACTTGAGAAATATATTGGAGATGTAGCTGCAACAGAGCATCACTTTCATTTCTCACATGAAATTATATTTGTTGTTGATGGCTGGATGGAGATGGAGATAGAAGGGGAGTTGATACAAATCAATGCCAACCAAGTGTGCATAGTTTGTATGACCGAGCAACATAGGCTCGTGCGGCTTTCCAGCCGTTGCCACCGGATCATCCTCCGGTTTTCCAATACCCTGCTGGTGGAATCAATCGGAAACAGGGTACTGGGCTCCGTATTCCTCGGGCAACGGTTGGTTGGTGCCAAAGTCTTCTCGATTCCCCAAACTGAGACTGATGTCCTTCGTTCCTGCTTTGGCCGGATGATCCACGAGTTGGAGGATCAGTTGCCGCTGTACATGGAGAGCTGCAAGGTATTGCTGCATCAGGTGCTGATCGCCTTGTACCGGATTGACGGCAGGTTCTTTGCCGATACGGCAAATGACCTGAGGTCCCGTATCGTGGATGTCCAATACTTCATTGCAGCCCATTATGCACAGCCCGTTACTTTGGAAATGTTGGCCGCCGAGTGTGGAATGAGCAGTTGGTACCTCAGCCGACAGTTCAAGGAAGTGGTGGGGATGGGAGTCCGGGAGTATTGCACCAAGATCCGGTTTGCAGAGGCCAAGCGGTTGCTGTGCAGCACCGCATATCCTGTCGCTATTGTCTGTGAGATGGTCGGGATGCCTGATTGCAACAACTTCATCAGGGCCTTCAGGCACGAAGAGGGGCTCACCCCGTTGCAATACCGGAAGATGGGTGG
>CAYXIH010000106.1:0-4992 GCA_964465155.1 uncultured Sphaerochaeta sp.
CCATCTTTCTCCGTGACGATTCCTTCTCCACTGAGAATCCAGTAGTACTCGGTTTCATTGACATGGTCATGTTCTCCGATACCACAACCAGGAGCAATGGTGAGACGGCTCATCAGACGGCAGTGGGCTGCCATGTCATCCTTGCCCAGGAGATCCAGTACTTGGACGTTGCCGGCTCCGCCGCGCATATGTTCCCGTGTTGATACGGGCATGTCTTGTTTCTTCTTGATCATATGTTCCTCCGCATATATGGCAATCCTATCCCCACCAAGGGTGCCGTGCAAGAGTTTGCTATACTCTTTTTTGTTGCGTTTTGTTGCAAAGAGGTATAGGGTATCTGGTAGATGGTTCTCACTATGTGTATATTCTCTTATACTGCGAAGTACCTACAGGCGCATGCCTGCGAGAAGAGGAATAATATGAACAAGATATTGAAGAAGGAGAAGCTGTCCGCGGAAGTGTTCCGGCTTGTAGTCGAAGCACCATTCATTGCACGTGAGCGCATGCCCGGCCAGTTCGTCATACTCCAGTATGGTGGTGACTTTGGTGAACGTATCCCATTGACGGTTGCTGATGCAGATCCAGTAGCCGGCACCATTACCTTGGTCGTTCAGGCCGTGGGTGAATCCACCCACCGTCTGGTTCGCCTGGAAGAGGGAGAATACATAGACAACATCCTCGGGCCCTTGGGCCAGCCTACCGACATCTGCAAATACGGAAAGGTCGTGTGCGTAGGAGGGGGCATCGGCGTAGCGCCGCTGCACCCGATCGCACAGGGGATGAAGCAAGCTGGCAATGAAGTGAAGATCATCATGGGCGCCCGTACCAAAGACCTCTTGGTGATGGAAGACGACATGGCCAAGATTGCTGATGAACTGATCATTGTCACCGACGACGGGACTGCAGGACGCAAGGGCTTGGTCACCGAACCCTTGAAGGAACTGTGTGAGACCTGGAAACCAGATTGCGTGGTTGCCATTGGTCCCCCGATCATGATGAAGTTCTGTGCACTGACTACCAAACCCTATGGAGTACATACCATAGTCTCCCTCAACACCATCATGATCGATGGGACAGGGATGTGCGGCGGATGCCGCGTATCCGTGGGCGGTGAGACCAAGTTTGTCTGTGTGGACGGCCCAGAGTTTGACGGACACCAGGTGGACTGGGACAACATGCTCATGCGCCTGGGAACCTACAAGCCCCAGGAGAAGGAAGCACACCATGTCTGCCACATTGGATGGCAGTTGCCGGAAGGGGAGGCCTAAGCATATGCACGAGGATATAGATTCTCTGAACCATATCGCAGAAGAGTTGCTGGAGAACCTGAAGGGAAAGACACTTTCTGCAAAGGAACGGGGTGCAATTCCACAGCAGGAGATGCCAACCCAAGATCCCAAGCAGCGGATCCACAACATGGATGAAGTTGCATTGGGCTACACCGACGCGCAGGTGCGCGTCGAGGCAATGCGCTGCCTGCAGTGCAAGAACAAGCCATGTGTACAAGGATGTCCTGTAAGCATCGACATCCCCGCCTTCATTGCATATGCAGCAGAGGGTGAGTATGATCAGGCTTGCTCCGTGATCAAGGAGAGCAGCCTGCTCCCTGCAATCTGCGGAAGAGTCTGCCCCCAGGAATCACAGTGCCAGAAGTACTGTACAGTAGGAAAGCTCCACAAGGACGTTGAGCAGTCTGTAGCCATTGGCCGTATTGAACGCTATGTCGCCGACTGGACCCGCAACCATGGGAGTGACAGCATTCCCTCAATTGCAGAATCCACTGGCAAGAAGGTGGCTGTTGTTGGAAGCGGACCCGCTTCCATTGCAGCTGCCGCTGACCTGCGCAAGGCTGGGCATGCAGTATTCATGTTCGAGGCCCTGCACAAGGCAGGTGGTGTATTGGTCTACGGTATTCCTGAGTTCCGTTTGCCCAAGGAGATTGTCCAGAAGGAAATCGACAACCTCAAGGCAATGGGTGTTGAGATTGACTTGGACTTCTTGGTTGGCCGCACACGCAAGCTTACCGACTTGATGACCCAAGACGGCTTTGATGCAGTCTTTGTAGGAAGCGGAGCAGGCTTGCCCAAGTTCATGGACATTCCTGGTGAGAACTATATTGGTGTATTCAGCGCCAATGAGTATCTGACCCGCAGCAACCTGATGAAGGCCTATGATAGGGAACACTCCCGCACTCCGTTGTACCACTCCAAGAAAGTGGCAGTGTTTGGTGGTGGCAACGTAGCCATGGACGCAGCGCGTACCGCGGTGCGCCTAGGTGCTGATGAAGTCACCATTGTCTACCGCAGGACAGAAGCTGAAATGCCTGCCCGTAAGGAAGAAGTGGCCCATGCAAAGGAAGAGGGTATTAGGTTCCTGTTCCTCCATGCCCCACTGAAGGTAGTTGCAGACGAGACTGGACATGTCAACGGTGTTGAGCTCATAACCTGTGAACTGGGTGAACCAGATGCATCAGGCAGACGTTCACCGGTTGAGATCCCCGGTACCGAACGGATTGAACCGTTTGACACCGTGATCGTAGCCATTGGCAACGCCTCCAACCCCTTGATCAAGCAGACCACACCAGCTATTGAAACCAACCGCAGAGGGAACTTCATTGTCAATGAAGAGACCTGTGAAACCAGCATGCCTGGTGTCTATGCGGGTGGAGACATTGTATTGGGTGCAGCCACCGTCATCCTAGCCATGGGCCAGGGACGCAAGGCAGCCAAGGCAATGAACGAATACCTGGCAAAGTAAGCAAGCTGTCCCATGGAGAAACACCGGGACTTCAAGTGAGCCAGTTCCTGAGCTAGATCCAAGAACTATCATGCTTCTATACCAAATACGGCCGTCTGGAAAACCAGTCGGCCGTATTAATTTTGAAGACATGAACAACACAGGATTGCTACCTATCCAAGATGGATGTCTCTGTTTCCGGAGTGCCCTTCTTTGCCCGTTCCATTTTCTCTGCAACAAAATCTGGAAGTGGACAGATGTTGAGCAACACATCTTCCTCAGACACAGGGGAGCTATCATCATGATTGCCTGCATAGAGCTTGTTGTTGAAATCCAGGGCAGCCTTGGCCAAGTCGCGTTGTGCCTGAATGACTTCATCCCCTGGGGACTCTGCACCAATAGTATCAAGCTTGTGAAGATCAGAGATGTCCATTGCCATAGAAACTCCTTGATGCAACCCAAATGAACCTAGAAAAGGAGAGTGCATCATCTTTCTCCTTCTACGAATTATTCTCCACCACCAACGCTAAAGTCAACCATGAGAAACAACCAGTGGAAACAGGAGACGTATCTCAACCTCTTCTTGGTATCATGGGGGTATTGAAAGGTCCTGTTGGGAACCCCCGTGGTATTCCCATCGAAGGAGTGGGGAATACCACGGGATAGCCATCCTACTATTTCTGTACTTGCGTGCTGTTGACGATACCGGTGCAGGAGGCCATGATATCCATCAAACGGCTCAGTCCCTCCGTAGGTGGTTGCTGACGGGCATTCACCGAGACCTGGTATTTTGCTGTTTGGTTGGTGGACCGGGTATTGTCACGGCTGGTGGTTACCTTTCCCTGCACCGTTGCGTTCACGCTTCCTACGAATGGTATCTTGTAGCCAACGCTGGTATTCACGCTTGCCTCTGATGCCTGGGTATCCTTGACTACCGTTGATGATGTCACTTCCATTTGGAAGGATATGTTCACATCCTCGATCAGGAGGTTGGGTACCGGGGTCAATCCCAAGAGGGGAGCTTCCACATGAATTGGTTGGGTGGTGAACCCCTCGGGTGTCTCCAAAGTCCGGTTGACATCGAACTTGACCAACCGGGTGGTCTTTCCATCTTCGTCGAACCCAATCTTGTTCATGAACTCAAAGGATGCTGCAGCCAGCTCCTGCTGGGCTTTGCATGCGGCGGTCAATGGACCGCCGATGAGATCTGACATCGGGATTCCCTGGAACTGCTGTACTACCGGTGACACTGCCTGTTCTTGCTTCTGATCATTGGCCATCTGCTACTCCTTATCCAATACGTTTATACAGAAGCTCTCGGATTCGAGCCGAGGCTTCTGTCATTTCCGTGTTCTCGAATGTCATCTTGATATTGATGACATCATTGTCGTTGGACTCCTGGCCCTGTTTGGGGATATCTTGCTTCTTCCTTGACGAGAAGAACACATTGAACGAAGAGCGTTGTGTATCCCCAGTCTCCTTGGACTCCCTTGACTGGAAGCTTTTGACGACAGAACTGGCAATCTTCACCGAGAATTCCATCTCAAGGGTCTTGATCGCCAGCATGTTGTGGGGGATCAACGTGACAAGCGGGACATTGACATATTTGCCCGGTTCAACCTCCACATGGACAAACAATGGTTTTCCATCCTCATCAAAATACTTGGCAAGCTGTTGGAATTGATAATCTGCCAGGGTGTCTTGTGCCGTGTTGACGGCGTGCTGCATCCCCCTGATGATATCCGAGAGTGTCTCTGTTTGTGTGTTTGTAGTCTTCTCACCTGTCATGGACATACTGCATTATCCTTTGTCCCGGAGAATCCGGTTTACCTTGTCTTGGTCGTACTCATCTCCTCCCGATCCCTTTGCCGAATTGCATTTGCTGCACAGCAATGTCAAGTTGCCTGGTTTCTTATAGAGTACTCTCCGCTTGTCTTGGGAATTCACATCCGAGTCTTTTGCTCTGTTGAACAGTGTAGCAACTGGGATGATATGGTCTATGGCCATATCATCCCGGCAATGGGACCGGTTTCCCTTGCAGAGAGGACCATAGCATATGAATGTGTCTTTTTGCTGGTCATGGCCATTGGGATATCTCTGTTCATAGTTGGTCTGGGCTGCCGTCCTATCGCTGGCATCCCAGGCAAAACTGAACAGCATGGAGCGTTTGCTCAACGAGTAGGATCCTTCCGAATCCTCGCGCGGTATGCGCTCTGGTTGGAACTCTTCCTGCAACGACATCTCCCCATAGAAGAC
>CAYXIH010000107.1:0-2710 GCA_964465155.1 uncultured Sphaerochaeta sp.
GTCAGCCAATAGCACAGGGTATCGGGTATCGAGAGGTAGTGGCTTGCTGCGGCCAGCGTAAAGGGACGGTCGCGGTGCATGGCCGCGAGCTGGAAGAGGGTGTTGAACGTATGGAACGCGATACCCGTCTCCCGATAGACCTCCATAGCTCCACCCAGCTTGGCAGTGACCTCCTCGACGATGTCATCGGTCCTGCTGTCACGATAGTGGTAAGCCTGCGACACCATCGCCCCAGTTGCATCCAACAGGCAATAGTCCACTCCCCACGTATCGATGCCGATGGAGACTATCTGGTCTCCATACCGCTCGAATGCAATCTTCAGACCCTTCTTGATCTCACTGAAGATCCCCACGAGGTTCCAGTACATCTCCCCCATGATCTGCTCGTTGTGGGTGACAAACCGGTGCACCACGTCGATACCTGCAAGGTCCCCGACAATGACACGCCCGTTTGAGGCACCCAAGTCAACTGCAACATACTTGTTGTTCTGCACGGTATCCCCCTTGCCTAGGCTTCGATTGGCAAGTGCGACAACAGGTACTGCTCCGCCTCCGCAGACCACAGGCCGTTGTGTTTCTTGACGATCTCATCCAGCTTGGCGAAGAACGGATCATCCTTGCCCAGCTTCTCGAAATCGGCAATGGCTGTCAGAGGCAAATCAACATGGGTGTAGATCAGCTTCTTCCCTCCGGGGATCGACGGCAGGTCGATGACGGTGGCGGGTACTGCACCCAGGCCTCCGATATGGGTCACCATGGCAGCTGGATTGAGCTTGCCCTGCTCCATCATCTGCAGCGACTCGATCATGTCTGCGGTATTGCCTCCGCTGGTACCCACGATATGGTGAGCAGCATAGTGCACGTTGTAGAAGTTCATGGAGGCTGTGAAGTCGGTCTTGTTGGGGCCGGCAAAGAAGTTCAGGCATCCATCCTGTGCAAGGATGGCATCCCCCTGCTCCACCAACGCCCGTACCGGTGCCATGACCAGCACGTCGTCATATCCATGACCGTCAGTCAGCCGCATCATCTCTGCAACAGGATCTGCAAGGTCCTTGGTGTTGAGGTACACGAGCTTCACTCCATGCTGAGCGGCATCTTCGACGGTGTACAACGATGCTGCACGTGCAAGACGGGCCTCATCGATATCGGTCACGACCATCAGCGCAGGGCGCCGGTCACAATGTATGCCGTAGTCAATTGCACCCAATCCCATGGGTCCAACACCTGCGATGATCGCAAGGTTGCCACCCTCCACGATCCCCATGTCATGGACGTACGATCCGGCATGGGTGTGGTACATGGCATGGTAGGTGCCGACGATGCAGGAGACAGGTTCGGCGAGCGAGCCCATGAAGCAGGCATCCCCGTCGTAGGGAAGCAGGCATCCCAGCTCCATCACCTCATGGGGGATGACGATATAGGTGGAGTCACCTCCGATGTATTGGTATGAATAGCCGGGGGCTGCAAGCGAACCATGGTAGTTCAATGCTGGCTGGATGGAGAAATGGTCCCCCACATGGAAGGATTCCTCCCATTTCTTTCCAACCTTGACGATCTCACCGCAGAATTCATGGCCCAGGATGATCGGATTGGTCGCAACGTCGTTTGGAACACGCTTATGCGAAGCACCCTGCTCGGCAGCCTTGTGGTCGCTCATGCAGACACTGTTGGTGACGACACGGGCAAGGATCTCATCGTCCTTGATCTCTGGAAGTTCAAATGTCTCGACCCGCAGGTCGTTGACGCCATATAGGCGCACAGCTTTCGTCTTCATGGGTTCCTCCTAGTTGAGCATGACCTGTCCACCGGTTACGGGGACGGCCTGTCCGGTCTCATATTTCTGTTCCACGATGTACAAGATGGCTCGCAGTACATCCTCTGTACGGCAACCACGGTTCATCGGGACCTTCGATTCATAGAACCTGCGCACATCCTCGACCGTCTTGGCACCGGGCACCTTGCCGGTGTTCAGGTACTGCACGAACAATCCACGGTCGGGGTCCGACCACAGCGGTCCATCGAGGAAATTGCCCGGGCATACCGCGTTGACCTTGATGTTGTCGGTCACCAGCTCCATGGCAAAGCTCTGCGTCAGCCCCAGGGTACCAAACTTTGCACCCGCATAGGCGCCGTTCTTGTTCGATCCCTGCAGACCGCTCTTGCTGCTGATGGCGATCAAGTCGGTGTAGTACTTGCCTGACGGAAGGTTCTGCAACGCAAGCTGCAGTCCTGCATGCTTGCTGCAGACAAAGAAGCCTGTATAGTCGACCGACGTGACGAACTGGAAGTCCTTCAGCGCCATGGTCTTGACGCTTCCCGCCCGCAGGACACCCGCGTTGCTGATGAAGAGGTCCAAGCCACCGGTGACGGCCGCCACGGTATCCATCATCTGGGAGACAGAATCCTCGTCGGTGACGTTCACCAGGATTCCCATGGCAACGGTCTTTCCTGCGGCATCGTTGAGGCTCTTTGCCAATGCCTGGGCACCAGCCACGTTCATGTCGGCGATATAGACGAACGCACCATTGTCGCACAAGCCACGGACCATTCCCTCGCCAAAGCCCTGGGCACCCCCGGTGACCAGCGCAACCTTGTTGCGCACAACGTCACAGCGGCGTGATGACGGTGCCTGTCCTGGCTTGGTGCTGACTCCCACCGCAGCCTTCGCTTCATCGAATGTAGTACCAAGGCCCATGACCAAGTCAGTTCC
>CAYXIH010000107.1:2810-4806 GCA_964465155.1 uncultured Sphaerochaeta sp.
TGCCCACGCTGCATCGACAAGGTGGCTGCAGCACGGCTTGAGCAACTGAGGGCAGTTGAAGCTCTGCCGTGAGGAGTTGATGTCCACCCCGCTGATCTCCATCAGTCCATGCTGGGCTGCCAGCTGCTGGACACGGTGCATCTGCTCGTCGGTATTGCGCGGTGGCATATACGTCACCGCCTGGTAGCCGATGTCCGACAGCACGTCGAACAACTGGTCGAGGTAGCTGTCCTCGAACTGCTCCCGCTGCTTGTCGCCGGTGACGCTGTCACCGACATCCCCAAGATATGCGTAGGCAGGGATACCACCCACCGACTTGCCGAACTCGACAACGGTGCGGGCATCCAAGCACTCATCGGTATTGGGCTGGATGAAGAACGTGGGGAGGAATCCTCCCTTGAGGACACCCAGCAGGTCATAGACGTAGTGGGGATTGCCAGGATCACTCAGCAGTTGCTCCATCTTTGGTGAGATCTGCAGCTGCAGCTCATTGCGCAGGAACGATACCAGCTTCGGACCGCGTCCATACATCTCGATCGTCTGCAGAGCCATGGCATAGAGGATATGCCGTTCGGTGATGCTACCCCCTTCATTGGCATGGGAAAGTGGCACCACGTCCCGTTGGAAGTCCAGGTCATACCCATACTGCCCCACCAGTGCCTGCAACGCCTGCACCTGCCGCTCGTTGCGGAGATTGCGCTGATAGTTCACCGGGGCGAGAAAGGCCTTGACATCCTCGATATGCTGGCTGGGGATTCCATGGACACACATATAGACAATCCCCTTGGAGTCGGGGTTATTGATCTTCCTGTCGGCCAGTGGGGTGTCGAGGAAGCTGACGCGCAGCTCGAAGCCCACCGTGCTTGCAATACCAATCAGGGAAGAAGCATCCAGCATCTCCTGTGCGGCTCCGATGCTGTCATGGTCAATGCTCCCCACGATCCCAAGCCCCGCCTTCCACGCCTGCCATGCGGCAGCCGCTGGCTCATAGGGGCTGAACGACCATGTGGTGTGGACATGGTTGTTCACCTCCTGCAGGGGAGTCCGAACCCGTTCTCCACGCTGTATCTGCTCTCCCAGGAGACGGGCGGCCTCAAGCCGTTTCCCCTTGTCCTGATCATTGATCTGTTGTTCCAGGTCGTTCACTGATGTACCTCGTCTCTCAAACATATTGCGGCGGCCACACGAGGTGGCCGTCGCCTAGCTATTGGTCAGACTCCCTCACGGGATGTCCGGAAGAACTCTCCGTCGGTCATGTTGTGCGAGGGGACATACCCAGGCAACGGCAGGACCTGCTCATGGATGGCATCCAGCACCGAACCGGCATGGGCGAAGTAGTACTCCTCCATCTCGGCAGGTGGGGTGATCCAGTTCTTGGAACCAACGACCACCGCAGGTGCATCCAGGTATTCGAACGCCAAGCGTCCCAGGTTCGATGCAACGGTGTGCATGTAGCTGCCACGCTCGGCAGAGTCGGTCACCAAGACGACACGTCCGGTCTTCTTCACGCTTTCGACCAGCTGCTCATACTTCAGGGGGTTGATCCAGCGCAGGTCGATGACCTCCGCCGAGATACCAAACTCCTGCTGGAGGCGGTCAGCTGCTGCGGTTGCGGTATACAACGCAGGTCCCAGGCTGATGAGCGTCACATCGGTTCCCTCGCGCTTGACCGCAGGCTCACCCTCTGGAATCTCATAATACCCCTCTGGTACCCCACCCTTCTCAAACTGCTCTCCGATTCCGTACAGCTTCTGGCTCTCGAAGAACACCACCGGGTCAGTCCCACGCAAGGCATAGTTGAGCATTCCCTTCACGTCATATGGGGTAGCTGGGTACATTGCCTTCAGGCCAGGGACAGCTGCGACCATGGATGTCCACTCCTGGGAGTGCTGGGCACCATATTTGTTGCCGACCGACACACGCAGTACCAGAGGCATCTTCAGAGCACCGGCACTCATCGACTGCCACTTGGGCATCTGGTTGAACACCTCGTCAC
>CAYXIH010000108.1:0-4795 GCA_964465155.1 uncultured Sphaerochaeta sp.
CCTGTTGCTCCGGCACAATCTGCCTTCGGGCGAACTCTTGTACGATCTGGGTGTATGTCGCCAGGTCAATCGGGGGATAGATGGCAATCCGCTTCTCGTTGATCACATCAATATGGCTCTCATCGTTGATGTCGACCATGGCAATATAGTCGTAGTCTGCCTCCACTATGTGTTCCATCATGAGCTGCATCATCTTTGACCGGTGGATGTTGCTGATGTACAGCAATGCCTCCACCTCCCCTGTGGAAGGGTTGCCCATGAGGTTGACATGGGTGGCGACCCATTCGGAGCGATATGCCTTGATATGGAGACGGTGCTCCATCATGAGGTGAGTCTGTCCCTCTGCGAAGCACTCCATCAGGTGGTCCTTGCTAAACAGCGCGGCGAATGCATCGCGTTGCATCGCCTCGGGTATCGCAGCGCAGATGCCCGTGAAGAAGTCATCAACCGAACCAGAGTCCTTGACGTTTGAGAAAGGTGAATACACCCGTTGCTCCGTGGTATATTGGTTGTTGGTCAAATTGAGCCTAAACGTTGCAATGCTGTTTTCCTGTACAATGTTCTTGTAGGACATCTGGGTCTCGAACTTTCGTCGCAGCAGTACCTGGGCCGTCACGTCGATTGCCGACCCGATGGCCTCGATGGGGTTGCCTGATTCATCAAAGAGGGTGGTGCAGGTAAGCTTAGCCCACCACATGTCGCCGGTGTCGGCATTGAGCCACCTTACCAGGCATGTGGCCGATGGTTTTCCATTGATTAGGTCGTCGAACATGGCTTGTACGGTAGGTATGTCCTCAGCATGAATGATGCCTCTGTTGGGGAGCGATTGCGGGATGTTCTCGACAAAGCGCTCTGGCCCGAAGATCTTCTTCACGTACTCTTCTTGCCTGATACGTCTTTTTGCAATGTCGAAGGTCCAGAATGTCATGTTTGCTTGTTCTGCTGCAATCTGGATGGTCTTTTGGCATATCGCGTTCTCTTTCTGCAGGAGCTTTGTATGGGTGATGTCGAAGGCTACGCAATGTGCTACCCCTTGGCCTTCTTGGTATGTGGAAGATCCGCTGAACAGGATGCTCTTCTGTTGGCCGTTGCCCGTCTTGATTTGCGATTCCCACTGGATGTCCTGCAGGTTGCTGTCCTGGCATCCCTTGAAATATGATTGGATCTTCCGGAGTTCTTGGGGTTGGAACAGATAGGCTAGTTTGTCGCTATATTGCTCGCTCAGAGCCTTTTTGCTATAGCCAATGATATGGAAAAACCCTTCAGTACCCGTAAGGAGTGTACATTCTTTGTCCATGCGCATGGAAAAAGCACCACTATTGGTGGCTGTATGCAAACCTTCCATTATTTCCGAGCTGTTTTGGTTCATTGCTGTGTCTCCTTCAGTATCCGAGTGCAAAACAGTATCCATTCCTATTGGTTACCTGAAGTTACATCAGGTATGCCTACCTGCAGGTAATGGACCTTTACTGGTTTTCCTTGCCAGTTCTCCAGCCGGGCCTTGATATGTACGGGTGTCTTCTGGTCAGCCAGGACAGTTGTCTCTTCATAGAAATCCTTCTGGAACATCCCAATATCGGCACAACGGTCGCAGTTTGTCTTCCTGTTCCAGAACAGTTCATAGCAATGCATATCCAGGCATTCGCTCCGTTCCTTCCCCAACAAGTCACAAGCTGTACCATTGATATAGAGGATCTTGCTGTTGGTAGCGTCACAGACGAACATGGCATCCGAGACATTGTCCAGCATCTGCATGGACTGCAGGCCAAGGGAGACCTTGCAATGCTGGTTCATGTCTGGGTTGTATATCAGATATCGCTGCTTGCCCTGGCGTTTTGCCTCCAGCAATGCTATGTCGGCATGGGTATACAGCTCATGCTGGTTGTTTCCATGCTCAGGGCAATAGCACATGCCTACGGTACAAGAGATTTCGAGGTTTTCGATGCCCAGCTTGAACGGACTGCACAGGCTGGTGAGTTTTTCATGAAGCTGGGAGAAAGAGAGGGGGTAGGGGATGAACACCGAGAATTCATCGCCACCAATCCTTGCTATGACCTCAGTCTCGGGGAACGCCTGGACCAAATGCTTTGCCACCGCTTGCAGGACTTTGTCTCCTGCAATATGCCCATAGGTATCATTGACTGACTTGAAGTTGTCCACGTCCAATACCATGTAGATGCCCTGTGGCGAAGGATTCTTGAAGAAGAAATGCTCCATCCGCACTTCATTCTCCGCCCGGTTGAGCAGTCCGGTCAGTGCATCATGCTCAGCGCGCCTGCGCATCTCGATGATCGCCGCGTTCACTTCCCGTTCTTGCTGGAACTTTTCCAGCTTTGCATTGGCAATGGCGTTTGTCAGCCGCAAGGAGAACTGATGGGCATTGACGGGGCGTGCCGTATAGTCGGCGATGCTCAGTCCCAGGAACTCCGCTGATGGCTCTTGTTGCTGATCATAGACCAACAGCGTAGGGATACAGTATGTGGAGCAGGCTTCCAACAACGGGGCAACTTGCTGGGCGGAGAATTCACTGGGAAGGCTGATGGCCAGTGCGGAAATGCCTTCGCGCTTCTCGTCCAATACTGCAAGGGTTCCCGCGATGTCCTTGGTTCCAATGACGACATACTCCGTCTCAAATATCTGGGAGAGGCATGGGATGTCCAACGACAACGGGTCAAGTACCAGCAGTGTCTTGCGCTGTGCACCTTCGCCATAGATGGAGTCCGAAGGCATGCACATCCCATAATCGACAACGGTAAGCTTGGAATCTTGCAACAGCTGGTTCAGATGGTCTAGTGGCATAGGCTTTGCAAAATAATATCCCTGGGCATATTCGCATCCCAGCGATTGCAACATCTTGGTTTGGTGGATAGTCTCCGTCCCTTCGGCAACTACCTTGAGGTTCATCCACTTTGCCAAGCTGATGATGAAACTCAATACGCTCCTGTCCCCACTCTTTTGCTCTTCCTTCTGGATGAACCTCATGTCAAGCTTGAGGATGTCGATGGGAAGCTCCGACAGCATGTTCAAAGAGGAGTACCCTGTTCCAAAGTCGTCCATCTCGATGACGAAGCCCAGTTTCTTGAGATTCGCCATCATGTCGATCAGGAGCTGTGGGTTTTCCATGTATGCACTCTCGGTGATCTCGAGGTGCAGGTACTTGGGCGGAAGCTCATACTTTTGGATGAGGTTGAGCAGCCTGTCAGGGAGCTGGGGGTCATAGATATCCACACGCGATACGTTCACGGAGAGGGGAATCATCGGAGCACCTGCATCTTTCCATGACTTGAGGGTCTTGCAAGTCTCTTCCCATACATAGTAGTCCAGCTGCGTGATGGAACCATTCTTCTCAAATATTGGAATGAACTGGGCAGGGGAGAGAAATCCCTTGACGGGGTGCTGCCAGCGTACCAGTGCCTCTGCGCCTGAGATTTGTTCCGTCCGCAGGTCATACTTTGGCTGGTAGTACACTTGGAACTGATGCTCCTCCAATGCGCTCTTCATGCTGGAGACTATCAGTTCCTCATCTATGAGTTTTTGTCGCAGGGAATCGTCATAGTATGCAAAGACTGTATCATATTTTCCCTTGATCGAAGCTTTTGCAAGGGCTGCACGGTCGCACATGATTTCCACGGGCAACAAGGGGTCGTCAATGGAATAGATTCCATATCGGAGGATGATATTGAGTTTGATGGCGTCGGAAAATGCATTGACTTCTTCGATGAAATCAAGGAAGTCGCTATTGTTGTACTTGTTGTGGTGGGGGATGAGACATGCAAACTCATCGGCCTCCAGGCGTGCACAGAAGCCATATCCTTGCAATTTGACACGTAGCATGTCGCTGATATGCTTCAGCAGCTCGTTGCCCATAGCAGTGCCATACCTGTCGTTGACAAGTTTGAAACGTTCAATGTCCAAGCAGATCAGGTCATATTTTATATCGGGATTGTTCTTCAGCGCCTGTGCAACCTGGATATAGAAATACTCCTTGCTGAACAAGCCTGTGAGTGCGTCATGCTGGACGGAATTGACGAACGCCGAGGTCTCCTTGAGGGTGATGGTGTTGTCGATGCGGTGGCGAATGATTTGTAGCTTGTACGGTTTTACGATGTAATCGTTGGCTCCAAGGGAGAGTGCCTTGATCTCCGCGTCCTCACTATCCTGTCCGCTGGCCACGATTACCGGGATTTGGGAGAGGTAGGGGTCCTTGCGCATTTGGTCTAGCACCTCATAGCCATCCATGACTGGCATGATGATATCCAGGATGACAACTGAGATTGACTCCTTGTGTGCACGAAGGATATCAAGGGCAGCCTGGCCATTTTCTGCTTCCATGACCTGATAGTCGCTGCTGAGCATCTTGACAAGTATTTTCCGATTGATCTGATTGTCATCGACGACCAATATAGTTTTCAGTGCCACCATCCTGTGGACCTCCCCACATGTTAACCCGACTTGCTCATGCATGGCACATCATGGTTCCCGCTGATCTGTCGCCATGCTTGTTCTCTAAATTTACTCCTGCTCCGTGTGCTTGGTACGGTTGCTCGGCTGGGTATATGAGCAACGTGGATCCCTGTGTGAAAAAATTCTTGAAACAGAAAAGTTTCACCCACAAACGGACCATGAGAGTATAAAATAGCGTAGCAAGTACTGAAGATTATGCAACGGAAACAGAAATGAAGCAATCATGAAACCCGCAAAGGGTCATACATATAGTATCATATGATGAAATACTTCTACAACTGGCGTTGTACAAAATGTAGTACAAACATGAATGTGCAGAACCTGTCCTAAT
>CAYXIH010000109.1:0-4756 GCA_964465155.1 uncultured Sphaerochaeta sp.
GGGATGGTCATGTTGCTGGTGCCGATATGACGTGTCAGCCCATCCTGTACCAGGCGCTCCATCTCCTTCCATGTCTGCATGAAGTGCTCGTGGATATAGGGCTTTGCATTGGGGTTGCGGGAAGAAACATCACATTTGGGGGGATGGAAGTTGGGAAATGGCCAATGTACGAGATAGAGGTCCAGGTACTCCAGGCCCAGGTTGTTCAGGGATGTGAGGAATGCCTTGCGCACGTCCTTTGGATCGTGCATGTCGTTCCAGAGCTTGCTGGTAATCCACAGCTCCTCGCGCTTGAGTGCAGGGACTCCCTCGATCTTTCCAGCCATTGCATCCTGCAATACCTGTCCGATCTCCTGTTCGTTCCCATAGACACCAGCACAATCGATATGCCTATATCCGGCTTGCAGGGCAAGCTTCACAGCCTGCGCCATCTCGTCGTTGGAGATATGGTCGCTTCCAAATGTCCCGAATCCAATGGCTGGGATCTTGGCCCCAGTCGAAGTAATGATGCGTGAAGGTACTTCCATGGATTGCCTCCTCTCTTGCTGTTTCAACTGTAGCGTGTATGTGGATATCTACAATGCTTGAAAAGCGAAAGAAATATCACGTTTTGCGAATGATGTGGTATGCTGAGGTCATGGAAGAGAACCGTAGGACATGGGATGTTGGGCTCCAGCTCAAGTTCCGGGACAACTATGACATGGCAGTGGCGGCGGGGGTGGTGCGCTATGCCAAGGAACGTGGCAACTGGCAGCTGCATGGCATGGGCAAGTGGTTCATGCCATTGGAGATGGATACGATACAGCCGTTGGATGGGATCATTGCCAGGATAGAGGGGGATGATGATGTGCCTGCATACCAGGCCATGGGGTTGCCTGTGGTCGATATCGCGGGGGCGTGTACCCACCGCCTGTTCAGCACCGTGCGCAATGACGACTATGCCACGGGGGTGGCCGCAGGCAACCACCTGTTGACCAAAGGGATCACATCCTTTGCCTCCTGCGAGGTTGATCATGTCCATTGGTCACGTGAACGGCTCATTGGGTTCTGTGGGGCAGTGGGAAGCAGCATTACCCAGATGCAGCGCTTTGGACGTTCGTTGACGTGGTGGCAGAAGCTCTATGAACCATCAGAGGAACTGCAGCAGTGGCTGGAATCCTTGGCCCATCCTACGGCGGTGTTCTGCAGCAACGACATGGTGGCCATGAAGGTGGAGGTGGAAGCCAGGCGGTTGGGGATTTCAATTCCTGATGAACTGTGTGTCCTGGGTGTCGATGACGAGGCTCTGTTGTGCTCCCTTGCCACACCATCTCTGAGCAGTGTCCACCTCAACTGCGAACGGATCGGGTATGAAGCAGCGGCAATGCTTGATGGCTTGCTGGGCAAGCATGGGACTGAGGTGTTGGTGCGCCGTATTGCCCCTGGGGAAGTGGTGGAGCGGGAAAGCACGACAGTATCCACCGCTGGGGATGCGTTGGTGGCACAGGCACTTCAATTCATCCGGCGCAATGTGCGCTCAGGCATCAATGTAGCTGATGTGGTGGTGGGTGTCGGAGTTTGCCGCAGGTCATTGGAGCAACGCTTCTTCAAGGAGTGCGGAATGACGTTGCTGCAGGCAATCCACAAGCAGCGGATGGTGGAGGCACAGATGTTGCTTCGGACAACCGATTTGCCGGTGGAGGTTGTTGCCCAAGAATGCGGGTTCATGACGGTCCAGCGGTTTTACAAGCAATTTGGCAAGCAGTTGGGCATGACACCGGGACAATGGAGACGCGCAAACAGGTCATTTGGGAGGTAGCCGTTGTCTTGTCCCTGTGTACCCAACTGTGACACAATAGGGTAACACAGAAAACTATGATTTGGGGGTAATTTGACGTATGGAACTCATGCTCGATACAGCTAACATCAAGGACATCCAGAAATGCCTGGAGATATATCCCGTCAGCGGGATCACGACCAACCCGTCCATCCTCAAGAATGAGGGGAATGTAAATTTCTTCGACCAGCTGAAGAAAATCCGTGCGTTGATCGGGGACAAGCGGAGCCTGCATGTACAGGTTATCAGCGAGAACTACAAGGACATCATCAAGGAAGCTGAGAAGATCCGCACCGTGTTGGGGACTGAGACGTTCGTGAAGGTTCCTGTCACCGAGGATGGCCTGCGTGCGATCAAGGTGCTCTCAAGTGAAGGGGTGCATATCACGGCAACCGCCATCTATACCTCCTTGCAGGGAATCCTTGCCATGCTTGCCGGTGCCCGCTATATCGCCTGCTACTACAACCGCATGCTCAATGTGGACATTGATGCCCCTCGGGTAATCAAGGAACTCTCTGGGTTGCTCTGGGCAAATCCCGGCAACTGCCAGGTATTGGCTGCAAGCTTCAAGAACATCTCTGAGATTACAACAGCCTATGCCAACGGAGCCTCTTGTTGTACGGTGCCCTGCGACCTGTTGACCACCGGCCTGCGCATGCCTTCCATCACCAAGGCAGTATCCGACTTCCATGATAACTGGGCTGTAATCCATGGGGACAAGACAATCTTGGACCTGTAGCAGCTACTTCTCGAATCCTGGGAAGGATGGGCATGGCACCGCATCATGTTGGGCTTGCCCACGTTGCTGTTGCTTCAGCTGAATTTTGTACAACCGCTCGAACCTCGGGCGGTTGTATCTCTGTATGATGATGCACGGGACATTCATAATCACAGTGTAGGCGAACAACCATATCAGGTATTTGGGAGGACAGAACATTGCGATGGGGATTGCCAGGATGACGGTGATCACATGGGTAATTTCTGCCCTGACCGATTCAAGTATGAACTGTAATACATAATTCTGGTCGACATGCTGCAGGTGCTTTTTCCTGAACTTGTAGGGGGAGGTGGATCCTGCCTCGGGTACCAATGGTTTCCATGACTTGATCCTGAAAATTTTCTGGTAGAGCATGCCGTCCCGTTCCCAGGGACGGACATGTAGCCATTGCCTCCATGTCTCCAACTGTGCGTAGGTGAGACGGTTCGCCAGGATAGAAGCTAGAATCTGACTGACGATGGTAACTGTTACTACGAGCAACGGTGGCATCAAGATCGGTGTCCAGTGGTTCATTTTCCTACCTACTGTTAAAATAGGCGGTTTTTCGCACAAAGGGAAGTAGGCAATACTCTCTTTATATCAAATGCCCTTGATTGGAAAGTCTTGTAGGGTATACTGGTGGTATGAGCCAAACCGAGCGTGTTTTCTACATAGACAGACAGATTCGCCGCAAGGGGCGCGTCACCTCCAAGGATGTCGAGGCTACTTTCGAAGTCAGCAATCGTCAGGCAAAACGAGACATAGAGTATCTGCGTGACCGTCTGGGTGCTCCCATTGAATACGATCCCAAGGCATTTGGGTATGTCTATACCAAAGAGTTTGAGACCTTTCAAAACGCAGATGAGCGGATGCTGGTCTTCAACGCCGTCTTCCAAGGCGTTGCCAAGGCACAGGGGTTGATCCCGATGATGAGCGAGATGCTGCAGCAGAACATCGACTTGGGCATCTCCAGGGAATACCGCCATCTGATGGATTCCATTACCTATACGTTTCCTGTCGTTGATTTGCCCGACTACCATGTGTTTGGCATGTTCTGTTCCTCCATGGACAAGCATCTCTTGCTGGATATCACCTACAGCAATGCACAGGGGGTCCAATCGCAGAGAAAGGTCGAACCTCTGCGCCTGATCAGCTATTCGGGGAGGTGGTATGTCGTGGTATGGGATTTCCGAAGCGACTCCCTGCGTACCTTCCACATGTCCCGCATCAGGCATGTTCAGCTGACCGATATTCCGTTCCAAGGCAAATGCTCGGAGAAAGAGCTCCAGGAGTTTCTCTCAAGTGGCTTTGGCATCTTCATGGGTGGTCACTCGATGTCGGTGACCATCCGGATCATGGGCAAGGCCGTATATGGTGTCGAGACGCAGGTCTGGCACAAGGATCAGAAAATTACCCCGATACAGATAGATGAGAACGGGGAGCCGTTCCTGGAAATCACATTGCCTGTTTCCAATCTCTCTGAGATCCTCAGCAAGGTTCTTTCGTTCGGAGAAGGTGCTCGGCCCATTTCTCCACCTGAGTTTGTCCAGGAATGGGAGAAGAAGGTGAGGAGCATGATGGGGATGTTGTCCGACTGACAAAAAAATACAAAAAAGGTAAATATTTCAGGGGGGATGACAAACTGTGTCATCCCCCCTGGTTCATACTGTGTCCATAACAAAGGGGAGAAACAGATGAACACTGCATACAACCACAGCTTGTTGAGCATGGAAGCGCCTTCCTCATGGGTAGGACTGGACCTGATGGACTATGAGGTGAATCAGGAGGCTGGTTCCACGTCTTGGGTCAAAAGGCTTACCTGCACGCCAGCTGGGCTTGCGTCGGTGATCGTCATGGCTGTGATCTTCTCTCCGGTACTGGTGGTCTTCGGTGCATTCTATGGAGCATTCAAACCGCTGATGCGGTAGGAGGTACAACAATGGACACACAGATTCAAAGACGTCCTGGTCGCAAAGTCGGAGCAGAAAAACGACGCATCGCCAAGGAAACCCTGAGAAATTTCTATACTACGGATGACTTTCTCAACCTTCCCTCAGGTGTCAAACTCGCAATGCTGACGCTCTGTCCAAAAACGGATACCCATCCCTACCGGGAAGAAGAGATGGAGCAGGATACTGCACCTCTCATGTATCTTCAGCGTTTGGTGGGGTTGTTGGCGTGAA
>CAYXIH010000110.1:0-1256 GCA_964465155.1 uncultured Sphaerochaeta sp.
GTATGTTTCACGTGAAACTTTCTGTATGTTGCTTGGAAGGTATCAGCTTCCAACCGTTTCTTTTGTCGGCTTAGTTGTTGGTTGCATTGTAGACAACGATATTCTCGTTGACCGTGTTGCGAAGATACCGTTCGACACCATTCTTCAGTGTCATTTGGGACATTGGGCAACCGGCACATGCTCCGACGAGCCTGACAAATACCTTCACTCCGTCCATGGAGACAAATTCAATGTCTCCCCCGTCATTCTGCAGGGATGGGCGAATTGCTTCGATAGCTTCGATGACTTTGTTTTCATCGATAGGGGTTTCCAGAATTACTTCTTCGTTCATGATGCATCTCCTTCTTGGGATACATTGAAGATACATCAGCCAGTTGCTATGGTCAAGGTTGATTGGCTGTTCATGCTTTAGACGTGACATATCCATATATATTCTTTATAGTACAGACATGAGTGCCGAAAAAATCATTTTCCTTAATCAGAAAGGTGGCGTTGGTAAAACGACGACTGCCGTGAATCTCGGATCAGCACTGGCTCAGATGGGACACAAAGTCCTATTGGTCGACCTTGATGCCCAGGGAAACATGACTGGTGCTGTGTCTGCCGACAACCGGCTGCCTGGAACCTATGAAGTTATCGTAGGACAGTGTCTTCCTCAGGATGCATGTCAACCGACACCGATACAGAATCTCTATGCAATGGCAGGAAGTATCAACCTCGCAGGACTGAATATTGAACTTGTCAATGAAGATGCCCGCGAGTCATTCTTCAAAAAAGCCATAGCTCCGATAGAGAACGATTGGGAGTACATCTTGGTGGATTGTCCCCCTTCCCTTGGCTTGGTGACGATGAATGCAATGTGCTGGGCTCGATATGTCGTGATCCCCATGCAGTGTGAATACCTTTCGATGGAAGGTTTGAACATGCTGATGCGTACCGTGGCGAATATCAAGAAGTCATTGAATCCTCGGCTTTCCGTATTGGGGATCCTGTTTACCATGTACAGCAAGCGCACAAAGCTTGCAAATGATGTGGTGGAGGATATCTCCTCATTCTTCCCTGACTTGGTGTTCAAGACGATCATACCTCGCAATGTGCGCCTCTCTGAGGCTCCATCGCATGGTCTTCCGATCAATGCCTACGATGCAAGTAGTGCTGGAACCAAAGCTTATAGTCAGCTCGCTCAGGAGGTGGTCCAACGTGTCGGAGCCAAATAATGTGAACAAGAAGCATCATGGACTTGGAAAGGGCATCAG
>CAYXIH010000110.1:1356-4727 GCA_964465155.1 uncultured Sphaerochaeta sp.
GCAGACCAGGAGGTGCTCTACCGGAGGCTGATGGAACAGGGATTGTCTGTACGGGCTACTGAACAGATGGCAATTGACTTCAACCACGGCAAGCGAGCAGCATTGAAGCGCAAGGGTGGTTCTGCCCCTGTCGAGTTGATACCGATGAAGAGCGCCGATATCCTTGCGTTGGAAGAGAAATTCTTGGAGGCCTGTGGTACTCGTGTGGAGATCAAGGGGTCGGTGGAGCATGGGAAGATTGAAATATCCTACCATAGCCCAGATGACCTGCAGCATATCTACCAACTGCTTGCCCCTGGTGAAGATTTGTACGAATTTTAAAGCAAGAACTTGTCATGGAACAAGTTGAAGGAAGAAAAACATGGATAAGAAACTTCAGGATGGCTTGTATGCCATCATGCATACCTCAAAAGGTGACATCGTTCTCTCACTCGAGTATCAGAAGACTCCGATGACCGTCTCCAACTTCGTTGGCCTCTCCGAAGGTGCATTGAACCTCAAGGATGAGGGCAAGCCATATTACGATGGGCTGAAGTTCCATCGTGTAATCCCAGACTTCATGATCCAAGGCGGATGCCCAAAGGGCAATGGTACCGGAGGCCCCGGATACTGCTTCCCCGATGAATTTGATAGTTCCCTCAAGCATACTGGTCCTGGCATCCTCTCAATGGCCAATGCTGGTCCTGGTACCAATGGTAGCCAGTTCTTCATCACCCACGTTGCAACTCCTTGGCTTGATGGCAAGCACACTGTGTTCGGCCATGTAGTGGAAGGACAGGATGTCGTCAACAAGATTGCTCAGGGTGACAAAATTGACAGCATCGAGATCGTGCGTGTCGGAAAGGACGCCCAAGCTTTCACCGTGACCAAGGAATCGTTCACCAATGAAGTGGCAAAGGCTGAAGCAGTGGCTTTGGAACGCCAGGCAGCTGCCAAGGCAGCCATGGATGCGGAGATCAAGAACCGTTGGCCAAATGCCCAGGAGACCAAGTCGGGTTTGAAGTATGTCGTTGTGGAGGAAGGCAAAGGGACAAAGTCACCCAAGTTCGGACAAAACGTAACGGTCCATTATACGGGTACCCTGCTTGACGGCCGGGTGTTCGACAGCTCAGTCAATCGTGGGGCCCCTGCCCAGTTCAAAATTGGTCAGGTCATCGAAGGATGGAATGAAGCTTTGCAGACCATGAAGAAGGGTGAGAAGCGGACCCTCATCATTCCCCCTGAGCTTGGCTATGGTACACAGGGATATCCTGGACTGATTCCTCCCGACTCATATCTCGTGTTTGACGTCGAGCTGCTTGATTTCTAGTCTGTATCCCAAGGGGTTGTTATGAAGGATCTCGTTACCCGGTTCGTCTGTAGTGAATGCGGACGGACCGAGTCCAAATGGCTTGGTAGGTGTCCCGATTGTGGATCATGGAATTCATTCGTCGAGGAGACAATCCGTGAGGCACCAAAGAAGACCAAAGGGGCACCCGCTGCATCGGTTTCCGTTGAGCAACCCCGTTCCCTTTCTCAGATTGTCGTGGAGCCAGAGTTCCGCTTTGGTACAGGCATCGAAGAACTGGACCGTGTGCTTGGCGGAGGTGTGATGCAGGGATCCTCCATTCTCCTTGGAGGAGAACCGGGGATAGGGAAGTCCACCCTGATGCTCCAGACCCTTGCTGCCTGCGGAAAGAAGCGTAAGGTCCTCTATGTCTCTGGCGAGGAGTCTGCAGCCCAGATACGGTTGCGTGCAGAACGGCTGGGGCTTCCCCTTGATTCCATCAACATATTCTGCGACACCCATTTGGATGCGATAGAGAATGCTTTGCGGCAAGATCGTCCGAAGGTCGTAGTCATCGATTCCCTACAGACATTGCAGACTGGTGAGATATCTTCGATCGCCGGTTCAGTCAATCAGATGCGATGCTGCACCATGGAGCTCATCGGCATCGCCAAGCAGGTTGGGGCAACCCTGTTCCTTGTTGGCCATGTGACCAAGGAAGGTACTCTCGCCGGACCGAAGGTCATCGAGCACATGGTCGATACCGTCTTGTATTTTGACCAGGCTGGGACAGGCGTCCGGCTTGTCCGGGCTACGAAGAACCGCTTTGGTTCCGTTGATGAGATAGGTATCTTCCTCATGTCTTCCAACGGTCTGGAGGCAGTCCAGGACCCCTCGGGATTTTTCATTTCGGAACGTGGGTCTGACGCTGTCCCACCCGGGATTGCCTATACTGCGGTCATTGAGGGATCGAGGACATTCCTTGTGGAGATACAAGCTTTGTGCGTCCCAACCAAGGGTGGGTATTCACGAGTGTATTCTGACAAAATCGATACGGCCCGGGTTACACGCGTCGCCGCGGTCTTGGAACGTCATGCTGGCATCCGGCTCAATGACCAGGACATCTATGTCAATGTTGCCGGAGGCATGAAGCTGACCGAAGTTTCCATCGAGCTTCCGTTGGCCTTGGCCTTGTGGTCTGCCGTCTCGTCAAGGAGCCTTCCTGACAAACTGGTAAGCTTTGGCGAACTGACCCTTGCTGGAGAGCTCCGCTCCGTGGGATTCGGTGAGAAGCGGCTGAAGGCATGCAGTGACATGGGATTCAAAAGAGTACTTGCCCCACAGAACATGAATGTGGGTGCAGTGCTGCCAGTCTGCCGCTGCAATACGATCAAGGAAGCAATTACTTGTTGTTCTGAAATGAGATAATAAAACAAATGCCCAATAGTAAGGAGTTATTACTATTGGGCATTCAGTTTGTTTGGATAGCTTACTTTGCCAAGATTCCAACAAGGACAGGGAATCCTACGAAGGTTCCGATCATGCTTCCCACGCTGGTGAGGAAGAATACCAGGAGGGCATGGAGGATCCTGTTGCGGTACCATCCCTTGAGGCTCAGGGCGTCTTCACTGAGAGCTTCAAAGTCCCGTACCTGTGGCTTGCGGAGCTTTGCCTCGACGATGCCGCTGACGATGCCTACCCCTATGGTTGGGTTGAGGCTCGTGAAGGGTGCGACGATCATAGAGATCAGGATGTTCAATGGATTTGCAAGGGCTGCGATTGCACCGATGCCGGTGAAGGCTGCATTGACCGCTACCCAATAGAGGAACATCTTCAAGCCTTCAGTCCAGCCTGAGTTGATGAACCCTGCTGCAATGATGCCGATTATGACTACGGGGATTGTCCAGGCAACGACCTTTGTCCACTTGCTCGCAGGTGGGACGGTGTTGATCTCGGTGAGGTCCGTGCTGATCGAATGCTGTTCCAGCTTGCCGAACGTCTGCATGATTCCATTGGCATGGCCAGCTCCAATGACTGCCACGACCTTCTTGCCGGGGGCTTCGAATATCTTGGTTGCCAGGAACCTGTCGCGTTCGTCGATGAG
>CAYXIH010000111.1:0-4602 GCA_964465155.1 uncultured Sphaerochaeta sp.
GCTCACACCCGTGACTGTAATAAAAATTGAGGGCAACGTTGTCGTTGCGGACCGCACGGAAGAAAAGAATGGCTATACTGCCGCAGTGCTTGGTTCCATCGACAAGAAGAAGAGCCGCTGTACCAAGCCGTATTCCGGTCAGTTCGAGGGCGTATGTGAGCCCAAGGAATGTCTGGTTGAATTCCGTGACTACGACAAGGAAGTCAAAGTAGGCGAGGTTCTGGGTATCGATATATTCAATGATATTTCGTTCGTCGATGTTACCGGTACAAGTAAAGGTAAAGGCTACCAGGGCGGTATGAAGCGCCACGGTTTCAGTGGTGGTCGTGCAACCCACGGTTCCAAGTTCCACCGCGACATCGGTGGTACCGCAATGTCATCCACCCCTGCACGTACCTTCAAGGGTCACCGCATGGCTGGTCACATGGGTAACGAGAGATGTACCGTCCAGAATCTCCGCGTCGTGCGCGTTGATGAAGAGATGAATGTCCTGATGGTGAAGGGTGCCATTCCTGGTCCCGCCCAGAGCGTTGTCATCGTCAAGAAAGCGATTAAGAAGTAGGGGCGAGAGATATGGAAACTAAAGTCTATTCCACAAATGGAAAAGAAGTACGCACCATCGAACTGAACGAGAATGTTTTCAACAGAGAAGTCAGCGAAGGTACGATCTACTACGCGATCAACAATGAGCTTGCGAACCGCCGCGTTGGCACCGCCTGCACGAAGACTCGTGCTGAGGTCAACTACAGCAACACCAAGCCCTACAAGCAGAAGGGAACCGGTAATGCCCGCGCAGGTGACAAGAAGTCTCCGATCCGCGTTGGCGGCGGTACCATCTTCGGGCCCCGGCCCCGCGATTACAGCTACACGCTTCCCAAGAAGATGAAGCGTTTGGCGATGAAGTCCCTGCTGAGCCTTTCTGTACAGGAAGACAGGCTGAGGGTCATCGAGGATTTCACCAGTGAAAATGGCAAGACCAAGGACCTGGTTGCAATTCTGAAGAATTTCGTCACCGACGAAAAGAGAACCGTTCTCATCCTGAAGGATGATGATGAGATGCTGCGCCGTGCTGCAAGGAACATTCCCTACCTGCACGTCCAGTCCTTCAACAGGCTTTCTGCAAAAGAACTTCTTTACGGCAGAAAGGTACTGGTCCTGGAGACTGCAGCTCTGAACCTGAACGAGTTCTACGCGGATAAATAAGGGGTCGAACGTGAGAGCAGATCAAGTAATCATTGAACCCGTTCTGAGCGAGAAATCGAACAGGGCCAGGGAATTGGAGTGTAAGAAATATACGTTCAAGGTTGATCCAAGTGCCAACAAGTTCCAGATCATGGATGCTGTGAAGGTGCTCTTTGGAGTCCAGCCTCTCAAGTGCAACGTAATGAATGTAAAAGGTAAGCCTAAGTTTACCAGAGGCAAGGGCGGTTTCGTTCCTGGCAATACTGGCGACTGGAAGAAGGCTATCGTGACGTTGGCAAAGGGTGATTCCATCCAAGCCATCGAAGGCGTATAAGGAGAAGTTGGATCATGGCACTTAAATCGTACAAACCCAATACTCCCGGCCTTCGCCAGAAGACCACCTTGGTCTTCAGCGAGCTGACCACTGACAGACCGGAGAAGTCGCTCACCACCAGCCTCAAGAAGAACGCTGGCCGCGATGCTTTCGGACGCATTAGTGTTCGCCGCAGAGGCGGTGGTCATAAGCGCGCATATCGTATCATCGATTTCAAGCGCGACAAGTATGGCATCCCAGGCATCGTCAGGACGATCGAATACGATCCGAACCGCACCGCCAACATCGCGTTGGTGTTCTATGTGGATGGTGAGAAACGTTACATGCTCGCCCCCAGGGGCATGACCGTAGGGACTCAGGTCGTAAGTGGTCCTGAATCTCCGTTGACGATCGGAAACGCGCTTCCCCTGAAGAACATCCCCCTTGGTTTGACCGTCCATAACGTCGAGTTGACCCTCGGCCGTGGTGGTCAGTTGATCCGCAGCGCCGGCCTCGGTGCTACGATCGTCGCCAAGGAAGGCGATTTCGTCACCCTCCGTCTTCCTTCGGGCGAGATGCGCATGGTGTTTGGCGAATGCTACGCTACCATCGGTAGCCTCGGCAACGAGGACCACATGAACGTGACCCTCGGTAAGGCTGGCGCAAGTCGTCACCTCGGCCGGAGACCCAAGGTTCGTGGTGTCGTCATGAACCCTGTCGACCACCCGCATGGTGGTGGTGAAGGTAAGACTGCTGCTGGACGGCATCCTGTCACTCCGTGGGGCAAGCCCACCAAGGGTGGTAAGACTCGTTCCAAGAAGAAGCCTTCCAACAAGTTCATCGTTAAGAAGCGGAAGTAGGAGTAGAAAGTGGCAAGGTCAATCAAGAAAGGTCCTTTTATTGAGAAGAAACTTTATAAGAGGATTCAAGAGTCTAATAAGGCTGGACAGAAGCAGATGGTCAAGACGTATTCCCGCTGTTCTACGATCATCCCTGAAATGGTCGGATTCACGATTTCCGTGTACAACGGGAAGACTTGGATTCCGGTGTTCGTGACTGAGAACCTCGTAGGACACAAACTCGGTGAGTTCGCACCTACCAGGATTTTCCGCGGTCATACCGCCTCCGACAAGAAGGCAGGTAAATAAGCTATGGAAGCGAATAAAGGTTATAGAGCAATCGCCAAGTACTTGATGGTTTCTCCTTCAAAGGTACGCCCGGTGGCTGATATCGTCAGAAGGAAGCCGTATGTGGAAGCCGTTGCAATCCTCGAGGCAATGCCTCAGAAGGGTGCCCGGTTGATCCTGAAGGTGCTCCAGTCCGCAGGTGCAAACGCAATGAACCAGAACAAGAAGCTCGACGAAGAGCAGCTTGTTGTCACTGAGTTGCTGGTGGATGAGGGCCCCAGGTTGAAGAGAGTCTGGCCGAGGTCCCATGGGAGACGTGACATTCTTCTCAAGAGAATGTCTCACATTACCGTCGTTGTAGACGAGAAAGCGAGCGTGGGGGAATAAATGGGCCAGAAAGTCAATCCTATCGGGCTCCGTCTTGGAGTCAACAAGACATGGAAGTCCAAGTGGTATGTAGATCCTCGGGAGTATGCCGACACACTGCATGAAGACCTGAAGCTCCGCAAGGCGCTTCTCGCATGTCCAGAAGTACAGGGTGCTGACATTTCCGATGTGGAAATCATCAGAAAGCCACAGCGTGTTACCGTTGTGATCACGACCAGCCGCCCCGGAATCATCATTGGTTCCAAGGGTGCCAACGTCGAGAAGCTGGGCGAACGCCTCCAGAAGCTTTCCGACAAGAAGGTCCAGATCAAGATCAAGGAAATCAAGAAGCCCGAAGGTGATGCACAGCTGATTGCAGCAAACGTCGCCAAGCAGCTTGTCTCCCGTGGTTCCTTCCGCCGCGCCATGAAGACCGCAGTCTCCAAGGCAATGCAGGCAGGTGTCCAGGGCGTCAAGATCAAGTGCTCCGGTCGTCTTGGTGGTGCTGAGATCGCTCGTACCGAGTGGATGAAGGAAGGTCGTGTACCCCTCCATACCCTCAGATCCGACATCGACTACGGTTTTGCCCAGGCAAATACCTCCTTCGGTGCAATTGGTGTCAAGGTGTGGGTGTTCAATGGTGAGATCTACGATAGGGCGAAGAAAGATGACGCCGGCCTGCTGGTCAAGAAACCAAGCGACAAGAAGGCTGAGAACGTCGAGGCGAGGAGTTAACATACCATGCTTAGTCCGAAGAGAATCAAATACAGAAAGAGACAGCGGGGTACCACCGACGGTGTCGCTCACCGTGGCAACACCCTTGCCTTCGGTGAGTTTGGCCTGATGGCACTTGAGCCGAAGTGGATCACAAACCGCCAGATCGAGGCAGCTCGTATTGCAATGACCCGCCACATCAAGCGTGGTGGTAAGGTTTGGATCAGGATCTATCCTGACATGCCTTTCACCAAGAAGCCCGCTGAAACCCGTCAGGGTAACGGTAAGGGTAACCCCGAAGGTTGGGTGGCAGTCGTCAAGACTGGTGCCTTGATGTTCGAGATGGGTGGCGTCGACGAAGCATTGGCTCGCGAAGCGCTTGAGCTTGCAGCCTCCAAGCTTCCGATCAAGACGAAGTTTGTCGTAAGAAGGGATGTGGAGTAGGTTATGAAAAATTCATTTAAAGATTTGACCTATGCGGAACTGGTTTCCAAGAGAGATGAGCTTCGCAAGGATTATTTGAACCTCAGGATGGGTCGCGTACTCGGGCACTTGGAAAACCCACTTGCCATTCGTACCACTCGCAGAGAGATCGCCCGCCTGAACACCATCATCCACGAATATGCCCTTGGCATTCGTAAATCAAACTAAGCGAGGCGCGTCTCATTATGGAAGCGAACAAAAAAACTTTTACGGGACAGGTAGTCAGCGACAAGATGGACAAGACCATCGTTGTCGAGGTCTCCAACAGGACCCTGCATCCTCTGTATAAGAAATACGTGACCCGCACCAAGAAGGTGAAGGCTCACGACGAGAAGAATGAAGCCAACGTCGGCGATACCGTACGTGTCGTTGAATGCCGTCACATCAGCAAGGACAAGTGCTGGCGCCTCGTCCAAG
>CAYXIH010000112.1:0-4364 GCA_964465155.1 uncultured Sphaerochaeta sp.
CGAACACCTGCCCTTCCACGATTGGCTGGTAGGTGAACGAACCCTCGACCTGCTCGGGAACCAACGACGAGAAGTATTCGCTGTGGCCGACACCAGGGAACCGCTGCACCGTACGTGATGCGATGTACCACTTGCGGATGGCTGTGTTGTTGTAGTTGGCGGAGGCCGTGGCTGCATCAACGGGGTTGAGCCAGCAGGTATCGAAGCCATACATCCCACCGCTATGGTCAAGGTGGCCATGTGTCAGCAGGACATCCACAGGCAGATTGGTGATCGCGCGGACCTCGTCCATGAGATTGCCAGCGCCAACACCCGTGTCGATGAGGGCTGCACGCTCCGAGCCAACGACCAGGAAGCTATTGACCAGCTTGAACTCACTGATGCAGTACGAATCCTCAGCAATTTTCGTCACCGGCTTTGCGATGGGCTCGTTGATTGCCTCGCCGTCAAAGTAGTGCACTCCATCGACCTTGGTGTAGTGGGAGAAGAACTCGTCCCAGATCAAGGCAGACTCCTGGGGGAAGTAGGAGTGCGCGGAGGTATTGACCGCGGAGAAGCGGACCAACGGCTTGTAGGTGGAGTCGGTCCACGTCATGGTGGTGAAACGCCCGTCCTCGGTCTCCGTCACGGAATATGCATCACGGTCCAGGCCGTTGACACGCGTCCAGTAGTCGAGGGTCTTGTCCAGCTTGTTGCCTTCCACGATCGCAGATCCGTCACCATCGAACTCACCGATGAACAACCAGGTGGGCATCAGGATCTCCAGAGAATCTGCAATACCAGGAGCGGCAAACCCGATCGGGGCAATGGCTGTGTACAAGTCGGGACGGGCACTTGCCAATGCAAGGGTCATGGCACAGCCATTGGAGTGGCCGGTACCGAACACACGCTCGTCGTCGATCGCATAGGTAGCCTTGGTGATGTCGATCAGCTGGGAGAGGAAGGAGATGTCGTCGGTGCTGTTTGCATCGCCTGCAAAGAGGTTGGGACTTACCCATGCCGGGGCTGGAATATTGGGGAAACCGGGCAGTACATTGGGATATGCCTGAGCAAATACCACGATCAAGCCCTGTTCCTCTGCAACATCACTCCAGCGTGATTCCTCTGCAAGCGCATACATCGAAGCGGTGTAGCCATGGAGGACCGTCACCAGCGGAGCAGCATGTGACGGATCATAGGATGCGGGGACATAGGTGAGCCAGCGGCGGGGGAAGCCGTCGATGACCTGCTCGGAATAGATGTAGCCAGTTCCATCGGCACGGGTCTCGAACTCCATGGCATAGCCGAGGTGTCCGCCTTCCACGCCAAGTGGACGGGTATAGCGTGAGAGGAAGTTCTTCCACAGCACGACAGGGCTCATGTTCAGGGCGCTGTTGCTGACCCATACGGTCTGAACGCTGTCAGAGGGGTTGCTGAAGGTCACGGCATATTCATTCTGCCCTACCGAAGTTGCATCGTTGATCGAACGGTAGTAGGAAACTGCATCAGCATCGGCGCTGTTGATGAACCACACCGGCATTGCCAAGGTGTTGCTGACCAGCTTCACCTCTTCCTTGGCCTTCAGGCCGTCGGCTGGGAATGGGAAGCAGTAAGTCTCACCCAAGGCATTGATGAACGCAGCATCAGTACCCACGGCATCGACAGCAACGACTGCACAGAACCCAGCAGGGAATCCAGCTGCCGCGGCAAGGGCCATTGCCCCACCCTCTTCGTACCCAACAAGACTCACACGGCTTTTGTCCATGGTGAATGGAAGCGAGAGGCTCTGGCTCTTGCTGCGCATCTGGGTATACACATCGATCACAGCCTGGACATCATCACGGCCAGTTGCTGCCCCACTGACGTTCCACACCCCATCCTGTGCCTCCATGAAGCCGACGGAGAAGAGGTTGGTGTCACATGCATACATCCACTTGCGCCCCAGCTCGGATTCAGCGAACTGACGTGCAGTCATCCCATTGGGGACCAGAATGATGACACCCGGGCTCCAGGGCTGTTGGTTCTCGGGGACATAGACACTGTAGGTTGCACCCTTGGCAACCAGGTCATGGGCAAGACCCGACACCGGAGGGTTGTACGGGTTTGACCGGTCAATCGTGTATCCTTTGGTGGATACGGGAATACTCTGCTCGACATGGATGTCGGCAAAAGCCTTGGGGGGGTTCAGGTTCGATTCACCTGCACCAGATGCAAAGCAAGCAAGCGCGTATGCAAGAAACAGTGATACCATCACGGATTTCTTCATTGTCAGCCTCCAAATATTGTACTTGATTCGTTTGAAACATGTTGTTGGTGATGGCCTTTTTCAGGCCATCACCTGATCATTGGTTGCTATTCTGTGTAGACAACCGTACCATCAGCCAAGCGGCTGAAATGCTTGAAGAAACTATTCCAGATAAGATATGACTCCTCTGGCATATAGACATGGGGTGATTGTTTGACAACAGTGTACTTGGCCATCGGGGCATTGGAAGCATCGAGATACGTATAGGTAGCAAACTTATCCGTTTCGATACTGTTCTCATACGTCGGTGCAGGAGTAGTAACATCTGTGACACCATTCAAGGTAGCCCATGTTGCAATCTGTACGCCACCACCTGCATAGGGACCAGTTCCTGTGAACCCTGACCCCTGCATGTCGTACTGGCCAAGGAATGCCCATGTAGGGACTTTGTTCCCAAGGGTAAATCCTTGTGGATATTGGGTTGTTCCAAAAATCATTCCTACCGGAGCATATGCTGCGAAAAGGTTGCTGATAGGGGATGCAGCGACACAAGTGGTCATCATGCTGCCCAGTGAGTGTCCTGTAAGATAGACGCGTTCAGAATTGACATTCCAACCTGCTTTGACACGCTCCACCACTGTCTCAATGTATTTGATATCTGCATTGTTCGATGAAGCATCAGACATATTCCATGCAGGAATAGGAATGCTTGTTGCGGTATCAGAGCTTGACGGATAGCCCTGAATGAACGTAACGAGACACCCTGCAGCGTCAGCAACATCAGTCCATCTGCTTTCTTCTGCAATATCAGAGATGGCTGCACTTGAACCATGGAGCACTACAACCATCGGAGTCTCGACAGAAGCATTATAGGAAGCTGGTGTATACACCTTCCATCTGCGAAGGAGACCATCCAATTGTTCCTCGAAAGTTTTGAAACGCGAGCTTGAGAAATCAAGATGAGCACGAATTGTTCCACCCGGATATCCCATGAATCGACCATTTGCACGAGCTACCTGGTAAATTTCCCCAACATCGCTATCGTTCAAAGAAACAGCCTTTGTGAAGGTTCTATCGATAGTTTTGTCTCCTGCATAGGCGTTGAAGTTGACCTCACTCCAAGTATCCATGTAGTGAGCTTTGAGCGAAGGATTATTACTGCTGATGTACAAAGGCATGGCAATATTGCCATTCTTCAACTCACCAAATCCCTTCTTTCCGTCAATGATGTAGGGATAGGCACCTTCATCGAGAAGTGTAGGAATAACAGCAGGGAAGGAAGTCGGTTCAACCAACGTCGTATTGGAGAACATTGCAGGCCAACCTGCTGCAAGGACACCAGCCATATCGGCACCAGCTCCATATCCAATGAGGGATGCACCATTCTTGTCTACTGAAAGGAATGCATTGGTTACATTGACCTTCTTGTTGCGAATGGATGCAAAGAGGTCGTACATGAATGCTCGCTCATCACGTCCTGTCGAAGCAAGGGATACGTTCCAAGTACCATCTTGTGGTTCTGCAAACACGACAGCAAACTCTTTGGTGGAATAGGACAGGTCAATCCATCGTTTTCCAATTTCAGAGCTTGCAAACTCCTTGGAGGTCTTGCCATTGGGCACAAGAATCAACAAGGTACGTGACTTTGGCTGCAGCCCTTGGGGAATGTAGAGGGAATACGTACCCTGTGTAGTTACCGCAATATCTGAGCCGCCACGAGGTGTGGTGGTACTGCTTGTAACTTGGTCGTGAAAAAGGCCCCAGTGAATTGCATCATAGGGTTTTGCTGCATCTACAGTTGCATTTCTTACGGGAGTCGTCTTGTCAATGGGTGGTTGTCCATCACAAGATACCAACAAGAGTCCGAGAACAAGGAAAATCGAAGTTACACAAATCGCTGCTTTTTTCATTTTGTTCCTCCAAATGATTATGTGATGGCTTATCATTAGTCGAAGAATCAAAATTGAAAAGAAAGAGAAAAAGAGAAAATGGAGCTAAAATATCCAAATTGTGCTATAAATAGATTAATTTATAAAATTCTACTCTATCTGTGAATTTTCTATACCAAAACAAAACGAAACAAACAAAAATAGCGCCACATGCATTGCATATGACGCCATTGTTGGAAGTTACTTATTTA
>CAYXIH010000113.1:0-4356 GCA_964465155.1 uncultured Sphaerochaeta sp.
ACTCTTCCGCTGCAGCCCATCATGTAGGCTTACCCACTACAAACAGCGAAAGGCCACAAAAATATATTTAACTATTTATATAAAAAACAAATATAAAAAATATGAAATTATTAACCCCAAAACATAGCCTTTCTATTGACATAAGATGATGAAGGTGAGACGATATCTTTACACGGATAGAACTCATTCGTAGCATGGGGGATGCTAAAAAAAGAATGAAACGTATGACATGGCTATGTACAAATGCAAGGATGATATTGCTCACTGTGTTCCTGATGTTGATGGGAACTGCTTCCTTAAATGCAATTGACGCCAATGGCAATGGTAGTAATTTCAACCTCATCATCAATATTCCACGGGCAGAGTATCTTGAGTTGAACATCATATCCAACAACACATCAGTGAATACCTTGGCAATCTCCCCAACAACTACCGCCTCGGATATCTTGGCAACACTTGTGGTGAATACGAATATTACCAAGCAATTGAGGCTTTCATGCTCATTTACCCCGTTTTATAAAGTAGAAAAGACAGATACAACAATTCCCTATACTTTGTATATTCATGACGCCGTCACAAACGAACTGTTGAAACTGACGAATAACGGGCATGTTGACGATCCTCTGATATTGGATCCCCTGTTGTTGTTTGAACCTTCTGGTGATTCGAATGAAACGCAACTATTGGATTTTGCAATCAAGCTCGACAACATAGATTCAATCCCAGGTTCCTACTGTTCAGACTGGGTATTCAAGGTGGCCACAGTATGAAGCTTTTCAAAATTATGACCATCTTCCTGCTCCTCTTGCTTTCAACCAATATCCTCTGGTCCGTCTCCACGACCGACAACTTGCAGCTGTCTGCCTATAAGAAACTGACGACTCCTACAGGAACGGAATTCCTGCGTATCATGGCAACAGAACCAGACAATGATATCCTCTTGGGAACAGGAAGGGATGTTGATCTGGGTAATGGTTCATCTATGGACGGATCATATGCCAATGCGTTCAAGCTCACCGTGGAGAGCAATACCAACAAGAAAGTTACCATTTCAGTAACCATGGAACCTTTCAAGAGCACTACAACCAATGATACGATTGGGGTATCTGCACAGTTTGGAATTTTATCTCATGGTGGCGCTGGGTGGTCAAATCTATCTTCTGATGGCTATTCGACCTATATAGATGGGAATAATTGGTGGTCAACTAAATACAGGCACAAATGGCCTGAGTCAACTTCTTCGCTGAAAAACATCAAAAGAGAAGCCACCATGACCATAGTATTGGGACAGTTGCAACAGTATTTATATAATTGGAATTCAAGTAAGTATTATTGGGGAATTACAAACTCAACCTTATACCAATACCCATATTCACTTTCCACAATGGTGCAAATCCGACTCTATGAAACCGACTATTCGGATGCCCTGAATAATCACAAGGGTGAGACCTATATCATGAACGTCACCATTGGGTGCAAGACAAACTAAGGAGGATGCAATGATGAAGAGAACAATGCAGTTGATCATATTCCTCCTTGCCATTGGTACGGTGGGATTTGCAGATACTATCTCATTTCCGGCCAACTCGCGTTCATTCCCGATACAAGGAGTAGTGGGTAAGGTTCATGAAGCCCAGTTCACACCTGTCGTTGCATCTGGTGAGACAGATTACAAAGGGATGCCGTTCAATATCATGGGGACAGATGTTGCTGCCGAGGTACGCGCTGAGACAGGGCGCTTGGTGGCCAAGTGGTCGTTGTTGACCAACTATGCACCGGCAAAATTGACCGTTGTTGCAAACAAGATGCAAGGAGTCATGAATCCCAATGCAAAATTGGATTATGAACTATACATCAAGTACCAATATAGCTGCATCAATACTGCTGGAGGAACATCTTCAGTTGATAATGCTTTGACAGTGAGAACAACGGATTCAAATGGGACTGCTTCAGTAAGGTTGGATTTGCCTGCTGGTGCAATCGGCGATTCCTTTATTGCCATCAACGACAATCCGATACGGTTCCATTTCCTGGATACTGCTCAACTCGGAGCTGCCCCAGAAGATGATTTCTTGGCAAACGTCAAATTCGAGGTAACAAGCATATGAACAAGCGATCCAAAGTCCAACTTTCGATCATAATGATGTGCATCTTGCTGTTGGCACCAACACTGTTGTTTGCAGAACCTCATTTGTGGATTGACCGCTTCGATACCTGCGTGTCCATCGACTTGGCATCTACATCCTTCAAGAAACCTACTGCTGAATGGAGCAATGCACCTACAGGCGGCCAATATGGCAATGCCAATATGCTTTCATTCATAGGAGCCAAGAATTCTCCAGATACAACCAGCGTCATCATCACCAGTGACTGGGTAATGCGCAGTGCTTCGGACAGTTCCCTCAAGAGACCTTTCTCTGTTGTCATGGTTCCCCGAGTCGATGCAAATGGGCACTATAATTATCCAAATCGCAACGAAATGAACTACCCTATCTATGGCTATCGCGGAAGCTCGCAGGTGGGAACCTTCACATTGCCAAAGACAAATGGCAGCAATGACAGCACCGGTACGGGATTTAGGAATGTAACTGCGGCTTGGATCGATATTGTCCTGGTATTTGACCCTGTACTCAATGCGAATGGACTGTTGGATGGTGTGGGTACTGATGTCTGCAACGTCGGTGTGGCGGATGACTATTATGGACAGATTACTATCACGTTGACCACAGGCAACGTTTCTGAAACCCAGACATTCTATCTCAATGGGTATTATGGGGTTGAAAAACCCACATCCAAGCTCACAGGACAGTTGATAGTCTCCCCCAATACGTCCGTGACCAATGCGTTCGATATCAAGGCAAACGTTGGCTTTGCCCCTGTCGTAGCAGATGTTGCGTTTACTGCTACATCGAAGAAATCAACTGCTCCCAAGGACTGCTATATCTTTGCTTCTTCCTCCTCATCTCCAAATGTGGGAGGAGCTCCGTTCATGTTCAAGCGGAGAGGATCTTCCTCAGCATCCAATGAGTACAACTCCTGCACATTCACCCTGACCCCAACTGCAACAATAAACAAGGGAGTGCTTCCCCATTCCCCGTTTGACGGAACGTTGCAATATCTGAGTACCCAAAGCCTGGACAATATGATCAAGGCTACTGTAACCGAATATGACGGACGTGATGGAAAATTATGGAACCTGGATTATGAGGGAACGTTCCTCATCGATGTTACAGGACCAACCGACAAGCTGCTTGCCGGTGTCTACGACACCAATGTCTATGTCCATGTCATCTCAATTATCTAGAATGGGGTTCCAGTGGAATCCACATCACCAGAGGGACTGTTGATTGTTGATTGCGCCATGCATACGCGTGGCGGTGGGTGAACCTGACAAGCTTTCCACCACTGGAACCGTGCGTTGATTCTCACATACACACAACCTGCGGTCAACTCTCAATGGTGATAGCCAATATTTTCGGAAATTTTCGTAGACCTTCTTTGGGATGTACACCAGACTACATGTAACGAAAACGTTGTAGCTGGGGGAACACATGGAGATCAGGGGAATACTCTTTGACTTGGGTGGAACGCTTGAACACCTTTCATCCAGCGAGCAGGACCAACGGCAGGCCCTCTCGCTCATGCACCATCTGCTCTGTTCATATGATGCTTCCTTCTCTATGGAACAATCCGAGTTCGACTCTCTCGTCATAGACGGGATGGCACGGTACAAGCAATGGTGCGTTGCAACCTGCATTGAACTTCCCGCAAGCCAAATCTGGTCTGAGTGGGTATTCCCTGCATTTCCACAGCAGACGCTGCTGCTGATGCGGGTAGGGGACATGCTGTGCGACATCTGGGAGACTCTCTATTGCAAGCGGGCGTTGCGAGACGATGCCCGTCAAACCCTCCAAGCCCTGAAGCAGATGGGCTACAAGCTGGGTGTCATCAGCAACACAACAAGTGCCAATATGCCTGGGATGCTGATGCGCTCCTATGGGATCGATTCCTTTTTTGATTGTTTCCTCCTCTCCTCGATCGAGGGAATCCGCAAACCGGATGTTCGGATATTCCAAAAGGCTGCCAGGATGTTGGACATTGATCCAGCAGCCTGTGCATACGTGGGAGACCAACCCAGCAGGGACTGCCGGGGACCTACCCTTGCAGGGTACGCAACCAATGTCTTGATCGGCAATGCCCAATGGGGATCAGATGCCCAGTATGTTGGCCATGCCGTCTTGGGGTTGTCTGAACTGCCGGATCTGTTTGTGAATATCTCCCGCTGAATGCAGTATCATGTGCAATAGATCTGGACCACATGGTCACAGGCTGCTATCCTGGCTGGGAGGGGTATCA
>CAYXIH010000114.1:0-3987 GCA_964465155.1 uncultured Sphaerochaeta sp.
CATCGAGATACGATTGAAGTCAAAAGCGGACTGGGAGAAATCCCACAAGAAAATCCCATGAACCTTTGTTTATTCCCCCCTACTCCTTCAAACTCCATGCGTCTCACGAAACCCATTTCGAATATCCTCTCTTGATGCCCTCAAGAGCTCCCATGGATAATTTCTTCTCTTGCAACACCTGCGTCAGCCACAGAGTGTTTCTGCGTTTGATATAAGGGTTCCAGGAGGCCTTTGAACCGTAGTTCTGACTGTACATCCATGAATGCCAGTCGTTGCGCTTCAGAGCCACTCAGATGCTTGTCATGGCATGCCTACGCTTCTATGCATCTCTTCATACCTCCAGCACGACGAATATTTCTTCTCCCATCCCTCCCGGATACTCAATCTTGTCTGTATTGGTTTAGCTATGATGCAGTACATCCACTTCACCTACCCGCTGCCACTTGTGGTTGTCACCAAAGCCTTAGGTGAGTACGTGACGGCATGGGCATGTATTGCAGCAACAGATGCATCTGTGTTCGAAATAGTTGTTGTAGTCATTCCATCTCTGTTTGAAAGAGAATATCCCTACTCCATTAGTATTCGTACCCCTAGGCGGACCACAGCCACATATAGCAGTAATACAAGGTATAGACTCTATTGCGTATACCCATATGCAATGAAGCAGATGTTGGACCAATCCCATGCCTCTCCCTCACATATACGACCACAGGCTTGTCACTTTCTTGGATGCCCTGCATTGGAATCAATAGGAACTTAGTGGAATAGGAATCATGTATGCATCTCAGCATACGCATGATTGGGAAACTTCATTGAGATAAACGAACTATTTGTTTGAATTAACCAGCGCACACGTACGCTGTTGGACAAACATTCTTGATGGAACGGATGCTGACGATTGTACTGTCAGAAAATAGAAAAGATGATTATCAGGATAGGCAACCAGATCGCAGATGTCCCGCACAAGATGAAAAACCACATGATTGCAAGCTCTTGCTTCCTGGTGAGATTTGACCACATAGTGAACCTCCATCATTTCTATGGAAATAGTAACATCTCCCAGAGCACTTGTCCATTTTATCGCAGAACAGATTCAAGCCTGATATTTCCTAGGAGCTACTCTGAAATGAATCTCCCGAAAGACCAAAAAAAGGTTGCCCGAGTTTCCCCGGACAACCTTTTTATTTACAGGAACAGCTGAATTACTTTACAGGGTAATTCTTTGCAAGGTACCCGATGAGCACTTCATTGAGCTGCTTGCCTTCCTGGATGATGTTGCCGAACATTGTGTATCCGTCGCCACCAGCAGCCATGAAGTCGTTGGTTGCTACCTTGTAGGTTGCATCCTTGTCGATCATCTTGCCGTTGAGGAGGACGCGCTTGATTCTGCTACCAGCAGGTGAGAACTTACTGTAGACGACCTGGAGGTCAGTCTGAGAGAACGCACCGTTGGTCTCAGGAAGCAGGCGGTAGCCATGCTCGAGAGCTGCATACACATCAGAGCCCTTGATCTCACAAACAGTCAGGTAGTTGGTGAACGGGAGGACGTTGTTCACGTCGCCAACGGTCACGTTGCCTGCGTTGATCGATGCGCGGATTCCGCCACCATTGGTGATGGAGAAGTCTGCACCAGAAGCCTCAGTCATTGCAGCGGTAATCATCTTGGACAGGTTGGTTGCCTTGGTGCGGACATCAGCACGTTCGCCGTCGAGGCGCATCGGGATGTTCGCGATGACAACGCTCATTGCCTTGTCGAGCTGCTTGGTCATGTAGTCGATGTAGGCCTGTACTTCTGGATCTGCGGGAACTTCGGTGATACCGACAGTCTTAGCAAGCTCAGAGGTTGCAGGGTCAAGGACTTCAGAAGCAGGAATCAGCATCGGGTAGACACCGACAACTTCGTCGTTCACAACAGAGACCTGGACGAGACCGACGTTCTTCAGGTATTCACCTGCGGAAACGATCAGGGTGTCGTTTACAACCTTGCCCTCGGGGAGCACAGTGTGGCTGTGTCCGTCGACGAACAGGTCGATTCCATCAATAGCCTCTGCAATCTTGGCGCTGGTCAGGCCGGTTCCGGTAGGATCGAGGCCGATGTGTCCAAGAACGATGACGTAGTCTACACCCTGTGCGCGAGCGGTGTCGACTGCCCACTGGGCTTCACCGACGATTGCTGCGGAGACGGGGTCAAGGAACGTCAGACCAACAGTGTTGTTGGGATGAGACATGGTCTTTGTATCAGGAGTGGTCAGGCCGATGACGGCAATGGTGAAGCCATTGAAGTCGTACAGCTGATACGGCTGGAACACAAAGTAACCGGCCTCGTCAACGATGTTGGCGGAGAGGACCTTGAGGCTACCATTCTCTTCGGCGATGTCCGCTGCCTGGATCAGGGCGTCCTTGCCGTAGTTGAAGTCATGGTTGCCAGGAGCAACTGCGTCGTACCCGAGCATGTCGAGCAATACGCCAACGGTCTCACCCTGGAACATATTGGCCAGGTTGGTGCCGTGGGTAACGTCGCCAGCGTCGAGGACCAGCAGGTTGTCGGTAACGGAACGACCCATGTTCAACAGCGTTGCAAGCTTTGCATATCCCATGCCACCGTCGGCAGGAACAATGCGAGCATGTACGTCATTGGTATGGACGATGAACAGGTCAAATGCCTGGGCACCATCTTCGTTCTTCTCGATCATCTTTACGCCATACGGATAGACAACTGCCTGAGCTGCGGCTTTCTCTGCTGCTGCTTTTTCAGCTGCGGCCTTATCGGCTGCTGCCTTGGCGGCTGCTGCTGCATCTGCGGTTGCTTTTTCAGCTGCGGCTTTCTCTGCTGCTGCAGTGGCGGCTGCCTTTGCTGCTGCGGCTGCTTCAGCCTGAGCCTGCTGTGCGAACATGTCCTGAACATAGGAGGTCAGTTCGGCAGCGACGAGCTGGATGGCATACTCGCGGTCAGCGACGCTGACTGCAGGATAGGTGATCTCGAGTGTACCAGGCTTGGTGATATTGAAATAAACGTCAGAGACCCATGAACCGTACTTCTGGGTGATGTAGGATGCAAATCCAGCAACTTCATCATTGGTGATGAAACGAGGATAGGCAATGGTTGCCTTTGTTTCATCAGCTACGATGTTTGCCTCATACCCATAGTATGCAAGTACTGCAGTTACAGGAGCTGCGACTTCCACTACAGGAGCCGGAGTTTCTGCTGCAGCGGCACCGAGGTCAAGAGTAGCAACATAGTTTGCAATCTCGGAAACCACAACCTCGAGGGCTGCGGACCTGTCTGCAACGCTGATCCCCTTGGGGTAGGTGAGGTTCAGGATTCCAGCCTGAGGAATCGAGTATTCAACACCACTGACCCAAGCGCCATACTTGGAAGCGATGTAGTTGCAGAAGCCGACCATCTCATCGTTCGTGATGAACGTAGGATAGACAACGCTGGCTTTGCCATCATCGGCAACTACATTGGCTGTGAAACCATAGTAGCTGATTGTCGCGGTAACGGGCTTCTCTACCTCTACGGCGGGGGCAGCGGGCTCTTCCACGATCGGTGCTACCGGCTTCTCTTCAACGACGGGGGCCGGAGCGGGCTCGACAACTGGAGCCGGAGCGGGTACTACAACAGTAACAGGTACTTCGGCCTCTGACTTCGGGCTGCTCTTACAACCGACGAGGGCAAATGCCATCAAGACTACCAGCAATATTGCAGCGATAGGTTTTGAAAGACGTTTCACGTGTTTCCTCCTCATGACGTTCTCTGTGTTATTGTACATATACATGCTAACTATAACACACACTCCAAAAACTGGATACACAAAAAGGCATGATTTTCGTCATTTCATATCTCTCAGCAACTGTTTTTCCAGCTATTCCAAAGAGCTATACAGTTGTGAGATTTTTGTGAAAAGAAGCGGTGTCTCCACCTGCCAGAATAAAAAAAAGCCCATGGCATGAGAGCCACGGGGCTTGTTCGTTGCTGTCGCTGGA
>CAYXIH010000115.1:0-3725 GCA_964465155.1 uncultured Sphaerochaeta sp.
GTCCATGCTGCAACAGCTGGAGAATACCAGCAACGACAGACAATAGGGCAAAAAAAACCGCTAGACCTTTCGGAATAGCGGCAACCTCCTTGATGTCCCTGGTTTCCCAGGGAGCCCTTCCGTACGCTGGATCGTGCGCCACGGAATTCGAGCAACGACTCACTTAGTATCACACGGAAACATTGTTCTGCAAAGTAAAATCGTTATAAAGCCTGTGATATTTTCTCTGAGTACGGAAATCAAACCTTCTTGTAGGAAATTGTCATGGATCCCTGGTATTCACCATAGGCAAGCATATTGGTATTGTCCTTTCGGACCGTCACCTTGATAATTGCCAGCTCATAGTCCTTCTTGTTGCCCTGGGGGAACTGAACCTTCATCTTGCTGCCGTCTATGGTCACATTTGCCTTGTCGGATGAAGTCAAGCTCAGTTCGGTAGCTATCTTGTTGGAAGCATCCATTTCAAGGGTAGACATGGCAAATGAAATCTCATATACAACGGTCTGGGGAATATTGCCGCTATAGCGGACATAGAGGTTCTGGGAGAGTTCCTGGGAGTCACGGGAGTTGAATTCAAAGCTCATCTCACCTGCAGAACCAATCATTGGTTGTCCTGCCTCGTCATAGATGGTAATCACAGCATCCTTGACGGGGATAGAGCCACTCAACTTGATGACGAGAGGGTTGGATAGAGGAACAGCCCAAGCAAGGGAGGAGCTCAACATCACCAATATGATTGAAAACAATATATTTCTCTTCATTTCCTTCACTCTTGGCAACGGCTACGTCATCTCGTGCTATTCCCGCTACCTATACGAATGGTACTCACAAAACATACTTATGTCAACTTAAACAGAAGCATTGATGAATAAAATATAGTATTTTCCAAGATGTGACAATTAAGTTACTATTTTATAAAAAATTAAACTTTTCATACTAATGTCATGGGTTGCCGCTCCTGCAAACTCCGAACCAACACCAACAGGAGCGGCACACATCATTTTGGCATGTAGTAGAACGTATGGCCATCAACATCTTCTATAGAAATAGTACGGGTTGCACCATCAGTGCTTTCAGAATACTTGAATCCAAACCCCTGCTCTGCAATCGTCAGCACAAACCCATGGGCATTCCCATGAAGGTGCGATGCTATCTTGTAGGAGTTCCCAGATTCATAGCAATGTGCCTCAAGATCCATCTCTGCGTTTGGATTTGCAGAAAATACAATGACATCAATGAAGAGACCATTCACCTCGGGGACATCCTGGGCAGAGTCCGCTATCCATTGGCTCCCCCGCAAGACCTTCAGCTGTTCCAAGATCTCAGCCTCAGTCAAGTTGAGCCTCTCTTGTGAACATCCGAAACAACCAATGACGGTCAAGATGGTCACGATACCGAATGCCACCAACAGATAGATCAGCCTGCTATGGGTATCCACTTCCTTCCCACCACGTGCAACAGCCTTGTTTTTCTCCAGCTTCATACAACAACCTCCTTGGAGCAACATTGAAACCAGTGTGCGCCAAGGAGGATCTGCTCAAACAGTGGTAAAGAAACCAGTACGCCGATAACCCCCGATCAAGATCCAGATACCGTGATTGTAATGTCCGCCGAATAGTTTCCTGCCGCTGCCTTTGCAAGGTCCACTGGATCGATAGAGACCCGGAAGGTCTTGCCAATGACACGCAAGCCACTGGTAGGATCAGGATCATCAGCTGCGCTCAGCAAAGGCACTGTCGTAGAATCTGCCGTCACGGGAACAGAAGCCGCCGCATCGGGGGCAATGGTATACTTGAGCACATACGTACTGTCGTCCGACTTGAGTGAGTCCGCATTGAACGTAACAGTTGGCACTGCCACTTCATTGGTCTTGTAGGCATAGACGAAGTCAGCAACCGGCGTATCCTTGTCAAAGACTTTTTCAGAGACCGACACATAGTCACCGGAGGTCGCATCGAACTCAGAAACTGTAGGAACATTCGTTCCATTCATGATCTTTGCATCGATCGAACCATCTACCGCAGTCGTGAGGTTCAAGTTTGCAGTTACTGGAACTGCCGCCGCAAAACAACAAACAGCACAACAAACAACCATTGCAACACTTACAATTCTTTTCATAATCTTACACACCTTCTGGAATGTCTACATGTTTTCGTATCACTCAACTCTTGATACACAGTGAATATACTTACTTAATAAACAACTCGGCAAACAGTCTTCCAGAAGGCCTAGACAGAACAAAGGAAAAGCCCAAGGAATCACATCCCTGGGCATATATCAACAACACAACTTGCAAATCAAACTATCGAATATTCTATGGAGACCGCACTGGAATAATTTCCTGCGGGCAAATCGGCGTTGCCCTTCCAATACAGATAAAAGAAAGCAACATCATCTTCATCATGGATACCTGCTTCCACCGTATACGCTCCATTCACCTGCAAACCATTCACAAGCGGTACTATCCCTGTTGTAAAAGTCTTACCATCAACATCAGCTGAAAAAGCACCAGGTGTGACACTCACATTCATATTCTGATTGGTATTCATGTTCCCACTGACCTTCACAATGAAATAGCCAGTTTGAGTATAGCCCGAAGCATCAGTCAGATCCCACTTCTGGGTACCACCAACTCCATCAGAAAAAATATCAGTATCGGATGTTATCTTCACTTGCGTAGCGTCTTCACTCACAATATCAGCTTGGTAGAACAATACAGGAACCAATGGGACTTCTGCTACAGAGGCCTGCAAATTGACAGTCGAAGATGCTGCTGACACACCGGAACAAACGATAGCAAAGGCTATCAAACAAAAAAGTATTCTCTTCATGATATCCTACCCATATCCCTGAATTTTGTAATCGATCCCGTGCAAGTTCCTGATTACACTCATACTCTACCCACAAGCAAAACTTATGTCAATACATACACATATCCACAATCACAAGAAAATCAATAATCATGTTAATATATTTCACACTATAATTTTAACTTGTATCATACATCTGCATTTTCACAAATCTATTCTGGAATACCCACCCCACTCACATACCATTGGAATCACTCAACAGCAACCCAAGAAGAGAAGACGGCACTATCATGGGAGATATAGTGAAAATAAAAGAATGGAACAAATGTATCATACACACCAGGAATAAAAACCAAACCACAGACTGTTTGTTTTAATCAAAACAGCGAGCAAAAAAAACGCCCTGGGCTCAGCCAAGGCGTTGTAAGCAGTATTAAGTTCGGTCTTATTCTACGGTGTAAGCAATCGTGATTGCACTGGAGTAGTCAGCTGCTGCGAGATCTGCATCACCAGTCCAACCCAGGTTGAAGGTGCAGAGAACTGCATCAACATGCTTTCCAGCAGAAACTGCATAACCGGTGCCAACCAATGCGGCTCCAAGTGCAGGCTTCACGGTAGTTGTGACTTCCTGACCATTCACAGTGCCTTTGAAGAAATCAGGAGTTACGCTCACCTTCAAGGTTTTTGCAGTGTTCATGTTTCCAGTCACTTTTACGGTAAAATCAGAAGTCGTTACAGCATCCGTGGAGGCAAGATTCCACTTGGCGGTACCACCCATTCCATCTGAGAAAATCGAAGCGTCGTTGGTTACGGCAGCATCAGCATAGTAGAGAGAAGGAACATACGTTGATTCAGCAACCTTTGCCTGAAGATTCACGGTAGAATTAGCAGCGAACAAGCTTCCAGCAACCATTG
>CAYXIH010000116.1:0-2274 GCA_964465155.1 uncultured Sphaerochaeta sp.
ACAGTGCCTCCAAGAACCGCTTTGACGAACAAGACGCTGCCCTAGTTGGTGCTGTAGCCATGTTCACAGCGGAGCGGTTGTTCGAATAGACGAACTGCCGTTTTGCCCTGATATGAGTATCTTTCGGTACATCACGGAGGATATTCATGAAACCCAAATACCAGATCAAGAACTTGGACCTATCTCAGGTCAACGCATTCTTTGCAACCATATCTCATGATGACCCTCGGCCGGTGGTGGACCTCCATACTGGAAGGGTGTCCACTCTGGGCAATGTGGCTGCCACCTATCCACGCCCAGATGCAGATCATACGAATGGCAACCAGGACTACCTCATCATAGAGGTGCACCATGAGTCGGTCGCCCATGCCCAGAAGTGGTGGGACTCCCTCAAGAGAGTCCAGTGCGACAATGTCCCCTATACAATAATCCATGCCAAGGATGTTCTGCCCGACGATATCTACACCGCCCAAGCCATCAACGGGGAGGACTACCAGGAGTATACCCTGCAGTGGAATGCACGCATGCAGATCATGGTGCCGCTCTCTGGTCCCGGCATGAGCCGGATAGCAGAGGAGAGCGACCCGAGGATCGACTGGGAAGTCCCAATTGGCATGGAGAGCGCCGAATGACAAAAAAGGGAAAATGTCTTTGTCGATTGGATTTAGCCTGAGTATCTTTCAGATACGAACCGGGGGGATAGCATGAAACAGATACGCTATACGGTAGAGAACTTGGAAATGCAGGGGGCCAACGCCTATTTCAAGGCAGTGAGCCCGACAGACACACGGCCTGTGGTGCAGTTGCCACAAGGTATCGTCACCACCATGGGGCAGCTGGCCAAGACATTTCCCCGGGCAGTGGATTCCGACAATGGCCATTTTGACTTCTTGATATTGAGCGAGAAGCATATGACGGTATCCAGCGTGCAGGCATGGTGGGATGGGCTACGGCGTATGGACATACAAGGTTGCCAGTACACCATGCTCAAGGGAAAGGAGAGCCTGACCCAAAGCGACTATACCGGTCTGGCTCTGTGCTCGCGTGACAACCGGGTCTACAAGTTGACATGGGAACCGGTGGGGGAGACAGCAATCCCGCTGTACAGCCCTGAATACTGTAGCGACGACTTGGATCCATTTCCTGACTTTGACTGGGAACACCCCACCGAAAGCGTGCGGGTTGACTGAGAGGAGGATTGAACATGAAGGTACAATTTGAGTTGAAGAACATGACGATCGCGCAGGCAAACGCCTTCTTCGCGGCATTGCCCGCTGGTGATACCAGCACCGTCATTGATTTGTCAAACGGCAATATTTCGACGCTTGACCAGGTTGCGAAGGGATATCCATTGAAACAGGTCGATGATGGTGAGCCGACGCAGAACTATTTGATCCTGCGCAACAAGCACATGGATGTGGCAAAGGCCACCAAGTGGTGGAACAGCCTGAGAAGAATCGACTACCAGGGTGTCACCTATACGATGATCCGGGGAAGCGAGAGTCTCACAGGCGTGGATTTCTCAGGCCTGGGGCTCAGCAGCCAGAACCACCGCATGTATGACCTGACGTGGGATCCAGATGCAAAGATTGTCGTCCCCGTGACCAATGCTGCACAGGAAGATTCTGTGATGACCCCGCTTCCGGAGTTCGATTGGGACATGCCCATGGGCCTTGAGCTCATGGACGAGTGAGCAAAGGAGAAATCGATGAAGATGAAATATGAACTGAAGCGGATGACGCTTTCAGATTGCGATGCATACTTTGCAACCATTGCAAAGACTGACCCCACCCCTGTCGTGGACCTGACTCTTAGTACCGTGTTCACTCTGGGCGCCGTAGCCGCCACATTCCCCCGCAAGGGAGAGCCCAACGACATGTACTACTACCTGGTGTTGGACAAGAAGCATCTGGATGTAGAGCGTGCAACCAAGTGGTGGAACAAGCTGCGCAGGATCGAGTACAACGGAACGACGTACACAGTCCTGAAGGACATCAATGAAGGCAGCGAGAATGAGCTTGTCGGATATGCCATCAACGGACAGGACCACAAGATCTACAGGATCTCGTGGAACCCCAACTCCGAGATGATGGTCCCGTTGCTCAGCCCCAACCAAGATGGATTGGAGTTGGACTTGTATCCCGAGTATGACTGGAATGGTCCCGTCAGGACTGAGCCCACGGCCTGAGGTGGAGAGCATGAAGAGCGTAGATTATACAATCGACCACTTCACCCCAACCCAGGCGAATGTGTTCTTCTCCGAGCGCAACCATT
>CAYXIH010000116.1:2374-3723 GCA_964465155.1 uncultured Sphaerochaeta sp.
ATCGACCACTTCACCCCAACCCAGGCGAATGTGTTCTTCTCCGAGCGCAACCATTCGGACATGACACCGGTGGTCAACTTGGACACGAGGGAGGTAGTGACCTTCTCCTCGCTCTGCACAGCCCACCCAGTTGCTCCCAACAGCCCCAACGAGGACTACTTGTTCCCACAGGATGTCTCCTTGGAGCAGGCACTGCGCTGGTGGAATGACCTGCAGCGGATCGACTACAACGGCAAGACCTACACCGTGCTGGAGGGATCTACCTCCCAGCCCGGAAACGAGCTGGACGCCATCGCAGTCTGCATGGAGGACCACCAGTTGTACCGTTTGTCGATCGGTCGCAACGAGCAGGAGGTGATTCCTGTCTCGAACATCGACAAGGCAGAGCGGAAGCTCTCCCACAAGCCACTGTTCGGCCTCAACAAGCCGATGGTATATGAGCCGGTGGAGTAGAACCTCCGCACCGGCTGCTCATCCAGGATTTCACACACAACATGGTCGCCGTGCCGTTGGCTCGGCGGCCATGTGCCCCTTTCCGGGGGAAGGTACCAACTATGAAATTCACCTACAAGCATGCTGACATGAAAGATGCCAATGCATGGTTCGCCACCATCGCCAAGACTGACACGACGATTGCCATCGACCTCCACGACAGCACGATAGCACCACTTGGGGACTTTGCCGCCCACTATCCACGCAGCGACCGCAGTGAGGAGAATTTCCTTGTCTTTGGTGCCAAGGAGACTGCTGACAAAGTGCAGAAGTGGTGGAGGGAACGCCAGGAGATCGAGTTTGCCCAGACATTGTTTACCATTGTCGATGGGAAGAAGAACGAGGGTGAGAATGATATCAATGCAATTGGTGTCAGTGCCCAGGACCACAGGCTCTACCGCTTGATCTGGAAGAAGGATCAGGAAGTCGTGGTCCCATTCGAGGGGAGTGTCCCCACAAGCCTGCATTTGGGATCTCGGTTCCCGAAGGAGTAATATGCACAAGCAACATGATACAGAAGAGAAGCAAGAACTCTCAGGGGAAGGGCAGGTGTTGGGTATCAGCAATGGAGATGCTCCAACCTATAATCTGCAGTGGGATTCCGACCTGCAGATGTATGTCCCAGTCTTTGGAAAAAAACCACAGCCAGATGTCCCTACATATGATGAGGATACTCCTGTAGATCTGACGCCAATGGAACAATGACATCTCATGTCATATTATCAAATACGCGGAAGTTCAACACTTCCGTATTTTTTTGTCTAAGTATAAAGAAAAAAATGAATAGTATGACATAACAAAAATGGTTATTCGCTGTTGCTAGTGGGTAAGAAACAGAAGAGTATTCAAAAACGGGA
>CAYXIH010000117.1:0-3600 GCA_964465155.1 uncultured Sphaerochaeta sp.
TTGATTGTAGGCTATTACCTACCCTATGGGAGTGATATTTCATATACTGGATACATCCATGGACCTGATTCCTTGGTCATTGCTTTGGGTACCCAATTCATGAACTTTACACCCATGACTGCAACCGGACAGATTCTCTATAAGATCCACGGCCAAAAGGGAATTGCCTATGACAACCAGACGGCCAATGTCGATAAGAATACTAACCCTAACCCGGCTTTCCTCACAGGCATCATGGAACACTCTTTGGAAGCCACAGCATCTTTTTCCATGCAGGTATATAGGGGAATCAATGTGCAAACTACAGTAGCATTCGTCAACAGATGGAATTACAAGAATATCGTTGGTAATGTTTGGACTGACTTACAATTCAGTGCTGCGTGTTCCCTCGATATCGGCAAGCTCTGCAAGTGGTATTGATTGACCATTCCTATTCAAAACCCTTCCAATGTGGTAAGGTAATCGAACGTCAATCTTTTGAGGTTTATTCATGGAAAGTCCGATACTGAGTATCATAGTACCGATATATAACGTAGAACCATATTTGAAACAATGCCTGGATAGTATCAAGAAGCAAACTTTCACGAATTTTGAAGCCATTCTGATTGATGATGGTTCACCTGATGGGTGTGGTAGAATTTGTGATGAGTATGCGCTTGCAGACTCCAGGTTTAAAGTCATCCATCAAAAGAACAAAGGACTTTTGGCAACAAGAAAAGTTGGGGTATCCAAAGCTATAGGAACCTATGTAGGTTTCGTAGACAGTGATGATTGGATTGCTGATTTTTCTTATGAGAAAATGATAGAGCAAGCGTTGCAACACGATACTGATATTGTGTTGGTAAGTGGATTGAGGGTAGCGGAAAAAGGAAAACCGAAGAGTTTTTCCAATACACTTGAAGCAGGTCTCTATGATAAGCAACGGTTGATCCAAGAAGTCTACCCCATCATGCTTGGCAACCACGATATGTATGCCAATAGAAACATTCAACCGTCAGTGTGCCTGAAGATTTTCCGCAAGACATTGATTGAAAGTGTATATTCTACATTGACCCATGATATTGTCCAAGGCGAGGACATGGCTTGCTCCTATTCTTGTTTGTTGAACGCTCAGTCAATCTATGTGCTAGACCATTCGATAAAAGGCTATTTCTATCGCTATAATCCCAACTCAGTATCATGGACTTATAAGAAAAACCTATTGCAGCAAAGCATGAACCTCTGTGATTTCCTTCGTTCAAATCCGTTGGGTAAGGATATCCCCCAATACCAAATGGATATTTATTATGAAGAATGTTTCTTTGCAATCCAATCATACTTCAATGAATACCTGACAAAAAACAGAGTGCATGGAAAAGAGAAGATAAAGCGGTTACGAGCAATCGTAGAACATCCTCAGGTTGTTCGAGCAATGAATACCATTGATATGTCAACCATCAAATTCCCCAACCATCATATTCTGAAGATCATGCAGGCACAAAGCATCTGGCGGATGCGCGTCTGGGGGAATATGATGTCATTGCTACAGACACCTATCATGTATGTCGCAAGAATCATCATGTAGAGGCATAAACCAACTATGAGCAAGCTAGAGAAGAAGAGTTTTTTAATGTGCATCCAAGATCATGGAACGCTTGTAATATCCATAGTCATTGCAATCACCCTAGTCCTTGGGTTCTTTGCCCTTTCACTTAATCTCAATGGTGACTATGGCAGCTTAATGCCATATGGCGAAGATCCGGCAACCTATGTTGCCGGAAACAAGGATGCGGTTGATACAGATCTCGATCTTCTCCCAGCTAGCCGTGAGACAAGAGTATATCCCCCTGCGCAACCTTCAGCTTATTCAGGGACAGTATCAATCCCTGATCGTATTGCAGACCAAACCGTACCCGATTATTCACGTTCCACAAACTATATCGTCATGCTTGAGTCAGACAATCTATTTGATCCTGCAGTATTGGATGTAGTGGATGCATGTATATGGAACTTGGAAAACCAACCAGAGCTCTCAAAGAGCTCTTCAATCCTTGACTTTGTAACGATAGAAAAAAAAGGAACAAGGATTGCAACTGTCCCAATGTCTGTTCACCAAGATGGGACACCATGGACCCAAGAGGAAGCAGACCAGCTGTACCAACGGGTTGTCAACGATGACATCGTCAAGAACTACCTTGTATCTGAAGACTTGGATGCCATCATTTTTACGTTTGATATCTCGGGTGTAGGCCAGGGAAGGTTGAATGAACTGGAGCAATATCTCCAACCATTGTCGGAAGTCGGCGTGACGTATTACATCAATGGTGGATCGGTCATCAACAACAAAGTCATGCATTATCTTTCCCGAGACTTGATTACCCTGCTGTCCCTATGTTTCCTTGTTATCCTGATCGTCTATTACCTCTCGTTCAGAGCCAAACGGTCAATGTTCATCCCCTTCTCCCTCTCTGTCATTGGTATCATCTGGACTTTTGGAACCATGTCATTGATGGGCTTCTCCCTGACAATCGTAAATATTGTAACGCCATGCATGGTGCTCACACTAGGTAGCTCATATAGCATCCATATGCTCAGTGAGTATTATGAATCTGCAAGGAAGGGACTTGATCCAAAGGCAGCGGCAAAAGCAACGGGGGCAATCATCAAGACGATTGTCCTTGCTGCAATGACAACAATCAGTGGATTCCTGAGCCTGTTGGTCAGCGAGACTCCTGCTTTAAAGGAATTTGGGCTGACTGTAGCAATTGGTGTTGTATATTGTGCCATTCTTTCCTTCACATATCTTCCCGCGGTACTGTCCAAGGTTGCCCCTCCCAAGGCCAAGCAGATGGATGTATATGAGACAGGACTGCTTACCAGGGTCATCAAGAAACTGAGCAGCTGGATCATCCGTCATTGGATACTATGCCTATGTTTTGTATTGGTAATCTTTGGCGGATTCATGCTGACAAAGGACCGCATCAGCGTCGATACAAACTATATGTCGTATTTCCCAGAGAGTGATCCTTTTGGACAGGAATCCAAGCATTTTGCCAAAAAGATGGGCGGGGTGAATCCCTATCATATTGAGATCAAGGCACCTGCAGGCGCTGAGAAAGGGTACTTCCTCCAACCTGAGAACCTCTCCAAGGTCTACAATTACCAACAGAGTGTCCTTATCGGATGTGATGACGTACTCCAAGCTATATCGTTCCCAACCTATGTAAGCTTCCTCAACCGCGTCTATTCAGGAGAATCAGGGATCCCAGAAAGCCAGGCAATGATCAACATGCTCAACCGTCTGATCATCATGCTCAAGAATCAAATTGGTCCGGGACTTGGTGATTTTATCAATGAAGATGGCACTGCAATGACGCTGATCCTGCAGCATTATGACTCTGAGGCTCAGGACCTCATGACCGTTGGAAGCATGCAACGTGTTGAAGATGCTCTTCTGGACAACCTTTGGAGACTTCCAAATGATACAACAGTCACCATCAAAGGAGATCCAGCGGTAACACTGCTGTTCAGTGTCCGTTTGTTGAACGACCAGAACATCTCAACTATATTGTCCCTCTTGTTGGTGCTCCTCATTGCAAGCATTGCGTTCAAGTCCCTCAA
>CAYXIH010000118.1:0-3541 GCA_964465155.1 uncultured Sphaerochaeta sp.
GTTTGAGAGAGATGCACTTTTTTTAGTTCTCCAGAGTTCGTTGAAGCATAGAGGCATTATGTCTTTAGAGAGATTCTCTTTTTTTGAAAGGATGGTATTTAATCAGATCAAGAGGTGTGGTTTCTACAGCCACTGGTCAGGACTATCTGTGGTCTTTTGGAGCAGTACTACTGCTTGTGCCTCGATTGCGTCTCCTGATCCGAGTTCTCCAAGGATGTGTTCTGCTGTCTTTGCCTTGACTGAAACCTGATCGATATCAATCAAGCAGGCGGCAGCGAGTGACATCCTGATGTCCTCAATGTGCTCACGGAGCTTTGGTGTCTGGAGGATAATTGTAGTATCGATGTTGACGATCTCGTATTGCCCAAGATAGGAGAGTGTGTCTTTCAGCAGCATGATGCTGTCTGCATCTTTCCACTGCATGTCTGATGGGGGATAATGGCTTCCGATATCACCTAGGGCGAGTGCACCATACAGAGCATCTATGATGGCATGGATCAAGACATCTCCATCGCTATGGGCTTCCTCTCCTTTGTCAGAGGGAATGGTTACTCCCCCCAGGATGAGCTTCCTGCCCGCGACAAGACGATGGACATCCCATCCAGTGCCAATTCTCATTGCTCGTTGTTCCCCAGGCCATTGGCCTCAGCCTTGGAGTGGTCAAGAGCAAGCTTGAACTCCCTGATCGCATTCGCCTTGCTCATTCCAACTTCACGAGCCTTGCGGTATTCCTCGATCTGTTGTTGGGCATCGGGGATGTCCTGCTGCCAGGTTATCTTCCTGTTGTCCGGGCTTCCCTCGCAGATACCTACCGTTCCACCGAAGTCGGAGAAGATCTCGGTATCATCCACATACTGCTTATCAGTCTGGGCTGCCGCTTGGTGGGCCTCCAAGATCGTGGGGTAGGCGAAGATCTGCGGGGTTTGGATAGCTACTGTTCCTGCACGTTCGACAGCTCCGACGATCACTCCATTCTCATCAATCTTCTTCAGTGCATCAGCCACAGGAAGTGCTGGGGCAGCCCCACCGAAAACAGAAGCTGTCGCAAGGGTATTGATGATCAAGTCGGATGTTACCCAAGGACGGGCGCCATCATGGATGGCGACGAAACGGACAGGGACATCCATCACTGCAATCTGGTGAAGGGCGTTGGATACTGATGCCTGACGGGTATCACCACCGGGTGTGATGAGCAATGGAATCTCATTCTGTTGGACTAGGTCTTCCAGCGCAACTCCCGTCTCATTTTCCATACCACGAGGGCATGTAACGATGATCAGGCAACAGCCTGGGACTTCCATGAACGGCTTGACCGCATGGTAGAGCACCGTGTGTCCATCGATGGAGAGAAATTCTTTCTTTACTGAATCCTGTTCAGACGACCCGTTGAACCGGTTGCTTGAGCCGGCTGCGGTGACAACCACCGCATGCAATGGGAATGCCATGTTATTTCTCCAGCTTGGAGAAGACGATCATCTCGATCTCGTTCTTGGGCTTGTCGAGGGCAAAGGATGATTCGTCGATGAGCAGGCGCAGCGCGCTGTCATACAGCTTGCGTTCCTGGACAGGGAGTTCCTTGATCTTGCTCCGGTGGTAGAGGGTCTGCACGACCTTGGCGATCGAGATGATCGAACCTTGCTTGAGCAGGTCGACATTCATCTGATACCGTGCCTTCCAGTCCACTGGCATTGGTTCATACTTGCTGGAAATCGTGTCGATGGCCTTCTTTGCCTCATCTGCGCTGACGATTCCACGGATGCCCAGCTCGGCAGCCTTGTCGACGGGAATCATGACTGTCATGTCAGAAATTTCAAGGTAGATGACATAATACCATGTCGCCACTCCCTTGAACTTCCGTTCTTCGATAAGCTTGATGATTCCAACCCCTTGGAGGGGATATACGACGTGGTCATTGACGGAAAACTGCGTTGCTGCCTGTGGTGAACTCATGTCCTGCATTATACCCCAGAATTGGGGTAAACACAAGCTAGCGCTTGTAGTCAAGAAATCATGATTAAGCTATAGTTTCACTATGATTAAGCAAGTAAGGTATTGCGGCGTGCTGATGCACCCGACCTCTTTGCCGGGCCCCTATGGCATCGGCGATTTGGGCGATGAAGCCCGTGCATTCGTAGACTCCTTGGCCCGTGCAAGGATGACGCTTTGGCAGATTCTCCCCCTGGGACCCACTGGGTATGGAGATTCACCCTATGCCGCGCGCTCGACATTCGCCGGGAACGAGCTGTTGCTTGACCTGCGCTCCATTGCCTGCGCCGGGTTCCTGGAGATGGACGACCTGTTCAGTGTCCCCGTCTTTCCAGAGGACCGGGTTGACTACGGTGCGGCCAGGGCTTGGAAAGAACCACTGCTGATGCAGGCTGCAAGGAACTTCCTTGCTGATGCCAATCAGCAGCAGATAGCTGCATTCGAGGCCTTCTGCAAGGAGTCTTCCTGGTGGTTGGACGACTATGCCATGTACCAGGTTGCCTGTGCCCTCTACAACGACTCCCGTTGGTTCCTCACCTGGCCACGTCCCCTCGCCATGCGCGAGAGTGCCGCCATGAAGGAGTTTGCCAAGGAACATGCAGCACAGATGCAGTTGTGGAAGGTCCTGCAGTATTTCTTCCATGGGCAATGGAACTGGCTGAAGGAGTATGCAAACTCAAAGGGAATTTCAATCATTGGGGACATCCCCATCTTCGTTGCACCAGACAGTGCGGATGCATGGAGCAACCGCTCATTGTTCAAGATGGATGCACAAGGGCACCAGAGTGCCTGTAGTGGGGTTCCACCAGATGGCTTCTCTGCCGATGGCCAGCTGTGGGGTAATCCCGTATATGATTGGCCAGCCCATGAGAAAGAGCATTTTGCATGGTGGATCCGCCGCATGAAGGCTGCCCTGACACAGACTGACTACGTCCGTATCGACCACTTCCGTGGATTTGCCGCCTATTGGGAGGTTCCTGCAGGAGAGACCACAGCCATGCATGGCTCATGGGTCCCGTCCCCCGGCAAGGAGCTGTTTGCGGAGATGAAACGGCAGCTTGGCGACAACCTGCCTGTCTTTGCGGAGGACTTGGGTGTCATTACCCCCGACGTGGAGGAACTGCGCGACTCCAATGGGTTCCCTGGAATGAAGATCCTCCAGTTTGCCTTTGATGTCAAGAACGGCCATCTGGATGCTTCCAATGCATATCTGCCGCACAACTGTGGATACAACTCGGTTGCCTATACCGGTACCCATGACAATGATACTAGCCGTGGCTGGTTCAATGCCCAGAGCGGTGAGGTCCAGGATATCGTCAGGCGCTATCTCGAGTGCCCCGATGACCAGGTGGTGTGGCAGATGATCCGTTCTCTGATGATGTGCCATAGCAAGTATGCCATCTTCCCGACCCAGGACATCATTGGACTGGATGCTTCGGCACGGATGAATACTCCGGCGACCTGTGGGTCGAGCAACTGGAGCTGGCGAATGAGGCAAGGTGCACTCCATGGCTGGATGCTGGACCGGATGCGGTCCATGGTCGAGCTGTATGGA
>CAYXIH010000119.1:0-3416 GCA_964465155.1 uncultured Sphaerochaeta sp.
GTGAATACGGCAACGTTCGTTGGCTATGAGCAGCGAGGTTCAATTGGAGGCATATTCGCCACATTGGGAATGGTGTTTCCATCGTTGGTCATCATCACGATCATAGCCTCGGTCCTGCAGAACTTCTCCCACATCACCTATGTCCAGCAAGCTTTCTCGGGTATCCGGGTTGCAGTCTGTGCATTGGTCATCCAAGCCATCTTGAAGCTGTGGAAACGAAGCATCGTAGACATCCCCACTGCAATCCTCTTTGTCATATCTGTATTGCTGACAGTAGTTCTCAACGTTTCCGCTGTCTACATCGTAGTCTTGGGAATTGTGATGGGACTGCTCATCAGATATGTTCGCCGAAGAAGGGAGGGGATGAAATGATATATATCATCCTGTTCCTCGAGTTCTTCAAGGTAGGCCTCTTCTCCATCGGCGGCGGACTCGCAACTTTGCCGTTTCTCTATCAGTTGGCGGACAAGTATCCCTGGTTTACCTCCGGAGAGGTGGCGGACATGCTCGCCATCAGCGAATCGACACCCGGTCCTATTGGGATCAACATGGCCACATATGCCGGATTTGAAGCCGCTGGAGTCTTTGGTGGAATCATTGCAACTCTGGGGCTTGTCGCCCCTTCGATCATCATCATCCTGCTCATTGCCCGTGTCCTGAAGAAGTTCCGGGAGAACAAAATCGTGGACGATTCCTTCTATGGCCTACGAGCCGTGGTGATCGGCCTGATCTGCTATGCAGCATGGCAGGTCGTGAGCATTACGCTGTTTGATTTCGGATCGGACATAGTGCTCAGGTGGAAGGAGTGCATCTTGTTTGCAATCTTGTTGCCTTCGGTCATGTTCCTGAAAAAGGTGCATCCCGTCGCCTGGGTTGCCATTGCCGCTGCCTGTGGAATTATTTTCCAGTTCCCTGCAGGGGTTTTGTAGTAGGCATTCCCAGGACCTGGATGCTCTTCCAAGAAGCATCTACGCCTGAAAGGTAGTCCAGGGCTTCTTGCTCGTACTGTTTTTCTGCCAACAAGATGAACGCCTGCGTGTTTGCCAAGCCCTGGTTTCCAGCTTCAGCTGCAACGTGCATCAGGGCAAGGCGTGCATCAGAATCGCCGGTGTCGAACGAGAGGACCTGTTGGAGTACTGACACCGCTTCCTGGGGGTTGCCCAGCAAGCGCAGGGCGTGTGCCCTGAGCTTGGCAAAGCGGGTGAACGTAGGAAAGAGTGCTGCACCATCGCGGGCTGTTTGCTCGGCTGCTGCATATTCCCCGGCATTCAGGTACTCTGTCGCAAGGTTGTACAGCAGCTGTTTGTTCCCAGGTGCCGACACAAGCCCCTGCTCATAGGCAGTGATAGCATGCGCATGGTTCCCATCTTGTGCAAGGAGCACCCCCAATTCCAGCGCTGCGGCAGCATCACGCTCAGCAAGCGCGCTGGAAGTGCACGAACCAAACAGGCAAACTCCTATGATGGTCAACATGCAGAGGGTGAACTTATGCATCTTACTTCCCAAGCACCGTTGTCTCGATTTCCCTGACCTGGTCACGGTACAGGTTCGTGATGGTAGTGCCATAGTCTGCGATCAGCTGGATCATGTTCCTGGGCATGTCGTCCTTGTCACAGCCATTGAGGCGGTCCCCTGCATCACCCAAGCCTGGGAGGATGTATGCCTTCTCGTTGAGGACGGGGTCCATCCACAGCGTATAGACTTCCGCATTGGGGATGGCACGGACAATGCGCAGGGCACCCTTGAGGGCACTGATGACATTGATGAACTTGATCGAGCGCGGCTTGATCCCTTCCTTGGTCAGATAGCTGACGATCGTGACCAAGGAGCCACCGGTGGCATTCATCGGGTCGGCAAAGATGAGATCCTTGCCGTCGAGTTCCTTGAGGTCGAAGAACGACTTGTCCAGGTCGAGGATGTAGTCCATGTTCTTCTCTTTCTTCGTATCGTCACGCTTGATCTTGAACAGTGCGAACGGCGTGATGAAATCATCGGAGGAGTATTCTTGGATCTCCTTGCTGATGATCATCGAAGGAAGCAGTGCTCCCCTGAGCATCACGCACATCACGCTGTCATGAATCATTGCATCGACATCAGGGATGCGGTGTACCGCATAGTTGCGCACGGGTACGGTCACAGGTGTCTTGGTGATGATGCTGCGCTTCTTGGGAAGCGCTGCATCTGCATATGCATGGGCAAACATCAGCTCATAGGCGCGCTGGATGAAATAGAGGAACTCCTCGTGGGGGGTGCGGGGGTCACGCAGCTTGGCGATCAGGCGGGAAGCCCCACCATGCTGTTCCTGGGGTGTCTCAAATGAATAGACATGGATATGGGGTTCGCTTGAGCAAACCTCCTTGAGGTAGTCACCGATCTCGGAAGCGGTCTGTACCAGCCCTTCCTCGGCCTTCTCTCGTCCTTGAACATCCGTGGCAGTGTCGATCTCACTGCAGAACTCGAGCGATTTCCCATAGAGGGAATCGACATGGGCTATTTTCTCCTTGTCAGAGGGGAGGAGGTATCCGTCTAGGTCAGTCGCATGCAATACGATTTTATTCATCTTGTAGTTTCCTTTGTCGATCCTGCAGGACTGGTGTGGCAGAACCTTGCTTATGATATCCCAAAGCTCGGTGTTTCGCAACGTGGCCCAACGTGAAAGTTCCCATGGGGGCGACAAAGACGTTCCAATCTGGTATGCTCCCTACGGGTGTCCAGGTGGCACAAGATCTTATATCGAGGTGATAGCATGAATCTAGTATTTCTCGGCCCTCCAGGAGCCGGCAAAGGTACGATCGCAGCAGATGCAAAGGAACACTACGGTATTCCCCACATTTCCACAGGTGATTTGTTCAGGTACAACATCAAGAACAATACGGAGCTTGGCAAACAGGTGCAGGCAATCCTTGCAGCTGGGGACCTGGTGCCCGATTCGATCACGATCGAGATGGTCAGGCAGCGTTTTGCCCAGAGCGATACAGATGGTGGTTTCATCCTCGACGGGTTCCCCCGCACCATCGCACAGGCAGACGCCCTTGCCGAAATGAAGGAGCTGGATGCAGTGGTGAACTTCGTCCTGGATACCGAGAATGTGGTCAAGCGCCTGTCCGGGCGCCGCATGTGCAAGAGCACGGGAAGAATCTACCACCTCGTGTACAACCCACCCAAGGTGGAGGGCATTGACGACGAGACGGGCGAGGCGCTCTTCCAGCGCGATGACGACAAGGAAGAGGCTATCCTCAACCGCCTGGAAGTCTACGAGGCACAGACAGCCCCCCTGATCGAATACTACCGCAGCCGTGGCAAGCTCATCGACATCGATGCAAGCAAGAGCCCCAAGGAAGTGTTCGCATCGGTCAAGCACGCCCTTGCATCTTTGTAAGAAGCGTTCAATGTAATTATCCAGCGGCGGTTCCTCT
>CAYXIH010000120.1:0-3395 GCA_964465155.1 uncultured Sphaerochaeta sp.
CAATGAAAAATAAAGTTTGACAGAATGCAAACTGCAAACTAGTATACAAGAAGAAAGGGGTTCGTGGGATCCCTGGATTGTGTCATTGAGTATTACACAAAAGGAGAAACGGAATGAAAAAGACGATCGCACTTGCGCTCATCGTACTGCTGGCAGTCACCGGACTGTTTGCTCAGGGAGCCTCGGAATCTGCAAAGGCTTCTGACCAGACGACTATCACATGGTGGGCATTCCCCACATTCGGTCAGGACAACGGTGCACCCGCTGGTACCTATGAACAGAACCTGATCAAGGCTTTTGAAGCAGCCAACCCCGGAATCAAGGTCAAGCTTGAGACCATCGACTTCACCTCCGGCCCAGACAAGATCGTTGCAGCCATCGAAGGTGGCACTGCACCAGACATCCTCTTCGACGCTCCGGGACGTATCATCGACTACGGCAAGAAGGGCAAGCTGGTTGACTTCAACGACGAATTCACCGCTGAGTACATCGCCGACGTGGCAAACAACGACCTGATCGCTGCTTGTTCCGATGGCACCAACTACTGGATGTACCCCATCAGTGCTTCCCCCTTCTACATGGGCATCAACAAGGAGATGTGGGAGAAGGCCGGCGCTCTGCAGTATGTCAACCTCGAAGGTGACCGCACTTGGACCACCGACAACTTCATCAAGGCAATGAATGCACTTGGCAAGGCTGGAAACATCGGTCTCTCCGTCTATTGTGGCGGTCAGGGCGGCGACCAGGGCACCCGTGCACTCGTCTCCAACCTCTATGGTGCAAAGATGGCAAATGCTGACTTCTCCGCATACACCATGGACAGCGCCGAGGCAGTCAAGGGCCTGAAGCTCCTGAAGTCCCTCGTCGATTCCAACGCAATCGATGCTGGTACCGACATCGTCGCTTCTGGCGAGCTGCAGCTCTTCAGCCAGGGCAAGATCGGCGCCACCATCTGCTGGGGTACCTCCAACGCCAAGAACTATGCTCCCAAGACCTTCACCGCAATCTCCCTCCCGTTCCCCTCGGACGACGGAGTACCTGCTCTCGAATACCTGGTCAATGGCTTTGCAGTGTTCAACAATGGCGATGCAGCCCGTGCTGACGCAGCCAAGAAGTTCGTGCTCTTCCTCGCAGACGATCCTGTCTACGGACCCAAGAACGTCGTACAGACTGGTGCATTCCCTGTTCGGACCTCCTTCGGCGACCTGTATGCCGGCGATGCTGAATACAGCCTCCTGTCCATGTGGCCCAAGTACTATGGTGCTTACTACAACACCATGGACGGATTTGCCAACATGCGCACCGAGTGGTGGAACATGCTTCAGTACATCTTCTCTGGTGAAAAGACCGTTGAGAAGGCTACTGCAGACTTCGTAAAGAATTCCAACGCTGGAATGTAACTGAGTGATTCATCAGGACCGCCGGCAACTCGGCGGTCCTTTTTTCGACCAGGGGGGATTTTCTCATGAGTTTTAGAAATACCAAGAGCGTGGGGATGAGCCATGCCATACAGAGGCAGCAGAACATCGTTTCATACTTGTTCCTGCTTCCCATGATGGTGTTCTTCATCGGGTTCGTGCTCGTGCCGATGGGGATGGGCATCGTTACAAGCTTGTTCAACTATACAATGAACTCGTTCGACTTCATTGGACTGAAGAACTACATCGACTTGTTCAAGGACCCCAAATTCCTCAAGTCCGTGTGGAATACGTTGCTCATCGTCGTTACGTCGGTGCCGCTGGTGACCGTCTTCTCCTTGTGGGTTGCCTCCCTGCTGCAGGACAAGAAGCCTGGTCTGACGTCGTTCTTCCGTTGTGTGTTCTATCTTCCTGTCGTTACCGGAACCGTTGCGGTCGTGGTCGTATGGAAGTGGATCTTCGACAAATACAGCGGTATCCTCAACTGGCTGTTGAGTTCAATTGGAGTCATCTCCAAGGACATCGCCTGGTTGGGCAACAAGGACACCGCCATCTGGTGTATCCTGGCAATCTTGTTCACCACGTCCATTGGCCAGCCGATCGTCCTGTACATTGCAGCCCTGACCAACGTCGACGCCTCGATGACTGAGGCAGCCGAGGTTGATGGAGCTTCGCGGCTACGGACGTTCTGGCAGATCAAATGGCCTGCGATCATGCCTACCACGCTCTATATCGTGGTCATCACGACAATCAACTCGTTCCAGTGCTTTGCACTGATCCAGTTGCTGACCTCAGGCGGTCCCGTCTACTCGACGAGCACCGTAATGTACTACCTGTACCAGAATGCCTTCTCGTTGTACCGGTATGGATATGCGAACGCAATGGGAGTTCTCCTTGCGATCATCATTGCCTTCTTCAGCTTCCTGCAGTTCAAGGCGATGAAGAGCAACGTGGACTACTAGGAGGTCACCATGGTCAAGAAAACTACCACGTACGATATTGTTTCAACCCTCCTGCTCATAGTCATGGCGGCGTTGTTCATCTTCCCCTTCTATTGGATTATCACTGGCGCGTTCAAGCCTCAGACGGTGACCATCCAGCTCCCACCCGAATGGTGGCCGATGAACCCCACCTGGGACAACTTCAACCGTTTGTTCCTCAACCCGGCATGGCAGTGGTTCTTCAACAGCATCTGGATGTCCGTTGCCTCCATGGCACTGGTGCTGGTCACCTCCTCGATGGCGGGATATGTCCTTGCCAAGAAGCGGTTCACCGGCCGTGTCCTGATATTCTCGCTGCTCATCTGCGCCATGGCGCTTCCCAAGCAGGTCGTATTGGTACCACTAGTTCGAATCATGAACAAGCTTGGGTTGTACAACACACTCTCTGCGGTCATATTGCCTGCAGTCGGCTGGCCGTTCGGCGTCTTCTTGATGAAGCAGTTCTCTGAGACGATTCCCACTGAGATCCTCGAAGCTGCCCGTATTGACGGGGCAGGGGAACTGAGGACATTCATCAGCATCGTATGTCCGGTGATCAAGCCGGCGTTCGGAGCCCTGGCAATCTTTACCTTCATCTCGACATGGAACGACTACTTCCTGCAGTTGGTCATGCTCCAGAGCAGAAGCAAGCTGAGCATCGCATTGGGTGTTGCTACATTGCAGGCTGAGATGGCGACCGACTACGGCCTGATCATGGCTGGCGCGACATTGGGTTCGCTGCCGATCGTCGCCATCTTCCTGATGTTCCAGAAGTACTTTGCCAAGGGCATCACCATGGGAGCTGTGAAGGGTTGATCCTTCACCCCTCCAATGGGCCGTCCCAGCGCTCCATGAAGGTCTTGGCCGAACGGTTCATCTCCTCCATGAAAGCGCTGCTGTATTTACGGAAGTAATAGAAGTCCGAGATGCTGCCGGTATTGTTGAACGGCAGCCTGTTGTGGTCCCGCAGGTCCTGCTCCAGCTCGCCATAGGCATG
>CAYXIH010000121.1:0-3239 GCA_964465155.1 uncultured Sphaerochaeta sp.
GTGTTTGTTGTGTAGGACACTGTTCATGATTTGTGCAAATTTGCTATGCTTGCACGAATTCCCCTCAAGGGGAGCTCCCAGCACAGGAAAGCTACTGCAGTTCGATTCGGGTTTTTACAAACCCTTTCGGTTCTTGCGGCCTTCCGTGCTTGCACTCATAGGAGATGAACACAGATGTCCGATTCCTCATCCAAGCCTTTGTATGGTCCCTCCGACCGTCCGCCACTGAAGGTGCTGCTTCCTCTGTCAATCCAGCATGTCTTTGCCATGTTTGGAGCTACGATTCTTGTTCCCATGATGACGGGTTTGAATCCAACTACTGCACTGTTCACTGCTGGTACGGGTACGTTGCTGTATATCCTCCTGACCAAGGCTAAGGTCCCTGCTTTCTTGGGCTCTTCCTTTGCATTTATTCCCGCCTTGATTGGAGTAGGTGCTGCATATGGTCCTGGGTATGCAATGGGTGGTGCATTCTGCGCAGGTCTTTTCTATTGTGTGGTTGCAGGAATCATACGCTTGTGCGGGTACAACTGGATCACCAAGGCACTTCCTCCGGTGGTCATTGGTTCCGTCATCATTGTCATCGGCTTGGGTCTTGCACCTTCGGGCATGAGCATGGCCATGAATGATGCAAGTGGCAACTACTCCTTGGTGTATTTCTCAATAGCAATGGTCACCTTGGCTGTCACCGTTGTAGCCAACATCATGTTCCGTGGCTTCCTTGGCTTGATCCCCATCCTGATCGGTCTTGTCTCTGGCTACCTCTTCACCCTGATCATGGGTTGCTTCTTCCCCGCCTATGCACTGATTGACTTCTCAATCGTACGTGAAGCAGCCTGGTTTGGAGTTCCTACCTTCCAGCTTCCCCAGTTCAACTGGGTGGCAATCCTCACGTTTATCATTGTTTCCCTTGCAACCATCTGTGAGCACCTAGGTGACACCCTGGTCATCTCCAAGGTTGTTGGCAAGGACTTCTACAAAGAGCCGGGCCTGCACCGCACGTTGCTGGGCGATGGACTTGCAACTGCATGGGCTGCGTTGTGGGGAGGTCCTCCCAATACCACCTATGGTGAAAACATTGCTGTCCAGCAGATCAGCCGCGTCTACTCGGTGTGGGTCATCGGTGGTGCAGCCATAGTGGCGATCATCCTCTCGTTCTTCCATAAGTTCGGGGCCATCATCCAGACCATTCCCACTCCGGTCATGGGTGGCATCTCCATGCTGCTGTACGGGATCATTGCCTCAAGTGGCCTGCGCACCTTGGTTGAGAGCGGAGTCGACTACAAGGACAAGCGCAACCTTACCATCTCATCAATCATCTTGGTCATTGGTATCGGTGGTGGAGTTCTCTCGTTCAACATGGGCAAGGGCCTGACCTTCTCGTTGGGTGGCGTTGCATTGGCAACTGTCGTTGGCATTATCCTGAACCTGGTGTTCCCCACCTCCCGTGGAGAAGTGGAAACACATGCTGATCGGGAAGCCAAAGCAAAATAACAATTTCTTATACCATATCGAACCCCTCCTTTGTTTCATGAGGAGGGGTTCTATTTTCAACCCCTTCCTTTTCTGATAGGCTGGGCTCATGCGTTCATATACAATCATTGCAAGCGACCAAGCGCTTGCCAATCTGCTTGCTTCTTGGAAAGAGGCAGGCATCGATACTGTCTCCATAGATTTCGAAGGGGAGTTCAATCTCCACATCTACGGTGAGCACCTGTGTTTGGTGCAGCTGTTCGACAAAAGCTCCTATTACCTCATTGACCCGTTCAAGGTGACACCCACTTCCTTGGCTTCCCTATTGGAGGACAAGAGCCTCACCAAGCTGATGTTTGACTGTGCAAGTGACTCCGCGTTGGTCAGGAAGGAGTTTGGGATCAAGATGGGTGGTATCTATGATGTGCGGGTGCTGGCCCTTGCATTGGGCTTTACCGGCAACCTGACAGGGCTGGTGGACCGGTGCCTCAGTGGGCGGGAAGGATATGTCCCTTCAGCAACCCTCTCCAACAAGAAGAAGAACCAGATGACCAACTGGCTCAATAGGCCACTGCGTGAAGAGCAGATCCAATATGCATTGTCCGACGTAGAGCATCTCTTTGCGATCAAGGAGATCCTTGAGGCTGAGATAGCACAAGCAGGCCTTGAGAAGGAGGTAGCCGCCACCATGAAGGGGGTGGCGTTGCCCAAGGGACCGGCCAAGCCAGGCTGGGTGAAGGTCTGCAACTGGAAGTACCTTTCGAAACCGGAACAGGTCCATCTCAAGCATTTCTTCATTGCCCGCGATACCCTTGCACGCAAGCGTAATGTTCCTGCGGTGAAGATCCTAGACAAGCACTTGCTGGTTGAGATGGCAAAGAACATCCCACAAGATGAGGCAGCGTTCCGCAAAGTAGCATCCCATCGTGACAGCAGGATTGAAGACCAATTGGTGCAGCTGCTGCTTGCAGCCAAGACCGATGCCCAGCAAGAGCTCCGGAACCTCAACTAATAGGCGGCTTCGATAGCTTCAACGATATCGCAGAGCAGGTCACAGGTTGGTGTAGGAATGCCATGGCGTCTTCCCAGCCTGCTGACCGTCCCGCAGAACCATTGGTTCTCCGTCTTCCTCTTGGCCGTGACATCCTGCAGCATCGAAGTCATGCCATCTCCACATAAGCTTGCCATCATGTCACGCACTTGCTGTACATCTTCTTGAGTCAGCTCAATTGCCTTGGCATGGGCAACCGCCTGTACCTCAGGGAATACACGCTGCACACATTGCGTCATAGGGATACTGCTGCAGTGCTCATAGGTGCTGCGCGTGATGGCGCTGAGGGTGTTGTATGCTGTATTGAGCATGAACTTCCACCATTGCTCATGGTGGATGTCCTTGGGTGTCTTCCATTGGATGCCACACATGTCAAAGAGCTGTTGGATAGCCAGGACACGTGCCGTCACTATGTTGTCATCCTCACCAAAGACGATATGGCCTTCCTTTGCGCATGTGGTATTGGTCCCTTCATGCACCGAGTTCAAGCCAGTGATGAACGACCACAGCACATGCTCTTTGCCAAACTTTTGGCAGAGGAGCTCTTCGCTCTCTACCCCGTTGAGCAAGCTCATGATGGTGGTGTTGGCCCCCACATGTTTCTTGATATCCTCCATGGCCTGTGGCAGGTGCATGTTCTTGGTGCAGACTATGACCAAATCAGCCGGAGATGTTTGTTGTGAGGGTGTGACAAGGTTCAGGGACAGGGGAGTGC
>CAYXIH010000122.1:0-3230 GCA_964465155.1 uncultured Sphaerochaeta sp.
CCATCAGGTCCTGCAGTGCATAGGCCCCTACTTCCTCAAGCAGCTCCTGCTGCTCCAGCTCGTCGGCTTCATCAAATGGTGAGGGTTCTTCAGAGGGGAGTACTTCCGGCTCGGGTTCTGTTTCGATGGGGACAATTTCTTCAGGGACTGGTGATACAGCGGGTTCTTGTGGATGTTGTGCGGCCTTGGCCTGTTGCTGGAGTTCCTCCAGCTGCCCTTGGGTCGCCTGCACCTGCTGCTGGAGTTCATCTTGCTGCTTGTCCAACGCCTCGATGGCATGGGTTGCCTCATCCCTCTGGCGCTGGAGTTCATGCTGCTGCTTGCCCAACGCCTCGATGGCATGGGTTGCCTCATCCCTCTGTCGCTGGAGTTCCTGCAACGTTGCTTCGGAGAGCTGCAGCTGCTGGGCTTGCTGTGCGAGCTGCCGTGACGCCCCATCCAATGAGGTTGAGCTGTCAGCCAGCAATTGGGTACAGAGGCGCTCGTTCGCCTGCGTGCGGGCATTGAGCTCCAGCAGGAACGACTGGACGGTGCGTATCATTGTCTGGAAGGCAATGTCGGTGTCGTGCATGCTTGCATCGCACAGCGCCTGCAGCTGTGCCTTGGCATCCTTCCTGCAGGTATCGGCGGAGGCCTGCAGCTGCTGTTCGGTCTCCTTGCGGATATCCAGGAGCGTCTGGCGGTGGTCGCCGATGTCTGCAAGGGTCCGTTGCTCAAGGTCCTTGAAGGTGACACCCAGGTCGTCGATCGAGGTGGTGGCCTCCTGGACGGCTTGGGATGCATGTTCACGCAGGCCATCCATCTCGGTCTGTGCATCGGCTATGCTGCGTGAGAATGCATCTATGGTGGAGTGCACCTGCTGTATCTGCAGGATCTCCTCCTTGACGTGGAGGGTCTTCTGCTCGGCTTGCTCGGTCATGGAGGAGAGTTGCTGGAGCACCTGACGGTAATAGTCCATCACACGCTGCAGTTCCGCCAGATCCTCGGAGTGGGCCATCAACAGGTCGAACTGACGGTTGATCTTTGCAATCATGGCATCAGCTTCACCGATCTTTGCGGCGATGCGGTCAGCTGCGTCTATGGATTCCTGCCGTATCCGCTCGGATGCCTGCGAAAGTTCATTGTTGCGTCGGTCAGCCAGCATCTGCACCTTGGTGAAGGAGGAATCCTTCTTGTCCTCGGCGCGGAGAATCAGGATGATGATCCAAGTAACGATGAACAGTACCACCGAAATGATGATCGGCAACGCACCATAGAGCAATTCCATGTCCATTCCTCAACTCCTCAATACCCGTTGGGCAAACTCCGGCCACGAACCAACCACCAGCGCAGCCTTGGGATATTTCAGCTGTGCCTCATTGCAATGGCTCCCATCAATTCCATAGCCGGGTTTGATCAGGCACCCCGCCATCCCCACTCCCGCTGCACCAAGGATATCCTTGTCGTAGCTGTCCCCGACATACAATGCACGCTCGGGCATGATGCCCATGCGTGAGAGCAGGTACTCAAATGCTATCGGGCTTGGCTTGAGGTACCCACTCTGCTCGGCGCTGACGGCCACGTCCACCAATGCGCTCACCCCCAGCGTCGACAACTTGTCGGCGATCGGGAAGTCGGAGAGGACGCCGATGCGCAGTCCCATGTCCTTGGCCTGCGTCAGCGCAGCGACCATCCCTTCATAGGGCTTGATCGTTGCAAAGTAGCGTGGCCATGCATCGTATAACTGTTTCTCGAGCTTCCGCTCTATCCGCTCATAGTCACACTCACGCAAATCGGTACGGTGCTCATCATGGAGGATAATCCCCGCCTGTCGGCGGCGCAAGCCAGCTAGGTCGGCAGGGACGGTAGGGACCGTCTCCTGGTCGACCCGGTACTGGCGGCGCATCCGCTGATAGGCAAGGGCGAGCGGGATCGAGGGGAACATGGAGCGCAACATGCGCATGTTGAGCATCCGCCGAGGGTACAGTGTGCCGTCAATATCAAGCAGGAGCGCCTCGACGGGATGTTCGCTGCAGTATCCCATTACTTGGACCTGCCGCGGCTGTTGCGTGTCTCCGCTCTCTGTCTGGCTTCCGCCTTCCCCTTCGCCGCCTTGTTTCCAGGACGGGTCTGCTTCTCGGCAGCCTTGGCTTTTCCGCCGGTACGCTTCATCGAGCCCTTTGCAGTGGCGACTACGCGCCCCGGTGTCTTTGGCTTGCCGTCTGCAGCCGGTTTGTCGGTGGCACCCTTCTTCACACGCTTGCGTGGACCGCCCTCGCCTTCGGCACCCTCGGCCTTTGCGGGGAGGAACTCGGAGCGGGAGGTCGTGTGCAGCGACGGATTGCGCCGGCGTTCACGCAAGTCGACTTCGATTGGGATCAAGGTAAACCCAAGGTCCTTGCGGATATGGTTCTTCAGGTACTGGATGTAGACCTGTGGGAACGACTTCACCTTGTTGACGAAGAAGAGGAAGCGTACCGGAGTAGCGCTGACCTGGGTTCCGTAATAGACCTTGTAGTGGCCGGAGGCGCCACGTGGGGGCTGGTATGCCTCACCCCACTCCTTGAGGGCGTTGTTCAGCTGGGCGGTATCCACGCGCTTGTTCAGCTGCTTCCAGACTGCCCACACGGTATCCATCAGCTTGTCGATGTTCTTCCCCTGCAAGGCGGAGATATCCACCAGCGGTGCAAAGGAGAGGATCGGGAAGAGGAAGCGCACGCGGTCCTTGATCGCCTCAAGCTCGTTGGCCATGCCTGAGAGCAGGTCGGTCTTGTTGAGGACCAGCACCACGCCCTTGCCACGGCGGACTATGAGGGAGGCAATCTTCTTGTCTTGGTCGGAGAGCCCCTCGACGGAGTCGATCATCAGCAACACGACGTCACAGTCGTCGATTGTCTTGATCGCACGGTTGACCGAGTAGTACTCGACGTCCTCCTCGACCTTGCTCTTGCGCCTGATCCCGGCGGTATCCAGCACGGTGAAGGGGGTTCCCTTGTAGGTAAAGCCCCCCTGCACCACGTCGCGGGTGGTTCCAGGGATATCGCTGACGATCGAGATGTCCGATCCATTGAGGAAGTTGGTCAGCGTACTCTTGCCGGTGTTGGGCTTGCCCATGATGGCCAGCTTGATCCGCTGCTCCTCTTCGGGAGCCTCGTCCAGCTCAACCATCTCCAGCATCCCAAGCAGGGTGTCCTCAAGCTCCTCGATACCCAGTCCATGGGCGGCGGAGATGCCGACAACCCGCTGGAACC
>CAYXIH010000123.1:0-3178 GCA_964465155.1 uncultured Sphaerochaeta sp.
AAACTTACGGCTCCTCGTTCTCATCTACCTCCTTCATCATTTGCAAATAGAATAGTGTTACGTTTCAGCGAATGTTTTCTTCCAGCTTGACTTCTGTGCCTGACTTCAGAAGCAAAAAATCAATTTCATTGGAATAAAATATATGGATATAACAAATTATTAACTTCCAAGCAAAACAGAAATCTGTACGGTATTCTTAATGGTGCTCAAACGTTCTTTGTTTGGGCCAGCAATGTCATTATTTCTCAGACAGTGTAGCTGCGGCTGCCAATGTCTATGCCTTGCAGGATCTGTCTTGGATGCGGAGTATTTCCAACCCAGACGCATCCGCATCACCTAGTATCTCTTGGTTCTTCATCAGTTTTGCAAACGACAACAAGCCTTTGTCACTCTGCACCAAGTGAACGATCTCGGAGTCTTTGTCATTAGGCGTTCTGATTCTCAAAATACCGCCAGATCCTTTCTGAGATGTCATTACCAATACCTTGACTGACTGCCCATTTCTTGAAGCTGTCCATCTGGTCAAAGTCAAAAGACTTGGTTTTTTCCTATACCTGTGGATTGTCGCCAATGTAGGAACGAAGTGACTGCTCATCTTGGGCCCATGACTCTCTCTTGTAGGCATTCAGAACGGATATCGGAACATAGAAACCCTGCTCAACTGCTGTCTGGATATCCTGCTTGTTGCGTTCGAGCAGGGCTTTTTTGTCTTCAGACTGGAATAGCGAGCTCTTCCCATCTGGTACATTATGCAGCTGTTGCGTTTTTCCTTGCAAGAGCTCCAATAGTTTGATATCTTTAATTGTAGTGGAACCAGTTTCTTGTGGTAGGCCTGCTAGGTTAGCAGAGACCGACAAGGAATCCATGGTTCCTTTTTCTATTTGCGAAAAGTCAAAGTCATAATACCTCTTATCACCCAGGACGCTTTCCACCGACTTTACTATTCCTGTGAGGTCTGACCCTATTTCAATCTTTGTTAGGAAATAGCGAAATGTTTCAAATGCTTGCCTCCCCTTTCTATCCACCTCTTCGGCTATGAAATGGGAATTCTCGATGATTGACGGGATATGGACAATCAATTACAGGTGAGATTCATTGTATCTATCGTGCTGCGTAACCTTTTGTATCCCTCGCCTGTTCAAGGCCAACTTGTCCCCATTGCTTCTTACGCCATACTCTCCCCGCAAGTTGTCTCTGGCATATTTTTCAGCATCAACTGCATTAAGCTCATATTTGTCTTTGTACAGGCTCCCATCCAGCAATACGGTGGGGGTGGAGTATAATGCCTTCAGATTCTCCATCCGTTCAGCTTCGTGTGTTATAAAGCGGTAGGTATCGACATCGGTCTGGAACAACACGCCAGAGTTCTTGTAGTTGAAGCGTTTTGAAAGTGGAATGATATTCCCATCATCACGAGTGATGACGTCCAGCAACTTACGGTTGTTCCTGGTATTCCTATAGGCATAGGTCTCCCCGTCATCATATCCCCACTCGTTGATGGAGTTTGCATCCCACCACACATTCGAGGCTTTCACGGTCTGTGAGATGATCCTGTAGTGCCCATTGATGTTGCTCTTCGCATGCTCAATGGCATAGGACTTCGACGGAGTGATCCAGTCACCGTTTCGGAAGGTGTCTTCCTTAACCGTATCAGGAACTGCCCTGTAGAACCATGCCCACGCGTTTTTACCAGCCTTGATCTTATCAATCATAGAAGAGATCTTGGCAAAAGATTCCATACCACCGGTCTCATCTGCAACTCCATACCACTGCGGATGAGTCCAGTAATCGCTGGGAACAAGGTCCGATTCAGGATCTGCCAGCTGTACTACATTCTGATCGATATCTGAACCAGAACGAGGAGCCTGGTGCATCATGCGGTAGTCGTCATCGGACAAGTAGCCTTTCAGCCGAGCTTGGTCTTCTACTAATTGCCGTGCTTTCTCTATATCAGCATCATCAAGGGCCTTGAAATATTCATCGTCAACCTTGCTTGTCTGGTAGAGGATGCTCGGATTATCCCCGTTGAACTCCCCCCTGTTGTCAGTGGCTGACTTGATCTGGTTGGGAGAGAAAACTACATGCACCGTACTGATTCTTCCAAGTGAACTCTCACTGGCTCCGTCACGTACGGCGTTGATGAGTACACCATCATATCCATTTATCTTTGCAAATGCTGCTATTTCATCAGTACTGGAAGTCAATGACTCAATTCTTTCGCCAGTTACCGGATGATGGTGAAATTTCCCGGTACCATATGGGATGACGTTCCACATAGCACGGTTTGCATCGACCACCAAAGGATTCTTGGCTGACAGGAATACTTCATATACTTGATTCGATGCATTCATATCTTCGGGAATGTACAGATATACGCCAGGATGATTCACATCGACATGATAGGACTCGGCGACATCAGGGCTATCAGAAAAGAACATCCCTTCTTGACTGTATTTGTGCTTTTTCGCAGAGAAAACATCAAATCCTCCAAATGGTGTTCCATGGTAGACGACAAGCGGCTCGCCGTTCTCGTCCACGACCTTGGAAGAAGTGAATAATTCTTGAACTATCTGCAATAAGCGCTTATCCTTTGTGCGAGAGGAGTTGATTTTCAAATCTGTTTGTTTTTGGTTTACAGAAGAGGAAATTGACTCCTTTATTATACCCAGTTCAGTCAGCTTGTGGTCATAATACCGGTTACCGTCTTTGGCGATTGATACAACTGACTTAACCATATACTCGAAACCGTCAATGGTTATCGCCGATATATTATAACGGAATTTATCAATCTCTGGCTTATTTTGATTATCATTCTTCAATTCCATGATAAACTGCGATTTCTCAGCGATGTAAGGGATTGCCGCTATGGATTGCAGATGATGGACATCCTTGTAGTCATGCTCCAGAATTTCTTTCAGACTACCGAACTTACTGCTCGTAGTAAGGTTGAAGGAAACCCCATCTGACAAGTTCGTATAATTCTCCGTGAGTTTTTTTCCAAAGTTTACTGCGCTTTTCTTAACGGTCTTGAGGTCATTACTGGATGGAATCGCCGAGACATCGATTGTAAACGGTTGGGAATCAACCATACGGTTTACCGCTTCCCGACCTTCCCAATCCCCGAACCACTGTTTTAATTCTGGTGTCCTGACCTGCACCCATTGTTCATACGTAAGAT
>CAYXIH010000124.1:0-3108 GCA_964465155.1 uncultured Sphaerochaeta sp.
GTTTTCACTTTTCCTCCTGTAGCTCTCCTCCTAACCATCTTGATTTACGCCTAAGTTTATGCCAAAATTAGGCGTAAAAAGGAAAGCTTTATGCGCAATTTCAATTACCGGAATCTTTCTATCCATAAATGGGACAGTGAAATTCTCAATTATGTCGCTGCCATCAGAGAGGCCAATGCCAAACAGCAAATGTATCTGAAACTCAAGCCCGCATCTCTTGATCGCCTTGTAGAAGTGGCCATAAGACAAAGTACTGAGGCTTCCAATGACATAGAGGGAATCAGAACCACCAAGTCACGGTTGGCTAAGCTTTGCGCAGAGAAGACAACCCCCAAGAACAGAGATGAAATGGAAATCGCCGGATACCGTGATGTTCTGACCACCATTCATCAAAGCCACGAGTTCATTCCCATAAGGCCTTCCTACATTCTCCAATTGCACAGGAATCTGCTCAAGCATGCCGATGTTGGCTTTGGTGGAAAGTTCAAAGACCCTCAGAATGAAATTGCAGGCGTGAGCGCGGATGGCAAGCAGTTCACTGTTTTTCTTCCAACGTCACCTTTTGAAACTCCTAGTGCAATAGAGGAAATCTGTGAGAATTATAACCAAGCCATACATCAGGGTACTGTTGACGCCTTGGTGCTGATTCCAATCTTCATTCTGGACTTTCTTTGCATCCATCCTTTCAATGACGGGAACGGCAGAATGAGCAGACTTCTCACCATTCTCCTCCTGAATAAAACCGGTTTTCCTATTGGAAGATACATAAGTCTGGAAAGCAAGATAGCCAAGGATAAGGCCGCTTACTATGATGCTCTTGAAGCTTCAGACCAGAATTGGACAGATGGAACCAATGATCCGGCTCCATTCATCAAGTATATCCTTGGAACCATCATCAGTGCCTACAGGGATCTGGAAGACAGACTTGCAATTATTGATAACGGAAACAAATCATCACTGCAAGTTCGTCTGGCAATCGGGGGAATCATAGGCAAATTCACAAAGCGACAAGTCCTTGAGATGCTTCCAACCATTGGGAAATCATCTGTTGAGAACGCACTCAAAGCTCTTGTCGAAGAAGGCTTTATACTAAGATTTGGAGAAGGTCGCTCGACATACTATGTCCGCAGTGATAGTGGCTATTCGCCCAAGTAGTTACATTATCGCCCAATTCATAGTTTGTTTTGGGCGTATTAGTCTTGTCAGGCAAGGTATCACACAAGTCACCACTCAAGTAATTTGCCCAACACTGCCGCAGTTTTTTTTACGCAAGACCCCGAATTGTGGATTGTGGGTGCGTACTTGAAAGTTGGCTTTTTTGAAACCAATGCCGAGTTGCTCTATCAAGACGAGGTACGCGGCCCAATTTTCGAGCAGGTCGATAAAGCCATAGATTTAATTTTCACAAAGTACCTCAAGGCAAAGATAACGTATGAGGGCATTCAGCGCATCGAGCGTTACCCTTTCCCCCAAAACGCCCTGCGTGAAGCCCTGCTGAACGCCGTTGTCCAAAAAGACTATTCATCAGGGACACCGATTCAGATCAGCGTTTATGATGACATGCTTTATGTTGGCAACTGTGGGCATCTGCCTGATACATGGACTATCGAAAACCTCATGGATAAGCACGTCTCCAGACCGTCCAATCCGATTATCGCTCAAGCATTCTTCCTGCACGGCTATATTGAGAGCTGGGGTCGTGGCGTGGAAAAAATGTGCGCCGCTTGCGAAGCCGATGGACTGCCACTGCCTGAATACACAGTCCACCCAGATGACATAATGATTAAGTTCACGGCTCCTGCCAATCGACTTGTCAAAGGTACAAGCTCCGAAGAACGCTCTAGTGACCATCAGAGTGACCATGATGATAGCGTGGCATCCATTATCTTGAATGCGTGTATCGCTCCTAAGTCACGCGGCGAATTAATGACGTTGTGTAACATGAAGAGCGCGAGATACTTCCGACAAACCTATATCAGACCGCTTCTGGAGAGCGGACATTTGCAGATGACTATACCAGATAAACCCAAAAGCAAGAATCAGAAGTACGTCACCGCAACGAGTAAGACCTGATTGCGCCAGCACATCAAAGCCCCTGTGAGCCGATTTCCCAGCAGCCTAACGAGCATATACTCGTTTCCTTGCTTCAAAATCGCTTATTATCGAAATCTTCGCATGAGTTGTAGCACTATCCTGTCAAAGTCTATTTAATTCTTTATTGAATAAAAGATTGACTGTTTATGCAAATAGTGTGGCAATACAAGTATGAAATAGAAGGCTTCAAATACGTTTTGGAAGAAAGAAGAGGTGTCTATCGTGTTGTCACCGATACGCCGGAATACAAACCCGAGACCAGGAAGACAGTCCACCATTATGTGACCGTCGGCAAGGCAAGGGAGAAGAATGGCCCGATCGAATTCGGACCCAAGTACCTTGCTTTGCAGGAAGCCCAGAAAGCAAGCGCCAAGGAAGAGGTCAGGGCGAAGACGGTCATCCCCACCGGTGAGAGGCTCGTGCTGGACAAGGCTTTCGCAGATACCGGCCTCTCCAACCTGAGTTTTCCTTTACTTTGTAAAATTAACTCGGTTGCCTAATCCTGGGCTGCATGCTTCTTTCTTCTTCCGGTCTTAGAGCTGATACTTTTGGTCATCAGGTCACAACCTTTAGGAACCTCAAGATCGAAGTAATCGTAGACTTTCAACTGGAGTCCTACAAACGGTGTCACAATCTTGGCCTTTCCCTTGTGCTCCATGCACTGGATGCTCTTCATCTCATCGATGATAGAATCGACAGTCCCAAACTGATCCTTCAAATGCAACTCCTTCCAAATATGCTCCCAGCCATCGGCGGAATTCCTCCAGTATGGTTTCCCGTTCCTTCGTCCTCTGATTCACTTCCTGGACCCCCGCCATTACTAATGGAGATATTGGAAATGTTTCATACCGGCGGTGAGTTGACGCTTATTCATGAAGTCTAGGGGGAGCGGAATTCAAATCCTGGCAGAAGAAAGCTGAACCTGAATTAACAGGAACCAACAATCAACGGGTAAAATGAAAGGTTCATGGGAAATATCTGTGGGAATGAGGTATCGGGTGAAATAGGAAACTG
>CAYXIH010000125.1:0-3053 GCA_964465155.1 uncultured Sphaerochaeta sp.
ATTTCACAGTCACCACCATGGTGCATGACGAGTTTGCCATGAGTTCCAATGGAACATCCCTCGCTGGCATGCGCCAAGTAAACATCATCGCAGACTAACCAATAGCAACAATCCAAAAGAAAAGGCACATCAGGACAAAATGATGTGCCTTTACTTTTGGTCCGTAGGTCAGAGTGGGTGTTTCTTGGTCAAGTTGCTGAGCGTCTGGTAGAGTTGCTGTGGCTTGATGGGTTTTTCCAGGTGTGCGTCCATTCCGGCAGCTTGCGACTCACGATAGTCGGATTCGCTGATGTTGGCGGTCATCGCTATGATAGGGATCGTTTTGGCATCAGGACGATCAAGCTTCCTGATTTCCCGCGTTGCATCCAACCCATTGAGGCCAGGCATGCGAATGTCCATCAAGATGGCATCAAAATATCCAGCAGTGGAAGTTTCGAAGATACCGACGACCATCTCCCCATTGGTTGCGAGGACAGAAGTTGCCCCCACCTTTCCCAGGATGTGCTGTGCAATCCTTGCATTGATCGGATGGTCTTCCGCTAGCAGGATGCGTAGCCCCTTCAGCACAGCCCAGTCCTCCCCTTCTTTGTTGGAGTCAGGTTGGTAGCTTCCATCCTGAACGTAGGGCAGGCTCATCGATATCGTAAAGGTTGTCCCTTGGTGTTTCTCACTATGGACATCGATATGACCACCCATCAATTCCACCAGGCTCCTCACAATCGTCAAGCCTAGCCCTGTGCCTTCCAGATTTGTCGTGATGATGCTGGATTCTTGGGTAAATGGTTCATACATGTGCTGCAGGAACTCATTGCTCATCCCAATTCCATTGTCTTTCACAAGCATACGGAAATCCACATGGGAGGAATCGCTGCCCAGGACATCCACCAACATCTCGACCTTTCCTCCCTCAGCCGTGAATTTCACTGCATTGGAAAGGAGATTGATGAATACTTGTTCAAAGCGCATGGGGTCGACATACAAGGCAGGAAATCCAGTATAGAAGGGCATGTTGAACTCTATCCCCTTCTTGTTGCACAACGGAAGGATGATGGACTTGATCGAATTGTAGAATTTTTCATAGGTGTAAGGCTGTGGGTGAAGAACCATTTTCATTGATTCGATCCGCTCCACATCCAACAAGTCATTGATCAAGCGCAGCAGGAAGTCACTGACAGAGCCTATCTGAACAAGCAGGGATTCCAGTTCTGCAGGATCATTCAGTTGGTCACGGGCCATTGCAACCAATCCAATGATGACGTTCATCGGGGTGCGCATGTCGTGGCTGACACGTGCAAGGAACTCCGATTTTATCCTCGCCGACTCTTTCAGGGCAAGCAGCTCGGCCTCCTCCTTGCTATAGATGTCCATCACATCGCTACATGTCAGCAAGAGGCGGTTGAACGCAGGTATGTGTGTGATCCAAAGTTGCTTGCGGCGGTTTTGCTTTCCCTCTTCGTGGAACATGAACGTGAAGGTATGTTTCCCTTTCTCTTCCAAGTCCTGCAACAGCAGGCGAACATTGCTGAAAATGGAGAACTCTTCCATGTCCTCCGCCACGACGTGTTCCTTGATATACTTGTGCAGTGCATCCACTTTGCCCGGATCTTTCAAGTTGGCACGGATATAGGCATTGTTGCCGTTGTTGTGGATCAGGTAGTTGCAAGTAGCAACGTCGAATACGGCAATTGCCTCGTAGTTCTCCACGATTAGCCGTTCATTAACCTCTTGCTGCAGTTTCTTCAAGGTAACATCGACTGAGTTGATGAAACACATGAGGTCGCCGCTATGGGGCTCCTTGAACGTCCTGTAGTTGAGCTCTATCCATTGCACAGAACCATATCCATTATGAATCGGGTACTCAACGGTTTTCAGCAACCCCTCTTCGTCCCCAGCCGCGATCAGAGCCTTTCTGTCCAGCTGTTGGGCAAGCAGCATGCGGTATTCATCCGATGTGACGCTTTGCAGCAATGAATCCAGGAATTCGCTATAGGAGGATGCTTGGGTGTGCTGTCCATACTCAATGGCATCGGCATTGAGATTGAACCGGGCCTTGACAACCATTGTATCAGCGCTGAACTTGTCTGAATCAGCAATTTGGCGTTCATAGCGGAGCTCTGCCTCTTTCTCGGCATTTGCATTGTAGAAGCTGCAGTACAACAAATGCTTTCCCTGGGGTGTCTTGACCATCCGGCCCAGTACCCTCACCCAGTCATCACGACCCTTGTCATTTGCAACCCTGAAAATGGCCTGGCGTTCACCGGAACCTGCAACCAATTCATTGGCCATGTTCATGAGTCCCACCTTATCTTCAGCGTTGAGTGCTCCGATGGACTCTGCAAACCCTACGGTGTTATCACTTGCAATGTCATGGCCAAGGATCTTTCTATATCCTTGGTTGATGAACTGCTGAGAAATGACGCCTGCTTCAAATGAGAAGATGCCACAGCCTCCTGGTACGTTCTCAATCAGTGTTTCCAATTCCAATCTTGCAGCATGTTCTTTTGTCTCATCGGAAAGATAGACTACGTAGGAAGGAATTCCATTCCAATCGATTTTCCTGCAATATGCGTGGAGGAAGGCTCCACTTGGGTGTTCGATCATGATCTCGTTGAAATGGTCTTCGGGAAGGTCTTCAACACTCCGCTCATCGAAGATACGCCGTGTCGGAGAAATAATGTCGAACAGATTCCTACCGATCACGTTTTCTTCAGGAGCAATCCCCTCAAGATGTTTCCAAGCACTGTTTGCAAACAAAACCATGCGAGTAGATCGTTCTACAACGAGCACATATGTGATAGAGCGGTTGACCAGTTCTCGGTAGAGGGTCTGCTGCTCATCCACCAATCTCAAGTATAGGCAAAACAGGGCATTCTCGGAGTCCGCGTTGATACAGAATCCATCTATCTGGCAGAGGACGGGCAGATCATCCTTGCGTTTGATATGGCAGGAAACATGGACCGTTTGCGATTGCTTGCTGGCACTCCTCAGACATCTTGCGACATGAGGCCTGTCATGCTCCAATATCAGTGATCCCAATAGGTCGTCCTGGGTAT
>CAYXIH010000126.1:0-2913 GCA_964465155.1 uncultured Sphaerochaeta sp.
GTGATGTGTTCGGTGCTCTCGCACAAGCGCAATTATCCTGCAGAGCCCAAGAGGAACTGGTCCTACCGTGCACATGCTTTCAAGGATTCGTTCTGGGCGCTGCTGACGCCGATCATCATCCTCGTTGGCATCTTCTCAGGCTACTTCACTCCCACCGAGGCTGCGGTAGTGGCGGCATTGTATACGACGATCCTTGGCTTCTTTGTCTACAAGGAGCTGACGCTGAAGGGCTATGTGCGCATCTGCCTTGATTCGATCAAGACCAGTGGCACGATCGTGCTGATGATCCTGGGAGTCCAGTTGTTCCAGTTCATCATCTCCCGCGAGCAGATGCCCCAGGCCATTGCGACGTTCTTCACCTCCCATGTCTCCAGCAAGGCGATGATGCTCCTGATGATCAACATCGTATTGTTGCTGCTGGGAACCTGCATCGATGCCCTGCCGCTGCAGATGATCCTCGTCCCGATCCTGCTTCCCGCCGTGGTTGCCTATGGTATCAACCCCATCCACTTTGGTGTCGTTGTGATCTTCAACCTCATGATCGGTATCCTGACCCCTCCGATGGGAACAGCCTTGTTTGTTGTCGCACGGGTAGGAAACATGAAGTTCAAGACGTTGATGAAGGGAGTATTGCCGTTCCTTGCACCATTGCTCATTACGCTGGTGCTGCTGAACATCTTCCCGCAGATCACATTGTTCTTGCCCAAGCTGCTGACTGGAAGCGTCTGATCAGCAACATCCTGATTCATGTACAAGAAAGGACCGCCGTTTTGAACTGGCGGTCCTTTCTGCATGTGCTATGGTGCCCGGTCACTCCATTGAGTCGATGATCTCAAGGCACTTCATGTAGAGGCGGGGAATATGGAAGGGTCCCTTGTAGAGGTTGCCCTTGATCGGGGTCGCGAGCGAGCCATCACGGTGGAAGTATCCATACCACTCACCGTACTCAGGGTCAGGGAACCGCTGCTGGATATAGTCGTTGACCTGGTGGAACTTCTGCAGGTAGGAATCTTCCTTGGTGACGGAGTAGGCAAGGAGCATTGCAATTGCAGCCTCGCACTGTGGCCACCAGAACTTCATGTCCTGATGGTACTCCGAGGGGCTCTTGTTCAATGCGTCGCGGTATTGGATGATGCCACCGCCATATTCTTTGTCCCAGCCCCATTCCCACATCCAGTTGAGCATCTTCAGACCCAGCTGCACCAGCTTGGGGTCGTTGCGCGTCAGTCCCTCGTTCATGATGAACCAAGAACCTTCGATGGCATGGCCTGGGTTGAGCAGGCGTCCCTCGAAGTGCTCGGCCATGAAACGGCCGTCGGGAGCACACTGCTCGAGCACCAGCTGCATGTCATCCCTGACGAAGTAGGTCTGTACCTCATCCAGCAGGCGGTCCATGTAGTTGTTGATCCACTGCTCCTTTGCAGGGAGTACCCGGCGAAGCTCGGACAGGACGTTGAGGAGGATCATGGGGCCGCCAAAGCCGATGGATGGCTCATTCTCCTGGTTGAACTTGGGAATCAGGATGCCTGGGGTGCTCCTGATCTGCTCTACTTTCTGCAGGAGTGCAAATGCCTTGTCGGCATAGCTCATGTCCCCAGTTGCCTCCGCATAGGCGGCGAACCCGATGATTGCGAATGTCTCGCTGAAGAAGTACCTCAGCCTCTTGATGACCGGCTTGCCGTCCTGGGTGACACGGAAGAACATCCTGCCATCGGTATCGAAGCAATGGTCCTCCAGGAACTTCACGAGGCTCTTTGCCGCCTCGAGGTATTCGGGGCGTGGAGCTATAGTCCGGTATGCCGTTGCGAATGTCCATAGTGCGCGTCCTTGGAACCATACCGACTTGTCGGTCTCCAAGACCGAACCGTCCCGGTCAAGGGCGGTAAGGATCCCGCCATAGGTATGGTCCATCCCATGGTCTAGCCAGAAGGGGAGGACTGACTCGGTCAGTTGCTCGTGATAGAGGCTTCTGATCTGCTGTAATGACTGCTGCATCTGTTTGCTCCTTGCAAAAGCGTGTGAACTTGAATACAAGTAATATCATGCTACGGTCAAATTTTTGTGCTGTCAATGTGCCATCGTCCCAAATTTATACCATGGTGATTTCTTGAACTCAAACAACGACTGCTTGTCGATAGTCAAAATTGTGGTATACTAGTTATATGAGCCAGAAACAGCAAGTATCAGTTGAAGAAATAGTGGATTGTATCCGTGCCAGGATACTCAATGGCGAGTGTGCCCCCGGAGAAAAGCTCTCCGAGAACAAGCTCGCCAAGGAGTTCAATTGCTCGCGCACCCCAGTGCGTGAGGTCATCAAGCGCCTGGAGCAGGACAACCTTGTCTCCGTACAACCGTATTCTGGTTCCTATGTGAAGGCCCTTTCCGATACTGAGAACCGTGAGCTGACTGAAGTTCGTGCCTCTTTGGAGTCCCTTGCATTCCGCTTGGCCTGTGAAAGAAAGGCTGATACAACTGAGATAAAGCAACTGCTTGAAAGAATGGAAGATATTCTCAATGCAGAACACCCTGACTTCATCGAGTATGGAAAGGTCCATTACCAGTTCCATATGGCGCTCATCGAGTTGTCTGGGAATGCAACCCTCATCGACATGTACAAGCGGATGAACCTCAATACTGCAAGCAAGCTATTCTACTACAAGATGAACAAGCTTGAGATTCTTATCACCGAGCAGGAGCATGAGGCCATCGTCATGGCCCTGACCCTCGGCGACATAGATGCCGGCCAGCAGTTCATGTTCAACCACCTGTGGAAGAAACGGGAACGCCTGAAGCGGAAAAAATGAGCCGCAGCCATTGAAAAACTCCCCAAACCGTTTGATTCGCAAAAAATGTGCACACAATGAAAAATAAAGTTTGACAGAATGCAAACTGCAAACTAGTATACAAGAAGAA
>CAYXIH010000127.1:0-2875 GCA_964465155.1 uncultured Sphaerochaeta sp.
TTCTGCCTCGTTTTGTTCGTATATCGAAATTGACTAGGAAGCCCTTGTGCTTCCTTGAAGACTTTCGTCTTCTTCACCTGAATCAACGACCGTTTCCGGCAATCATCCAGGCTACTTTATCTTCCCTTCTCTTCTCTCATATCTCTGTCAAAAATCCGCTTTCGCGTTTTGCCCACTGCGTAACAACCTTGTCGGTTTCAGCAGCGTGCCCGACTAACATAACAAAATTTTCGATACAGTGTCAAGCGAACTTTTCACTATTTTTTAAATTTCGTTGATTGCTTTTTTCTTTTCAGCAATCAGTCAGTCGCAACTGACTTTCAGTCTTTCTCTCGAAGCGAGTTGGATAATAACCGACAAACACGATTGCGTCTATAGCATTTGTTAAAAAAAAGCGAAACTCAATCTTGAGTAACGCTTAATTCTTTCCATTGAAATTTGTTAGAACGGTAAAAAATTTTAGAAAACTATTCTTTTCCTATTCTCTTTGCCAATACGGCATCCACAATCTGTGCAAAACCCTCACCACACATCTTCGTAGCAACATACTTTGGGAGTATTGGCATTTCTGCAGCTTTCGCAAGAACATTGGCTACTCCGAAACTGATGGGAATGAATCCAAACATCGGCATGTCGTTGGGAGCATCCCCACTATAGCCGCTGATGGGAAGGAACTGCTGTTCCTCCATCCCCAGCACCTCATGCATGAACGACCGTACTCCCTCACGTTTATCATATGCACCGAACCAGGCGTTCACATGGATGGAGCTGATAGCATATCCAGCACCCTCCTGCTCACAAATCTGGGCTACCCTGCGCACATCCTTCTCACAGAGATACGGGGGCTCGCTGCCGTAGTCGAATGCAATGTCATACAAACGGGAGAACTGGTCGGAGGAGACCTTCGAATCGGGAACCTCAGCCAGGACCCGGTCGATCAGGTGCTTTGCACGTTCCTTGTATCCCTCCTCCACAATGGAAGGATGAATATAATGACGGATCTGCCCAGAGGTTCCATCCCGGTACAAAGAGACAGCACCGCTCTCGGCAATGACTGCCTCGACCGGCCACTGGCGCAGGTAGATGTCGCCCCACCCTGCCGATCCCCCGGTGACGCAGATGACCTTGATCCCAGCGTCATGCAGGCGCCAGAGTGCGGCAAGCGCCACGGTATGGAGCTTGCCATGGGTTGTGATCGTGTCGTCAACGTCGGTGAACCAGTACCTTACAGCACGGGCATCCTCCACCGTCAGGTCGGCAATGGGTATGAGCCTGTCCATCAGCTACCTCGTCATCCCAGAGAGGCTTCCGTCCTTGAGAATGAACTTCACATAGGTCAGGAAGGAGGCAACAGATGCAGCTGCGGCCAAGGCGAAGAGGACGGTCATGACCACCTGGCAGGCAGGCAGGTACGATGCGTTGGGGGTGAAGTTCAGCAAGGCATACATGATCATGCCCAACACGCTGGTCACGGCATACAGCACGGTCTTGCTCTTTCCCCAGATGTTCGCAGCGACGGCCTTGCCCTTGCCCATCATCAGCATCCTCAGGAAGCTGATGGAGAATTCACGCCACATGATGATGATGAACGCCCATGTGGGCATCACGCCAACGCTCATCAGACATACGAAGTAGGTCAGGTGGCAGAGGGTGTCGGCAAACGGGTCCATGACCTTGCCTAGGTCGGTGACCAATCCACGGGAGCGGGCAATCTTGCCGTCCAGCAGGTCGGTCAGCTCCATCACCACGAACAGCACCAGCGCCAAGGAGGCACAGATGATGGACAGAATCCTGCTTGCAGGAAGCCAGATCGGAATATTGAACACGATAAAGAAGATGGGTGCCAGGACCAGCCTGGTGACAGTCAATTTGTTGGGGAGATTCATCTGGTTCCTCTTTGTGCGTCATACAGACGGCTGTATTTTTCATCAAGGTATCTTGTGAAGCACCGGGCGTCAAGGGGAGCCCCGGTGACCCGCTTCAGCAAATCTGCCGGCTTGTAGATCATCCCATACCGGTAGATCTTCTCATTCAGCCACGAGCCTATCTCCTTGAGGTTGCCCTCGCTGATCTGCTGCTCCACAGCGTCCTTGCCTCCCAGCTCGGACTGGAGCGTCTCCCATATCTGTGCACCATAGAGATTGCCCAATGCATAGGAGGGGAAATATCCAAACGAGCCATCGGTCCAGTGGACATCCTGCAGGACACCCTCCGAATCATTAGCTGGACAGACACCCAGCAGCTCCTCCATCTTGTCGTTCCAGGCCTTGGGCAGGTCATCCAGCGACACACTACCATCCAAGATTGCCTGTTCCAGCTCAAAGCGGAGGATGATGTGCAGCCCATAGGTCACCTCGTCCGCGTTGACCCGGATCATCGAAGGCTCGACTTTGTTGATCGCCTGCACGAAAGACAGCAGGTCGACACCCTCTGTCTGGGTGGGGAACAGCTTCTGGAACTTGGGGTAGAACCATTTCCAGAACGAAGGAGAGTGTCCAATCATATTCTCCCACAGGCGGGACTGGCTCTCGTGCATGGCACATGATGCACCATTGGCCAAGCTTGTCTGCCATGTCAGCGGATTGGATGCCCCCATTTCATACAATGCATGTCCACCTTCGTGGATCGTTGAGAACAACGGGCTGGCCACCGACGGTTCGGTATACCGGGTGGTGATGCGGATATCATCACACCCAACGGTAGTGGTGAACGGGTGCGCCGCAAGGCCAATGACGCTCCGTTCGAAATCAAAGCCCATGGTGGCAAGCACTTCCCTGCCAAACCCATCCTGCAGGTCAACTGGGTATTGCTGCATCAGGACCGAGTCGTCGGGCTGCCTGCATCCTTTGATCTTCTCCAAGATCGCCAGCAAGTC
>CAYXIH010000128.1:0-2870 GCA_964465155.1 uncultured Sphaerochaeta sp.
CAAAGGGGACGATCAGGCTGATGTTCTTGGAGGGATACACCTTTTCAGCGGATTCCGAGTTTCCGTTTGCAAAGACGCTTGCAGCGGCAAGCACGAGACACATGATGATGATTGCTGTTCTTTTCATGATAGGACTCCTTTTATTTTTCGATCATTTCCATGGAAATGAGCTTTTTGCGAATATTCTCTTTCTCGGCTTCCGTAGCCGGATTGAACGGTTTTCTGGGTGAACACGAAGCTATTCCCCTGACCTCGAGCATGGCGTAGATAGCCATCTGGGTCGACTTTGCAAGGTACATGACATCACGCAGCTCGTTGATCTTGAACTGTGTCTTGCGGCACCCTTCCCAATCTCCAGCCTGAGACTGCTCGTACATCTTCATGCAGATCTCCGGGAATGCATTGGCAAGGCCAGGGATGAATGCCTGCGCACCATACATCGCTGCAGGAAGCCAAAGTGCCTCGGTACCCAATGCAATGTCAAACTCCTCACCCTCGAACGCACGCACGATGTTGGCGTACTCCATGATGTCGAAGGAAGCAGCCTTGACCCCTGCAACTCCGATGCGCTGCAGGCGCTTGAGCGTGGGGATGTCCACCCCGTATCCACAGAACTTGGGGTTCGTGTAGATATAGAACGGGAAGTCGGTCCCTACCGCATCAAGGACATCCTGGTAGAAGGTGACCACGTCATCCATGTTGTGATGGTAGTAAAACGGAGCCACGGCGCTTGCAGCGTCCAGCCCGATCTCCTTGGCATGGCGCGTCAGCTCGATGGTGTCACGGGTATTGGTCGTACCTGTCATCGTGATGATCTGCAGCTTGGTCCCGACTTCCTTGCAGATCTCCGCTACACGTTTGCGCTCTTGGATGGACATCAGCGGCCCGCATCCATAGGAACCACAGATGAAGATCCCGTTGACATGCTCGTTGAGGAAACCGACCAGCTTCCTCAGCTGGACTTCATCGACATCACCATGTTCATCAAATGGCGTGACCATTGGGGGAATGCATCCCCGCATCTTGTATTTCATCACTTGCTCTCCTTTGGCTGTATATGATTTGTGCATATGGCAAGGCTTCCAGAAATGGAAATATCCCGGTTCTTCTCACGGCCATCGATGATATGGACATCCAGTCCCGGACATATGACCTGCAGCGCCAGCTGCATGTTCAGGCAGCGCTGTCGCTGTCCGACCAGGTAGTAGGTGTTCCCCTCCAATGCTGGGTCGGTGAAAAATGCACCTATGGAATGGAGATCATCGAACGCTATCGCAAGATCGAGGAACATAAGCCGGTCAGCGGAATTCATCGGTGTAAAGGACTCCATGAAGCGGGGCAACAATATCGTCCTGTTGAACCCATAGGTCTGCAGCAGCTGGCGTGCCATGCTTGCAATCTCACTTGGCTGCATGGATAGCTCCCCACCAGTGCCATCCAGCACGCTCTTGCCGACGATGGTGTCATGCACCAGGCAGTCGAAGAGCTGCCCGCTCATGGTGGTCATGCTAGTGGTAATGTTCCCCTTGGCATCCACGTGCACCGCCTTGAAGTGGGTACCCAGGGTAATCACATTGATGGCTTTCGTGGGTTTGAACATGCTCAGCAGTCCCATCACCTGCGTCTCTTCCCCACGCATGAAGTCACAGGCAAAGATATTCCCGATGGAACGTTCGCACGGCAACGGATTCTTGATCCCCCTGATAATCAACAAAGGGATGCCAGGACCCAGGAAATCCTCATAGCCGGTGGTGAATACACCACACTGCAATGCAGCAAGCCCAGCAGGTGCAACAAGATGGGGAACAACTTGTAGGCCAAGGTCAGAGGAGACCATTCCAAACGCAATTGCGCAGGAGAGGGAGGAGAAAGAAACATCATGCTTACAGCAGGTGTCGCCAATGACCTGGACGAGAAAGGATGCATACGCACCCGGCTCTGCAAACTGCTGGCGGTCACGGCACCCAGTACCCACATAGGATTCTCCGAGGAGTTGCCCCTCTGGCGTAGCCAGATAGCATTTTGTATTTGTTGTCCCACAATCTAGTATAGCTATCATACATCCTCAAATCGAAACTCATTATTTCGTTGTACGAAACTAAGTTTCACTTTATACACAAAAAAATCTAAAAAAGTTTTCTCAACTCCAAAGCAGTCTGCTTGGAGATCTCATCATAATTGGCTTTCTTCTCGTCATCCATCATCTCCCTGATGCCAGAGATGGAGAATGCTGCGATTACCTTTCCGTCGGCACCAACGATGGGGCGTGTGACACACCGCAAGAACGCCTCATGCTCGCCATCATTGATGGCAAAGCCCTGGTTGCGTACTTGTTGTAGCCGCTGGCGGAATGCCTGGGGATCACATATGGTGTTGTCGGAATACTTCTTGAAGTCGCAGCGTTCGATCAGGCGCTCCTGCTGCTCGGCATCAGAATAGGCTGCGAGCACGCAGCCTACCCCGGTGCAGTGAACAGGTACATCCCCACCGACCTTGGAAACAAGCCCAACGATATCGATATGGGCTTCTGCCCAAATCCGGTCGATGACGACAATCTCGTCTTCGGCCAACACTGCGAGATGGATGACCTGGCCCGACTTGACCGCGGCTTCCTTCAACACTGGATAGCAGATCTTCTTGATGTCGTTGAATTGGTATGCGGTGCTCCCCAGCTGGTACATGATCAGGCCAAGGTGGTATTTGCGTGTCTCCGGATTATATTTTACGAATCCTTCTGACTGGAGGCTTGCAAGGATGCGGATCATGCTGGTCTTGCCGATTCCACACATTTGGCTCAGCTGCGTCAGCGTATAGTCCACACCATCGGACATGAAGGACTTCAACACTTTGAGTGCCTTCACGACAGAGGT
>CAYXIH010000129.1:0-2844 GCA_964465155.1 uncultured Sphaerochaeta sp.
ATGGTGATGTGAGGATGCATGTACCGGCCCAGATGCAGACCAACCTCAGGCCAACTTCCTTTGAGATACACGAGCAGACAATGGACATTGTATTCGCTCCCATGGGGATCGAGGTAGTGCTCACTGCCGACGACATGGATGCTCCCACTTCATTGACCGGCACATACATGCAGGCTGGCATGGAGTTCCCGCTGGTATTGACCAAGAGCGACATAGACATCACCACGTTCAACAAGCGCCCACAGGATCCGGTGCAACCCTATCCGTATATCAGCGAGGAGCTGTTCTTCCACCAGGATATCAATGACATTGAGTTGGCGGGGACCGTCACACGCCCGGATGATGGGCTTGCCCATCCTGCAGTGGTGCTTGTCAGCGGGTCTGGAAGCCAGAACCGTGACGAGGAGCTGATGAACCACCGGCCGTTCCTCGTGCTGTCCGACGCCCTGACCAAGGCAGGCTACGTGGTGCTGCGCTACGATGACCGGGGCTTTGGATTGTCCCAAGGCAATGCCATGACAGCCACTACATTGGACTTTGCCAACGATGCACATGCAGCGGTCGAATTCCTGCAGCAGCAACCGTATGTCGACCCCCAACAGATCTATGTCGCTGGGCACAGCGAAGGTGGCATCATAGCCCCGGTCGTGGCAGCGACATATGGTGATGTAGCGGGGATTATTCTCCTTGCGGGCACAGGTGTCCCAGGAAGGGTCATCTCCAACTACCAAAGCGGAGTACTTCTCAAGGCCGCTGGGGCAACTGACGAGCAGATAGCCCAAACACAACAACTCAACAATGATTTGTTTGACATTGCGCTGCGACAGGACATCGATGACCAGCAGAAGGTCCAATTGATCCTTGCCTATCTCCAACAGCAAAGCGATATCCCAGCAGAGCAGTACAATTCCATATTGGCTGGACTGCAGAGCGTATTCCTGCCTTGGGGGAAGGTATTCCTGACACTCGACCCTGCTGACTACCTGAGGCAAGTGGACGTACCGGTCCTGGTACTCAATGGGGAGAAGGATACGCAGGTTCCTCCCAGCATCAACATCCCGGCGATAGAGAAAGCGTTGTCCGAAGGAAAGGACCCACAGGCACACACGATCATCTACCCTGCCCTCAACCATCTGTTCCAGCCTGCACAGACAGGACTGGTATATGAGTATGGGACGATCGAGACCACCATCGACGAGCAGGTGATCACCGACATTATCGATTGGCTGGACTATTGGAGATAGACGATCTCTTTCTTGACAGCTTGTTGCAGACGCTCATCCTCGGTGATTATCACCGGGGATTCCTTGAGCGTTGCAACGATGACTACCGAGACAACGCAGACACACAAGATGGTGACCATTTCTCCAAAGAGGAAGGCACCATTCTTGATCGAAGCGAAGACCAGCATCACCACACCGAAAAACTCGCTGATGAGCATCATCATGCTCTGCGTCACGCTCTCAGGGATGTTGGGGTTCAGCTCCGCCGCATATTGATGGCCCAGGGGACCTGCCCCCATGAGGAAGAAGCCGGAGATACCCCCGCCGATCATTGCCATGACCCGTGGGGAGAACACCCAGAACGAGAGCTCATTGCAGAACGTCAGGAGAATGCCACCTGGGAGTATCCCGATGACACATATCAGCATCATCAGCTTGCGCCTGCGTAGTACATCGCTGAGGAACGGCACGACAAGCGCACCGGCAAGGCCACTGACCATCACAATAATCCCCAAGATCGCATTGGAGTTGGGAAAGCCCGAGAATGCGCTGAGGGAATCAATCTTGATGATCAATGTAATGAGGAATGCCCAACCCAACCCATAGACTATCATGAGGCTGAGCAACGACCGGTTGTGGAAAATCATCTTGTTTGATTTCCAGAACTTGATTGGCTCAACGGGCTCGTAGGAGGATGGCGTAGGGGGTTTCTCATGGATCATGAATGCACCACCGACCGCCATGACCGCACAGGCAATTCCATAGACCATCATGAGCCGGTCTATCCCACTGCCATAGTCGCTCTGGCCAAAGTTCGTCCCAACCAGCAGCGGAGAGATTATCATCACCAGCAACAGCGCCGCATATTGTGAGAAAGCCACGAGCCCCACGGCAAAGCCACGCTCACGCAGGGGGAACCAACGCGCCACTACCGTTGTCACACTGTTGATCACCAATGGCTGTGCCAAGGCAAGCAGAATCTGACCACTTGCCATGGCTGGATAGGAAGGAGCGAGGAACCACTTGGTCAGGCTACCTACAGCGATGATCGCAGCCGCTGCCCGCAGGCATTTGACGATCCCCAACCTATCGATCAGATAGGCGGCGGGGATACTTGCAAGGACAAATATGACCATATAGGAAAGGGAGAGGAAGTCGATGTTGAATGTGTTGCTGGGTTCATATTGCCCAGCGTAGTAGACTTCGGCTGCCCGGGCTACGGGAGCAAGGGACATCCATGGTATCTCGACAGACAACATCAGCAACATCATAGAGATGAGAATGAGCCATCTATACTTGTACGCTCGTACGCTCTTCATATGCCGCCACTCCCAGATAAACAAGATGCTAGAAATTTAGGATAGAACATAATTGGTCAATTGTACACACTACTGGTTCGAACAACCCCCATGGGAAAGATACTCAGAAGTCAACAGCAAAAGCAAACATACAGAAACAGCGCAAATCTTGCAAGAATATCACGGTGGTTCCCTGCATATGCTTCCCACAAGTTGTCTTCAAGGGAGAGCACCGTTTCTCCCGATAGCCCAAATGAGTCAAACCTGTTACTGTTGGATACCTACAAGGAGCCACAAGATGAACGAGACACTGCAGACTATCA
>CAYXIH010000130.1:0-2755 GCA_964465155.1 uncultured Sphaerochaeta sp.
GGTCAAACATGGACAAGATTGGCCGCAAGATCATGATCATGAGCGGCAAGGGTGGCGTAGGAAAAACCACCGTGACGGTCAATCTCGCCAATGCATTGGTGGAAAGCGGTTGCACCGTTGGTATCCTCGACACCGACATCCATGGCCCGAATGTAGCCAAGATGCTTGGTTGCGAGGATGGTCGCCTGGACAGCTATGACGGGGAGAACTTTGTTCCCGTTGAGCCCAAGCCGGGCCTGAAGGTGGTAAGCCTTGCATTTGCAATTCCCGATCCCGATGCCCCGATTGTCTGGCGCGGACCCATGAAGATGTCTGCGATCCGGCAGTTCCTTGCAGACGTGGACTGGGGTACCTTGGACTACCTGCTCATCGATACGCCTCCCGGGACCGGGGACGAGCAGCTGACTGTCTGCCAGAGCATCCCGGAGATGACTGGCTCGGTGATCGTCACGACACCCCAGCCCGTGGCCGTGATGGATGCACGCAGAAGCGTCAACTTCTCCCGCAAGCTTGGAGTAGCCATCATTGGTGTGGTCGAGAACATGAGCGGTCTCTTCTGCCCGGACTGTGGCAAGGAGATTCCCGTCTTTGGTATTGGTGGCGGTGAGAAGATGTCCGAGCAGATGCACGTTCCGTTCCTGGGACGCATCCCATTGGAGATCCCGTTGCGTGAGGCTGAGGACGAAGGGACTTCATGGATCGCAAGCGCACCACAGAGCAAGTCCGCCGAGGCTTTCAAGAAGATTGCCGAGATCATCAACAACGGTACTGCCTGCAGCAGTGCAAGAGATACGTCGACTCCCCAGCAGAGTGGCTGCAAGCCTTCGGCATGCGCCACCTGCAAGAGCGACTGCCCTTCGAAGAAACACTGACAGGAGAACGAGGATGGAGGACTTTACCATTGGCAATGTCGGTGACATAGAGCATCTGCACTGGACCACCGAGTCCGACGAGCGGGTCTGGAAGGGCCCGATATTCGACATCCATTCGGTGCAGCGCACCTCGACGGACGGACGTAGCGGTACGTTCGTCAGCGTGGAGTCCCCCGATTGGATCACCGTAGTCCCTTGGTTCGTCGATGCCGATGGGGTGCCTCGCTTCATCATGGAGCAGCAGTACCGCCATGGTTCTGATTCTGTCACCCGCGAATTTCCAGCTGGGCTCGTCGAGCCGGGGGAAGACCCCGCCCAGGCAGCCCTGAGGGAATTGCTGGAGGAGACGGGTTGCCATGCTGGCAAGCTGACGCTGCTGGGCAACGTCAGCCCCAACTCCGCCTTCATGGACAACCGTTCGTCATTCTTCCTAGCCGAGGACCTCAGCCGTAGTGGCGTGCAGGAACTGGATGCCAATGAGCAGCTGGATGTGCTGACTGTCCCTGTCTCCGAAGTAGTGCGCGAGATGGGCAACGGTCTCTATGACAATGGCATCATGATGATGGCATTGGGTTTCTTCCTGCGCGAATCCATGAGCCGCCGTGAGCTGTTGGGATAACGTTGGGTGTAACATCTTCCTACCGGTGGTGTTTCAATGCCAGAGGTCACTGTACGTCTGTTGTTTGTATCTTCCAGTCAAGGAGTATTTGATATGAAGCAAAGAATGAAGATGGTGGTGTTGTTGGCTGTAGGACTTGCCGCTTGCGTGGCAATGGTTGGGTGTACGACGACGGCTGCTGCTGTCGACCCGTTTGTCCGGACTGTCGAGGTCAGTGGTACGGGAACCGTCAAGGTGGCACCTGACAAGGTCAGTTTCACCGTTGCAATCTCTGAAATTGCCGAGACGACCCTCGAGGCCCAGCAGACTGTCAACAAGAAGCTCTCCCAGATCCTGACGATTCTCCGCAACAATGGTATCTCCGAGGCAGACTTGAAGACCAACTATGTGACGCTCTACCCTGAATACCGCTGGGACAATGGCAAGCAGGAGCTTGTCGGACAGCGTGCAAGCCAGCAGGTGTCAGTGACGTTGCTGGGGATCAAGGAACAGCCCAACAGGCTTGCAACTATCGTAGACCAGCTGGGAAGTGTTACTGGTATCGAGTTCTCCTCGGTCTCCTATGGCTTGGTTGACACTTCCTCCTATTACAATGAAGCCCGTGCCCTGGCGATAGAGAAGGCCATGGAGAAGGCATCCGTCTATGCAACTTCAGCCTTGATGACCTTGGGTGAACCCCTCTCGATCAGTGAGCAGGGAGAGCCTACCTATTATGCGCGTAGCTATCCCATGGCAAACATGAAGATGGCAGCAGCCGCCGACATGGCAACCGAGTCTTCCTATAGCACCCAGCTCCCTACGGGGGATGTGGAAATATCTGCGACGGTCTACATTACTTTTGAAATGCTGTAATGGCGTAGATTGGGGCATATCAAGACGATATGCCCCAATATTTTTACATAATTTATGAATTGTATGAATAACTTCTCAGATTTGAGTGCTACGGGTACAAAAGTTGTTACATAAGGTAACCAATTATGTAAATAGAGTAAACGTAGAAAGATAAAATACGATGTGTTGGTGACTGAGAGAAAAAAAGATAATAATTTATTCAAAAAAAGCTTAACATACGTCATACTTCGTGATACATTATGAGCATCGGTACCACCAAAGGTAATCAGGACCTATCCAACCCTGAAATATTACCGGTACCGCCTCCTTGGACAACGTTGTTTCCCCCTCTTCCTAGAGGAGACGTTCCAAGGTAATCCCCGCTTTCAAGCGGAACTCCCTCATGAGTGCAAGCATGGGGGAGTTTTTTTAG
>CAYXIH010000131.1:0-2728 GCA_964465155.1 uncultured Sphaerochaeta sp.
GATATCACCGACAAGAAGCTGTCTGACATCGATACCTATATCCCCAAGGTAGAGGAAACATATTATGTCTGCCTCCCACCGGTGACTTTCGACGAACCAACGTTCATGGAAGCCTTGGCCAAGCTGGTTCAGGAACTGCAGCTTCGGGACATCCTCCATGCCACTTGCTTTGGATTGAACAACATTGCCCATGTCAGGTGGGCCAAGAAGCACCCCTATGTACGCACGTTCTGCGATATATATCTCTACCTCGCCAACGCCCAGGCTGCCCAAGAGGCAGTATCGCTGGTGCCGGGCATCGAGGGGGGATATTTCTGGTTGGAGCAGCAGTCTGCACCACCACGTTGGGGATGGCCGTTTGCCCCCACTGTGGTGGAACGTTCGTTCAGGGCTCCGCTGTTCATCAGCAGGAGCTGTTTCCGACACGACTCCCTGGGACTCTCCTGCGAAGGATGCCCGCGCAGGGGAAACTGGCGCGTCTCCCAACATGGCAAGGAATACGCAGTGCGCGTGGACGGATGCATCACCACTGTCAGGGAAGCCTGAGCATAGAAAAAGGACCTGGACGGAACATTCCGAACAGGTCCTTTTCTTATGCAACGCACTCTTAGCGGAGACCGAAGCGCTCCACGAATGCCTCTGCATTCTGGATTGAGCCACCTGCAGCACCTTTGACGATGTTGTTGACCAACAGGGTAAATCCAATCTTGTTGTTCTTCTTCTTGACGCGTCCAGTATAGACGACCATTCCCTTGGGGTTGCCCCAGAATGCATACTTGGGCTGGGGGAACGTATCATCCGAACCATAGACGACCGGCTGCTCTGGGGTGGAAGGAAGCTCTGTGACGACCTTGAAGTCCTCCCAAGCCTTGATGATGTCTGCGACATCGACATCCTGCTCCAGGTCAAGCCATACAGTCTCGAGGTGACCGAACATAACCGGTACACGGACGGTGTAGGCATAGACTTCGGGATTGATAGAGAGGATCTTCTTGATCTCCTTCTCAATCTTTTCCTCTTCACCCTTGATGAACGGAATACAGTTGTCGGTGATGTCGAACGAGGAGAGACCAGGATAGCCTGCTCCGCTGACACTCTGGTATGAGTTGACCGTGATGGTCTTGATCCCAAACGGCACAAGCGGTGCAAGTGCCATGGCAAGGCCGGTGGTCACGCAGTTTGCATTGGTGACGACACAACCTGTCTGGGGGAATCCCTGCTTGCGGACCAGATCGAGCTGGTCGACGTTGGTCTCGGGGATCAATATAGGGACATCCGAGTCATAGCGCATTGCAGCTGCGTTTGAGAACACGCAGAAACCGTTTGCACGCAACTGGGGTTCGGCTTCTGATGCTACGGATGCAGGAAGCGCAGAGAAGACAATCTTGACTCCTGCTTCTTTCATTGCATCGAAGTTGAATTCCTTGACCTCGACGTCCTTCAGAGATGCAGGCATCTCAAAGGGGAGGACCCAATGCACCGTAGATGCATACTTGAGGCCAACGCGTGCTGCTGAAGCCGTAACATAGCTCACCTCGAACCAAGGATGGTCCGCAAGCATCCACATAAACACCTGTCCGACTGCGCCGGTGGCTCCGATGACCGATACTTTGATTTTCTTATCCATAGCTTACTCCCGAATTACATCTACCATGCACTGGAGATACCATGCATAGTTGCGACCAGGACACCACAAATCATTGTAGTGCAACGTACAGTATTACTTTTATCGCAGATGGGCAATAGGTTGGGAGAAAAATGTTAATTTTTTTGTAATTTGGTTATTATAATAACATTTTGTTTGATATGTTGAACAACAATTCCCATGAAACCCTATCAAAAAACGAGGACCACCTGCGTGATCCCCGTCCTCAATATCAGGAGAGACTCAATGCTTCTCAGACGAGTTGGACCCCTGCTTTGCCACTGCCTGCATCTTCGCCGCAATGACATGCTGGTCACCCAAATACTGCTTCTTGACCACCTGGAAGGTATCATCGAATTCATAGACCAATGGGACACCTGTGGGAATATTGATGTTGGTTATCTCCTCATCGGACAAATGGTCAAATACCTTCACCAATGCCCTGATTGAGTTTCCATGGGCTACCAAGAGGACCCGCTGACCATAGATCATGTCCATCTTCACATTCTCACGGAAATATGGAAGCACCCGCTCCATGGTGTCGTACAAACTCTCGGTCAACGGAAGGAGCTGTGGGTCCACGTTCCGATATTGCTGCTGCAGACGTGGGTTGCGTGGGTCATCGGGAGGAAGCGCCGGTGGCGCGACATCAAATGAGCGTCTCCAAATCTTTACCTGCTCTTCTCCATATTTCTTCGCTGTCTCAGCCTTGTTGAGCCCCTGCAATGCACCATAATGGCGTTCGTTGAGCTGCCACCCCTTCTGCACGGGCAACCATTGCCTGTCCATCTCCGTAAGGATGATATCAAGTGTATCGATAGCACGGCGCAAGTAGGAAGTATAGCAGACGTCAAAGTCATACCCTTTGCTCTTGAGCAAGTTGCCGGCAGCCTTTGCCTCTTCCCTGCCAGTTGCAGACAACTCGACATCAGTCCAACCTGTAAATAGGTTGAGTCTATTCCATTCACTTTCACCATGCCGTATCATCACGAGTTTCATGAAGCTACTCCTTCGCAGAAACCATTACCTGCTATCCACAAGGTAATGTCACCCGATGATTTCGGCTAGATTGGAAAAAGGGGT
>CAYXIH010000132.1:0-2712 GCA_964465155.1 uncultured Sphaerochaeta sp.
AAGATATAAAAAAAGCGAGCGAAGGGAGTCGAACCCTCATCACGAGCTTGGGAAGCTCGGGTAATAACCGCTATACGACGCTCGCAAGCATACGGATAGTACCGCATGCAGATGAAAAATGCAAGTGGTAGGAAAACCAAGGTGGCATACAATTGTACTTCTGCTCGAATCATGAGAGACTCAGCCCATTCCAAGTGGAGGACAATCCGTTCAGATAGGAGGCCACCAATGGCAACAAGCAAGGATTTCGCTGCATATGCTGCTGAACAATTTGGCAGGGCGGGAACCATCACCTACAAGCGGATGTTTGGTGAGTACGGGTTGTATTGCGACGGCACGTTCTTTGCCATGGCCTGCGACAACCAGCTGTTTGTCAAAGATACCCCACAAGGAGAGGCGTTGCTGGGCTCGATAGAGCTTGCTCCTCCCTACCCTGGAGCCACACCATGGCTGCTCATTGCAGACCTCGAAGATTCCGAGTTGCTCTGCGAACTTGCTATTGTGACATGCACTGCGTTGCACAGTCAGCCACACAAGAAATAGATACAAATAGACATGTCCCCATCCGAGTGGGAAGGGGACATGTAGTTGGTTTGTTGTATCAACGGCTCAGGCCATGGCAATACGGAAGGAACAGCTGTGGTCTTGCTGTGCATCCACATGGTAGGAAGGCTCGACATCGGCCCCCCAGCTGTTGATCCCACCTACCCCACGTACCCCTGCATAGAGGCACAGCACGCTATGGCACGGAGGGGGCAGCTCGTCCTGGTGATATGCACACTCCAACTCCAAGGCGGTATAGGGTAGCAACGAGAATGGCAACGGCTTCGTTCCCATCTCAACGTGCAGCGACTGCCCACCATGGCGCACCACCAGGTCCGTGGTGTCCATGTGCATCCCACACTCCTGGGGAACCACATAGGGAGTCACAGGGAGCCCTTGGACGTCGAACGTCCCCTTGGCAGCACCCTTCTTGCGGTCAGGATATGTTTCGCCTGACAACCCCTCGTAGGTGTAGCCATCGGCAGTGAACGGCATGATGAAGCGTAGCCCCACGCAGGGAAGCTCGGGCAGACCAGAAGTGCCTTCATATGTGAAGCACACATCGATGTCACCCTGTGCTCCGACAGTATAGGAGACATGGACCAACGCCGGTATGAACGTCGTGGTGCGGTAGGTGTACACAACCGTGACAGTCTGAGCATCCACTACCCCAACGGCATTGTTTGCCGGGGCTGTCAGCTCTTCACGGGAGAAGGCACGCCCATCCATGCAGACGGAGACCTCCTCGGTCCTGACGAACATGTCGGCACCCATCCAGCAGGACGAGTTTGCCGAGAACCCATTTCCCCGGTCGTTGCAGGTCGTGGCACGCCAGAACGTCGGCTTGGGTGCGCGGAACAACCACTGCTTGCCTGCACGCTGCAACGACTCCAATCCACCAGTCTGGTAGGAAAAGAGGTATGAGAAGGAGGGGCCAGAGACACCCAGATTAACATCTCCCAAGACGATTTCCATAGATATACCTCACTTCCTGCATCACTGGCTTCTCCTGCCTGTCGGCAAAGACAATGCCGTCCGCGGAGAACTCATAGTCGCTGGCCTTCTCGTTGAAGTCACCACCATAGCGCAGGTGCTCATTGCCCTGTGCATCAGAAACATACAGTGCCTGGTCGATGAAATCCCAGATCAGGCCACCAAGGTACGAGGGATACTCATCAAAGAGCTTGTCGTAGCTATCCAGGCCTCCGACAGAGTTGCCCATGCTGTGCATGTACTCGCACAGCACGAACGGCTTGGCTGGGTTGTCATCCAGATAGGCACGCACGGTGTCCGGTGAGGAGTACATATGCGACTCCAAGTCGGAAATCGTTGCCTTGAGCTTGGGAGCATGGAAGACACCCTCGTAGTGCACCAGCCGGGTATCATCCATATCCTTGTAGAACTTGTTCATTGCCGCTATGCATGAGCCTGCATAGCTCTCGTTGCCCAACGACCAGATGAGGATCGATACATGGTTCTTGAACGTCTCGAAGTTGGTACGGGCACGGTCGACCACCAGGGCCTCCCATTCGGGTTTGTCCCCAGGGACATTCCAAGAAGGCTCCACTGCCCCCATCTTCTGCCACGACCCATGGGACTCCAGGTTGTTCTCCGCCATCAGGTAGATGCCATTGGCGTCACACAGGTAGTACCATGCGATATTGTCCGGATAATGGCAGGTACGCACCATGTTGATGTTGTTGCGCTTGATAATCTGCATGTCGGTGTGCATCTCTTCCATGCTGATGACTCTTCCATTGTGGGCTGACCACTCATGGCGGTTCACCCCGCACACCAGCAGCCGCTTGCCGTTGAGGTACACCACGGCGTCTCGGATCTCGACATGCCGAAACCCTATCTGGTAGGGAACGAGCTCAACAATAGTTCCCTGCTTGTCATAGATGGTGACCAGCAGCTGGTACAACACGGGCTCTTCATATGAATACGGCTTGACCTGGAGGTCATGCCGCAGCGAGAACGAAAACTGGTCGCAACCAATCACCAGTGTCTGTGCCGCAACCTGCCTGTCCTGGTCATCACACAGGGTATAGCCCACCGATCCGGCGAACTGGCTGTCCCGCAACAGCCTGATGCGCAGGTCCAACGTCCCCAGATCGTGCAGGTAATCGGTCTTTGCCCACATGTCCTGCACATGGCATTCACCAACGG
>CAYXIH010000133.1:0-2569 GCA_964465155.1 uncultured Sphaerochaeta sp.
GCCATCCACGACGGGTCGAGCTTCACAGGGTACTTGTCCAAGGCTGCAGTCATTGCTGCCACCGACGCACCGATGTCGCCGACCACTGGGCCTGCGATGAATCTGTTGCTGTCGATTTCCATTGGGTCGATGTCAAGCTGGATGATCGTCCCGTTGGGATTCCAATGCTTGCCTTTGCCATGGCCGAGCATCCAGTTCAGGCGTGCACCCAACATGATCGTCACATCTGCATGCTCCATCGTGTAGCTGCGAGCCGATGCTGCACTCAGCGGATGGTCGTCCGGGAGGACTCCCTTTGCCATGGACATGGGGATGAACGGAATGCCGGTGGTCTCGATGAACTTCTTGATGGCTGCATCTGCCTGGGCATACGCCGCCCCTTTTCCCAAGAAGATCATGGGTGTCTTGGCTTTGCTGAGGATCTGCATGGCACGTTCGACCGATTCGGGTGACGGAGCCATGACCGGTGCTGGGTCCACTGGGGTGAAGAGGGTAGCCTGGGCGTCAGCCAACGGCATCGTTGCCTCTATCAGGGCAGTAGTGATGTCAAGGTAGACACCACCTGGGCGACCTGAGCATGCTGCGTGGATGGCGCGTGCCAGACCGGTGGCGATGTCCTGCGGATTGTCAATGCGGTAGGAAGCCTTGACTAGTGGCTTTGCGACATTCATTTGGTCAAGCCCTTCATAGTCGCCCTGCTGCAGGTCAATGATCGAGCGGGTGGACGAACCACTGATCTGGATCATGGGCCAGCCATTGACGGTTGCATTGGTGAGTGCCAGCAATCCGTTGAGGAACCCAGGGGCAGATACGGTCAGCAGGATACCTGGCTTCTTGGTGAGGAAGCCGTGGATCGCCGCAGCGTTGCCTGCGTTCTGTTCGTGGCGGAAACCAATATAGCGGATCCCATCAGCCTGCATCTGCCGTGCTAGGTCGGTTACTGGAATACCGCATATTCCATAGACGATATCGACGCCGTTCTTCTTCAGGGCTTCGATAATGATATGCTCGCCATCTGTCAGCTGCACTGGTGCAGCAGCAGTCGTCGGATTATTCATAGACTCATTCCTCCCCTCATGTCTGGGTGCCCCTTGCGGGACACCCATTTGGAGTGCTATTTGCAGATGACGTGATCGGCACGAAGCTGTGCGATCTGGTCAGCCGTATAGCCAAGGCCGGTGAGAATCTCGTCGGTGTTGGCACCAAGCAGCGGTGCAGATGTGATCTGCGGGGTGAAGTCCGAGAACTTAGGAGGACAACCAATGGTAAGGAAGTGGCCTCTCTTGGGCTGTGGGACATTGACCAAGGTTCCGCACTTGAACAGGCTCTGGTCGGTGGAGATTTCCTTCATGCTCAGTACCGGTCCACAAGGAACACCATACTTGGCAAGGTATGGGATGACTGAGTATTTGTCCTTGTCGATCACCCATGCCTGGATGGTCTGCACGATCTCTTCCTTGATCAGGTCACGGGCAGCTGGAGTATTGTACTTGGGGTCGTTGACCCAAGCCTGGAGTCCCAGTGCTTCGCAGAACTGACCGAATTCCTTGGCGGAGTTCTGGATGATGATGTAGACGTATGCGTTGTCGTCAGTCTCCCAGCCTTTGCACTTGTAGCACCAGCCAAGGACTCCGCCACCTTCGATGTTTCCAGCGCGAGGTACGGTGTCTCCGAACTTGGTTCCAGGATACTGCATGTATTGTGTGCAATGGCCGGTGTGCTCCAAGATCATCTGGTCCCTGAGCTTGATGCGGCAGAGGTTCAGGCATGCATCCTGCATGCTCTGGTAGACATAGCAGCCAACTCCGGTCTTCTCTCTCTCAAGCAGTGCTGCGAGCAAGCCGATGAGCAGGTGCATGCCGGTGTTGCTGTCACCCAATGCTGCGCCGGACTGGGTAGGAATGTTGTCTGGTCCGGAATACCATCCGGTGGTGGAGGCTGCTCCGCCGGTGCACTGTGCTACAGGCTCGAATGCTTTGCAGTCTGCAAACGGGGAGTCGACGTTGAAGCCCTTGATCGTACCATAGATGACACGTGGGTTGATCTTGTGTACGGCCTCCCAGCTGAATCCCAAGGCGTCTGCGGCACCCGGATGGAGGTTTTCGACGAAGATGTCGGCTGTCTGGAGCAACTGGGTCAGGATCTTCTGTCCCTGAGGTGTCTTCAGGTCCAACTCGATGGATTTCTTGCCGCTGTTGAGCTGCAGGAAGTACAGGCCGTCCAGGCCTGGGATATCCAGAAGTTCGTTTCTGGTGGGGTCTCCGGTTCCCGTGCGTTCAATCTTGATGACTTCCGCTCCGAACCATGCAAGCATCTGCGTGCATGACGGACCCGATTGGACCTGTGTCCAGTCGATGACTTTGATTCCTTCCAATGGTGCTGCCATTTGAGTGCCTCCTCAGCAAAGATACAAGATGAGCAACCAAGGCAATCCAAGGATATTTGTCCTCAGGACAATCAATTGAAATTGCCTATATCCGTAAAATAGAAAGGAATAAAAGCATCGATAACAAGAAATCGAGTAGGGGCTAATCTCTAGCCCCTCTCACACCACCGTACGTGCCGTTCG
>CAYXIH010000134.1:0-2370 GCA_964465155.1 uncultured Sphaerochaeta sp.
TCAATATGCAATGTTTTTCCCTCCCTTGCTTTGTACACCTACATTAAGTATAGTTGAACAGTGGACACGTTTTTCAGCTATGAGCCGTTCATTTGCCACTTGGGTACCTGCGACAAGTTTGTTGCGATCAATGAGGTGATAGACCGGTGTACCATATTCCATGACTTGCTGGACCTAGACCGGTTCAAGCGCGCCGTAAAGCGCCGGGAGCAAATTGAGACAACCGGCATTGGACATGGCGTGGCGATTGCCCATGGGAAAATCATACATCTCGATCATATCAAGGTAGGCTTGGGTCTTGCCAACTGCCAGGGAGTGGACTACAACGCCAAGGACAACATGCCAGTGACGCTGCTGTTTGTCATAGCCAGCACACCCTCACGGCAGTTGGAGTATATCAAGACACTCTCTGCAATCCTGCGCAGCGTCAGGGATGACTCCCTGCGTGAAGAACTCCTGTCCATGCCCCAAGCAGTGATAGACGGAACACAACCACCCACAGGATCACCCCAGTTCCTTGCATTCCTACAGATGCTCAGCGAGCAACAGTTCATCCACAGAGAACCACCCGCCTGTTTGTGACCACAACATCCATGCGCTGGTCATCAGCATTGGATGGGATATCCTCAAGCAACTGGAAGTCATAGCAGACTCCCACCTTCCGAACACCCTTGCACCACATGCTGATATACCTATCATAATAACCAGCACCCTTTCCCATGCGGTCCCCATGCATGTCAAAGCCAACACCCGGTGTAATCATCACGGGGTGTTGGTCTGCAATGGGTTCCCGCTCCTCACTGATACCAATTGGGGAACAGGTCTTTCTCAGTCCTGGGCCAAGATGTTCTCTCCATCCCTCGGAGAGCCGGACAAAGTGCATGTGGCAGTCATCGTCGCAGACAGGTACCAACACCTCTTTGCCTTGGGCTATAGCTGCGTCGATGACTGGCGATATGTCCGGCTCTGTCTTGAATGGGATAAAGGCGAATATCTGACCAGCCCTGTTCCAGGATGGAAGGTTGAGTATCTTCTCACAGATCTGGGCATTTGCCTCCATGGTATCTGTGAAGTGGGACAACTGTACCTGCAGTTGTTTGCGCAGGACCTCTTTTGAAATGTTCATGACTATACCTCAAGTACATAGGGAAGCAGGAGTGATACAGCAACTATTACTGCTGTCACTCCTAGAATAATACCATCTCTATAAGAAAACGGCAGGGTTGCCCTGCGCACGGATGGATCGAACATCCGTGCGTCCAAGGCAACGGACAATTCATCCATGCGGTCCAGCAACGCATTGAACATGGAGTTGGTGTAGGACACCAACGCACGCACAGGACTGCGGGACATCCGCAGTCCCCGTGAAGTGCGTGCTATGCGCAAGTCCATCGAGATATCATAGATGGTAGGAATCACAGAGAGTGTGAGCTCTATGGTTGATGCAACTGCTGGTCCATTGACGAACGGGATTACATCTAGGAATGCTCCTAGGGAACGGGACAGGTCATCTGGTGCGGTAGTGTCTGCAAGGAGCATTCCTGCAAACACAATATCCAAGAACCGTAGGGAGGCTGCAATAGTAGGAGCCCAACTGTGGGAAGCAATGTATTCGGTTACCCCAATGAATGCTGCCATGAACAAGAAGAACAATGATTCACGTAGGTAGGGGAGTATAGGAATCCGTACCACTATACCAAGGAATACCAGGAATACGGTTATCAAGAGGGTGGTTGGCAACGGAGCGTTGACCAAGATAATTGACAAGGCAAGAAGCGCAATAAGCTTTGCCATGGGATTTGCATGGTTGAGGAATGTATCTCTGTCTCTGAAATGGAAAGCTACTGCTTCAGCCATGTCATTTCCTCAATGGTCAAATGTGTCGGTACCCGTACCCCATGTTCTTCCAGCAGACCCAATACTTTTGCAGGTGTATCATTTGCAATCAAAGAGCCATTGTCCATGAGCAGGAGCTTGTCCGCATGGGCTAGGACCTTCTCAATCTCATGGGAGACCACAATGATGGTATGTCCCTGCTCATGGAGATGGACCAACGCTTCCAATACTTGGACAACGCCTGGGTAATCCAGGTTTGCAAATGGTTCATCCAAGATCAGAAGGGTAGGGTCCATGACCAATACCCCGGCAATGGAGACTCTCCGCTTTTCACCACCGGAGAGGGTCCGGGGGCGTTGGCGCAACAAGGAGTTGAGATCCATCAGCTGAACAACTGCATCCATGCGCTGGGAAAACAATGGTTCCTTGATCCCCAGGTTCTCCAATCCAAAAGCAATGTCACGTTCTACTGTCTGACCAACTATCTGGCTATCTGCATCTTGGAACACCATGCCAACCTGGCGGTTGCGCTTG
>CAYXIH010000135.1:0-2323 GCA_964465155.1 uncultured Sphaerochaeta sp.
CTACGCCCCTTGGGACTTTCACCCAAGACTCAGGACATGCCTGTCATACTAAACAAAAGCTGCCGCAAGACAAAGCTCGCGGCAGCTGTGATGTTGATGTGAATGGGACGATCAGCCGAGGATCAGCTTCATGAGGAAGAGGACCGCAATGATGATCGTGACGGGGGAGATCTGCTTGGCCTTTCCGGTGCAGAGCTTCAGGATGAGCCATGCCAGGACGCCGAACATGATGCCGTCTGCAATGGAGTAGGCGAACGGCATGAAGATGATGCACAGGAATGCAGGGACAGCCTCGGTGTAGTCGCTGAAGTCGATGTCCTTGATCGGGGTGATCATGAACAGGCCAACGAGCACGAGGATTGGTGCAGTTGCTGCGCTTGGGATGGAGAGGAACAGCGGGCTGAGGAACAGCGACACGAGGAACAGCACGGCAACGACCAGTGCGGTAAATCCGGTGCGGCCACCAGCTTCGACGCCAGATGCGCTCTCGACGAACACGGTGACGGTGGAAGTACCGAGGATTGCACCAACGGTGGTTCCGATTGCGTCAGCCATGAGGGCTTCCTTACAGTTGGGGATCGATCCGTCTTCCCTGACCATGTTTGCCTTTGTGGCACAACCGATGAGGGTACCGACTGTATCGAACATGTCAACGAACAGGAAGGTGAACATGATGAGGAAGAAGTCGAAGCTGAATACCTGGGTCCACTGGAACTGCCAGAAGGTGGGAGCCAGTGAAGGAGGCAGGTAGTTGCCACCAGCATAGGAGGTAACACCAAAAGGAATACCAATGATTGTGGTGCCGATGATACCGATGAGCAGGGCGCCGCGGACATTGAAGGCAAGGAGGATGGATGTGAGCACCAGTCCGATGATGGCTACGAGAGGAGCACCGGAGGTGATGTCGGCAAGGCTGACGAGCGTTGCGCTGTCAACGATGATACCTGCGTTCTGCAGACCGATGAAAGCAATGAACAGGCCGATACCAACGGAGATTGCCTTCTTGAGGTTTGCAGGGATACAGTTGACGATTGCTTCACGGATGTTGAAGATCGTCAGCAGGATGAAGATGATACCTTCGACGAAGACAGCCGTCAGGGCCAGCTGCCAGGAATACCCCATTCCCAGGACAACAGTGTAGGCCAGGAACGCATTCAGACCCATGCCGGGAGCGAGTGCGAACGGGAGGTTTGCTGCAAACGCCATCACGAGCGTTGCAATTGCCGAAGAGAGAGCAGTTGCTGTGAAGACGGCACCCATGTCCATTCCGGCATCCGAAAGGATGAGGGGGTTGACGATGAGGATGTACGCCATGGTCAGGAACGTAGTTACGCCAGCAATGACCTCAGTCTTGATGTTCGTGCCACGTTGCTGAAGCTTGAATAGTTTTTCCATGCTATTCACTCCTTGTGTTGATTGATAGGAGTAGTGTACCGTACATCAGATTTCAAGTACAGAAAAATCGTGCTAACGTTGCACTTTGTTGCAGATAGCAAACATTGTGTATGCAAAAAATAAGAATCCCAGTGAGAAAACGTTCGCCGAAAACACCAAAAAACCATGGATGACAGGCATGCATTGCATGCACTTGCCATTTCCTTGGTTTCTATTCATGTTTGGGTATGGTTGGGGGTACCGTATGAAGATGAGCAGGTTGGAGAAATTGGAATGGCTGATGGCAGTGGCATTCCTGATTCTTGGAGTCGGAGCCGTGTGCTTCTCCTCCGAAGTGGCTACCTATATACATATCATCATTGGCGTGACGCTGATGGGAAGCGGTCTCTTCCTTGGTTCCAAGTATTTTTTCCGCAAGCTCTACAGCGATCCCACCAACATATATTTTGTAATGGGCATGTTGGCCATTGTCCTGGGCATCTTGACCGTCTCGGTACCAGGACGGTCCCTCGTAGCAATATCGGTGATCTGGGGCGCATGGTCAGTCCTCAAGGCAATCCATGAGCTCAACCAACTGGTGCAGGTCCGCCTCCATGGTGGGCATGTCATCCTCAAGGCCCTCTCCTCTGTCGTGGAGTTGGTGTTTGGCATGGTGTTGCTGATGGAGCTGACAGAGGCGATAGGGCACCATGTGATTATCCTGGGGATCAGCTTCCTGTCCCATGGGGTGCGGATGATCATCGACTTGCTCCAAGGCAACCCCGAGGCTGCGAGCAAGGATCCCGTTGCGATGATAAAATAGGAATCTTGCGTTTTCCACCATCAATCAACCAAATAATTTTCATTGAGCACAACTTTTTGCCATGTTACAATCCTGACTTTAGGACTTGGCATTAAAAACTAGTGCTAAATCCGGTTGCCCATGATG
>CAYXIH010000136.1:0-2233 GCA_964465155.1 uncultured Sphaerochaeta sp.
TATCATCAATAGAACAAGGAAGGAACATATGAAGCGAAGAATCATAGAGATAGACCAAGAGCTGTGCAACGGATGCGGAGCCTGTGCCCAGGCATGCCATGAAGGGGCGATCGCAATGGTGGATGGGAAAGCCAAGCTGATGCGTGACGACTATTGCGATGGGCTGGGCGATTGCCTCCCCACATGTCCCACTGGAGCCATCTCATTCGTTGAGCGCGAAGCTGCACCATACGACCAGCAGGCTGTCATGGCACGCATGGGCCATGGATGTCCCGGCACCATGGCAAAGTCGTTTGCACCTGCAGCTCCAAAGCAAACGGAGCAAGTGGGATCGCAGCTGCGCCAATGGCCAGTGCAGATCAAGCTGGTCAATCCGCAGGCGCCCTACTTCAACGGTGCGAAGCTCCTGGTTGCCGCCGACTGCACTGCGTATGCATATGCTGCATTCCACCAGGACTTCCTCGCAGGAAAGGTCTGCATCATCGGGTGCCCAAAACTTGATGCGATTGACTACACAACCAAGTTGACCGAAATCCTGTCCCATAACGATATTCAGAGTATGACCATCGTCCGCATGGAGGTTCCCTGTTGTGGTGGCCTGGAACAAGCCGCACGGCAGGCACTGGCAAACAGCGGAAAGTTTTTCCCTTGGCAGGTGGTCACCATCACGACAGATGGACGTATCTTGAACGACTAGGAGGCTACATCATGAAGTTCAGCGTCAATGACACATGCGTAGGATGCGGATATTGCGTAGGGGTATGCCCCGATGTATTCCACATGACCACAGACAACGTCGCAGAGGCCATCACGACCGATGTCCCAGTCCCAGATGAGGATCTGGCTCTCGAGGCAATGGACGGATGCCCTGTATCGGCAATCGATGAGGAAGGCTAATATGGGAATCATCAAGAATATTCCTGTCGACACCGTGTTCAAGCTTGCCCAGGAACTGCAGGTCAAGGCTGGCCAGATCGTCAGCAAGACACTGGTGCAGAACACTGCGGGAAGCATGACGCTCTTTGCATTTGGCAAGGGCGAGGAGATCGCACCCCATGTCAACAATGGCGATGCTTTCGTCCAAGTGCTCGACGGAACCGGGAAATTCATCGTAGGGTCCAACGAACACACCCTTGGCATCGGGGATGCACTGGTCATGCCAGCGAACGTCCCACACTCCCTGTTTGCAGTGGAGGACTTCAAGATGCTCCTGGTCGTTGCGAACGCACCTGCCAAATAACTGACTACCCAACAACCGCACCAGGATCTTGGTGCGGTTGCTGTTCATACTCATCCCGCAAGATTGAATACAAGTCGGCGTCGACGATCCAGCGGTTGCTCCAGTCGCCCTTGCGCAGGCGTCCCTCGAACTGCAGTCCGCAATGGCGCATCACAGCCCCAGACCCAGGATTGTCAGGATCATGCTGGCTTTCTATCCTATTGGCCCCGACTTGTCGGAACAAGAAATCGATCACGGCGGAAAACGCCTCGCTGACAAACCCCTGCCTCCACCACCTTTGGCCAATACAATAGCCGACATGCACGCTGTCGGCCTGTTCGTTCATCCCCATGACACTGATCGTCCCGATGGGCTCACCCAATTCGGTGGGGACTATTGCCCACTGGTAGAAATCAGGACGCATATATCCATCTATCCAGGACTTCAGCACCTCTTTCGTGACTGCCATATCGGCATGTGCAGGCCAGCGCAGGAAGGTCGTCACATCCGCGTCACTTGCCCAGTTTTCGTAGATTGCACGCCCGTCATCCGCTGTGAATGGTCGCAAGAGCAACCGCCGTGTCGTCAATATCTTGGTTCCCTGGTGATGCATCATGTGCTTCAGCATACATGTCATTGCATGACATGACAATGGACGGATAGGCAAACCATACGTATCTTCTGATTGGGTACCAACCCAAAGGAGCGTTACATGAAGACGATCACCATGTTGTATCTCAAGACGTGTCCCCATTGCCAGAAAGCCCTCGCCCTGATCAAGGACGTTGAGGCCCACCAGCCATCCCTTGCCCAGGTGAAGATCAATATGATCGAAGGCACCGAGCATCCGGCAGTCGTAGACCAGTACCAGTTCTCAGAGTATCCGGCCTTCTATTTCGGCGACAAGCTCATCCACCAAGGTCCCGTGACCAAGGAAGACATCGAGCACATCCTGCGCCAAGGACTTTGACCTGCATCAAGGCATCCAGACAACAGGCTTGGATGCCTTGATTA
>CAYXIH010000137.1:0-2142 GCA_964465155.1 uncultured Sphaerochaeta sp.
GGTGATCGAGGGAATATCACAACCTGCAGATCAAGCAGGGAGGATTGGTTGGTGTTTCTTGTGTTCCTTTGCATTGCTGACTACCGCCATGACGATGGAGCCGACTGCAAGGATGAGGAACACGCAGGAGATCGGGCTGGTGAAGAAGACGCTCCAGTTGTTGTTGGAGAGGACCAGTGCCCGGTTGAGGTTCTCCTCCGCTATGGGGCCCAAGATCAGGCCCAGCACCAATGGGGCACCGGGATAGCCGAACTTCTTCATCCCAAAGCCAATGACGCCGAACACAAGGGCAATGAGCACATCAAACAGGTTGTTCGAGTTCGAATAGGCACCCACCACACAGAGGACCGCAATCATGGGCATCAGGATCGTCTGGGGGATGTTGAGGATCTTCGGAGAAACCTTTGCACAACCCAATCCTGCTGCAAGCATCAGGAACTGGATGACCAGCATGCCGGCGAAGATGGCATATACGATCTGAGGGTTTTCCACGAACAACAGCGGACCGGGCTTCACCCCGATGAGGATCAAGGCACCCAGCATCACCGAGGTGACCACGTCGCCGGGGACGCCCAGGCAGAGCATGGGGATCAAGGCACCACCGGTCGTACCGTTGTTGGAGGCCTCGGGGGCTGCTATCCCATCCGGCGCTCCTTTGCCAAACTGCTCGGGATGCTTGGAGAGCTTCTTTGCAACCTGATATGCCAAGAAGCAGGAAATTGAACCACCAGTTCCTGGTATGATCCCGATGAACACCCCTATGAACCCACCGACGATTGCCGCAAGGGCAAATCCCTTGAAGTCCAGCCAGGTGGGAATGACGCGCCCAATAGACTGCTTGGGTGCACTCTCACGGTTGCCACCCTTCTGCACGAGGACCATGACCTCGCTCAGGGCAAATACACCAATAAGCACTGGCAACAGTGGAAATCCCCTGAGCATCTTGTAGTATCCAAAGGTAAAGCGGTCGGTCCCCGCTATTGCATCGATGCCCACGGTGGAGATCAACAGACCGACCATGCCGGAGATCAATCCCTTGACCACATCCTTGTCGGTGCTGGCCATGATCGTCAGACCAAACAATGACAGGGCAAAGTAGTCCGCTGCCCGGAACGACAGTGCAATCTTTGCAAGCTGCGGGGCAATGAGGATCAGGCAGATGGAGGAGATGAGCCCACCGATGAACGATGAGGTGGCAGAGATACCCAAGGCTTTCCCTGCCTTGCCCTGCTTACATAGCTCATACCCATCCAAGACGGTTGCGGTAGCAGACGGTGTTCCGGGAGTATTGAGGAGGATGGCTGCGATCGAGCCACCGTACATGGAACCACAGAACAGGCCACAGAGCATGACCAGCGCCGTGGATGCATCTAGTCGGTAGACCAACGGCAGCAACAGGATGATGCCCGTTGAACCAGATAGTCCAGGAAGGGCGCCAATGATGACACCCACGGAGGTTCCCAGTACCGTCAGCAGGAAGGTCATGGGCTGAAAGACATTTGCCAAGCCGGCGAGAAGATTTTCTAACATTGTATACCCCTTAGCTGAACAAGAACCCACCGGGGATCATGACCATGAATACCTTGGTGAAGAGGAAGAAGATCACCAAGGAGAAGATGATGCTGATCACTGCCGCCAGCACCTTGCGCTTGTAGCCATAGAGCATCATGATGCCCCAGAGGTAGACAGGGGTCACCAAGGGAAATCCAACTGGCTTGAGCAGCTTGTAGTAGACATAGGTGGCAACGATGAAGATGCCAACGCGCAGCATGTAGTGCCCGTTGCACCCCTTCCAGTCCACCGTTGCAAAGCCATGTGAGGTGACCAGCACCCTGATGACCTGCACCAGTCCCAGGACAAACAGCATGGTGCAGATGACCCGGGGGTAATCGCCAGGTCCAATGCCACGTGCCTGGGTGGGGAGTTTCCCCGCCTCGATAAAGAATATGACGCTCAGCGCCATCACAAACAATCCGATGTAGAAATCGGCAGCCTTCTTGGTATCTTTCATCCACCCCACCACTTTCTTTGATAGAGCCGGGATGTTGTCCACCCCGGCTCATGAGTCTCAATTCGTTGTCAACGTCTCTTAGAAGCCCTTGGACTGTACCAAGGCTGCATACATTGCGTCTTCGCTCTTGA
>CAYXIH010000138.1:0-2039 GCA_964465155.1 uncultured Sphaerochaeta sp.
ACCACAGTACTCTCCCTGGGCAGGCTCTCGTTACCACAAAAGGAGCAGATCCCAGAGCGTCACGCACTGTTGGGAACCTACATTCTCCCGTAGTTCCAGCCTGAGTCGTCCCCTGCACCGGGGACGTTTTTTTGTCCATTGCCCCCGAGAAAAAATGGATTTTTCTTTTTCCTCAAACAATCTCGTGTTATTCTGAAAAAAATTATACAACAAGGGGTACTTGTATGGATGTGAACGTAGGAGCTCTGATTATCGTCGGTGCCTACCTCATCGGAATGATGGTGGTTGGCTTCATCGTTGGCAAACTGAAGATCAAGAGCAGCAGTGACTACATGATCGCAGGCCGTAGAATGGGCTTGTTCATGGTTGCATTCTCCCTTTCAGCCAACAATATCGGTGGCGGATCGACCACCGGTCTCGCATCCAAGGCCTTTGGAACATGGGGCATGAGCGCAATGTGGTATGTCCTCGCCGCATCCCTTGCCATGATTCCCCTCGCCTATTTTGCTCCAAAGATCAGAAAGACAATGGCGATCACCATTCCTGAAGTTATTGGTAGACGCTTTGGCAGGCCAAGCGCAACGTTCTCTGCTGTTCTGAACATCCTTGCACTGTTCTGCCTGACATCCTCACAGATAGCAGCTTCAGGTGCTGTCCTGACTACCCTCACCGGGATTCCCTTGAACGTGTGCCTGATCTTCGCCGGCATCGTCATCATCCTCTATACGACCCTTGGTGGTATGATCGCCGACCAGATCTCCGACGTAGTACAGTTCTCCATCATCTTCCTTGGCCTTGCAATCGCAACCCCATTCGTCCTGAAGGGCGTTGGTGGCTGGCAGGCCCTGTCTGCAAAGCTCCCCGCAGCACAGATGAGCTTCACCAAGATTGGTTGGGTCGTCATCATCGGATACATCTTCAACTACTTCTGCACCTTCCTCTCAGGTCCTGAGATGATCAGCCGCTTCGAATCTGCAAAGGATGAGAAGACAGCCCGCAACGCATCGTTGGTATCCGGTGTCCTGATGGCCGCCATGGCGTTCTTCCCCACAATCCTTGGCCTGTGCGCATTGGCAGTCAAGGACCAGCTGGGAGCAGTCACAGGTGGCACGTCCATGATGAGCGTCACCCAGATGTATGCACCCACGATCATCGTCGGTGTCATCTCCGCCTCGATCATCAGCGCAACCATGAGTTCGGCCGACTCAAACCTGCTGTGCATGTCCACGATGTTCATCAATGACATATTCTGCAAATACTTCCGCAACTCAGACCCGTTGACCGACCGCCAGACAATCTTCGCTACCCGGTTGTGCAACGTTATCGCAGCTTCGATTGCCATGATCATCAGCCTGGGCAAGATCGACATCATCACGATGAACACATTTGCCTTTGCCATCCGATGTGCTGGCCCGTTTGCCGCATATGGCCTGGGAATGGTGGTCCCACGTGCTACCAAGCTCAGCGGACAAGCATCAATCATCACAGGCACCATCGGTGTCATAGTGTGGCAGATTCTCTCAGGAGGCAACTTCTACCTGGGAATCCTCCCTGTAGTATTTGGCTGTGCAGTGGGCACCGCAACCTTCTTCCTGATCAATCTGGTCCAGTGGAAGATGGGTGTCGAGCCCGCTCCTTCTGCCTTCCTGTCCGATGAACAGGTCGACGAGCTCGAAGAGCAACAGTCAATCGAAGAGAAGGGAAAGCCCGCTCCCCTTTTCTAATCTAGCGCATCCCAATCGATCCCCTGCTTTTCAGCGGGGGATTTTTTATGCTTGGAAACCCAAAGAAAACAATTGCAAGAACGAGAAACCCATGTTAGCATTCTACTAAGATATTAATAAGATATTTAGAGGAACAGCAACAATGACCAAGCGGGAACGCACACTAGCAGTACTTTCTGGAAAGCAGCCGGACAAGACTCCGACAAGCTTCTCATTCCATTTCCCACAAGCTGAGAAGACCGGCAGCGCCGGTATCGCAGCCCATCTCCGTTTCTTCGCCGAGACGGATGTCGACATCATCAAGATCATGAACGA
>CAYXIH010000139.1:0-1959 GCA_964465155.1 uncultured Sphaerochaeta sp.
GAGCACCGGCACTCATCGACTGCCACTTGGGCATCTGGTTGAACACCTCGTCACCGGCACATCCCAAGAAGTCGCAGTACATCAGCTCAACCACGGCACGTCCGCCGCTCATGGCGTATCCGACGCCGCTACCGACAATCGCCGATTCCGCGATCGGGGAGTTGAAGAAGCGGTGGGCAGGAAGCAGTTCGGTCAGGCCACGGTAGCAGGCGAAAGCACCACCCCAGTCACGGTGGTCCTCACCATAGGCAATCATCGTCGGGTCGATCGTAAAGCGGTGGGCCATTGCCTCGAATACAGCGTCACGGTATTGGTACTGCTTGGCTGCCGGGTAGGCCTTGCCGTTCTCATCATACGCATAGCGGTTGCGTCCAGCGATCTGCTTGACGCGGGCATTCTCAGCCAGTGGCTCGAGCAGCTCGGGGGTGCGGTCGTCAAGCGACTGTACATTCCCCTCGGAGAACATCACGGACTCGACGAATGAGGCGTCCACCATCGGGCTGAGGGTATCATCCACAGTCAGCTCAAGGGTCTTGCGCATCTTCTCAAGCAACGTCACATGCATCTCTTCCAGATCGGATGCCTTGGCCACCTTGTTTGCGACAAGGTATTCGCCATAGGCTACGATCGGATCCTGGTCACGGAACTTCTGCAGTTCCTCCTTGGTGCGGTAGGTCATTGCATCGGAGGGGCTATGTCCACTGAAGCGGTAGGTGATCGTATCCATGAAGGCAGGTCCGTCGCCCTTGAGCAGCAGCTGCTTCTTGCGTTCGGTTGCCTCTGCGACCGCCAGCGGGTTGAAGCCATCAACACGCTCGGTATGCATTGCCTCTGCGTTGATTCCCTCACCTACGCGTGCGGCCAGGCCGTATCCCATGGTCTCGCCTACTGGCTGTCCGCCCATGGCATAGAAGTTGTCGAAACAGTTGAGCATGAACGGGGGATTGCCCGGGTTCTCGTTCCACAAAGTCTTGTACTGGTCCATGGCGGAGAGCACCAAGCCTTCCCAGACAGGACCACGGGCAAGCGAGCCGTCACCGATATTGGCAATGACGATGCCAGGCTTGCGGTTGATCTTCTTGTACAGGGCCGAACCAACGGCGATCGTACAGGAGCCACCTACGATGGCGTTGTTTGGCATCGAGCCAAACGGTGCAAAGAAGGTATGCATGGAACCACCCAAGCCACGTGAGAATCCCGTGCGCTTGGCATAGATCTCAGCAAGGGCTCCATACAGTACAAAGTTCTCGGCGAGGTCCTTCACAGACTTGCCGGGGAAATGGTCCTGCACCACATGGAAGGTCTCCCCTCCCATGAATTCCTCCATGACCTTCACCAGCTCCGTGTCTTCCATCTTCTGGATGGCGGAGAGGCACTTGGCCAAGATTTCACCATGGCTCCGGTGGGAACCAAAGATGAAGTCCTCCGGTCCCAGCACCATTGCCTGGCCGACTGCAGCGGACTCCTGTCCAGCCGAAAGGTGGGCGGGTCCCTTGTGGTTGAAGGAGATGCCCTGGTAGACACCTTCCTTCTTGATCGTGTCGAGCATGGTCTCGAACTCACGGATGAGGAGCATGTCGTAGTAGGCGCGCACCAAGCGCTCCTTGCCGTAGGTCTTCAGCTCCTTCTTGATGTCAGGTACATACTGGTTGACGGGAATTTCGGGGACTTGGAGCATCTCGCTCTTCCTCAGTGCCGCCGGATCAAATTCTATCTGCTTGGACATGGTTCTCTACTCCTCTGTTTGTGTTATAGGCTATGGTCGATCGCGTAACAGGTGTCCTTGATCAACTCAGAAATGCTTGGGTGGGGGAAGATGACTTCCTTCACGTCCTTGACCCGCAGCTCGTCCTCGATGACCGCCGCGGCGCCCCAGATGATCTCACTGCTATAGGGGCCCAGCAGGTGGATGCCCAAGATCACCCCAGTCTTGGCGTCAGCGACAACCTTGACCAGGCC
>CAYXIH010000140.1:0-1946 GCA_964465155.1 uncultured Sphaerochaeta sp.
AGAAGTGCTGTGCTCCTCAGAGTTCCAATAAGGCTGGGTGTTGTTAATTCGATGGATCAGGCGAAGACTGTCAGCAGATATTCGTTGAGAGTCTCTCCTTCGAACATGAGCCGGTAGAGGGCCTGGACGACGGGGAACCGCTGGGCAACCCCCTTTTCCCGGGTCATCTCTCCCATCAGCTTGATCGTCCTGTATCCCTCAATGACAGTGCTCGAACCGGTTTGGTCGATGGTGAAGCCCTTTCCCATCAGCATTCCCAGCGTTCGGTTGCGGGAGAGGTCGTTCAAGGAAGTCAGGCCCAGGTCACCAAGCCCACAATATCCGAAGATCGTGGTCTGTTCGCAATGGAAGAGCTTGAGGAACCTCCGCATCTCATTGACGCACTTGGTGTAGATCATGAAGTCTACGTTCGGGGAGTTGTACTTTCCGGAGACCAATCCGATGGCAATGGCATACATGTTCTTCAGTACGCTCATCAGCTCGACGCCCCGGATATCCTTGGTGAAGTCCAGGTAGAGCCCGGTATCGGGAAGCACCTGCGACTTGAACTGCTCGAAGTCCTCCTGCTGTCCACCGAAGGTGAACGACGAGGGGAACCCGTTGATCACCTCAATGGCGAACGTGGGGCCCTTCATGCTTGCTGTGCGGCGGAAGGGAATCTGCTCGGTGATGAACGCACCCTCGTCGCTCATTCCCTTTGCCAGGTTGATCACCATGCAGTCTTCCTTGGTCAGTGGCCGGATCTGGTTGCTGAACGGCACGATAGCCTTTGATGGGATGACCAGCATGACATAGTCAGCCTCGCTGAAGATCTCGATATTGCCAGTCGCCACGATTGAGGCATTGAGGAACCGGGTAGGGAAGTACTTGGTATTGCGGTGGTTGCGGTTGATATCCTCCACGACATCGTCTTCGATTGAATAGAGGATGACCCGGTTGTCCTTGTTCCATGCAAGGCGCTCTGCCACGGCGGTTCCGAACACGCCAGCTCCTGCTATGATGATTGTATTTCTGCGTGACATGTGTTGTTCTCCTTCATGGCGCATGCTGACATGCTCTATCCCCGCTTCCAAGAAGACCGTGCCCGGTTCTTGGACAAAGCCCATGCGCTGATATAATCCGATGCTATGGACCTGCGCATGTGTGGTTATCGTGCAGCGGGTGTCGGACAAGGCTGCCGCTATGAGGCATGTTGCATACCCATGCCCCCTGTATTCCGGCAAGACAGCCATCCGTTCCAGTTTCATTCCTGCATCCACGGGCCTGAGGCGCAGCGTCGCAACTGCTACCCCATCTATCTGAAGCAGGTAGTGGGTGCACAGTTCATCATGGCCGTCCTGCTCAATCTCGCGTGGCACCGACTGTCCCTGTATGAACACAGTCTCACGTACCTGCTGGCAGGCTGTGAGCAACGGACGGTCAGATTCCGAAATGGGAGGAGCTATGACGCTCAGTCGCGGGGTGTGTTCCATATCCATACTATAGTCGTTTGCCATTGGACTGGGCAAGTATCGAGAATCTGGATGGGATATCTTCACACCCTCGGGCTGGTATTGTACATTATTAGCGGAGGCACATGGATGAACGTTGTCATTATCGGTAATGGAATCGCAGGAACTACAGTCGCTCAGGAGCTCTCGACAAAGATGGAGGGCGCCCATGTCACGCTCGTAGCCCGCGAAGAGTATCTCTTCTACAGCAGGATCAAGCTACCTGAGGTAGTGGCGGGAAATATCCCCCCCATGTCCACAGTCATGTATCCCGCAGCCTGGTATGAGGGCAAGAATATCGACGTGAAGCTCTCCAGCAGCATCACATCCATCGACCCCAAGGCCAAGACGGTGACGCTGTACAACCATGAAGTGCTTCCCTACGATATATTGGTGCTGGCCACTGGATGCAATCCCAACCGCCTGGACTGCGAAGGGTCGAACCTAGCTGGTATC
>CAYXIH010000141.1:0-1937 GCA_964465155.1 uncultured Sphaerochaeta sp.
ATACACAGAAAGAGCTGCTTCCTCTCTTGGAAACAGCTCCTTCTTGGGATGTTGAGTTATTGATGATTAGGATGGGTCAGCTGCTTAGCTCAGCTTGACGTCAATCTTCTTGGGAGTCTCCTCCGGGGTCTTTGGCAATGTGAGTGTCAGGACTCCGTTCTTGAACTCTCCGGTGATCTTGTCCTCGTCGATTCCGTCAGGAAGGTTGAAGCTGCGCTCAAAGGTCTGACAGACACGCTCCTTGACCAAGTACTTGCCATTCTTCTGGTCATCTGCATTGGTATCCTTGCAGCATTCCTTTGCAGAACTGATCGTCAGCACATGCTTCTCGACGCTAACATTGACATCCTGCTCGTCCATTCCGGGCAAGTCAGCCTTGATCAAATAGCTGTTTGGATTCTCCTCGACATCGACAGGTGGCATCTTTGCGGAAGGGATACCCCAGTCGCCCCACATATTATGGAACAACGCATCAAAGTCATTGTTCAGTGCATTTGCATTTCTTGTTACTACGTATTTCATTTTGAGCCTCCAGATGAGTTTTGAATTCATCAGGTCGTTCTGACCATCGCCAACATATATGCACGAACCATGCCAATCGCAAGAATTTCTTCTTCCATTCTCACAACTCCTTATACTGCAATACATATCCAGATTCTTGTTCTCTAGTTGTGGCTCCCCTTTTCCCGTTCTAGCAATTCCCATGTGTCATTCTGTCCACTCTTCTGTCAACCAGAGCTCTTTTTTGTATCAATTTGACCCAAACAGAGAGAATTCCTACCCCATTTTGGGTATTTCGTTCAGTTTTTATCCAACATTTCCCACTTGCACCTTTCTTGTTTGGGTCGTACATTACACTCTGAACTGGAGGAAGAGATGGATACTCACAGCATGGTATTGGGAAACAGCGAGATCACCGTATCGAAGATGGCACTGGGAACATGGGCTATTGGAGGTGGGGACAGCTGGGGAGATTCTGATGAACGGGACTCGATCAAATGCATTGAGAAGGCCCTGGACTATGGGATCAACTACATAGATACCGCCCCGGCCTACGGCCAGGGCGCCAGTGAGTCCATTGTCGGAAAGGCAATCTCCGGCAAGCGCAGTTCCTATATCATCAGCAGCAAGTGCGGCCTGGTATGGGGAGAGAACGATGAAGGCTCGGTACACAAGCAGCGTGACGGAATTACCGTGCGCAGGAACCTCTCTACCCTGAGCATCCGCAAACAGGTGGAGGAGTCTCTCAAGCGCCTTGGTACCGACTATATTGATGTCCTGATCACCCACTGGCAGTCAATTGAGCCATTCTTCACCCCGATAGAAGAGACCGTGGAGTGTCTGGAGCAACTCAAGACCGAAGGGAAGATCCTGGCCTATGGGGCATCTAACGTCACCAAGGCGCAGGTCACTGAATACCTCAAGCATGGGAAGCTCTCGGTTGTACAACAGAAGTATAGCCTACTGGACCGCACCAGCCAGTCACTCATGGAGCACTGCCGTGCCCATGGCATCACATTCCAGGCATTCTCACCCCTGGAGCGTGGAATGCTCACGGGGACCGTCAGCATGGATACTGTAGTGGTGGGAACTGCCAAGGAATCTATCAAATGGTACAAGCCTGAGCTCCGCCAGCAAGTCATTTCCATGCTGGACAAGATCACTCCCCTCTGCACCAAATACAAATGCACCGTTGGCAACTTGATCTTGGCATGCACCTGCCAGTTGTCTGAGAACATGAATGTACTGGTTGGAGCCAGGACACCAGCCCAGATCAAGGAGAATGCCAATGCCATGAACATCATCTTGGAACCAGATGACATCTGGTTCATCAACGATATCACACGGGCATTGGCAGAGAAGGCCTGAACCAACGGGTAACAAAGAATCACATAGCTTCAGCACGGACAGAGCACTATCATCAGGGATGAGGTTGG
>CAYXIH010000142.1:0-1906 GCA_964465155.1 uncultured Sphaerochaeta sp.
GAGAACGAGCATTGCCAGAGACTGTAAAGCGAAACATCGAAGCCAAGTATCATCTTGACGAACCCATGATCCAGCAATACGGCAGGTATCTGTTCGATGTCCTTCGCGGAGACCTTGGTCCTTCCTACAAGTACAAGGACCATGACGTTAACTACTTCATTGGAGCCTCCCTGCCCAACTCGATTGTGCTGGGCCTCATCTCCATGGGGCTCGCCCTCATGTTCGGCATTTCCGCCGGCGTCATCGCCGCCGTCAAGCAGAACTCATGGATTGACTATCTTTGTATGGGATTGGCAGTCATCGGCATATCGGTGCCGATGTTCGTCATTGGCCCGGTAATACAGTATATATTCGCCATGAAACTCAAATGGTTCCCCACCAGCGGATGGTTTACATCCGGAGGTGGTTGGACAACCGTGATTCTCCCCTCCGTAGCTTTGTCATTTGCCTATTTTGCCGATATTGCCCGTCTGACCCGCTCGAGCATGCTTGAGACGTTGCGCAGCGACTATATCCGCACCGCAAAGGCCAAGGGCATGCGCAACTCCGTCATCATCTTCAAGCACGCCATGAAGGGTGCAATGCTTCCGATCGTCAGCTACCTCGGGCCGGCGTTCGCAGGTATCCTCACCGGATCGGTTGTCATTGAACAGGTATTCCGCGTCCCGGGCTTGGGCAAGTTCTTCGTGCAGAGCTCCTTCAACCGTGACTATACCCTCATCATAGGTGTAGTCATCGTCTATTCCGTGATCCTGGTCATCATGAACTTCATCGTTGATATCGTGTATGCCCAGCTTGACCCACGGATCACGTATAAATAGGAGAAGCGCAAGAATGAGACTTTTCAAGAAGAAATCCACAGAGGCGACCAACGAGTTCAATCAGGTCGTCGTGGGCAATAGCCTGACGAAGGATGCCTGGAGACGCCTGAAAAAGAACAAGATGGCTGTCATCGGCATGGTGATCGTCATCCTATATACCCTCCTTGCTGCTTTCGCCGGGCTCCTTCCCATCTATCCGTATGATGAGATCATCCTCGACCACCAGCACCTGCCACCTTCACTTACCCGTGACGCTGGCGACCTGATGATGGAGAAGAAGCTGCAGGACATCTACTTCAAGGCATGGAGAGCCGGCAGGCTCGTCCTCACCGAGCAGCAGGATGCTGACATCGACAAGTGGATCGAGAACAACCAGAACACCAAAGTCTGGGCACTCGTCTACAAGGAAGGCCAGCAGCAGCTCGCTGAAGGGACGTTCACCTTCAACGCCAGCGAACAGAAGACCATCGACCGCATGAATGAGAAGATCGCGACAGAACTGCAGGTCACCGTCAAGGATGTCTACTATACCAATGCCACGACGGGAAAGACTGAGAATGTCGAGAAGATGTCGTATGAAGAGATGCTCGCACTCTACGCATCGATGATCGGGACCACTACCGAGCTGGCGAACTCGCAGGTGCAGACCGAGCTCGAGGCACAGATCCTCAACACCATCAAGGACAACTCCCCCGACCTGACGGCCGAGGAGTATGCCTCCATGGTCGCGACGGAGCTGGAAGTCAGCGGCGAGGATACATCCCACAAGCTGGCAAAGGCGAATGTATACGGCAAGATCGTGACGCAGAGCCGCCGTGTTGCCGAGAAGGAACTCCAGACTATCGTCAGCAGTGGTGATGTCAAGTTCCCGTTGAAGAAGACGTTCACCATTTCCGATGGTGTCACCGCAAAGATCGAGGCAAGCAAGAAGCATGCCCGCAGATATTTCCTGGGAACCGACTATAGTGGTCGCGACTTGCTGTCGAGAATCATCTACGGTGGCCAGGTCTCCATCGCCATCGGATTCATCGGAACCCTCACCAGCGTCCTGATCGGTATCCTCCTCGGTTCGTTGGCAGGATATC
>CAYXIH010000143.1:0-1906 GCA_964465155.1 uncultured Sphaerochaeta sp.
GAGAACGAGCATTGCCAGAGACTGTAAAGCGAAACATCGAAGCCAAGTATCATCTAGACGAACCCATGATCCAGCAATACGGCAGGTATCTGTTCGATGTCCTTCGTGGCGACCTTGGTCCTTCCTACAAGTACAAGGACCATGACGTAAACTACTTCATTGGTGCATCCCTGCCCAACTCGATTGTGCTGGGCCTCATCTCCATGGGGATCGCCCTCTTGTTCGGCATTACCGCCGGCGTCCTCGCCGCCGTCAAGCAGAACTCATGGATTGACTATCTTTGTATGGGATTGGCGGTCATCGGCATATCGGTGCCGATGTTCGTCATAGGCCCGGTAATACAGTATGTATTCGCCATGAAGCTCAAATGGTTCCCCACCAGCGGATGGTTTACATCCGGGGGTGGCTGGACAACCGTAGTTCTCCCCTCTATAGCTTTGTCTTTTGCATATTTTGCCGATATTGCCCGTCTGACACGCTCGAGCATGCTCGAGACGCTGCGCAGCGACTATATCCGTACCGCAAAAGCCAAGGGCATGCGCAACTCCGTCATCATCTTCAAGCACGCCATGAAGGGTGCAATGCTTCCGATCGTCAGCTACCTCGGGCCGGCGTTCGCAGGTATCCTCACCGGATCGGTTGTCATTGAACAGGTATTCCGCGTCCCGGGCTTGGGCAAGTTCTTCGTGCAGAGCTCCTTCAACCGTGACTATACCCTCATCATAGGTGTAGTCATCGTCTATTCCGTGATCCTGGTCATCATGAACTTCATCGTTGATATCGTGTATGCCCAGCTTGACCCACGGATCACGTATAAATAGGAGAAGCGCAAGAATGAGACTTTTCAAGAAGAAATCCACAGAGGCGACCAACGAGTTCAATCAGGTCGTCGTGGGCAATAGCCTGACGAAGGATGCCTGGAGACGCCTGAAAAAGAACAAGATGGCTGTCATCGGCATGGTGATCGTCATCCTATATACCCTCCTTGCTGCTTTCGCCGGGCTCCTTCCCATCTATCCGTATGATGAGATCATCCTCGACCACCAGCACCTGCCACCTTCACTTACCCGTGACGCTGGCGACCTGATGATGGAGAAGAAGCTGCAGGACATCTACTTCAAGGCATGGAGAGCCGGCAGGCTCGTCCTCACCGAGCAGCAGGATGCTGACATCGACAAGTGGATCGAGAACAACCAGAACACCAAAGTCTGGGCACTCGTCTACAAGGAAGGCCAGCAGCAGCTCGCTGAAGGGACGTTCACCTTCAACGCCAGCGAACAGAAGACCATCGACCGCATGAATGAGAAGATCGCGACAGAACTGCAGGTCACCGTCAAGGATGTCTACTATACCAATGCCACGACGGGAAAGACTGAGAATGTCGAGAAGATGTCGTATGATGAGATGCTTGCACTCTATGCTTCCATGATCGGGACCACCACCGAGCTGGCGAACACACAGGTGCAGACCGAGCTCGAGGCACAGATCCTCAACACCATCAAGGATACCTCCCCCGACCTGACGGCCGAGGAGTATGCATCCATGGTTGCCACGGAGCTGGAAGTCAGCGGTGAGGATACATCCCACAAGCTGGCAAAAGCGAATGTATACGGCAAGATTGTAACGCAGAGCCGCCGTGTTGCGGAGAATGAACTCCAGACTATCGTCAGCAGTGGCGACGTCAAGTTCCCGTTGAAGAAGACCTTCACCGTTTCCGATGGTGTCACTGCAAAGATCGAGGCAAGCAAGAAGCATGCCCGCAGATACTTCCTGGGTACCGACTATAGTGGCCGCGACCTGCTGTCGAGAATCATCTACGGTGGCCAGGTCTCCATCGCCATCGGCTTCATAGGAACCCTCACCAGCGTCCTGATCGGTATCCTCCTCGGTTCGTTGGCAGGATATC
>CAYXIH010000144.1:0-1875 GCA_964465155.1 uncultured Sphaerochaeta sp.
GAGAATCCGAGCATCCTCTACCAGACAAGCAAGGTTGACGATGAATATTTCAAGGCCCTTGATGATGCTGATATAGAGAAAGCACGGCAATTAGTAGAAGACCAAGCTCGGCTGAAAGGCTACTTGTCCGATGACGACTACCGCATGATGCACCAGGCTCCTCGTTCTGGTTCAGATATCGATCAGAATGTAGTACAGCTGGCAGATCCTGAATCGGACCTTGTTCCCAGCGATTACTGGACTCATCCGCAGTGGTATGGAGTTGCAGATGAGACCGGTGGTATGGAATCTTTTGCCAAGATCTCTTCTATGATTGATAAGATCAAGGCTGGTAAAAACGCGTGGGCATGGTTCTACAGGGCAGTTCCTGATACGGTTAAGGAAGACACCTTCCGAAACGGTGACTGGATCACTCCGTCGAAGTCCTATGCCATTGAGCATGCGAAGAGCAACATCAATGGGCACTACAGGATCATCTCACAGACCGTGAAAGCCTCGAATGTGTGGTGGAATGCCGACTCCATCAACGAGTGGGGATATGATGACGGGGAGACCTACGCCTATAGGAATACCAGGAACAACCGTAAGTTGCTGGACGTCATCACCCGTGATGATGATGGGAACATCATACCTCTCTCGAAACGCTTCAACTACAAGAACTCTGGCGTGCTGTTCCAGGTAGACATTCCCCAAGATTTTGACCACCAGATAGACAAGCTATCTAAGAATGACGTCAAAGCACCCAACAAGACAATCATGTTTTCTCGGAAAACTCCCCTGGTTTTCATCGGGCTTGGAATGAAGAACCTGACGGTAGAGATGTACCAGGGGAAGCTTGCCATGGCACTGTTCCTTGATGAGACCCAAACACACGGACACTCAGACGCCATTGACAAGGAGATGGTGAAAAGGTTAGCTGCTGTCCTTGGTGACCCTTTGTATGTATTTGCATCGAAGACCCGAGAAGATGCGCTGATCGGCGTATATGACATCATGGACAAGAAAGGCCAATTTCTCATGGCTTCTTTGGAAAGAATGGGCAAAACGTCTCAAAAGTATGAAGTAAATTTTGTAACGAGCATGTATGGAAGGAAAAACAATCAATATCAGAATTGGATGTATGAAGGATTGCTGCGGTATGTCGATGATACAAAAAAAGAGGAGTCTTCCGTCTTAGGGCTCCAATTGCCTTCAGGGAAAATCTCCTCTTTCAACGGAAATATACTACGCAAATCCGATCTTGTAAAGCACTATCTGAAAGATTCGAATCAATTTCTTTTTCAGCGCGGTCTTATGGATGCCATGCACTATCAATCTGAAGACAAAAAAGCCCTGCTCGAACGCAACAAGCAGGATATCCAGACAGCAGTTGAGCAGGGTTTCTATGTTCCGATATCCGTTCTGAATGCCTACAAGAGAGAGTCATGGGCCCAAGATGAGCAGTCACTTCGTTCCTACATTGGCGACAATCCACAGGTATAGGAAAAAACCAAGTCTTTTGACTTTGACCAGATGGACAGCTTCAAGAAATGGGCAGTCAGTCAAGGTATTGGTAATGACATCTCAGAAAGGATCTGGCGGTATTTTGAGAATCAGAACGCCTAATGACAAAGACTCCGAGATCGTTCACTTGGTGCAGAGTGACAAAGGCTTGTTGTCGTTTGCAAAACTGATGAAGAACCAAGAGATACTAGGTGATGCGGATGCGGCAGGGTTGGAAATACTCCGCATCCAAGACAGCTGATGGAACATTTTTGTTGGATGGGTATACATACGCGACCAAGGAAGAGGCCCCAGCCGTTGCCAGGGAAAACGAGGATTCTTTTGCAAGGGCATTCACGACCTATCTGGGCACTGGGGAGGCCCCGACAGAAG
>CAYXIH010000145.1:0-1868 GCA_964465155.1 uncultured Sphaerochaeta sp.
CTGACGACAATGAAGAACTCCCATTTGCTGTTGTGCCAATGCTCGCCCTTGGTTATGCCGGGCTTGCTGACGTTCACGGAGAACTGTCCACAGTTTACTGTCTTCAGGAGCTCGGTGAAGCTCCCCCGATGGTCCACATGCATTGCCAAGGGGAAGGAGACCTTCTCCGGGGGCAGGTATGAGAGATATGTCGAGTACAGCTTCTTTGCAAAGGAACCTGAGGGGATCTCCGGCATCACCAATGTGAGGGGCTGTTCTGCGAATGAGCGCAGCAGGGAGACTATCTCCCCCAGCTGGACATGGTGCACGACAGGGACATAGCAGTACCTTCCATGGTCATCGGGAACAGTGTCCATGCCATTGAAGCCACAACGGTGTTCCTTCTCGTCCAGTGCACCCAGCATCTCGTCCACCAGGTCATCGATATACAGCAGCTCAAGCTCCACCGAAGGGTCATTGACCTGTATCGGAAGGTCATGGGCGATGTTGTGGCAGAAGGTCGCCACCGCGGAGTTGTAGTTGGGCCTGCACCATTTGCCAAAGAGATTTGGGAACCGGTATACCAACATCCTGGCTCCAGTCTCCTGCCCGTATGCAAAAAACAGCTCCTCACCCGCAAGCTTGGACTTGCCATACTCTGATCCTGCATACCTTCCCTCCAGGGTTGCCTGGATGGAGGAGGACAGCATCACCGGACAGGTGTTGTGGTATTTCTTCAGAGTATCAAGCAGCGTGGAGGCAAACCCAAAGTTCCCCTGCATGAACTCGCTGGTCTCCTTGGGCCTGTTCACCCCAGCCAGGTTGAACACGAAGTCACAGTCCCTGCAATAGGCATCAAGGTCCTCCAAGGTGGAGTCAACGTCATAGGAGTAGATTTCCAAGGAGGATGGCTCGGACAACCCGGAAATGGCATGGACACGGTCCTTGCCGTCGCGGATGTTCTCCAGTGCCACCACGAGGTTCCTGCCGACAAATCCCTTTGCACCGGTTACGAGGATCTTCATGGTCTACAGGTTCCCCTTAGCCAGCTCATCCTGGATGTACTGCAGGGATGCAATCTTTGCCTTGGTTTCCTCAAGGGTCAGCAGCTGGGTATTGTTTGAGTTGAACTCGGTCAGGGTATTGCGCTTGACGTCCCCGTCCTTGAAGAACTTGTCGTAGTTCAGCCCCCGCTTGTCACAGGGGACCCGATAGAAGTTGCCCATGTCCAGTGCATTGGCGCACTCCTCATTGGTCAGGAGCGTCTCGTACATCTTCTCCCCATGGCGGATGCCGATGATCTTGATGTCATCCTTCTTCCCGCCAAACAGGTCGCACACTGCCTCTGCCTGTGTCCTGATCGTGCAGGCTGGTGCCTTCTGCACCAGGATGTCCCCGGCGGTCCCGTTCTCAAAGGCAAAGAGGACCAGGTCCACGGCTTCCTCCAGGCTCATGATGAAGCGGGTCATCGAGGGCTCGGTAAGGGTGATGGGCTTGCCCTCTCTGATCTGGTCTATCCACAAGGGGATAACCGACCCACGTGAGCACATGACGTTCCCATACCTGGTACAGCATATCTTGGTGGTCTTGGTCGTACGCGACTTGGCTACGATGACCTTCTCCATCATGGCCTTGCTGGTGCCCATGGCATTCACGGGATACGCAGCCTTGTCGGTGGACAGGCATATCACGGTCTTCACCCCTTCATCAATGGCGGCCGTCAGGACATTCTCAGTCCCCAACACATTGGTCTTCACCGCTTCCAAGGGGAAGAACTCACAGGAGGGGACCTGCTTCAGTGCCGCGGCATGGAAGATATAGTCCACGCCATGCATTGCATTCTTCACGGACTGAAGATCACGCACATCCCCGATATAGAAGCTGATCTT
>CAYXIH010000146.1:0-1843 GCA_964465155.1 uncultured Sphaerochaeta sp.
ATGATCCATTGGTTGGGTACCATCGGAAACCCGATGGTACCTATTCATGCCAATGAATAAATCTCTTGCATTCAAAACAACTTCATAATATAATCGAAAGTACTTTGAAAGAAAAACGAAAGAGAAGTACCAAATGATTGGAATGACTGCCCGTGAAGAACAGATCCTCGAGCTCCTGCGCAGCGGCGAAGAATATTCGGTCGTGCGCTTGAGCGAAGCACTGGGTGTCTCCAGCGTGACAATCCGCAGCGACCTGAAGAACCTCGATGCGAAAGGGTTGGTCATCCGCACCCGCGGCACTGCCATCGCAGCGGATTGTCCGCAGATGATGCAGCGACAGAGCGACCATATCACAGAGAAGGAGGCGATTGCCAAGGCTGCTGCCTCCTTGGTCGGTGACAATGAGACGATCATGATCACCAACGGCTCCACCTGCTCCATGATCGCACGGTATCTGTTTGGCCGGAAGGATGTGAAGGTCGTCACCAACTCTACGTTGTTGTTGCCCTACGCCCGTGCGAACTCCGGGCTGAGCGTCACTGTCATCGGAGGGGAGTTCCGCCCTCAGGCAGAAGCGTTGGTGGGACCGGCCGCAGTAGCCCAGATCGAGGACTACCATGTGCCCATCACCTTCTTTGGCACCGATGGGATTACGATCGAGCACGGTCTGACGACCGCCCTGATCGAGAATGCAGAAGTGGTGCGGCGCATGTGCTCCCAGGCAGCGAAGCGGATCTTGGTGGTCGACTCCTCGAAGTTCGGCTGCCGTGGGTTTGTCCGCATCATGCCCACCGATTCGATAGATATGATCATCACCGACTCAGGAATTCCAGAAGATGCCCACCGGCAGCTGCTGGAGCTCGGTGTCGAAGTACTGATTGCATAGAACACAACGGGAACCTGTGGTTCCATGAAAAAAGGAGAGGATGACGATGGCAAGCCAGGTGTTGATGCCAAAGCAGGGGAACTCGGTCGAGTCCTGCATCATCGTTGAATGGAAAAAAGGTGTGGGCGATACTGTCGCCATTGGGGATGTCTTGTGCTCGGCGGAGACCGACAAGTCTACCATCGACGTGGAGTCCACGGCAGAGGGTACCCTCCTTGCCGTGCTGTATGGCGAAGGTGACGATGTACCAGTGATGGTGCCGATTGCCGTCGTCGGTGCACCCGGCGAGCAGGTGGATGTCGTAGCGCCAGCTCCAGAGGCCAAGCAGGAGACTGTGGAGGTGGTCGTTGAAACTCCCACCGTTGCCGCTGTCAGGACTGCCGATGTGGCTACCGGTGCTTCCCCCCGTGCACGTGGCTTGGCCAATGCGATGGGGATTCCTCTCTCGTCCATTGCCCCCACAGGGCCCAAGGGTCGGATCATCGAGCGTGACGTGGTGGCTGCCTGCGGTGAACCGCTGAGCGCTGCCGCACGTGAGGCTGCATTGCTTGCCGGCAAAGCCGCTCCCGCCGTCGGAAGTGGACTGGGTGGCAGGGTATTGGCCTCTGACTTGCAGGAAGCAGTGCAGGAGATTGCCCAAGTGGTTGCCGCAGTCGAATCTGTCTCCGATTTCCCCGGTCCCGTGGAAGAGATCCCCGTCAAGGGAGTGCGCAAGGTTACTGCCCGCAGGATGATGGAGTCGATCCATGGTACCTGCCAGCTGACCATGATGGCCACAGCCGATGCTACTGCCCTCAAGCGCCTGCGCGCTGGGTTCAAGGCAAGCGATCCTGCGATGGGCCTGGGGAAGATTACGATCAACGACTTGGTGCTGTTCGCCGTTTCCCGTACGCTGGAGCAATATCCCGAGTTCAACGCCCATTTCCTGGGTGACAAGATCATCCGGTTCTCACAAGT
>CAYXIH010000147.1:0-1786 GCA_964465155.1 uncultured Sphaerochaeta sp.
CAGCCTGTCTGTGTCTGATGACGGCATCGGTATGAGCGAGGAGTTCATGAAGAACCTCTTTGTCCCATTCTCCCAGGATGGATCTGATGTCGCAATGAAATATGGTGGTAGTGGCCTGGGGTTGTCCATCGTCAAGAGTTTCGTGGACCTGATGGGTGGTACAATCGAAGTGCAGAGCAAGAAGCAGCAGGGGAGCTGCTTCACGGTATTGCTTGACCTTGAGGTGACCAATCCCAAGCAGGAGGAGAACCTTCCTCAAGAGGTCTTGACCGAAAACCAGCTCCATGGGAAGCGAGTGCTGCTTGCCGAGGACAACCACGTCAACATGCTCATAGCCAAGAAAATACTCAGCATGCTGGGCATGGAAGTCATTGGAGCGCAGGACGGAAGGATTGCCCTGGACCTGTTCGAGTCCAAGCCCAAGGGATATTTCTCACTGATCATCACAGACATCCGGATGCCCAACATGGATGGATATGAGCTAGCCATGGCCATCCGCAAATCTTCTCATCCTGATGCACTGGATATCTCAATCCTTGGTTTGAGTGCAAATGCCTTTGATGAGGATGTCGCTGCTTCCTTGTCCCATGGGATGAACGCACACCTGAAGAAGCCGGTTGAGGTTGCAGAACTCAAGCAGGCATTGTGCCGGTATTGCCGGAAGGAGTCACCCAGTGAAACATAGGTTGTACCAACTTGTCTTTGTATCCATCCTCTGCTTGCTCCTCTGTTGCTGCAACAAGAAGGATATTGGTGGTAGCCAAGAAGAACGGTTGGTCATTACTCTTTCCTACAATGAAATGGATCAGATCAATTCGATTGCATATGATGTGGTTGAGCATTTTCCAGAGTATGAAATCAAGCTGTTCAACAATTTTATCTATACCATCACTGGCGACAGCTCGTCCCAACTATTGACCTACCTGGCCTCACACAATGCAGTGTCGGACATCACCATCAGCAGTAGCCTAACGCATGACTTGGCAAATGTGGATGGCGCGTTCGCCGATCTATCGGGCAAATCATATACATCCCGGTTCCAGACTTCCTACCTCAACGATGTTGTGATGGATGGTTCCTTGTATTACCTTCCATTGACGCGACGCATTTCAGGTCTCATTTGCAATAAGACGTTGTTCGACGAACATGGTTGGAAATTGCCAACAAATTATGGTGAGTTTGCCACATTGATGCGGACAATAGCCGAAACTACTGATATTCGCCCCTTGTATGACGAGATGCAATATCAGACCCCCAAATATTGGTGGAACTTGTTCTACTCCCTCAATGAGGGTTCGACGCTCTTGGGCTATCAGGCCCTTCAGCGTTTCAATGACCTCAAGAATGTGGACGTGCAGCTTCCCGCACCCTATACCTTGGAGTACATGGACCTGTTGCTGGCAACCGGTTCCCTGCGCGAAACTGACTACGCATTATACAATGGCGAACAAAAATCGTTGGAATTTGCTTTCCGTATTCTTGATACCCGTGAGACGGCAATGGTATTTGGCTCGAGGATGACATTGGAGGGCCTCCGGACTCGGGCAATGTCCAAAGATGAATTTGTGATGATCCCCATATTTTCACCCATGAATCCACAAGGATGTCTGTTCGAGACCCCGAACACCAATATTGCAGTCAGCAAGAAAGCAGATTTAGACCCCCGCAAGTCTGAAGCCATTGATAGAATCATGGAGTATATCACAAGTAGGGAGGGACAACAGCGAATGTTGGAGCTTTCCACGGGAATCAAGTCCCCCTGCTATGGCCTGATGGATACAAGCAA
>CAYXIH010000148.1:0-1746 GCA_964465155.1 uncultured Sphaerochaeta sp.
CTGCAGTATCTGCGGCCGAACGAATTCTTGTCCATTTACCGTAATGGTCACGGTAGGGAAAAGGATAGGGCGGCTGACAGGGATAATCCCCTGTGCCGTGGTGATCACCGTGTCTTCACTCTTGGTTCCTGTGATGGAGGGATTCCAGCAGAATCCTTGGTGCTCCTGTATGGTCCCGGGAGTCTCGAAGTCCACGCGGTAGTCCCGTCCTGCATATCCAATGGGACCTCCTTGGTGGTGTTTGTCAAACTCATCCCCATAGCCGAGTTGCTCATATGCAGTGCGTCCTGCTTGCAGGGGGTGTTGGTAGGAAGCCCCTGGGACAGATGCCTGCATGTAGGTGCAGTCTATGACCTGGGTGTCATGGTATTGGCGTGCAAGCTGCTCGCTGATCGTGTCGAAGTTGCCATAGCGGGTCATGCACACTACCAGGCCGTTGCGGCGGAAGTTCCCTCCCACTTGGAAGCGGCCTGATATCTTCTTTGCCGTGGGCAATGGGTGGCGGAACGAGCCAATGCGCTCATCGGCGGCAACCATGCAGGAGACCAATTCAAGGCCACGTTCCTCCATGGCCGACATGATCTTGCCAGCAACCTCATACTCGCTCTGGCCTGGCCGTACGGCCATGGCCACCTGCTCCATGGCGGTGGAGGCATCGGTGCCGATGCCGACATACCGCTCTATCTCCGCTTGGGTCAGGTCCATGCGTGCCAGCTTGACCTGCTGCGAAATATTGTCCATGGTCCCATAGTCGCGTCCAATCTTCCCAGAGGGGACCAGCTGTGCAAGGGTCTTCTCTTCAAACGAACCGTCATGCCAAATCCCGGCATGGACGGTGAAGCCCAGTTCACCCAGGTATTCTTCGGCCACCATTCGTGGTGCCTCGATAGTATTGGTCACTGCATGGTGGCCGGCATGGGTGACAAGCAACCCACAGTTTCCCATCTCCCCAGCACCCACATAGTTGCGTCCACCGCAGGAAAGCCAAGCAAAGTCGTCTTGTCTCTTGAGGTATATCCCATCCAATCCTGCAGTGCGCAGGATTGTCCTTACACGCTGCAGCTTGATGTTGAATTCTTCGAATCTATCCATGAAAAGCTCCTCTCGCGCCCATTGTACCATGAGAATACCTCCCTAACAACTTATTTGTAAATCAAATTTACAAAAAGGACACAGCTTGCCTACAGGCAACAAAAAGAGGCATCATTGACATATAGAGAAGGAGAATCCTATGAAATATGCATCCATGCTCGATCTGATTGGCAATACACCGTTGGTAGAACTGAAGCGGTATGAGCAAGACCATCATGTGCATGCCCACCTGCTGGCAAAGCTGGAGATGTTCAATCCCACCGGGAGCGTGAAGGACCGTGCCGCGGCCGCCATGGTGGCGGATGCCGAACAACGGGGTATCCTTGCACCAGGGGCTACAATCATTGAACCGACAAGCGGCAACACCGGCATCGGCCTGGCGGCCGTTGCGGCACGCAAGGGCTACCACATGATCCTGACGATGCCCGACACCATGAGCGTAGAGCGCCGCAATTTGATAAAAGCCTATGGGGCACAGATAGTCCTCACCGAAGGGAAGCTGGGAATGAAGGGTGCGATAGCCAAAGCCCAGGAGCTGGCTGCACAGACTCCTGGAAGCTGGATTCCTGGGCAGTTCGAGAACCCAGCTAATCCCAAGGCCCATTACCTGACCACCGGTCCTGAGATCTGGAAGCAGACCAATGGACAGGTAGC
>CAYXIH010000149.1:0-1739 GCA_964465155.1 uncultured Sphaerochaeta sp.
AACTCTTGTTGTCCAACGACTGGTCATCCTGTGGGTTGAAGACCATCTCGAAGAACTCAATGAAGGAGAGGTTCAGACGTTTGTCGAACTGCCGGAACTTCAGCTCAAACCCCTGGCGGGCATACCCCGTTGGAGTCCAGCTGTCATTTGCCCAGAACACTGAACCTTCCACGCTGAGACGAATGAACTTGAAGAGGAAATAATCGAGAGTCAGCGATGCAGACGGAAATACCTTGTAGATATTGTCGTTGGTATACGACTTCCATGCAACGCCACCGATGAGGCTCAGCTCCAGGTTGTCCCAGCGCAGACCATATTCCGGCCCAAACAGAATATCATCTCGCAAATAGTAGTCATCTCCTGGATACCTGAAGCTTTTGACACCTATCCCGAGGAACTGTGAGAAATCCCGTTGGTAGGCATGCCCATAGAGATTGTAGAAATATTTGGCAGATGATATCTCAGGCCCGTAGTAATTTCGAATCGCAGCCAGCTGTTCGGACACAGGATTGATCCCCTTGATCACAGCAAACGCCTCGGAAAGTGAAGCGGCGCTCTCATACCCTTTCTCCGACAACTCCTGAGCAGCTGAAAATTCCATGAAGGAGGTGGATTCTACATCACAACGCACCCAGATGGCGTCATGGGGATGCTCGCTCAGCTCCGTAACGCCTTGCCTCCGCTTGCCGATATCAATCGCAGTATTGAGTACCGTCATTGGATTGAGGAGGTTCAGCGTCGACACATCATAGAACGTCGTGGAGACAACATTGAAGTCGGCATACTCGAAGGCCACGTTCAGCGGCACAAGGTTGGACATGCCCCCGTCTACAAGCAAATGACCATTGAATTCCACAGGAGGATAATACACGGGAAGTGCATACGCTGCGTTCATCACGTCATAGAAGTCACCTTCCATGATATGGACCTGCCGTTTGGTGGCAAGGTCTTCACAGATGACCATCACTGGTATTGGAAGATCCTGTAGCTGCAGGTCCTTTCCCAAGTAGGTTGTCAGCACGGCCTTGAACTTGGTCGGATCCAGCAAGCCACCCTTGAAGGGAATCGTCATGTCAAACAAAGTCCCCAGCGGGACGTTGGAACAAATTTCCAGGATTTGGTCGGGAGACAAGCCTGCGGCATACATCATCCCGATGATCGAACCCATGGAATTGGAGATGATGAAGTCAGGCACGATCCCCTGCTCTTCCATGTACCGCAGTACACCGATATGGGCAAACGCACGGGCAGAGCCTCCTGAAAGAACCAAACCGATAGGTTCGCGCTCACCCCGTGTACTCTCCAAAATCCTAGTACGGAACGATTCGTCACCATATTTGATGGGGATCGCCGCAGCCATCAGGTCATTGGAGGCATTGGTGATGATAGTCTCTTCTCCCATCAGGATATCTGCAAAGATCCCCTGCATGGCACAAGAGATGCACATAATGCAAATGGCTATATATTTTCCCCAACGGGACATAGTATCCTCCCAAATTCATGTCCACATTCTCTGTGAGCAACAATGAATGCATTCATGGTAATTGAAATACCTCCAAAACACAAGTTGAGTTACAACTCTGATATCTTTTCTTTCAATATTACGGTTGATTTTCTCTCGATCTTTGGATACAGTAAGCATGCATCTCGCCGGCATGGTGAAATTGGTAGACACGATAGACTCAAAATCTATTGGAGGCAACTCTGTATCGGTTCAAGTCCGATTGCCGGTAATACAA
>CAYXIH010000150.1:0-1728 GCA_964465155.1 uncultured Sphaerochaeta sp.
GAAGAGAGGATATTGATCAGCCACAGGGCAAAGTTGGCAACGAATCCAATGATGAAGAATCCTACGGGTCCCAGGCCAACCGGAGCGAAGACCCACATGGTGCAGGAGGCCAGCAGCAGCCACGAGGACCAGATGATCAAGGGACGTGATCCCAGCTTGTCCCCCAAGCGTGCACTGACCACCCCGGCAAGGACCACCGCCAAGCCGGTGATCACGGAATAGAGGATGACCAGGCTCGACCCCAAGTGCAGCTGCGTGCTCATGAATGGGATGGACATGTTCAGTGCAACGGTCAGCGTCAGGAAAATCCATCGCTGCAGCAACCGCATGCGCATGTCCAAGTTGGCCATGGACTCCTTGAACATGACCACGATGTTCCGTCCCTTCTGATACTCCACGGTAGTCCGGCAGGGGATGCGCCGGATGCACAATGCTGCACCGACGAACCCCACGATACCGACCATCTGCAGCGAGACAAGGCCCAGCAAGCCACTGAAGCGCTGGAGGCTCGTCACGATGGAGGAGAGGAACCTGACGAAGATCGACGAGCCTTGGTAGGCCACGTTGAGGTTGCCCACCACGTGGCCGCGGTTTGCCAAGGTACTGACGTTCTTCTGGGTAAAGTCATTGAGGATGATCCCGAACATACGGGCAATGCAGAACAGGGTATAGGTTGCAAGCAGTACGGCGACGGCTACCTTCCCCTGCAGGAACAGCAACAGCAGGTATGCAAGGCACACGAATGCACGGATGAAGCCGATGTTGGACTGCGACTTGGTGATGTTCTTCCCCCTGACCATGCGTGGGGCAATGGGGAGGACCAGGCCGGCGATATAGACTGCGGAGGAGATGTAGCCAAAGGCAATGTTGCCGGCTCCGAAATGGACAGCCAGCAGGATGATGATCGTGTCACCAAGCAATGAAAAGCCGAGACCGTTGCAGATCTCGGACCAATACAGCAGATGTCTTCCAATGCGCTTCTCAGCTTCATTGAGATACTTGGTCTTGGACATGTTCCCCCACCCAATACAAAGTATGAACAAGGCCCCGGCTACTCAGCGCGGGGCCAGTGTGACCTACAGGTCGCTACGTGACGTTACGATCTTGCTGACCAGGCCGTAGGCCTTGGCCTCTTCGGCGTCAAGCCAGTAGTCTCTCTCGGTATCACGGGAGATCTCCTGCAGGCTCTTGCCAGTCTGCTGGGCAAGCAGTGCATCCAGCTTCTTGCGCAGTTTCTCGATCTGCCGTGCATGGATCTCAATGTCGGTGGCCACCCCCTGCATCCCGCTCATCGGCTGGTGGATCAGGTAGGTGGAGTTTGGCAGTGCCAGGCGGCGTTCCAGGGGAACGGCGACATACAGCAGCGCTGCTGCAGAGGCAACCAGCCCCATGCCGACCATGTAGACGTCACAGGAGATGAAGCGGACCATGTCGAACATGGCATAGCCTGCGTCGACATCACCACCGGGTGAGTTGATATAGATGTAGATCGGGTCGTTGCTCTCGGACTCAAGGACGAGCAGCTGACGGACGATCCTGTCAGCGAGGTCCTTGTCGATCTCCCCCGAAACCAAGACGGAACGGGTCTTCATGAGCTTTTCATTGAGCGCGGGGTCCTGGGGGACCTGGGGCTTCTGTTCTTCTGTATCTGGCATAGATTCGGCCTCTTTAACGGTTGATGGGGCACAATAGTGCCTACTACTTGTAGTATATGGGTAAAAGGCCCGA
>CAYXIH010000151.1:0-1720 GCA_964465155.1 uncultured Sphaerochaeta sp.
ATGCCCAACCCAACCCATAGACTATCATGAGGCTGAGCAACGACCGGTTGTGGAAGATCATCTTGTTTGATTTCCAGAACTTGATTGTCTCCACAGGCTCGAAAGAGGATGGCGTAGGGGGTTTCTCATGGATCAAGAATGCGCCACCGGCTGCCATGACAGCACAGGCAATGCCATAGACCATCATGAGCCGGTCGATCCCACTGCCATAGTCGCTCTGGCCAAAGTGCGTCCCTACCATCAGAGGAGAGAGTATCATCACCAGCAGCAACGCTGCATATTGGGAGAAAGCCACAAGCCCCACGGCAAAGCCACGCTCACGCAGGGGGAACCAACGCGCCACTACCGTTGTCACACTGTTGATCACCAAGGGCTGTGCCAAGGCAAGCAGGATCTGACCGCTTGCCATGGCTGGATAGGAAGGAGCAAGGAACCACTTTGTCAGGCTACCTACAACGATGATGACTGCCGCTGCCCGCAGGCATTTGACGATTCCCAACCTGTCGATCAGATAGGCAGCTGGGATACTTGCAAGGACAAAGATGACCATGTAGGAAAGGGAGAGGAAGTCGATGTTGAAGGTATTGCTGGGTTCATACTGCCCTACGTAGTAGACCTCGGCTGCCCGGGCTACAGGAGCAAGGGACATCCATGGTATCTCGACAGACAACATCAACAACATCATCGAGATGAGAATGAGCCATCTGTACTTGTACGCCCGTACGCTCTTCATATGCCGCAACTCCCAGATAAACAAGATGCTAGTAATTCAGGATAGAACAAAATTGGTCAATTGTACACACCACGGGTTCGAACAACCCCCATGGGAAAGATACTCAGAAACCAACAGCAAAAGCAAACATACAGAAACAGTGCCATTCATGCAAGCATATCAACGTGACACCCTCATAGGTACATCACGTTGTTTTTGCAAGGAGCTGGAGAACACCCACGTCATCGGGAGAAAGGGACTCCATCCCATTCCTCCCGATAGCCCAAATGAGTCAAACCTGCTACTGTTGGATACCTACAAGGAGCCACAAGATGAACGAGACACTGCAGACTATCAACGAACGGAGGTCGATCAGGGCCTTCGCCGATACACCTATCACCGAAGAGACAATCGAAATCCTCAAGGAAGCGACCCTCAGGGCACCCTCTGCGGGAAACATGCTCTACTACTCTGTTGTGGAGGCACGCGACCAGCGCGTCAAGGACCAGCTTGCAGTCCTGTGCGACAACCAGGTCATGATCGCCAAGGCACCGCTTGTATGGGTATTCCTTGCCGACACCCAGAAGTGGGTCAACTATTTCCATGAAAGTGGTTCGGTGGCACGCGGGGAACGTGAAGGTACGGCCGCATGGAGGAACCCTGGACTGGGTGACATGCACCTGTGCATGCAAGATGCCATCATCGCTGCCCAGAACGCGGTCATTGCTGCCCAATCGATGGGAATTGGCTCATGCTACATCGGTGACATCATCGAGAACTATGAGCAAGTGCGGGACTTGCTGCACCTCAGCCAATACACGATTCCCGCTGCAATGGTCATCTTTGGCTATCCCAAGAATACTGAGCATGAGGTCCCACGCAAGAAACGTTGCCCTGCAGACAGCGTCTTCATGACCGACAGATATGAAGAGCCCCACCTGCCGCAACTCCAACATGCCTATGGCGAGCTGGAGCAGGACCTGCGGGACCACAACAGGCTGCCGTTCA
>CAYXIH010000152.1:0-1683 GCA_964465155.1 uncultured Sphaerochaeta sp.
GGTGGATGCCCAAGATCACCCCAGTCTTGGCGTCAGCGACAACCTTGACCAGGCCACCGGCCTTCTTCCCCTGCTCTGCAAGGAACCGGCCGTCGGCACGCATCTGCGTCGTAGCCGTCTTGACCTCAATTCCCTTCTTGGCCGCATCGTTCTCGGTCAGGCCACACCCAGCGGCCTCAGGCTGTCCGTATACTGCCCAAGGAACGGCGTTGTAGCGCATCTTCTGCGCTCGCGATCCGAACATATGGGAGACAGCAACGTCCGCCATGCGTGAGGCACTATGGGCGAGCTGGCTACGGCCGTTCACATCGCCAATGGCATACACACCAGACACGTTGGTCTGCATGTACTCGTTGACGACCACCCCCTGACGGCTGGTGTCGAGCTTCAGCGCCTCGAGCCCCTGGAGGTTTGGACGCCTGCCGACGCTCATCAGGACCATCTCGGCGGCCACTTCCTGCCGCTGCCCCTTTGCATCTTCATAGATGACGCTCTTGGGTGTCACCTCCATCACCTTGCAACCAAGGTTGAACGTCACATCCTTGAGCTCACGGCGCATCAGCTTGGCAAATTCACCGTCCATCATGGGAAGGATCTCGCTCATCATCTCTATGACCGTCACCTGGGTGCCTACCATGGAGAAGAATGATGCAAACTCCACCCCGATGACCCCGCCACCGATGATGACCAACGACTTGGGCAGGTTCGCAATCTGCAGGATGCCATCGCTTGTCAGCACATGGGGAAGATCGTGCCCCGGAATCGGGGGGACAAACGGAGAGGATCCGGTGGCGATCACCAGGAACTTACCTTCATAGGAAGTCTCACCAACGCGTACATGGTGGGCATCATCGAACACGGCGTTGCCAAAGACGACATCCACCTTGTTGGACTTCATCAGGAATTCAATGCCGCTGCGCAGCGTCTTGATCGTCTCATCCTTCCAGGCCATTGCCTCGGGAAGGTTGAACGTCACCTCACTGCAGTGGACGCCGTACTTGTCGGCATCCAATGCATGGTGGTACTGCTTGGCACTGTACAGCAGGCTCTTGGTCGGAATACAACCGCGGTTGGTGCATACTCCACCAAATTGCTCCTTCTCGATGAGGAGGACTTTCTTTCCCAGGGCTCCGGCCCGCTCTGCGGCAACATAGCCGCCAGGACCTGCACCCACTACGATCAGATCATATGTATCCACTTTCTTGCTCCGTTACTTGGCCAACAACAAGTCGATGGCCGCGATGTTGTGAGACAGCGCCTGGAGGAACCGTGCAGCTGGTGCACCATCCACACCCTGGTGGTCGATCGTCAGGGAGAGCCCGATGACGGGCTGGAAGGAGACATTCCCCTCCTTGTCCTCAACAGGCTTGAGGGAAATCCCACCCACTCCCAGGATTGCAACCTCGGGGACGTTGAGCACCGGTGTAAAGGAATCGATTCCAAACGCACCGACATTGCTGACGGTGAACGTGCTGCCGGTGATGTCGTCCGGGGCAAACGTCCCGTCCATGCATGTGGCGGAAAGCTTCTTGGAGGCATTGGAGATGTCGCACAAGGAGAGCTTTGCGGCATTGCGGATGACCGGTACCAACAATCCCTTGGGAGTATCGGTAGCCATGCCCAGGTGTACTTGTGAGAACCGGATGATCTTGTCACCCAGGAAATGGGCGTTGAACTCGGGAT
>CAYXIH010000153.1:0-1651 GCA_964465155.1 uncultured Sphaerochaeta sp.
TGAGAATGCACGTTTTCTTGGAGGAGTTGCAGGAAATGCCGGGCTCTTTGCCCCTGCTTCCGACATCGGAATCCTGGCCCAGATGCTCCTCGCGGAAGGAGAAGGTCTCAAGGGGCGCTTTCTTTCCTCACAGACAATACGTTTGATGGGCTCAGATCTCATTCCATGGTCAGGTACTGGTCGTGGAATTGGATTTTTGCTTGGGTCACGGGGAAACACTCCCGCAGGCAAGATTGCAACACCCGCAAGCTATGGCCATACTGGGTTTACGGGAACTTCCATCTGGCTGGATCCCAATCGGGAGTGTGCCGCTGTCCTGTTGACAAATCGTGTTCACCCAAGCCGCAACGAGCAGAGACTGCTAGCACTACGACCGGCGTTCCATGATCTGGTATTCACTCTTTCCGATTCCCTTGGATATACGTCTGCAAAGCGAAGGAGTATTTAATGATCAATATCTTCATGGTTGGCCCAAAAGCAGAACCATATATGGAGGAGACAGATACACGCTATACCCGTCGAGGTAGTCGTGCAATCATTGAGCAAGATGGAAAAATCTTGTTCTCACTGCTGAAACAGCGCAATCAATATCTCCTCCCTGGAGGGGGAATCGATGCTGAAGAGTCGCCGGAGGACTGTGTATGCCGCGAGTGCCTAGAAGAAGTAGGAATGGTTGTCAGGCCCCTGCAAAAGCTCTGCATAATCGAGGATGCGTATGAGGAGTACTGTTTCTTCAATACCTATTTTACAGTTGATGTCCTGAAGACTGGGTTACCTACTGAATTCGTACCCGAGGAAGTCGCATTGGGTCTTATGCCTGTGTGGATCGACAAGGACTTAGTCATTGAGTTTCTTTTGAGTCATGAAGTGGACATTCCTAGTGGCAACAAACACCGTCTGGCAATCCAGAATAGTCACTATCGCGAAGCATGTGCACTTTCGGTATATCTTGGTCTCCAGGTCCCAAAGATTCCGCAACAGCTCAAGACTACCGTTCGTAGGATATATACCACGCTCTAGGAACAGAAACGCATACATATGCACACGCAGTTCTGGAATTTAAGGAAATGTTATGCACGTTTTGCTTTGTACATACGTTGTCCTTCCAACTGGGCCCACTTCTCTTGGATGATATTTCCGAAGAATCTATTATATTGCACCCCAAGTCGCGATAGAAAGAAATCTCATGTTCCTCCCGATCATTCCTGGGCATGTGGCAATGCATGCTGGCGCACCCTGAGTCTCTGATGGCCGTTGATGCCCATCCCTTCCCATACCCATGGTTGCGGGCAAAGCTTATGGCGCTGTTGCCAGCTCCCAGCCATTGGCGAAACTCCTCCAGTATGGCTTCCCGTTCTTTCGTCCTCTGCTTCACTTCCTGAACCTCCAGCATTCCTATTGGGGATATTGGAAATGGTTCTTACAGGTGTTGTGTTGATGCTTACTGTGAGCAGGCTGATGATATTGTTGTGATCTGAGATTTGATGTTGCCCCATGTACCGTGGTGCGGCATGTGGGGTTTTTGCTTTCCTGATGTCTGGTGTAGAGTATAAGGTTCAATTTGTGCCGAGGTACAAAAAAAACCTTGCAACTCTATGAGCTACAAGGTTTAGGTGTTTGCCGCCTCCAGGAATCGAACCAGGGACACAAG
>CAYXIH010000154.1:0-1639 GCA_964465155.1 uncultured Sphaerochaeta sp.
GGGGCCATGAGACAATCTCCACTTGGGTCTTGAATGAAGAAAGAGTCATCCAAAGGAATGGAAAAAGAATTGGAATGATTATCAACACAAGCAGAATGGGAAATCCGATTCTATCAGCCATTGAGCGTTTCATAATTCCCCTCCTACAAGATTGTTGCTTCACGCATCTTCATCACGAGTGTGCTGAAGAGCAATACGATGAGGAACAAGATCACCAGCACTACTGCCGATTGCCCCATCTTGAAATATTCAAAGCTATACTTGAATGCCATGATGTTCAGAGTTTCTGAGGAGTATCCTGGACCACCACCTGTCATCGCATAAATGATGTCGTAGGTTTTCAATGCATCGATAGTCCTCAGGATTACGGCGGTAAGGATAGTCGGCATCAGCATGGGCAACGTAATACGAAACAAGATTTGGCTCTTCTTTGCACCATCCACCATGGCTGACTCATACGGTTCCGTTGAGAGCCCTGCCAATCCAGCAAGACATATCAGGGTGATCATAGGAGTCCATTGCCAGATATCTACGATAATCAACGACGGTATTACAGTAGAGGCTGAAGAAACCCATGCACTTTGAGGCAGATGCAGCACACTCAGGATATAGTTGAAAATGCCTATTGTCGGGTCATAGAACAAGTTGAATACAATGCCAATTGCAACTGGGGTTGCTACCAACGGGAACAGAAGAACCATTTTGACCCCTGTCTTGCATCGAAAATCCCTATTGAGAACCAATGCAAGTGCCGTCCCCAAAACGGCTTCAAAAACAACTGCTACGACGGTGAAATAGAAAGTCCTTAGCAATGCCATCAAGAACCGTGGCTCCTTAAGAACTTCAAGATAGCTCTTGAACCAAACGAACGAAAGCGGTTTCCCCGATGTTATCGTCCAATTCGTAAAACTGAGGAATAGGGTGTAGCACACGGGAAACACCATCAACAACAATACAAAAACCACTGCCGGTAGTGGGAATATCCAATGTATATTTCTATCAACAAAGCCGTTGTGCCGCATCTTCTCCTCCTGCAATCTCATTACCAACTCAGGTGAACAACGAAGGGTGACCGAACGCCTGCCCGGCCACCCTCACACATCAATTATCAGAATCAGTTATTCACGCCGTATTCGCCGTCAGCCTTGAGCAATGCATCAACAGCAGCAACCTTTTCAACTGCCATGGTTGCAATCTTTGGAGAAGTTCCCTTGGTATTGATAGACTCGAGGATTACTTCACCGATAAGATCACGGGCTTGTCCAACAGAGCTCATGAAAGGACGGTCGAACGGATAGCCATTCTTTGCAGCAAAGGCCTGCGTCTCAACCAATCCAGGATTCATGACCTTTCGTACTTCGGGATCTGCCCAAGCACTATTGCGGGCCATGGTGATGTTGCTCAACATACCTTCCTTGGCCAAAGCTGCACTGGTTGCCCAGTCAAGGAACAACTTAGCGGCATCTGCATTCTTGGTCTTGCTGGAAATTGCCATGCCCCAAGAAACTACGATGAACGGGGAATTCTGCACAGGACCAGCTGGGAAGTTGGCAATGCCAACATCTTCTGCGGGAATCTTTGTCTTGGCAGGATCAACAACTTGACCATAGAAGACGGAGGCATCGGTCCACATTGCTAC
>CAYXIH010000155.1:0-1620 GCA_964465155.1 uncultured Sphaerochaeta sp.
GTTCTTCATGAACTCCTCGCTCATACCGATGCCGTCATCAGACACAGACAGGCTGATATGCTGCATTGAGTGACTTTCCCCCAGCATCTGTGCACGAACATAGATATTCCCATCCTCAGGGGTGAACTTCAGTGCATTGGAGATCAGGTTCATCAAGATCTGGGTAATACGCAGTGAGTCTCCCAAGTACCACTGCTCTAGCTGAGGGTCGATATCCATGGTGAAATTGATGTTCTTTTCGTTGGACTGCACCTCGAAGATAGTACGGATGGTACCCATCAATGTCTTCATCGAGAACGGTGCCTGTACCAACTCAATCTTGCCACTCTCGATCTTGCTCATGTCCAGCACGTCATTGAGGATTCCCAACAGGTATTTGGCAGATACATCGATACGCTGCAGGCTCTCCATCACAGGATTATCTGGCTCTACCTGTGTCGTGGCGATATAGTTCATCCCGATGATGGCGTTCAATGGAGTTCGGATATCATGGCTCATCTTCGCCAGGAAATTACTCTTGCTCTCCCCTACCTTTGCACGGAGCTCCAACTCATACATCTGCTTGTTGCGCAATTTGGAGAAATGGTTGCTGCGCAAGATGAGCAGCAGCATCAGGACAAAGATACAGATGATGAGGCCACCGAGGCTCAGCAGGGTTGCAGATAGGGATTTGTTCACTTCAGCCGAGGTGATTGCGATAGGGACCATCACCAATACATATTCATCTGTACCATCGATTCCCAGATAATCGATGATCCAGTCGGAACCGTCAAAGCTGACATATGCCCGCCCATCTATCTGACGCAGCATATTCCATTTGATATCTGATGCAATATCTTCTGGTAGTCCGAGATTGACCATGGATGAAAGCGCGTTGTATCCAAACCCCATGGAGGAATTGGATTGCCTCAGATTGATAACGCCCGTGTTGCTGATGATCATTCCCTCAGCCAGGTCATCGAACAGGGACAGGCTGAGGGTCGACTCGAACTGCTTTACGTCATACAATTCAAAGAGGGCCACGACATCCCCTTCAACTAGCTTCTTCGGAGAAATAGCCTTGCCAAATATCCAATACTCATTACCATTGGTGGATTTCTCAAAGATGTACTGAGACTTCCCCGATATCAGCAACTCCCCGATTGCACCATCGTTTCTCAGGGGAAACGGATTTCCGTCCAGGTCGAAGAACCTTCCTTGCGAGTCACACAGCACGATAGTGTATCGTTGTGTTGGTTTGTATTGGAACAACATGCGGATATCTTCCAAGGTTTGTACATCCGCATATTCCAAGGCACCCACGCTGGAGGCCAAGTTGTCCAGAAGCCCCTGTCGCTGGTTGTAAATAGAGTTGGATATCTGGTTGGAAATCTGGTTGACATAGGAGGCTCTTGCAAAATAGCAAAAGCCTTGTAATTTCCCCTGTACCAAGCACTCGGGAGAGCACTCGGATGCACGGTTTTGTCCAAAATAGGCCCAGGTTGGGCGAAATATATGGAAATGGACCTGGCAATCCTCTATAATGTTATTTACGACAAAAACATAAGGGGGAAAGCAGGTCCATGAAACCTGACTTTAGGACTTGGCATTAAAAACTAGTGCTAAATCCGGTTGCCCATG
>CAYXIH010000156.1:0-1543 GCA_964465155.1 uncultured Sphaerochaeta sp.
TTCTTCTTGTATACTAGTTTGCAGTTTGCATTCTGTCAAACTTTATTTTTCATTGCGTGCACATTTTTTTCGAATCAAACGGTTTGGGGAGTTTTTCAGAGGCTACAGCTCATTTTTTCCGCTTCAGGCGTTCCCGTTTCTTCCATAGGTGGTTGAACATGAACTGCTGGCCGGCGTCCACGTCGCCAAGGGTCAGGGCCATGACGATGGCCTCATGCTCCTGCTCGGTGATGAGGATCTCAAGTTTGTTCATCTTGTAGTAGAATAGCTTGCTGGCGGTATTGAGGTTCATTCGCTTGTACATGTCGATGAGGGTTGCATTCCCGGACAACTCGATGAGCGCCATATGGAACTGGTAATGGACCTTTCCATACTCGACAAAGTCAGGATGCTCCGCATTGAGAATATCTTCCATTCTTTCAAGCAGTTGCTTGAACTCAGTGGTATCGGCCTTGCGTTCACAGGCCAAGCGGAACGCCAGGGACTCCAATGAGGCACGGACTTCCGTCAGCTCACGGTTCTCAGTATCGGAGAGAGCCTTCACATAGGAACCAGAATATGGTTGGACGGAGACGAGATTGTCCTGCTCCAAGCGCTTGATGACCTCACGCACTGGGGTGCGGGAGCAATTGAACTCCTTGGCGAGCTTGTTCTCAGAGAGCTTTTCTCCGGGGGCACACTCGCCATTGAGGATCCTGGCACGGATACAATCCACTATTTCTTCAACTGATACTTGCTGTTTCTGGCTCATATAACTAGTATACCACAATTTTGACTATCGACAAGCAGTCGTTGTTTGAGTTCAAGAAATCACCATGGTATAAATTTGGGACGATGGCACATTGACAGCACAAAAATTTGACCGTAGCATGATATTACTTGTATTCAAGTTCACACGCTTTTGCAAGGAGCAAACAGATGCAGCAGTCATTACAGCAGATCAGAAGCCTCTATCACGAGCAACTGACCGAGTCAGTCCTCCCCTTCTGGCTAGACCATGGGATGGACCATACCTATGGCGGGATCCTTACCGCCCTTGACCGGGACGGTTCGGTCTTGGAGACCGACAAGTCGGTTTGGTTCCAAGGACGTGCACTATGGACATTCGCCACGGCATACCGGACCATAGCGCCACGCCCCGAATACCTCGAGGCGGCGAAGAGCCTCGTGAAGTTCCTGGAGGACCATTGCTTCGACACCGACGGCAGGATGTTCTTCCGTGTCACGCAGGACGGCAAGCCGGTCATCAAGCGGCTGCGGTACTTCTTCAGCGAGACATTCGCGATCATCGGGTTCGCCGCCTATGCGGAGGCAACCGGGGACATGAGCTACGCCGACAAGGCATTTGCACTCCTGCAGAAGGTAGAGCAGATCAGAAGCACCCCGGGCATCCTGGTTCCCAAGTTCAACCAGGAGAATGAGCCATCCATCGGCTTTGGTGGTCCCATGATCCTCCTCAATGTCCTGTCCGAGCTCCGCCGGGTACTGCCTGCAAAGGAGCAGTGGATCAACAACTACATGGACCGCCTGCTGGATGAGGTAC